>CAYZJT010000003.1:187614-325641 GCA_964478845.1 uncultured Flavobacteriaceae bacterium | reverse complement strand
AGCGTAGCGACAATGTAGCAACTTGAGTTCACCTTTAGGTGAATTGTGCATCATCACGTAAATATACGCAACTCCGCAATTAATCACCTCTATTGCGCGTATCAATTTAATTGCTTGTAAATCAATATCCTAAAAATATATCAGCGTATATCACGCAATGCGCATTTTGTATATCAAGTTGCGTGATATCTACTTATCTTTCCACACCCATACTAATGATTGAACCCATGAATCTGGAAAACTACACTTTACAACCGGGTACACACAAAAACTCAAAAGTGATATTTATCAGGTTTGAAAACATGGCCCGACTCAAAAATGAGCTCAGGCAGCGCTTTCCCATGGCACGATGGTCGCGCACAAATCGAGCTTGGTACCTTAAAGATATACCTGTGGTACGCCGTGAGCTAGGACTTGAGCCTAGAAGCAAAACAATGGAAAAGCTACACAGGATCCACCCGGTCAATCAGCAGGCATTTTTACAACTCGAGGAGCACATACGGCTTAAGGCATATAGTGAAAATACGAGCAGAATGTACCTGTCAGAATTCAGGCACCTGTTGGAATTAATTAAAGACAAGCCAGTACAAGATCTCGCCCCAGACCGGCTCAAGGACTATTTCCTCTACTGTATCGATCAGCTCAATTATGGCGAGCGCAAGATGAATGGTAAGATCAATGCCATTAAGTTTTACTTTGAACAAGTCCTGCACAAGCCACGCATGTTTTTTGACATCCCACGTCCTAAAAAGCCATTGACGCTACCACGCATGCTCAGCAAGGCAGAAATCAGGCGCATCTTCAGTCAGGTAAAAAATCCTAAACACTTGCTCATGCTCAAACTGTGCTATGGCATGGGGCTGCGGGTAAGTGAGATTGTTGCGCTTAAAGTCAATCATATCGACTCACAGCGCATGCAGGTCTTGATCGCCGGTGCCAAAGGCAAAAAAGACCGCTACGTTAATCTCCCACAGTCCATCTTGCCAGCGCTCAGGCAGTATTACCTAGCCTACAAACCAGCAGATTTTCTTTTTGAGGGCATCTATGGCGGGGCCTACTCTGCCCGCAGCGTGCAGGCAGTTTTTAGAAAAGCCATGCGCGACGCACGCATCAATAAGAAGATAGGCATTCACGGTTTGCGCCATAGTTATGCCACCCATCTATTGGAGGCAGGGGCAGATCTACGGTTCATCCAGCAACTGCTGGGGCATAATTCCATTAAAACCACCCAGACCTACACCCATGTTACCCGATCATCCAGTGCAAACATCCAGAGTCCGTTGGACAATTTATAATAAGACCCTGTTGTTGTTTACACTTTCGCGAAAGCGAATAAATAATCAATCACTCCTGCCAGATAAAACATATTTTTCCCAATCCTCAACATGTGGCGTGGCTCTCTAGGTTTACTATGTTTTCCCATCCCACAGCCTACAGCTCACAGCTCACATGCCGCATCCCACATTCCTCATACCAAAGCCTACATTCCCCATCCATCTCTAATTGAACAAGTTCCCAAAGCATAAACGCGAGCTTAGCACACGCTATCGTTTTCGTAAATTTGCAAACCTTTACAACAGTAGTAGAAACATGCAAGATCAGACTCCATACGTTCCCCAGAATAAAGTAAGAATCGTCACGGCTGCCAGCCTTTTTGATGGGCACGATGCCGCTATCAACATCATGCGCCGCATCATCCAGTCTACGGGCTGTGAGGTGATTCATTTAGGGCATGACCGCAGCGTGGACGAGGTGGTGAATACCGCAATCCAGGAGGACGCAAATGCGATCGCAATGACCTCTTATCAGGGCGGTCACACCGAGTATTTCAAGTACATGCACGACTTGTTGAAAGAAAGAGGCGCTGGGCATATCAAGATTTTTGGCGGCGGTGGCGGTGTGATTCTCCCTACTGAGATCGCAGAGCTGCATGAGTACGGGATTGAGCGTATCTATAGTCCAGACGATGGGCGCGAGATGGGATTACAGGGTATGATCAATGATTTGGTAAAGCGTTGTGATAATCCTGTGCCTTCGCTGCGCGAAGCAATGCAGAATTCAGAATTTTGAATGAACAAATAAATGGGGAACTAAAAGAAGCGCTGAAACATAAGTTCGTCCCCGCAACTGCACGTCTGATCTCGTTAGCCGAGAATAGGCCTGATGAGTTTAATTCCGTTTTTAAGTCTTATCAACAAGAGTTTGAAAAAGATCAAAACTCTCCCCTCCCTTTGGGGGGGATGCCCACAGGGCAGGGGGGGACTCCTGTATTAGGAATCACAGGAACCGGTGGGGCAGGGAAGTCGTCGCTGGTGGATGAACTCATACGCCGATTCTTAATTGATTTCCCAGAAAAGAACATCGGGATCATTTCTGTTGATCCGTCTAAACGTAAAACGGGTGGTGCATTGCTAGGTGACCGTATACGAATGAACGCGATCAACAACGAGCGGGTTTACATGCGTTCGCTAGCGACGCGACAGTCCAACCTTGCGCTCTCCAAACATGTTCAGGAAGCGGTAGATGTGCTGAAAGCAGCCAATTATGATCTAATTATTCTTGAAACCAGCGGAATCGGACAAAGCGATACCGAGATCATGGACCACAGCGATGTCTCGCTTTATGTGATGACTCCAGAATTTGGTGCGGCAACTCAGTTGGAAAAAATCGACATGCTGGACTTTGCCGATGTGGTGGCCATTAACAAGTTTGACAAGCGTGGTGCGCTAGATGCCTTGCGTGATGTGAAAAAACAATATCAGCGCAATCACAACTTGTGGGACGCAGATCCAGAAACACTTCCTGTTTACGGTACGATTGCTAGTCAGTTCAACGACCCAGGCATGAATGCGCTTTATGAGTCGTTAATGCTCAAGGTAACTGAAAAAACCGGTGTGGATCTTAAGCCACAAAGTGACCTCAACAAATCGCAAAGCGAGAAGATCTTTGTCATCCCGCCATCTCGTGAGCGCTACTTGAGTGAAATTGCCGAGAACAATCGTGCCTATGACGCTTCCGCGAAAGCGCAATCAGAAACAGCCCAGAAACTGTACGGGATCTATAAAACCATTCTGACTGTTTTGGGAAGTACTGAAAAGCAGAACGATCCCACTGTTGGGGGGATGTCCGCCTTGCAACCTACGAGCACAGCGAGAGGATTGCATGGGGGCTATGTCAGTTTGAGCGCCAGTAGCCCTGAGGCTCTCGAAGGGCGGTTTCTAGCAGAAAAAGGCTTAGACGAGGACGCACTTTTTTCCGTCTGGGAAGATGTCCGCAGGACAGATGGGTCCGATGAGGGAAAAGAATTCCTAAATTTATTAATTGCCCAATTCAACAAAACCTACAAAGACCTCGACCCCTACAACTGGGAGATCATTACCGGCTGGTCAGAAAAAGTGAATAAATACAAGCAACCCGTTTACGAGTTTCAAGTACGTGATAAAGTAATCAAGATTGACACGCATACAGAATCACTTTCGCACCAGCAGATCCCTAAAGTTGCCTTACCGAAATACTCGGCTTGGGGTGATATTTTGCAATGGTGTTTACAAGAGAACGTCCCTGGTGAGTTCCCATATACTGCAGGGCTGTATCCGTTTAAACGACAAGGCGAAGATCCCACGAGGATGTTTGCCGGCGAGGGTGGACCTGAGCGAACGAATAAGCGTTTTCATTATGTGAGTCTAGGCATGCCTGCCAAGCGTCTTAGTACAGCATTTGATAGTGTGACATTGTACGGGAATGACCCCGGTCACCGTCCAGATATCTATGGAAAAATCGGTAATGCTGGGGTGAGCATCTGCTGTCTAGACGATGCTAAAAAGCTGTATTCAGGGTTTGATCTTTCGCACCCTGCGACATCAGTTTCCATGACTATCAATGGTCCAGCACCGATGTTGCTAGGCTTCTTTATGAATGCTGCAATCGATCAGAATTGTGAAAAGTATATCAAAGAAAACGAGCTAGAAGATAGAGTAGAAGCAAAGCTTAAAGAGCTGTATGATGACATTGGTCTAGAGCGACCTGCTTATGTAAATGCTGCGGGTGAAAAGGTGAGGTATGATTTTGAGCATTCCATGTTCAGGGTGCATGGCAAACCCATCCCTAGCCCTTCCCAAGGGGAAGGGAAAGTAAAGGACGATAAAGTCCTTCCCTTAGGGAAGGATTTAGAATGGGATATGTTACCAGAAGGAAATAACGGCCTCGGTCTTATGCTACTAGGTCTGACTGGTGATCAAGTCCTAGACGCTGAAATTTATGCAAAAATCAAAGCCGAGACCTTAAATCAAGTCCGCGGTACGGTACAGGCAGACATCCTAAAAGAAGATCAGGCGCAAAACACCTGTATTTTCTCGACTGAGTTTGCCTTGCGTCTTATGGGTGATGTGCAGGAATATTTCATCAAGAGGATGGTACGCAATTTCTATAGTGTTTCCATTTCGGGTTACCACATTGCCGAGGCTGGGGCAAATCCGATTACACAATTGGCGTTTACGTTGGCTAATGGTTTCACGTATGTGGAATACTACCTAAGCCGTGGGATGGACATCAATAAATTCGGTCCCAACCTGAGTTTCTTCTTTAGCAACGGTATCGACCCTGAATATTCGGTAATCGGTCGTGTGGCGCGGAAGATTTGGTCCAAAGCCTTGAAGCATAAATACGATGCAAATTCGCGTGCCCAGATGTTGAAATATCACATTCAGACGAGTGGAAGATCATTGCATGCTCAGGAGATTGATTTCAACGATATCAGGACTACATTGCAGGCACTGTACGCGATTTACGACAACTGTAACTCGCTACACACCAACGCTTACGACGAGGCGATAACCACACCAACTGAGGAAAGTGTGCGTCGTGCCATGGCGATTCAGTTGATCATCAACAAAGAGCTGGGACTTGCTAAAAACGAAAACCCAATTCAAGGTTCGTTCATCATTGAGGAATTAACCGATCTAGTCGAGCAAGCTGTATTAACCGAATTTGACCGCATCACCGAGCGTGGTGGCGTGCTAGGTGCTATGGAAACCATGTATCAGCGCAGCAAGATCCAGGAAGAGAGCATGCACTACGAGATGTTGAAGCACACCGGCGAGTTTCCGATCATAGGTGTAAATACATTCTTAAGCAGTAAGGGAAGCCCAACAGTCTTACCAGCCGAGGTAATTCGTGCCACAGAAGAAGAAAAGCAAGCACAGATTGCAACTAAGGATAATCTACATACCGCTTTCGCGAAAGCTTCACAGGAAAAGCTAGAGGCTATTCAAGAAGCGGCAGTAAATAATCAAAACATCTTTGAAGAATTGATGGAAGCTACTAAGGTGTGTTCGCTAGGACAGATTACTGAGGCGCTTTTTGAGGTGGGTGGTCAGTATAGGAGGAATATGTAGGCATACGCAAAGGCTTTGCGAATGAAATGTAGAGGTATCGTCACACTACTAGAGGTTTCTGATTTAATCTAACCTAACCTCTTGAATTCTGTACTATCTCACATTGATCTAGTTTATCATGAACGTTACTGGTTTATTTACTAAATCTAACTTTATAATGTGGAATGGGTGACATGGTGCACCTGTTGCACTACCCCCCGATCCAAATGCTTCAACTTCTATTTGATTTGCCATTTCAGTAATTTGTGTGATATCAATCACAAAATCCCCACTAGTTTTTGTTTCATCAAACACAACAATTACCATTTCCAAATTAAAATCCACAACAGTGCTTGAAAAGAAATCTGCTACATGCCCCATGTTTGTTTGAAACTGGATCCACTCTTGTTGAGTAGTTATTGTGACTCCACCTCCAGTGGGATAAACATTTGAATATGAAGTGGTATTATTTATCTGAGAAATGGTTTGAAAAGGCAGATTCTGGTTTACAAAGACTTCTCTAACAGGCGAATCATCATTTTGACATCCAAAAACGCTCAAAACCAAAAGAGTAAACATCAGCTTAGTTTTCATAACATTAGTTTTTAATAACAGTTTTAGCATCAACAACTTGACCGTCTACTTTTAGTCCGACGGTGTAATATCCTGCTTTAAAAGAAGTAAGGTCAATAGTTTTCTGATTCTTAGAGATATCCAAAGGGTAGGACGAGTATGAGCTATTACCCATGTACAGATCAGAAATAATCAATTCGGCTGTGGAACAATTATCAAGTTTGTAATCAATAGTAACTAGACTGTTAGAAGGATTGGGTGAAATATTTAGTATTTCGCTAGGCAATAAAAAAACCGAAACTTCTGTGTAGTCTTTATACCCATCGGCAGCCGCGGTTACCTCAAGAGTATACGTTTCTTCATCTGCTTCTGATATGATAAATGAAATACCCGTATGGAGCAATTCATCTTCATCACCATACCAACGATATATTGCTTCCTCCCCAATGTCGCTTGCTTGTAATATCACCTCATCTTGAAAATATGCCCATTGATCATTCGCCTCGGCAGAAAAATTTGGTCTTAATTCCTTATTAATTATAAAGGTCTCATCTCCCACAATATTCCTAGTATGCCATTCTCTTTGAATTACATGGTAGACAAAAGTGGGTTTGTCAGTCAACTCTTCTGTAAGAAAATTGAAAGTCAAGTGTAATTTCCCAATTTCGTTAGGATCAAATGCAATATTGTCTAGAATAACATTATCACCTTTAACAATAAGTTCTTCCTCATTCTCTGTCTCTTCCAAATCTTGAGCTATTTCACCGCCTCTTACCCATGCATTATGTAGAATTTCATCCATTTCTAAATGCACTTCTGCCTCAACAAAAATTGGGTTTCCGGTTTCTAATTCTGCTACCTCGAGTTCCAAATAATACATTGCCGGCTGCTCAACGGGATTACCTACGGCAACAATTCCACCGGGTTCAATTGAGTTACTTGCATTGACGTCTACAACAGTAACATTTTTCCAAGCAATATTATTATTATTATTCAAAACATTATTACCAAGATCATTGTTTTCAGGAAAAGTGAATGGATCTAAATTTGATTCTATTCGAGCAAGTAAACAAAAATGCTACTGGTCGCCATTGTTTCCATAATTTGCTGGATCGGGTACTACCCAAGGAATTGTAACAATTGCTTCATCACCAGGTAAAATAATTGGAATGGTTACAGGTGTTAAAGGATCACCCATATTCGATCCAGTTGCTGGATCGTTTACCCCCCCCCAGCCATGGATTGGGATAACCTAGCGAAGTGGAGGCTTTAGCCCAATACATCTTAAGTTCATCCGTTCCATCAGATGCCACACATCCATTGTTTTTCATTCTGACATTTATAAAGTTAGCATTTCCTAATGCAGAATACTCTGGATTCTGATGTATATCTAAACCATCATTTGTGTTCCTGATACAGATGTCAGGAGAATGCCACATGACATTTGTAGATGCATTTGGTTCTGAGCCATCATCAAGGTCATTATCTGATATTTGAAGATCAGGACCATTATTGCTAACAGTTTGAGCTAAAAGTACCGCAGCTTCTACGTCTATTAATCCATATCCCGTCTCAAACCACCAAGTTCCATTTGGCCTATTCGGATATTGAGAGTAATTATAGGAACCTATTTTTACCGCAGTTTGTTCGATGATATCGGTCACTTGGATATTTGTTAAACAAGGTGAAATTGATAAAATTAATGCGGCCAAACCTGATACATGGGGAGTAGCGGAAGAAGTTCCGTTGAAACGTGGGTGATAATCACCTGCAGCCATTCCTGCTACACCAGTGAGATCTGTTGTAGGAATTAAAACACCTGGCGCAATAACATCAACCTCAGGTCCCCAACAACTTCCCCATGAGCTTTCACCATCACAAGTTGTAGGTGTTTTACTTCGCCACAAGGTGACATCGCACCAACTACTAATATTTCTGGGATAGACCTCCCTGGATATCTTACAAAACCCGAGTTTTCATTACCTGCAGCAAACACGACGACACAACCTAATCCATTGCGGCCTAGGTCTATTGCATTTTGGATAGCGTCTTGAATAATAGTGGAGGGCGCATAACCACCCCAAGAGTTTGAGATTACATCAATACCATTCTGCCACGCCCAACTAAAACCGCTAGCTAATTGTAATGGAGTTTTCTCGCCAGTCAAGACTAGTTCTAATAGAGACTAAATCACATTCTGGGGCCACACCGGTGATACCTATTCCATTATCTTGAATAGCACCCACTATTCCTGCACAATGAGTACCATGATCGCCTCTCAGTACGGAAGGTGATGTCCCTGTTATAACGTCAAAACCACTGCCAAAAATATTAGCTCGCAAGTCTGGATGACCCACTTGAATTCCTTCATCATAAATTGCAACCTTCATACCTACTCCTTTAGATATATTCCAAGTTGAACCGATATTAACATCTGTTCCTGTATGACTAGAACCATATTGACCAGTATTTTCTATATTCCATTGTTGAGTGAACATTGGGTCATTACTGCCGCTCAAGTTATGATACATTAATTCTGGTTCGCAATCAACGTAATTGCCAGTTGAATAGAACTGATTTGCCAAATGAATAGCATCTTCGGGATTTTCCTTGTTGATTGATAAAACATACCAGTCATTCATGAATTTATCATGTCCGATTATCTCTACATAGTGATTAGATGCATCTGCGGTAAGCTGTGCAAGTTGAGAATGATTGATTTTCACATAAAAGTAATTTGACATACCTAGTTCGTGCCCTTCTTGTGTTAAAAAAGTTTGAGATGCTCGAATTATATTACTCTCATTATTAAGTTGATTAAGGAAGTTGGTGTAGTCAATTAAATTAGATGCTATACTATCAGTTACTTGTATTTCAGTATAATAATTTTCCTCGTCCTTTTTGGCCTGTGCAATGCTATCAAAAGCTGTAGTCAGTTTTCTATTGTTGTTTTCTGCAAATGCAGTTCGTGACTTGAAGTAATTTGAGAAATTGTTTATAATCGTGGTGTCAGTAACATTGACGCTTATTCGGGTTAGATCTTTGGTCAAGTGGAACTTTTTCCCATTATTATAGTAATAATCATTTTGAGCCTGTACTGAAAGGATAGTGATAATAAAGACGAAAATTAGAAATACGGTGTTTGAGAAATTGTATTTCATTTGATCAGTTTAGTTTAAGTCAAGGTAAGCAATTTTTTTAAACTATGTAAAACATAATATTTAAATATTTTGATTACTCTTAATCCTCAATATCTAGTGTACAATGAACATAAACAATTTAAGATTTGAACGATAAGAACAATAGTAGACGGTGATACTTTTGACAATCAAGCAGAAATTTACTTTGATTTCAATTTCCCAATCATTACCAACAATGAAGTAACCGCGGTAGATGCAGCAGCAAGCAGTGTTAATATTCAGCCTGCTGATTTCACACTATTTCCTAATCCCTCAAAAGGCCGATTTACGGTAAACAGCAAACAAGAATTTACCAGCCTTAAGATCACTGATCTAAGCGGCAGACTAGTAGCGATGTATTCCTTTACCGATGCACTCAACAAGCGTGAGATTACTGCTGATCAACTGAACAGTGGTGTGTATCTAGTTACTCTAGAAGGTGAGAATAACATGGGTAGTCAGCGACTGGTGATAGAGTAACTCTCATCTGATTTCTACGATGTTTAGAAGAGTTATTTCTTTTTCAAGTTGTTCTGCTTTTGATCTAAGTAAATTATTCAGCTCATGCTAGTGTGTGTCAAAGTCAAAGAGTGCTTCAACTGTAACTGATAGCTAAGTGCTAAGCGCTAAGCACTAGGAGCTGATCCCCCTCTTAACAAAAACTTACCTACAAATCGGCTCACAAATTAGCAAATTGCGTGTGTTAACCCAGTCAGCGCGCAATTGCAACAGGAAGAAAGCACAGAATCCAAATCCACGAAAAAACCAAAACGGCCCTACCGCTGGCTACGCCGCCTAGGTCGCACGTTTCTGGGGATTATCCTGTTCCTACTGGCGCTAGTTTTGTTTATACGCAGCCCTTGGGGACAAGACATCATCGTTGGGCAGCTAGTGGATTATGTGAAAGGAAAAACCGATACCGAGGTCGAGATCGAGAAACTTTTCATCACTTTTGATGGCGATATTGAGTTGGACGGACTCTATCTGGAAGATACGGCGGGTGATACGCTAGTTTATTCTCGTAGTTTGGAAGCTGCGATCCCACTTTGGCCGCTTATTTCAGGTGGTGGTATTTCCATTGATGATGTAGAGTGGGAGGGACTCACAGCCCGCATTTCACGGCAGGACACGATTAGTGGGTTTAATTTTCAATTTCTAGTCGATGCCTTTGCCACCGTACCAAATACTACGCAGACCTCCCAACCCTTGAACCTGACACTAGGCGATTTTCAGTTGGCTGACTTTGACATCGTTTTCAAAGATCAGGTGGCAAATCTTGATGCACGTTCAAAATTTGATCGGCTGAATCTCGCTGTTACTGATTTCGACATGGAAACCTACGGCGGCAGCGCGAGCAATCTATTCCTAGAAAACGCCGAATTCTACTTTGAAGATTCTAATGCGCCTCCACTAGTTGCGCAAACAGATCCAGAGACTAGCGCTCAAGAACCCACTGTTTTACCTACCTATGCGCTAGAAAATCTCGAGTTGCGCAACGTCGCAGTTACCTTTGTTTCAAGGCCTCAAAATCTTGATTTCAAAACTGATGTTGGTAGTCTGACTGCATCTGTTCCGGAAGCTGATACGCATACTTCCACTTACCGAGTCGATGGGCTTGAACTGGTCAATTCCACGACACGTTTGCTCATGAATGATTCTGCTGTAGCAACCCCGAGTACTTCATCCAGTGCATCTGCTTCTGAATGGCCGCCTTTCTTTATCGAGGCGACTGGTTTACAATTGACTAACAATAACTTTTTCTACAGCCGCAACGGTGCACAGGTGCAGCAGGGCAAGTTCAACCCAGATGTTTTCGATATCGACTCGCTTACCGCGGCGATTCCTTTAGTACGCTATCAGCCTAAAAATGCAACGCTGGAGCTGGAGCAACTTTCTTTGATGGAGGCTTCAGGGATCGTGGTGCGTAATCTTTCCGCTTTCGCGAAAGCGGACAACTCAAACATCACCCTACAAAATCTGGACGCCAGAGTCAACCAAAACATCTTGCAAGGCGATGCCGCAATTTCCTACAACGGCGTTCAGCAGCTGATCGATAATCCAACCGACATCCGACTTGACGTAGATTTAGATCGCTATAAAATCGACCTGCGGGACATTTACAGGTTTCAGCCAGATCTAAAACAGAATGAGTATTTCGCAGGACTGGCAAAGCGCCCTCTTTCTGGAAATTTGACCGCCAGCGGAGATACAGACTTACTCGATGTAAACAATTTTAATGTAAACTGGGGTCGCAGCACCCAATTGCAAGCGCGTGGAGCGCTGGCAAATCTGCTGGATGTAAAGCAATTGAAATTTAATTTACCAAACATCCAAGCCACTTCCACTCGTGCAGATCTAATCACTTTTATCCCTGAATCACAGTTGGGAATACGACTGCCAGAAAGTTTTGATCTAGATGGCAGCTTGCTGGGTGGATTGGATGACATAAAAACAGATGCTCAGCTTACTACCTCATACGGGAATGTAATGGTTGATGGGAATTTTGCCACGGCAAACGGGATCACTTTTGATGCTAACGTCAAGACTGTCGAGCTAGATCTGGGAACGATTATGCAAAATCCCAGTCTTGGAAAGATCAATCTGACGGTAACTGGATCAGGTAGTGGCAGTACCATTAATTCTCTGGACGCTACGGTGGATGCCACAGTTCAAGAATTCTCCTATAATGACTATCCCATAACTGGTCTGCAGCTAAGTGCAGGATTTCAAAATGGCCGCGGTAGCGTCACGAGCCAGTACAAAGATGAAAATATTAATGCGCAACTAGACGGTGCGGTTGCTTTGGATAGCATCAATACACGGGCAGATCTTGCTTTGAACATCAAAGGCTTGAACATGAATGCCGTGGGAATTACCAGGCAAGACGTGCGGGCAGGTGGAATCATAAATGCAAGTTTTCAAGGCAATGCGACAAATTATGAGATAGGCGCGCAGATTGAGGACGGTGTAGCTGTTTTTGATAAACAGAGCTATTTGCTTGGCTCATTTAAAGCGCACGCTTACGTACAGCCTGATACAACGGCACTGCAAGTGCGTAATAGGATCTTGGATCTAGATCTTGAAAGCAACACCGACCCGCTTAACCTGGCCAATGGTCTGCAAAGACATATTGATCGCTATTTAAATCGTGAGATCAAGATGGATAGCATAACGCCAGTAGTCATGCGTATTGATGGTGATATAAGACCTACACCTTTATTGCGTGATGTGATCTTACCGCAGCTTGAGTCGCTGGATACATTGCATATTGGGATTGATTTTAATGAGAAGGAGCGCAGACTAAAAACTGATATTGAAATTCCGTATGTCAAATATGCGGGTATTGAATTAGATAGCCTTTACGTGCGCACTCGATCAGATTCTGTTGACTTGAACACGAGCATAGGTTTTAAACACCTCATGCTGCAGCCTATTGATATCCAGCGCACAGCAATTGAGGGACGTGTAGCCAACAATCAGCTAGAGCTGGACTTTACCAGTTACGATGGGGATGAAAGACTGGTGCATTTTGCGAGTTCGCTTTCCCGCCGTAGGGGGGAAGTTTATCCTGAGCCTGTCGAAGGGCCAAAGCGAGATGAAAACGACATTGATAACCTAATCTTTAAACTGGATCTAGAAGACCTGATTTTCAATAAACGTAAGTGGACTGTTCCCGAATCCAATGAGATGCAATATGGCGAAAACAGAATTAGATTCAAGGATTTTGTACTGAGCTCTGCTGACCAGTCACTTGAAGTACGCAGTGATCTGCCCGAGATTGAAAAGGATCATATAGGTTTAATCTTCAATGGATTCAGATTGCAAAACCTTTTGGCCATTTTAAACCCAGACCAGCCGCTTGCCACAGGTAAACTGAATGGTCAAATTGTGCTAGAAGATGTCCTCACAAAAATGGGCTTTGAAGCAGATGCGCAAATCATTGATCTAGCGGTGCTAGAGACGCCACTGGGAAAATTGGATCTGGAAGCGCAGTTACAGGGTGGAAACAATTATACAATGGATCTGAGCGTGCAGGGCCCCGATGTTGACTTAAATTTAGGGGGAAGCTACGTCGCAGATGCTACTGCTGCACAACTGGATCTAAAGCTAAATGTTGATCGAATGGCCATGTCAACAGTCGCTGGATTTTCACAGGAATTTTTAAAAGATGGCGAGGGATATTTTACTGCTGACGTGAATATCAGCGGGACAACGATCGATCCAGTATATGATGGCAACCTCACTTTTAAAGATGCAGGCATCAATGTAGCCATGCTCAACAATAAGTTTTACATGGATGACCAAAGCTTAAAGCTGTCTAATGAACTTATCGAAATGTCTGACTTCACAATCAAAGATGAATTTGATAACTCAATCGTCATCGATGGGTCAGTCGGGACAGAACAACTCTTGAATCCGACCTTTGATCTGAGGGTCAATGCCAAAGAATTCATGGCACTCAATTCTACCGAAGATGATAACGAATTGTATTACGGCAAAGCGGTATTTGATGTAGATGCTACAATTACTGGCGATCTTAAAATCCCAAAAGTGCGAGCAGATTTGCGTGTGGATGCAGGAACAAACGTGACCTATGTCGTACCACCCACCTCGCTGGATGTGGTGCAGCGGGACGGGATAGTTGAGTTTGTCAACAAGGACAATCCAGACAACATCTTGACCCAGACTGAGGAGACAGCGGCAAACGTTACAGGATTTGACATCGATACAACTATTAGAATCGAGGAAGGCGCGATTGTCAACATTATTACTGATCCACTTACCAATGGAAAGCTGAATGTGAACGGAAGCGGCTCTCTGGATTTCAAGATGACGCCTAACGGTCGCATGCGTCTTGCTGGAATTTATACTATCGCAGATGGTTTTTATCAGCTTAATCTTTACGAGATTGTCAACCGTAAGTTTGAGCTGGTGCCAGGTGGCACGGTGCGCTGGACCGGTGATCCTTATGACGCTCAACTAGATGTTAAAGCCAGATACACTGTAGAAACTAGCGCCAGTGCATTGATGGCTGCACAGACCAGTGGTTCTAATCTGGGCACCCAGCAGCGATTTAGGCAAGAATTACCATTTCAAGTATACGTAAATGTAGAAGGAGAACTTATGGCGCCAGAAATAGCCTTTAGACTGGACATGCCAGAGGATGAGCAAGGCTATGCCAGTGGTCAAGTTTACGGGAGGCTACAACAATTGAACGATCAACCGGGTGCGCTTAATAAACAAGTGTTTTCTCTTTTGGTACTTAATCGATTTTTCCCGACGGCAGGGGCAGATGGCAGTTCTGGTGGGGCAGTGGGGGTAGCCAGAGACAACATAAATCAAGTTCTGAGCGATCAACTGAATCAATTCGGTGGGGAATTATTGGGAGACACGGGTGTGGAACTCAATTTTGGATTGGACAGCTATACAGATTATCAAGGGGCTACTCCACAAGATCGCACCCAGTTAGAGGTTACTGCCAGTAAAAAACTACTGGATGATCGATTGATTGTAAATGTAGGCAGCAACGTAGATGTGGAAGGCAGCCCGGCCGATGGGGAAAGCACACCAGTTATCGGCAATGTGAGTCTAGAATATTTGTTAACTACAGATGGTAGATGGAGGCTCAAAGGCTTCCGTAAAAACCAGTTTGATAATGTGGTGGACGGCCAGCTGATTATAAGCGGTATTGCACTGATCTTTAAAAGAGATTTCAATAAATTCAGTAACCTGTTCAGAAAGACCGATGAGGAAAAACAAGCCGAGGCTGAGCAGAAGGCCATAGAAGCGCGTCGTGAAGAGAGACAGGAAAGTGAGCGGCAGCGGCAGGAAGAAATTGAAAGAGAAAAAAAGAATAAAGCAAATGGGTAAAATTTTTACGCTTTCGCGAAAGCGTGACATTCAAAGACAATGAGCAGAAATTTCACAACGCTTTATAAAACAATTTCCACACTGTTGCTGGTAATGATTGCTAGTTCCTGTGCTGTAAAAAAATACGTGCCAGAGGACGAGCTGTTATTGGAAAATTACGATCTAGAAGTACAGCCAGATTCAGCAGTTTCCATTGAAGATATGGATGCACTCAAAGCACAGCTGCAAAGTGTACTTACCCCTAAACCAAATGCAAAATTCCTAGGCATGCGCCCTGGGCTACACTATCACTATCGGGTAGAGAAGGACAGCGCTGGATTTATCGCTCGCTTTTTCAATCGACAATTTGGCGAGCCACCTGTTTACTTGAGTAACGTAGAAGAAGAAAATTCCCGCGATCTTTTGCGTAACCGCCTGGAAAATAGAGGTTTTTTCTACAGCCGCATCACATCCACAGTAGAAAGAGACACGAGCGCACAAGAAGCGACGGTAGGTTATAAGGTGATTTTGCCTGAGCCGTATAGAATGGAAACTTATGAGGTTGGAAAAGACAGTATTCCATTCTATGAAGTACTGGAAAGACTAGCTGCGCAGTCTCCTTTTCATAAAGGCTCTCGCTTTGATCTAGACGCCATGAAGCTAGAACGTAATCGCATTGATCAAAAGCTTAAGGAAATGGGTTATTACAATTTCAATGACGGTTTCCTGATCTTTCAAGCTGACACCAACCGATACGAAAACAGGCGTTTTGATTTGTACCTAAAGTTAAAACAGGACGTCCCCAGCAAAGCGGTCAAGCCTTATCGCATACGCAGTGTAGACGTATTTCCCAACAACAGAATTCCAGTGGATACTACGGCTAGAGATACCATTTTTTTGAATGATAAACGATACATTCAAGAAGGGAAGTTCTTTAAGCCAAAACATCTAGATGATTTCATTCAAATTAATCCTGGTGATCTTTACAGTCCTAGCAAATCAAAATCAACAAGTAGACGACTAGGAGGTATTGGTGCATACAAATACGTCAATATTGAATATACAGAGGTGGACAGTACTAGCAATGACTCTATAAATTATCTGGATGCAGATATTTTTTTAAGTCCGCTTACAAAGCGCAGCATACGCGCCGAACTACAGGCAGTAACTAAGTCCAATGATTTCACTGGACCTAATATTGGTTTGACTTATTCGAATAGAAATTTATTTCACGGCGGGGAAACTTTGAACATAAGTGGTCAAGTAGGCTATGAAATTCAAATTGCCAGTGGTGACCAGGCCGGACTGACAAGCCTAGAATTCAAACTTGCCTCAGAGTTGATTTGGCCCAGAATGCTGTCACCGATAGAATTTGATCAGGATTATTTTGAATATTCAATTCCTAAGACATTTGCCAGGCTAGAGGCAGATTACCTGGACCGTAGCCAGCTCTATGGTTTGTTGACGTTTAGCGGAAAATTTGGCTATATATGGCAGGCAAATAAGTACGTGACACACGAGATTCACCCGCTATCGATCAATTATGTGAACTTGCTCAATAAAACACCAGAATTTGACCAGGTTTTAGCTGATAATCCATTTTTGAACAACAGTTTCGAGCAGGAGTTCATTTCTGGGTTGGTTTATTCTTTTACTTACAACGGCATGATCCGCAGGGATAGGCGACATTTATTCTACTTGAATAGCACCTTTGATACGGCAGGAAATTCAATAAGTTTATTTGCTCAGGAAAATTCAATGGGCGACGGCGAGTTTCTGGGATTGGAATTTGCGCAATATGTTAAATTGGATGCAGACTTTAGGTATCATTATAAATTCTCTGAAAACACAAGGCTGGCTACCAGATTTTTTGCTGGCTACGGTTTGCCATACGGCAATAGTGATGTGCTACCATTCAGTAAGCAATATTTTTCTGGTGGTGCCTACAGCGTCAGGGCTTTTAGGATCAGGTCTCTGGGTCCAGGTGGGTTCACTCCAGCTCCAGATGATGATCGCACCTTTTTTGATCAGGCTGGTAACATCAGGCTAGAGGCCAATGTGGAATATAGATTCCCTATGTTTCCTTATGTGAACGGTGCCGTTTTTGCCGATGCAGGTAACGTCTGGACCTCTGGCAATGCTGGGAAACCAGACGGTGAGTTTGGTAGTGATTTTATTAATGAGTTAGGTATAGGCGTTGGTTTCGGTGCACGTGTGGATATCCAGGGATTTGTGATCAGGCTGGATCTGGCTGCGCCTATGCATGACCCACAGCTGCCACAGGGAGAAAGGTGGATTTACGATTTTGGCAGCCCGGTTCTAAATTTTGCCATAGGTTATCCATTTTAAAAAATTTGTTTTGGCTATTTCAATTTTCTGCCTGCCAGCAGTCAGGAAAGCGAAAGCATATTTTTAGCCGAGTTTCAATAAAGCCTCGATTTTTTCTCTGCGTTATTTTGATCTAGAGCAGCTTCTAAAAATTCACCACTCATCAAGATAAAATAGCGTCAACTTGATTAGAAATTAAGCAGCAACTCAGCGTAAATCGATATCAAAGACCTAGACGCAGGTGCTTATATCTTAAAAATTGAAAATGATGGTCAGAGTACTCATCAGATCTTTGTGAAGTAGTAGAAAAAGTCTATTTGAAACTTGAGACAGCATAATATTTCATGTAACTTTAAGCATGAGAAAATTATGCTGTTTTTATTTATTCTTTTCACTAGGCATATTTGCTGTTGCCCAAACCACCAGTGATTACATTCAGGAAAAAACGATTAGACTAAGTTCTACCGGATCAGTTTTAGTGATTCCAGATGAAGCAAGTTTCCAAATTAGACTGGGCTGCATCGACCGGGATATCTCGATTAGCAAAACTTGTCTAACTGAAAAGTCAAACCAGCTGATCAAAGATCTGGTAGCTGCTGGAATAGCAAAGAAAGATATCCAAACAACGTCCATTGAGATGCGTAAAAACTATCAATGGAAGAATGGGGAGCGTGTATTTGAAGGTTACTCAAGCTCCGTTGTGAATTTTGTGAAAATCCGCGAGCTTGATAAGCTAGACGAGATTTATACTGAGCTTTTGGGTAATGAGGATTTGGAGATCAATGGCCTTAACTACTCGCACTCGATGCGTGAAAGCTTTCAAAATCAGGCTTATTTGCAAGCTCTTGATAAAGCAAATGTCTTAGCAGACAAATTGATTTCAAAAGTAGGCGCTACAAAGAAAGAGATTTTGCAAATCTCAAACGTTCAATTCAGAGAGGATCCACAACCGCGCAACTACGGTCAAATGAACATTGTACAAGAAGATATGCGATCAAATGAATCGTCTCCAGTGGAAATAAGTGCAGGTATGATCAAGATTCAGGCTACTCTATTTGTAGAATACCGTTTTAAGTAATGACGAGGTTGTTTTAATTACCTGCCTACAAGTATTTGATTGAATTAATTGTTGCGCTTTCGCGAAAGCGTAAATCCACCAGTAACCTTACCATCAATTCAACCACAACTGGAACAAAGTCTTGATAATTCTTGTTCTGTATGCTGACTTTTGTCAGATTGTTATTTTATACCAAACTGTATTTTATATAGTTTATGAGAAATTCAGCAATTATACATACTGAAAGGTCTAATTTGAACTCACTAATTAGCCTTTATGAAGACGCTTAAAATCATTTTTCAGATCATAGGATTGATTGCTGCACTTATGTCGCTCATTCCTTTAATTGCGGCCGATTACTGGTGGATCAGGTTTTTTGACTTTCCTCATATTCACTTTACTTTGCTCACTTTTCTGGCAATCGTTCTGTATTTCTTCACTTTTAATTACAAATACATGAATGATTACCTCTACATCACGATTTTACTGGGATGTTTTACATTTCAATTATCAAAGTTTATCGATTACACACCGGTGTGGGGAAAGGATGTGCTGGACAGTTCTAATCAGGTAAGTCAGAACAAAACGCTTAAAATCTATACGGTCAACGTGTTGCAAAAGAATTCTGCTTTCGCGAAAGCGATAAAAGATATAATGGATCAAAACCCTGATATCATCGTATTTACCGAGACAGATGCCACATGGTCTGCCCAGATAGAAGGCGCCATAGGATCCAGATACGATTATAAATTAAAGCAGGCCCAGGACAATACCTACGGGATGCTGTTGTATTCTAAGCTAGAATTAAGTCAAGAAAAAGTGCTCTTCAAAGTCGATCCTGAAATACCATCCATGCACACTAGAGTCAAGATGAAGGACGGCGATGAATTTTTGTTAATGGCCATTCACCCTACACCACCTGCGCCCACTCATAACCCCAGCAGTACAGACCGCGATACTGAAATGATGAAAACTGCTATAAAAAGTTTTCAGTCTGAAATGCCAGTAGTTGTTATTGGGGATTTTAACGACGTGCCGTGGAGTAGGAGTACTGAACTTGTCAAAACCATTGGGAAACTACTAGACCCGAGGGTAGGACGTGGATTCTACAACACATTTAATGCTAAAAACCCTATCATGCGCTGGCCACTAGATCATATTCTGATCACCTCTGAATTCAGGTTGAAAGAAATAGGAACTGGGGATAATGTAGGAAGCGACCACTTTCCCTATTACTGCACCCTAACCTACGAACCCAAAAGAAGCAGTGAGCAAGAACCTGATGAGCCCAGTAAGAGTGATTGGGAAAGAGCAAAAGACCAGATGAGCAAACAGGGTATGCAGGACCTGGAAAGCATTCCAGACGCACTCAATGAAATGGTGGAATAAAAAAAGCCCCGGGAATCCGAGGCTTTTTGTAGCGTGGGGCGGGCACGATCCGCCGACCTCAGCATTATGAGTGCTGCGCTCTAACCAGCTGAGCTACCACGCCAGTTGCTTCTCTCAAAGCGGCTGCAAATATACAATGATTGATTTTTTTAAATGCGGTATCTGCCTAGATTTTTGTGGTATCTACCTTTTCGCGATAAGCAAAATATAGGTTATATTGCCGCAAACCACTGAAAGATGGACGAGCCAATCAAATTTGACCTAGAGTTTCCCGTAAGCGTATCCCCTAATCTGCTGTATCAGCATTTTGCAACCCCATCAGGAATGTCAGAATGGTTTGCGGACAATGTAAATAGCCGTGGTGAGTATTTTAGGTTTATCTGGAATGGTCAAGAGGAAAAGGCAAAAATCATCAAGCGTGTAAAAGGTGAACGAGCCCGTTACCAGTGGGATTATGATGAGGATACTGAGAAGTATTTTGAATTCAGAATACAAGTAGACGACATTACCAAAGATGTCTCTTTGATGATAACAGATTTTGGCGATGATGATGACGAGGTGGAAGAACAAAAAATGTTCTGGGATAACCAGATTGCAGAACTCAAGAAATTACTGGGGTCGCGTTAAGATAGGTGAATCCCATCCAGTACTTTTGTGCCTTGTTTTGACAAGGCATTTTTTATGGTTTCTATCAACGGAGAGCTCCTTCCAGAGAATCAATCAAACATTTCTTACAACAATCGCGGGACTTTCTACGGCGATGCGGTATTTGAAACTATACGCTGCTTAGATAAACAACCCATATTTTTTGAAGCACACTACTTCAGGCTCATGGCCAGCATGCGTATCTTACGCATGGATATACCAGATAGCTTTACACCAGAGTACCTTGAGAATCACATCAAAGAGTTGCTAGATGCAAATGAATTGAAAGTTCACGCTCGAGTTAGGCTAACGGTGTGGCGCTCGCAGGGTGGATTTTACACGCCATCAGATTCTAGTGTTCAATTTTCAATGGAGGCCTCTGAATTGGAGAATATTCTTGAATCACCTAGTGCTTATGAAGTTGAGCTGTTCAAGGACCACTATTTGCCACCAGGTATGCTTGGTAATTTGAAAACAGCTAATAAACTGCCGAACATTCTTGCAGGAGTATACGCAAAAGAGAATGACTACGCCGACATGCTCTTGATTAACCAGAACAAAATGGTGGTCGAGGCGATCTCTGGTAATTTGTTTCTGAGGAATGGGGACACTATTAAAACTCCACCACTTTCAGATGGTTGCTTGAACGGCATCATGAGAGAGCAGGTCATCAATCAGGTTAAAAGAATGATAGGTTATTCAATAGCCGAAGAAAGTATAACCCCGTTTGAATTGCAGCGGGCGGATGAATTATTTGTAACCAATGTGATTAAAGGTATTGTCAATATCACGAAATACCGCAAGAAATCTTTTGATTCATCAGCCGGTCAGGAGTTGCGGGATATTTTCAACGAGAAGCTTTTTCAAGAATAGAAAAGCCATCTAATTATACTGCGGATTTTCAGGGGCATTGGACCACAATTGATAGCTGCCGCCTAGATCGCGCATGCTGTCTCGCCATATACCATCAGAATCCTGTGAGAGTAAAAACTGATCAGAGTCATTTTCTTTGATAACCCAGGATTTTTGCTCCATCTCATTTTCTAGCTGTCCTAGAGTCCAGCCTGAATAGCCTAAGAAAAAACGAATCTGGTCATCTCTGATCTTGCCTTCGTTCAACAAATCGGCTACTGTGCTAAAATCGCCACCCCAGTAAATACCGTCTTCTATTTGATGTGAGTTAGGTATTAGGTGTGGGACACGATGTATAAAGTAGAGGTTGTCAGTGTCGACTGGACCACCGTGAAAGACGTCGATCTCATAACTTACTTCTGGTACCAGCTGATCCAGGGTATAATTAATCTTCTTGTTCAAGATGAAGCCTACGACACCTTCATCATTAAATTCTGTGATAAGAACCACCGATCTCGAGAAGCTCTCATCACCTATGATGCTAGGTTCTGATATAAGTAGTCTTCCTTTGTCAGGTGTTAGATAATCCATTTTTGGTTTTCGTAGAATTAAAATACTAATTAAATCTTAATAATCAATTACAAATGTAAACTTGTATGCAAAAAAAAACTGCCCGATCAACGGGCAGTTTAACTTTTCAGAAGTTGTGTCCTTAGTTGACTTGCTTCTGTAGATCACTACCAGCTTTAAACTTCACAACGTTTTTAGCAGCAATTTTTATAGTTTTACCGGTTTGAGGATTTCTTCCTTCACGAGCAGCTCTCTTAGAAACAGAAAAAGAACCAAAACCTACTAGAGATACACGGTCGCCATTTTTAAGGCTTTTACCTATGTGGTTTGTGAAAGACTCTAGCGCTTTCTTTGCAGCTGATTTTGAGATTCCAGCATCTTCTGCCATTCCCTCGATAAGATCTGTTTTGTTCATGGTGTTTTTGAGTTAAGGTTAAAATTATACGAACAAATTTATACGGATTTCCCAGTGCAGCAAGGGAAAGCAGAGTTTTCAATAAAAATTGTTAATAACTATGCTGTTTTGTTAATAACTATAAGCGCTAAAATCAGTTTTCCTGCAAACTAGCGTCAAATCTAGCGTTGGGAAAGAATTCATATCCATTCAAAAGGTCTGGAATACTCATCCTCTTTTTGTTTGGCAGTTGCATTTCAAGAATCTCGATCATTTTACTACCACATGCCACCAGCATTTTTTTACCATCTATCACTATTGAGCCTGGTGTCATATTATGATCTTTATTGAAAACGGCAGTTTTATAAATTTTACAGGTTAGCTTTTGATCATTGATCAAAGTAGCTTTTGCAACTGGAAATGGATATAGCCCTCTTACCAGTGCATCCACTTCATCAGCAGTACGTGTAAAATCAATCTGAGTGTTGCTCTTATCCAGTTTTGGGGCCTCATTGAGCTCTGAATCATGTTCCTGAACCCGCGTCTTTGCTGTACCATCCGTTATAGATTCCACAGTTGCTAATGTGAGATCAGCACCTAGATACATGAGTTTTTCATAAAGCGTTCCTGCAGTTTCATCCTGTTCAAGATCCACAGATCTAGCTTCTATAATAGCACCAGTGTCAATCTTTTCATCGATGAAGAAAGTCGTAACACCACTTTGCTTCTCTTGGTTAATCACCGCCCAATTGATGGGTGCAGCACCACGATACTGTGGCAGGAGACTAGCATGCAAATTGAATGTTCCTAGTGGGGGCATCTCCCAAACAACTTTGGGTAGCATTCTAAAGGCTACGATTACCTGTAGGTCTGCGTTGAACGATCTCAAATCTTTTACAAAGTCAGGAGATTTCAGATTTTTGGGTTGCAGAACTTTTATCCCATTGCTTTTTGCATACTGTTTGACGTGACTCTCATTTAGTTTCCTGCCTCGTCCAGCTGGTTTGTCAACGGCAGTCACCACAGCGACAACTTCATGTCTGCTTGTAACTAATTTATCGAGGATAGTCGTTGCAAATTCTGGTGTACCAAAAAATATAATACGTAAATGGTTCTTGCTCATTTTGCGATGTATCTGCGATCTGGTGTCATCTGTATTTTTTGCTCGTCCAGCAACACTCTCAAATGCTCAATCAAATCTGCTTGATTAAGCTCCAACTGATGAGTGATATCGTCAACTGTCAAAGCTTGTTTTTTTAGCAAATTTAGAACTTCGTTTGGGGAGCTGTATCTTTTCGACAGCTCTGTATTTTTTAGACAATTCGAGCAACGCCCACATCTTTCGGTTTTATTCTCGCCGAAGTAGGAGAGCAGGACATTATTCAAACACTGCCTCTTTTCTCGGACGTAGGCTATCATGGCCCGCAGTTTTGCCTGCTTGAGCTTAAGGTGACTATCAAGTTTAGGTTTGAATCGGTTAATCGTGCGCGAGTCTTCTCGAGGAACTAAAAATGTGAGTGAGAACGAGCTGTCAGCAAGCTCAACGTCTGCAAGTTTGTGTTTGTCGAGCAGCATAAGTGTGTTTTTTACAACACCTTCGGTCGTGCCACTGCGCGCAGCAATAATCTTAGGATTGATCTGTAGGCTTTGAAATTGACTACTGCCATAGCTACGCAGGATCGCCTGGATCACAGCGTGCTGTTCAGGGCGATTCTGTGTAAAGTTGTTGATGATGGTTGCGCTTTCGCGAAAGCGTACCCTCGATAATCGATCAAAATTTTGAGATAACTCTAAAACCCCAAACCGTTCCAGAGCGCCAAGTCCCGAGTAAACCTTTAGCCCACTATGATCATATTTATTTACAAAATCAGCAAAATTGAAAGCAAAGGTCTCACCACTGCCTTCACCTAGCGCGATTTGCAAGTAGCTGGTGATGTCTCGATAGAGTTTCTTCAAATACTCACCATCTGGTAGATTTTTCACAAACTGATTGTAGGCGTGGTCTATATCATTAGGATTGTAGATAAAATGCGCGTCACTGGGCTTGCCATCCCTGCCTGCACGACCGGTTTCTTGATAATAGCTTTCAAGACTTTCTGGCAACTGTAGGTGAATCACCTTTCTGACATCAGGCTTGTCGATCCCCATGCCAAAAGCGCTGGTAGCCACCATAACATGAGTGTTGTTTTTCATCCAGTCGTCGGCATAAGCCTGTCTGGATTTGTTTTCCAGCCCTCCATGATAAAAACTGCTGCGTACACCGTAATGATTTAAAAGTTGCGCATACTCTGCGGTGTTTTTCCTGCTTCGCACATAAACTATCGAATTTTCTTTATCCTTGCTTGACAACTCAACTAGAGTTTTTCTTTTATCGCTGGTACGGTGAATGAGGTAGGATATGTTTTGCCTTTCGTAGCTGGTTTTAAATGTGACGTGGTTCTTGAGATTCAAATATTCACAAATGTCGTTCTGCACCTGTGGAGTAGCAGTAGCAGTAAGTGCGAGCATTGGTACACTTGGCTTTAGCTCACGCAATTCATTGATCTGCAGATAGGCTGGTCTAAAATCATGTCCCCATTCACTTATACAGTGAGCCTCGTCTACTGCAAATAAATTAATATCCATTCTGGAAAGACGCTCTCTGACAAGTTCCTGTTTAGCACGCTCAGGACTTAAATAGAGCAATTTGTAGTTTCCGTAAATGCAGTTGTCAAGGATGTCATCCAGTTCACGGTAGGACAATCCACCAGTAATTCCTATAGCTTTGACGCCCTTTGATCGCAGTTGATCTACCTGATCCCTGATCAAAGCGACTAGCGGAGATACCACCACACAAATTCCTTGAATCATGAGCGCCGGCACTTGGTAACATATTGATTTTCCACCGCCAGTAGGAAGTAATGCAAGCGCATCTCGACCAGAAACTACATGCTCAATAATTTCCTTTTGTTGCGGTCTGAATCGATCGTATCCAAAATACTGTTCCAGTATGGATAGAGGTTCATTCACTAGCTTCAATTTTGTTTTTAATGAATTGAAATCTCTTTTCTGGGTTGGCTTTAGGAACTGTAATGATGTTGTAGCCCAAATTCTCGTAAAACGACTTTATCGCTTCGCTGATGTCTACTGCCTGTTCCCATGATTCATATCGCTCGTTATCCTGCTTATAAATTTCCTGCCAGGGGGGAAGGAAAAAAATCTGATCGTATCTATAATCCTTGCAATATTTTAAAAAAGTTGCTGGTATTTCTTCGCTTGAGTACTTTAAGTATGCGGGGACATCTGGAATACCACGATCATAAATGTTAATTCCTCTTGCTGCAGTTTTGAACTGTTGAAGGCGACCTTCCAAAAGCTTTTGGCTGAATGCTTGAGGGTCAGATAAGAAAAGTTGATCGATACCTTTCTTCTGGAATTCTAGTATTATCTCGCGGGAGATTTCTGGGTGCAGTGTATAATTCTGGTTATCAAACTGATCGAGTAAGGTTGTCTTACCGCTAGCTGGACCACCGATTAATACTATGCGTTTGATACCCTCCATACTAGCAAATTAAGGAATTACTAAAGATTACACGATGAGCGCATCAGTATATTTGCAGCAATCTAAACAAATGGCGTCACAGGATTCAGAAGCATTTTATCAAAAGTTAAAAGCACAGCTAGCTGATACGAGCTTATGGCCCACTAAATATCTCTATAAGTTTATCGTGCCTTCTGGAAAAGGCAAGGTTGGATTGATTGAAAAAGAGTTCAACAATATGGGTGCAGTCATCACCACAAAAGAATCCAGCAAAGGAACTTATACCAGTGTGTCTATAAGGGTAACCATGCGTAGTCCAGATGCCGTCATTTCAAAGTACAAATCTGTCGGAAAGATTGAAGGCGTGATATCGCTTTGATCAACACCGCGATTATTAATTTCATTAAATATCATAAAAGCAAATCGATTTCCTATTTTTCGCATTTGTTAGCATAAACAGTTCATTTTGATTTCATCTCTCGAGTACAACACAGAACGTAACCACCTGATCATACCTGAATACGGGCGTCACATTCAAAAACTAGTTGAACACTGCAAAACCTTGCCTTCAAAAGAAGAACGCAACCGCATGGCAAATGCCATCGTGGGTGTTATGGGGAATCTTAATCCCCACTTAAGGGATATAGAGGATTTTCAGCATAAACTTTGGGACCAACTGTTTGTTATAGCAGATTTTGACTTAGATGTAGATTCACCATATCCATTGCCTGACAAAGAAGTATTAACGGCAAAGCCAGATCGTATGAGCTATCCTCAGAAAAAGCCTAGGTACCGCTTTTACGGTAACAACATTCAAAACATGATTAACGTGGCTTTGAGTTGGGAAAAAGGCGAGAAAAGAGAAGCATTGACTTACATCATTGCCAACCACATGAAAAAATCCTTCCTAAATTGGAATAAGGACAGTGTGGATGATTCAGTGATTTTTAAGCACCTCTATGAAATGAGCAACGGCGAGATCAATCTTGCTGCAAAAGAAGAAGATCTACTTGAGTCAAAACAATTGATCTATAGAAATACCAGTACGCACAGGTCCAACAAAAACAATAGACGACAGACTGGTAAAAAGAACCACCGTAATAACAATCGACGTAGGAGAAGCTAGACTTTAATCTTCGATTTCTGGAAAATCGTCCAGGCGCATTTCTCCGTTGCTGTATTGCTTGCCCAGCGCAAACTTCACGCCCACGGATAAGAGCAGATTATTGAATCGCCCAGTTGTAAGTTGCCGATTGTTGTCGCTACGGAAAGCAATATTGTCGCCTAAGCCAGTGCTGTATTGTGGCTCAAAAAATAATTGAACAGACCTGCGGAAGTAATAGTTGAATCGCACACCACCGTTCAGCATAAAGGCAGTGTCATCTACCTCTATGTTTCTAGTGTCCACCACGGTAAAAGGACTTAGAACCTGAGTAGTTATTACATTCTCGGCTGCTGATACAAACTTTAATCCAGCTCTGGTGTAAATGTCCAGTTGAAACCTACCGCTTTGATAAGAAAATTGAGGTCCCAAACTAATTGATGTAGCACTCCAATTCTCATCGCCAGTTTGCATGTAAATCACATCAGGCTGTCTATTGATGCCAAATTCATTATAAGTATGTTGTAGCTGGGTAGATAGCGCAAAATTTTTGTTGAAATGTAGGTCATAACCCACACCCACAGAGAGACCTGCATTGGCTACGTTGCGGAAGTCAGAGGCAGGCTCAGCAAGTCCAAAGGCGATTCTCAAATTATGTTTTGGCACTTCACGCAAATGCACAGGCGAATCGATGCTGTCATTTTGCATTTGGTAGTCTTGCCCCACAGCTGGGAGGAATACAAATGCAGCTATTATTGATGTCAGAATTCTCATGGATCAAAAGTAAGTAGCGGAAAATGGCTTTAAGGCAAGATTAGTATTTTGTTGGGTATGCTTTCGCGAAAGCGTACTTACTTTCAATCAAAACTTAATATTATGAGCGATAAAGAAATGGAAGGAAAAGTTGACCAAGCAAAAGGAAAGGTCAAAGAAGGGGTAGGAAAAGCTACCAACGATGATTCCTTGAAGAATGAAGGAAAAGCAGACCAAGCTGAAGGAAAAGTGAAAGAAAAAGTAGGCGAGGCAAAGCGAAAAATCAAAAACAAATTTGATTAATGGAAAAATTGACAGAAGACCAGATTGAGAAACATCTGGAAAAAGTTCCCGGATGGGATTATTACGATGATGCCATCCACACGACTTTTGAGTTTGATAATTTCATGGATACATTTTCTGTGATGACACGTATAGCTCTAGAAGCCGAAAAGATGGAACATCATCCAGACTGGCACAATGTGTACAATACGCTAGAAATTACGTTGAGTACGCACGATGTTAACGGTTTGAGCGAGAAAGATTTTAAGCTAGCCGCTGCGATAGAACACATCGTGGGCGACGAGTAAAAATTCTTCTGTAAAATTGAAAAGCCATCTCAGTTTGAGGTGGCTTTTTTGCTTTAGGGTAATTGCATTAGAACGCGGGACAAAAGCCACACTTCTAAAGCTCGTTGCTGATTTTCAACCACCTACACGCTTCACCTTGAACCCTTTTTCTTTGAGCATTTCCATGATTTGGTTGCGGTAGTCTCCCTGGATGATGATTTCATCATTTTTAAAGCTGCCACCCACGCCTAGAGAGGTTTTTAATTCTTTGGCGAGAATCTTGAAGTCTGATGTGGCACCCGTGTATCCAGCAATAATAGTGTTCACCTTCCCTTTACGTTTCTCAAACTTGCAAAGCAGGGGATCGTCCTGCATCCAGATTTGACTTTCATCCTGCGTTTCTTGCTCTGTTTCTTCTGGAACGTGATCTGGAAAAAGATTTTTGAGCTGGTCGCTTAAATCCATAATATTAAACTGTTGGGTCAGAATCCTCTGATTTTTGGATAACATCAAAAACCGACTTTGATTCAGGTCGCAAGATAGAAACTCCTTTTTGTAGCAAAAGGTTGTTGGGATAGGTAATTTCCTCACCTTCATCTGTGGTGAGTAGTGTGTAAAACGCTTTGATATCTGATATCACGGCTGTGACCGGCAAATCCTTATCATGAATCCTAATCCGGTCACCTATTTTAAATGGAAACGTAAAATAGAGGATAAAGCTGGCCGTCATGTTGCTCAAGATGCTCCAGCTGGCAAACAGAGCGACACCTATCACGGCAAAGGTTGAACCCAGCGCCACCCAAAATGTACGGTCTGATAATCCCCAAACTAATATCACTGCAATAGCCGCAACAGTATAGATGACATAGCCTAAATAACGTTTTAAGTACTGTTTGCGCAGTTGTGATCTGCTGTACTTATCAGTGACCTTATTTGCACTCCAGATGATCAATCGATGGGTTATGATCGCAGCGATAATAATAACACCCGATAGAATTAGATTGGTATTGATGTGCATTGTGCTCATAAACCTAACTTCTCTTCTCTAAATTTTTCAAATTCAGAACCGTTTTGTTGCCAGTAGGCCGTTTTGTAGGTTTTCTTGATAGATGCGGTACTTACCATAGGTTTTCCGCCATCGTTGTACCTGTCCATCCAGTTCAAGATGCGATGCGGGAATTCTTTTTCTACCTTGTAAGCTACTGTACGACCTAATTCAGGGAACTTTACAGAGTACAGCAATCCATCAGGTAGCTCACTCATTTTGGTAATTCCTAGATATGGTTTTGTCTCAACGTGTTTCAACCTTAGGAATTCTGCGCTAGGGATAATCTGTAAAGAATCGACGGGCATCGCTAGAGGATCCAGTCTCAATTGTAAAGCCAACTGATTTTCAGTCATAACGTTATCCACGGCACAGTCTCGATTTCCTTCACTTTGGAAATAGCTGCGCAACTGCACCTGATAATTATCACCGTTGCGATTGAACTGCATGTAGGTTTGTCCACACCATTCCTGAATGGATGAACTTATCTTCAACGCGTTTACCTGTTCATCAAGCGGTAAAAAGGTACTGCTCATGATTGAGTATGGATAGATGCCTGTGTTGAAATTATGAGTCTTGTTTAATTTTAAAACTGGAATATTGCTTTCATCCTGTTGATCTGCTTTGACCTCATCTTTTGCATCAAAGGGCTCTGTCACATAAATCATTATTGCGGTGCCTTCACGCAGTTCGCCGTAACGCGACTGCCTGAGGTCATAGCTGGAAATTTCTGCTTTGCCGTCATACCAGTAATCTTTGAATTCTCTAGAAAGTTCTCTGGCAGGTGCCTTTTCTTTTTTCTCGACAGGTTTGAACGTTTCTTGATCTTCAGGACGCTGATTGCATGAGAGTAGGGTAAATGCAATAGTCAAAATGATCGCTTTTTTCATAGTGCTTGTGTCTATATCAAAAATACGATAGTGTAAAATGAAGTTTGCTTAAGCTTTCGCGAAAGCTTACAATTACACGGTTTGCAGCTTCCCTTGCAACATTTTAATCTGGTCACGTAATCTGGCAGCTTCCATAAAGTCCAAGTCTTTGGCTGCTTTTTCCATACGTTTTCTGGTATCACGTATCTTCTTGTCTAGTTGGTCTTTGGTGAGATATTCTGCTTCTTCCTCAGCTGCTTGTAGATTCAGCACTTCTTCAATAGCCTCGGTAGCAGTGTTTTTGCGATAGAGTACATTTTCAAGCGATTTTTTTATCGCGGTAGGGGTGAGGCCATTTTCCTCGTTGTACTGCATTTGTTTTGCACGTCGATACTCAGTTTGATCGATGGTTACTTGCATACTTTCCGTGATCTTGTCTGCATAAAGTATGGCGAGTCCGTTTACATTACGTGCAGCACGACCAATGGTCTGGGTGAGCGATCGATTGTTTCTCAAAAATCCTTCTTTGTCGGCGTCGAGAATCGCCACGAGCGATACTTCTGGAAGATCTAAGCCTTCTCTCAATAGATTTACTCCAATCAGGACATCAAACAATCCACGACGTAAGTCACTCATTATCTCAACACGCTCGAGGGTATCAACATCACTATGGATATAACGACAACGTATATTGATTCTAGTCAGATATTTAGTCAATTCCTCTGCCATGCGCTTTGTAAGCGTAGTGACTAGAACGCGCTCATCCTTTTCCTCACGTATCCTGATTTCTTCAACGAGATCATCGATTTGGTTTTGGCTAGGCCTTACTTCAATCACTGGGTCTAAGAGTCCAGTAGGTCTGATGATCTGTTCAACGACAACGCCTTCGCTTTTATCCAACTCATAATCGGCTGGGGTGGCGCTTACGTAAAGGACTTGGTTTTGGAGTAATTCAAATTCCTCAAATTTTAAGGGTCGGTTATCCATGGCTGCTGGCAATCTGAATCCGTAATCTACCAGATTGACTTTACGCGATCGATCACCGCCATACATGGCACCCACCTGAGGAACACTTACATGACTCTCATCAATGATCATGAGGTAATCTTCTGGAAAATAATCCAGTAAACAGAACGGTCTAGTGCCTGGCTCACGCCCATCCAGATAGCGACTGTAGTTTTCAATACCCGAGCAATATCCCAACTCACGGATCATTTCTAGATCAAACTCAGTGCGTTCTTCTAGTCTTTTAGCCTCGAGTGGTTTACCTATTTCTTTAAAATATTCGACTTGCTTCACCAGATCTTCCTGAATAGCGTGAATGGCATTTTGCAATCGATCTGGAGAAGTTACAAACATGTTGGCAGGATAGATTGTAACCTGAGAGTAATTCTCGATCACCTTGCCATCGGCCGGGTCAAAACGCTCAATTTCCTCAATCTCGTCACCAAAAAAGTGAATGCGGAAAGCAGTATCTGCATAACTAGGGAAAACATCCAGCGTATCACCCTTGATCCTGAAATTGCCACGATTGAATTCTGCGGTAGTTCGGGAGTAGAGCGATTGCACCAATTGTTTTAGAAGATCTGTGCGAGCAATCACCTGCTCTTGTTTAAGTCGGATCACGTTTTTCTGAAACTCTACAGGGTTCCCGATTCCATACAAACAAGAAACAGATGCAACTACAATCACATCACGCCTGCCTGAAAGTAGGCTAGAGGTTGTGCTTAGACGCAATTTCTCGATGTCCTCATTGATGGACAGATCTTTTTCTATATAGGTACTGCTGCTGGGAATAAATGCCTCGGGCTGATAATAATCATAGTAGCTCACAAAATATTCCACAGCATTATTTGGAAAAAACGCTTTGAACTCAGAATAGAGCTGTGCAGCAAGCGTCTTGTTGTGACATAAAACCAGTGTTGGCTTCTGAGTGCGCTCTATCACATTTGCCGCAGTAAAGGTTTTTCCTGATCCGGTTACTCCCAGTAAAGTTTGGTACTTCTCTGCTCGATGTATTCCTTCAACAATTGCTTTAATAGCTTCTGGTTGGTCGCCAGTAGGCTTAAACTCTGATTCTAGCTTGAATTCCATGAGTTGCAAAATTAAGGATCGATACGACCATCACCATTTGAATTAACAGTGACTTAGTTCTGTGAAACACTGTGGGATTAATTGTTTTACGCTTTCGTACTTCGACAAGCTCAGCATGATTATGCAATCCTCTCACTTTGCTCGTCGGTTGCAAGAGCGGGAAAGCGTATTAAATATCACCGCTTCAAAGAGAAATGCCCCCTGAAGCTTTTGCCATCTGCCAGTTCAACCAGATACCAATAATCTGTGCTAGGCATGGGATTCCCTAAGAAAGTTCCATCCCATCCAGCGCTCAACGGACTAAGCTGAATAAGCAGTTTACCAAAACGGTCAAAAATAAAGATGCGAGCATCTGGCTCGGTTTCAATAGCTGTAACTTGCCAGCGATCGTTGAAAGTATCCCCGTTAGGGGTAAAGAAAGGTGGGCCGTAGATAATCTCAGTGTCTTGTTCAATTAAATCGCAACCGTTCAAATCCCTAACATAAACAGTATAAAATCCTGGAATTAGGCCTGTAAACACATTGGACTCTTGGTAAGTGAAATTGTCGAGACTGTACTCAAAAGGCCCGCTTCCAGAGACGCTTACTATAATCGAATTGTTTCGTAAAGTGAATTCTTCAACCTGAATATCTGTTATCTGGGTGGGCTCAAAATCAGTAACTGTGAATTCTGTAAAATCATTACATCCATTGCTGTCTGTAATTGTGACACTGTAAGTACCTGGATCTGTAACGGTGATACTAGGTGTGATCTCCAGAGTACTCCATTCGTAGCTCACAAATCCAGCCGTAGCCGTCAAATCTATAGAATCGCCTATGCATTTAAACGCATCACCAGTAATTTCTACCGTTGGTCTCTCAAAAACTTCGAGTTCGATTGGCGCTACGTCAGAACAGACAACATCTGCATTGTTTGTCAATCGCACCCAGACCGTTTGTTCAGGAGATGAGTTGGTAAAATCGCTGCTAATTGAATTTACATTAGCTTCTGCATCCGATTGATTGGTGAAGAAGTCGATGGTGTAGCCTGCTGGTTGCATTGAGCGTATTTGACTTTCTAGACTTAGCAAATCAAACTGCTCTCTGTTATCTCTACTGACATCATCACACAACTGAATTTGTAGGTCGCCAGTGATTTCAGGCTCAGTCTGCAGATTGATTGAGAATTCTGCAACATTGAAACATAACTGATTTGCATTTACTTCAATACGAATAAAAAGTGTTTCATTGGGTGCCGTGTTTTGGTAGGCTAGGGGAAGGGGATTTGAGTTAGATTCTGCTTGACCTCGTGTACGGTGAAAACTATAATTGAACAAAACTGGATTCTGATTTGCACCTAAAGCTTCTAGTCCGATTAAATCTAGATCAAACAACTCGATACCATCATTGAACTCGTCACATTCAAATCGGTTATCAATAAAAATGTCTGGCTCATCATTGACGGTTACTTCAAATGGTTGAATTAATTCGCAACCTCGTGAATTCACTCCAAATATCCGGATAAAGAAAATTCCAGAATCAGTTGAGAATTGGACTGGAAGACGATTTATATCGTCTTCTGCATCCTGCTGGCTGCCATAAACTTGGACGTTATAAGTGCTTCTTGATTGGCCGCCAAATGCCGCATTGATGTTCCCTGAAAAATCAATCAATTCTACCCCATCTCTATCGTTATCACAAGCAAATAGGTCTTGGATCCCAGAAAGAGTTGGCTCATCAATGATAACAATATCTCTGAATGCCTGATAAGTATTCAATGGCGTGGTGATGGTCGCTACTGCGTTATAAGTCCCAGCCGAATTGTAAGTATGGACAGGATTGGGGGCTGTTGATGTATTTGCTGCGCCACTTGCTGGGTCGCCAAAATCCCAAACTACACTCGAACCTGGACAAACACCTATTTCATCAATTGAGAACTGCGACGGCTGTCCGGCACATCCCTCGAGAATGGCGTACGAGGGTGCAAAAAAACCATTTAAGAATGGGGGCAGTCCTTCATTACTCAAAGTTCCTGGGGATAATTGAACGCCATCAAAAACGTGATTGCAAGCCGTACCTATAGCATTGGGATTGTTGATGACAGACAACCATTCAGAACCTGCTCGCGTATAATAAATCTTTTCATCTGGTGCCATCTGTAGGGCACCACGATACGTATTTTCTGCAGTCGTGGCGGGATCGCTTTGGAAAACAACAACAGGGTTATTTTGAAAATTAGGTGCTTGCAGATTGTACTGTAAAAGTTCTCTAGCACCAGCGGGTGCTGCTTGGATTCCAGATTGGAACTGATTTGAGTCTACATAGAGCAAATTGGAATCTAGTGAGAACTCAGTTCCGTAGACAAAGTAATCGCTTCTAAAATTTAATCTCAATGGATTATCCACGATACCAGTTGCTGTGTCAAAATCAAATAACCAGGCTCCCCTAGCACTTTCGTTTGGATTTGGATTGACCAATCCCTGTGTCATCATAGCGACTTTAGTTCCATCAGGGGAGGCTCTTAAATAACCACGCCCATCACCATTTGCCATAACAACCTGTGGCGAAGGTGAATTGACTGTAGCGTTTAAATCCAGACCATTACGGGTAAGTAGAAATGAAGTGAATCGATCCATTCTCACGGTCGCTTGATCAGTTGGGTTATAAGCTACGATCCACGTGTCTTCGCCATTTGCTGCTTTTGCTGCAAAAATTTTCTCAGAACTTTCATTCAAGAGATTTACATTTTTATTATTCGGATCCACGCCACCCAAGCCACCATCTAATGTCATGTCTACAATAGAGTAATTCAATCCATCACCTCCAGCACCGCCTAGAAACCTATCAACCGTAAAGACATAATAAATATCTGGGTTCTCAGGCAACGGTATAATTACAGCTGATTGCGTACTGCTGGCATCCCCTAACAGTCCTGTCCCGTTTTGCAGGATTACATGATTTTGGTTCCATATGGTGGTTCCATCGGTATAGAAAAGCAGTTGCCCGCAATCGTCAGCGATGGCGGCGCATCCTTCAATAGTGCTAAGTTGTCCTACATCTGTGGGTACAGGTGAACCGCTCGTAAAATCCAGACCTGCGTTTTGGCCAAAAAACCACCAGTTTGTCTGGTTTTGTCCAATTGTCAGAATGGGCAACAGAAAAAGCAGATAGATCAATCGCTTCATGTCTCAAATATAAATAACTAGAAGTGAGATTTATTGCTATCACGCTTTCGCGAAAGCGAAATTTTAATAAGACTCTGTACAAAAAGAAAATCCCGAGCCAAATGACACGGGACTTTCCACTAACCAACCAAAAAACTTTATGAAAATTATTACTAACCTTCATGTGTATCTAAACAACTAATGTGCCAAAAACTATCTTCACTACAAGTATCTAATGGCGTTGTTTAGATAGTACAATAGTCTAATGACCTAGAAAATCCTTACAGCAGAACTAATACCAATGATAATTTACGATCTAAGAGTCATAGCCATTTTTTCCACTTGAAGAAACCAAGCAAGCTAATGAACATAACAAACATTATCCCCCAGAAGTAGAGGTAGCCGTGTTCCCAAGTCAGTTCAGGGATATGTTGAAAATTCATCCCGTAGATCCCAGCTACAAAAGTCATGGGAATAAATATCGATGAAACAATGGTGAGCACCTGCATGATCTGATTCATTTTATGGCTCACACTAGAAAGGTACATGTCCTTAAGTCCCGTATTGATTTCCCTGTAGGATTCTACTGTTTCTATAATCTGGATGCAGTGATCGTAGGCGTCCTGTAAAAATGCATGCGTACGGTGCTCTATCAAATCACCTTCTTCTTTCAAAAGTCTGGAGATTGATTCTCGTAAAGGGAATACTGCGCGCCTTAAGTTGAGCAGTAATCTTTTATTCTGCTGGATTCTATGCAGGCTATCCTCTTGAGGATCGTCAAAAACCTCGTCTTCCAGCTCGTCCAGATAATCACCTATGCTTTCTACCACAACAAAATAATGGTCTATAATACTATCAATCAACACATAGAATAAATAGTCATTTCCTACAGTACGAATTCTACCTCGGCTATTTTCAATACGGTACCTAACATTTCCAAAAACATCCCCTGTTTTTTCTTGAAATGTAATTACCGCATTTTTTGTAAGAATGATGCTTACTTGCTCCTGAATAAGATCCTGATTGTCCTTATTGTAAGTGATCATTTTGATGCACTGGTAGATGTACTGATCGTAGACTTCGGTCTTGGGGCGCTGTGTTGTATTGGCTATATCCTCGAGTAAAAGCTGGTGGATGTCAAATTTTCTACCCACACGTTCCAAGAGAATGGTATCGTGTACACCATCTATATTGAACCAGTTGACTTTCTCTGCTTCTAACTCTTCTAGATAAACCCCTTGTTTCTTGTCGTAGCTACCCTCATCGTAAAGAATTGTTTCAATATTGACTTCGCCAGTACGTTCTTCCCCCACATAGGCAATGGTGCCAGGCGGCTGGAAGATGGCCTCTTTATTGTCAGAAATTTTTATGCGACTCAGACCGATTTTAGGTAATTTGAGCTTTCTCATAAACCTTGCTCTAGTTTCACTGCTATGTAGGGTGCGGTATAACTGTTCTTTTCGCGAGCAACTTCTTCTGGAGTTCCTGCCGCAACTAGATAACCACCTTCTTTACCACCTTCAGGACCTAAATCAATTACATAATCTGCGCATTTTACCAGATCCATGTTGTGTTCAATTACAATAACCGAATGCCCTTTTTCTATCAATGCCTCAAAGCTGTCCAGCAGTTTTTTTATGTCATGAAAATGCAGTCCGGTTGTAGGCTCGTCAAAAATGAACAGAGTCTTATCTGCCGTAGTTCCTTTAACCAAAAAGCTGGCGAGCTTTATCCGTTGCGCTTCCCCACCTGATAGGGTAGAAGAGCTCTGTCCTAAGGTTACATACCCTAGACCCACGTCCTGCAGTGGTTTGAGTTTATTCAGGATCTTTTTCTCATTATGTTTAGAGAAAAACTCCATTGCATCATCAATCGTGAGATTCAGTATGTCATCAATATTATGATCGTGATACGTCACTTCTAGGACATCTTTTTTGAAACGTTTTCCGTTACAAGTCTCGCAAACCAATGTGACGTCTGCCATGAACTGCATTTCAATGACAACCTCGCCATCGCCTTTACAAGTCTCGCAACGGCCACCTTCTACATTGAAGGAGAAATGTTTAGGCTTGTAGTTTCTGATTTTTGAAACTTTTTGATTTGCAAACAGATTTCTGATATCATCGTATGCCTTGACGTAAGTTACTGGATTTGAACGAGTGCTGCGACCTATTGGGTTTTGGTCAATAAATTCAACGGATTTGACGTTTTCAAATTTCCCTTCCAGCGCTGTGAACTGTCCAGCTTTCTGCCCGTACCCGCCAGTGGCTTTCAACATTCCAGGATAGAGAATCTGTTTTACCAGCGTTGACTTACCGCTACCGGAAACTCCTGTCACCACCGTCAAGACGCCTAGGGGAAAAGTTACATCGATGTTTTTGAGGTTGTTCTGTCTTGCGCCTTTTATATCAACGTGGTATTTATAGTTTTTACGCTTTCGCGGAAGCGGAATCTCTAAATCACCATTGAGATAACGAGCTGTAAGACTTTCAGAAGTTAAAATCTCTGAAATATTTCCCGCTGCTACCACCTCGCCACCATGCGTACCTGCTTCAGGACCTATGTCGATGATGTAATCTGCAGACTGCATGATTTCTTCATCATGTTCTACAACAATTACCGTATTGCCGAGGTCTCTTAAATTTTTCAGGACACCTATCAATCGTTCTGTATCTCGGGGATGTAATCCTATACTAGGCTCATCTAAGATGTACATGCTCCCGACTAGACTGCTTCCTAGCGAAGTTGCCAAGTTTATGCGTTGTGATTCACCACCAGAAAGCGTATTGGATTTCCTGGCTAACGTAAGATATCCAAGTCCTACATCGCTAAGAAATTTTAGCCTGCTATTAATTTCGATCAGCAATCGCTTTGCAATATCCTGCTCGTTTTCAGTTAATTCAAGGTCTTTGAAGAATACTACCAATTCCTTGATAGGCATGGTAACGAGATCTGTAATTGTAGTCCCATTAATCTTGACGTAGCTGGCTTCTTTCCTAAGTCTGGTGCCGTGACAAACGTTGCATTTTGTCTTCCCGCGAAAACGAGAAAGCATCACCCTATTCTGAATCTTATAGGCTTTCGCTTCAAGCTCTGCAAAAAAATCATCGATCCCGTCAAAATATTTGTTTCCCGTCCAGACCAATTGTTTCTGTTTTTCCGTCAATTCGAACCACGGTCGATGAATGGGGAAGTCAAACTTTGATGCTACTTTGATCAGCTGATCTTTGTATCTGGATTTGCTCTCACCACGCCAGGGAAACACCGCACCCTCATAAATAGAAAGTGCAGTATTTGGGATTACGAGATCTTCATCAATTCCTATGACGTCACCGTAGCCCTCGCATTTTGGACAAGCGCCGTAAGGATTGTTGAAACTAAACAAATGCAGATTAGGCTCAAGAAAATCCATGCCGTCCAGTTCAAATTTGTTACTAAACACGCGTGAACTGCTGCCATCCATTGCGATTACAGATGCCTCACCTTTTCCTTCAAAAAACGCTGAATCAATAGAATCTGCTAGACGGTTATAGAAGTCTTCATCATCTCGTTTGATGATGCGATCTACAACTAAGCGGATGTCTTTTGTATCATTTAAACCGTTCTTTTCCGGATCAATGCGTTCAACTTTTTCATCAATAAGGATCCTTGTAAAGCCTTGCTGAAGCATGACCTCGAGCGTTTCAGCATTGGTGCGTTTACCTTTATTGATGAGAGGTGCGGTAAGTAAAAGTTTGGTGTCCTCTTCCTGTTCTTTAATGTAATTGACCACATCTGTTACTGTATCCTTTTTTACCTCGTTGCCTGAGACAGGGGAGTAGGTGCGACCTATCCGCGCAAACAGCAGTTTTAAATAGTCGTAAACCTCAGTTGTTGTGCCAACTGTTGATCGGGGGTTTGTCGAGTTGACCTTTTGCTCTATGGCGATGGCGGGTGCTATTCCCTTAATGTATTCGACCTTAGGCTTATTGAGCCTGCCCAAGAATTGTCTGGCGTAGGAAGAAAGACTTTCCACATAACGCCGCTGACCCTCAGCATAAAGAGTATCAAAAGCAAGGCTGGATTTACCGCTACCTGAGAGGCCAGTAATGACCACCAACTTATTCCTAGGGATAATCGCATTAAGGTCTTTCAGGTTGTGTAAGCCAGCACCTTTGATTAGAATGTTCTTTTTTGGGCTAGCTTGATCTATATCTTCAAAAATCATAAAGAGGCGTATCAAACAAAGATAAAAGCCGTCAAATCTCAAATTTGGTGCGTTAGAACTATTAAATTGTTAAAAAACGAAATCGGATTTGGAAGCTATGGAATAAAAGTTGCTATATTTAGCCCGTTAATCATTTCATAAGATCTGCCTATAGCTATAACATTACTTTAAAAATCTAAGTCCACGCACTTAGCAAAAGTTGTTTTAGTTATGATTTTATCCCAGCAGACAGACGCCTCCCTAGTCAAGTTATATATCGATGGTGACGAGACTTCGCTTGAGGTTTTGATTTTGCGTCACAAGCAACGCATCTATAATTTCATTTATTCTAAAGTTCTGGACCGAGACGTCACTGAGGATATTTTTCAGGATTGTTTTATAAAGGTTATCCGCACAATCAAAAAGGGTAAATACAATGAGGAAGGCAAATTTCTTCCTTGGGTAATGCGTATTGCACACAATCTAGTGATTGACCACTTTAGGAGAAACAAGCGTATGCCTAAGTTCCAATCCAGAAACGACTTTGACATTTTTGATATTATCAGCGATGGAGAGGATAGCGTAGAAACTGAACTTATTCAAAGCCAAGTGTATTCTGATATTACTGCATTGATTGAAGAATTACCTGATGATCAAAAGGATGTTTTGATCATGCGATTGTACAAGGAGATGTCATTTAAGGAAATCGCAGAAGATACTGGCGTTAGTATCAATACTGCTCTAGGCAGAATGCGATATGCGCTGATCAATATGCGTAAAATTGTAAAGAAGCATAACATCGTTTTAACTAATTAGAGCAGACCGAATATGCAATATCCTAGATTCATGTGCGTTGTAGATTTAATTAAAACTAACAACTATGGCAAAAATCTACGATGCAAAGTCTTTTTCAAAACCAGTGAACGAGCACTCGCCCAAAGCGGCAACCATTCAGAAAATATTGAGTTTTTCTAGGTCACTTCACATAGTGAATTACAAAAACATGCAGTTTGAGAACAATCAAAATTAGCCAAAGAAAATCCCGATGAGAATCGGGATTTTTCTTTCTGAGTCTTTTGTTATCTCATATTATACAGCAACCTTTTGTATGCAGCAGTTAGGGAATAGGAAATCTTCCTGAGCAAACCATGTTTTTTATTATCGATCATTGACGCCATTGCCCCATTGATCGAACCCTGCACAGCAATCGCTGGATGACTCCAGGACATATTGATAAAATTTCCTCTAGCCTGATCGTTATAAAACAAATCAATAGGTTTTGAAATTTTGTTCTCCTCAATCGAGGAAAGCAAATTTTGTGCAGCATTATAATCGACGAGGTAGCAGCCACCACCGCGGCATTTCGAGGCTGGATAAATGTATTGATCAATTTTTCTTTTGCTTTTTGGGACATATCGTTGTAGCGAATCTTCTAGTGAAACAATGAAATTCTGCAGTTCCCTTGTTTTGATTTCACTTGTAAATACATCGATCAGTTCATAATTCTTGTAGAAAAACAAATCATCTTCGATAATCAGCGCTAACTGGTTTTCGCTCTCAACTAATTTTTCTAGTGCATAGATGTGTTTAATAGCACAGCTAGTGGTAGGTCCAGCCTTGAGCATCCTCTCACCTGTAAAATACTTACTGAGTATTTCGGGCGTAAGACTATCCACATCACCTTCATGAATGAAATTCAGTTGACTGAACTTTGTGCCAGCCTCCTTTAACGTGTGTCTTTTGCGCTCCTTTGAATGAGTCGCATGGATTACATAAACTTCAAAATCAGTGTTGTTGATCATAGCGACTTGAACACCTCAAAAAAATCTGCTTAGCGCTTTATTTCGTTACCATACTTTTCTGTGTAGCGCTCATAAAGCTCTGTCTGGTGAGTGTCAAGTGAAAAATCTCGACCATCAATGAATGTACGGACTAGTTGATTCCCACGCATGTCCAGCGCATTCCCGCGAGAGATAAAGAGTGTTGCGCTTTTTCCGGCTTCCAGCGTTCCATAATCTTTGTCAACTCCCAAAATTTTAGCAGGAGTAGAGGTGACCATTTTCAAGGCTTCCTCCATATCCATTCCCTGACCAGCGACTGTTCCTGCATAGAATGCAAAATTTCTGGTCTGGTGTCTTTCCATGCTTCCACTGTTTTCCAAAGCTACTGTCACGCCTTTATCAACCAGTAATTTCGGAAATTTATAAGCCATGTCGTAATCCTCATCTTCTCGGGCTGGTAAATCATGAACCCGACCAGCAAGCACGGGAATGTTGCGCTCTACCAGCATCTCGGCGATACGGTCTGCCTCGCGAGCACCTACAAGTACGGGTCGTTGTACATTGTTCTTCTCGATAAATGTCAAAACATCGCGTAAGCCTTTCTCACCGTTCACATGGAAATACACATTTTGCTTTCCGTCTACGGCGTTGTTCATCGCTTGATATTTCAGATTAAGCCCCGGATTCTCATCGCCAGCGTTATAGGCTCTAGCAGCTGCAAGAAAGTCTTGAATTTCGGTCACCTGTTCAGAGTACTTGTCATTGGGAATTATCGGTCCTGGCTCATACCAGGTGCCACTTCTTTTAAAGCTGGTAGGCCAATTAATGTGCACGCCTTCATCTGTCAAGATAGAAGCATCTTCCCAGTTCCATGCATCCAGTTGAACCACGCTGGATGATCCAGAAATACGCCCTCCGCGAGGAACTATTTGAGCGATCAAAACCCCGTTAGGTCGCATGGATTCTACCACACGACTTTCTGCATTGTAGGCGATGATTGATCGCACATGTGGATTGTAGGTTCCTATTTCACTCTCATCATCGCTGGCTTTTACAGCATCTACTTCAACTAGTCCCAGCGTTGTGTTCATGGCAATGATGCCAGGATAGACATGCATTCCCTTGGCATTAATCACTTCACCCTCAGGCTGGATAGGGGATTGCGACGCATCGCCTATAGTTTTGATTTTACCGTTTTCTAGGATCAAAACAGCATTTTCGATAACGTTTCCATTTCCTACATGTGCCGTAGCATTGATGATCGTGTAAGTTCTGGTCTGTTCTCCACCTGGTGTCTGTTGTGCACTGGCCATTGTTGCTATCAGTGCTGTCAATATATATAGTACTTTCTTCATTGTCGTCATTTTACCAGTGCAGCGTATCACACTCATATAATTTTTTGTCTTTCTTTTTTGGCTCTTGGGTTTTCATTCCCTTGTTTTTTGCCATAATCATTTCATTGACCAGTTGTTGACGCTCTTTTTTTATGCTTTCGCGAAAGCGTAAATCTCTTTCTTTACTAAAGAAAACGATACCGTCTATCATGGTTAGATCTGCACTTGCGGTCACACTCAGCGGATTATCGTTCCAAAGCACAAGATCTGCATCCTTGCCCACCTTGATACTTCCCGTGCGGTCGTCGATACGCAAAAGTTTCGCGGGATTGAGGGTAACAAATTTCCATGCCTCTTCCTCACTCACGCCACCGTATTTTACCGCTTTGGCAGCTTCTTGATTCAATCTGCGCGACATTTCTGCATCGTCTGAATTGAAAGCGACGGTCACACCCGCCTCGTGCATTATCGCACCGTTGTAGGGAATGGCATCGTTGACCTCGTATTTGTAAGCCCACCAATCACTGAACGTGGAACCACCCACACCATGCTCTGCCATTTTATCGGCTACTTTATAACCTTCAAGAATGTGTGTAAACGTATTGATGCGAAAACCGTGACGCTCAGCGACCTTCATGAGCATGTTGATCTCGCTCTGTACATAGGAATGACAAGAAATAAAACGCTCGCTGTTTAGAATTTCCAGCAGCACTTCCATCTCCTCGTCATACCTAAAATCCGGCTGACCTTTTGAATCCTCGTATTTGCGTGCTCGCGAAAAGAAATCCTCAAACACCTGTTCAACGCCCATACGGGTTTGCGGGAACCTCGTACCGTTACGATATCTGGACTGTTTTACGTTTTCGCCTAGAGCAAACTTGATGAATTTAGGCGTGTCGTCGTAGATCATCTCGCTAGCTGGGTAGCCCCATTTCATCTTGATAATCGCACTTCGTCCACCGATGGGATTTGCGCTACCGTGCAGCAGTTGTGCGCTGGTCACACCACCAGCAAGATTGCGGTAGATATTGATGTCCTCGTGATCGACAACGTCCTCGATCGTTACTTCTGCAGTAGAATTGTGCCCAGCCTCGTTGACACCGCCGTCTATGGCAATATGGCTATGCTCGTCAATAATACCGCTGGTAAGGTGCTTGCCGGTTGCATCAATTATACGCGCGCCGCGGCTGCTTAAATCCTTCCCGATCGCCGATATTTTTCCGTTTTTGACCAGTACATCTGTGTTCTCAAGAATCCCTTGATCTTCATTTGTCCAGACGGTCGCATTGCGGTACAACACGGTTTCTTGTTGAGGCCGCTGCTCGCTTCCGTATCCTATGTTAGGGTAAAAGATGGGTCCAATTTCAGTAATCTCGTCTTCTTTTTCAGAGTCATCTTCCTCATCCTCTTCGTCTTCCTTCTCTTTTTTGTCACTTTTTTGACTTGCTATGAAATCCAATTCTCGACTATCTGGCAAGTAAGCTGAACCGCGCATGGTTTTGTTTTGTTGGGGTTGTGCGACCACTCGTGTATAAGACTTTTCATCCTTATCCTTTTGAGTCATGATGATGTTTACCCAGCCATCCTCGTAAGTTAATTTACTTCCCAAGGTAATCTGACCTTGCTTCACTTTCACTTTTTTACCATTACCACTGATGGAAATATCGTAGACAGATCCAGCAATATTTGCCGTGTATTCTCCATCGATATCCATAACCGATCTATCGGTAATGACGTGTTTAGACCCTTGCACCCAGTTCTCGTATATTTTAGTGTCCTTTTCAAATAGCTCACCGCTAGTCATGATGAAGTTAGCTAGCTTCCCTTTTTCCAATGTACCAACCATGTCGCTAGCCCTGATAATTGCGGCAGGTGTGGTTGTGAGCGCAGCAAGTGCTTGATCATGGGTCAAACCATATTGGATAGCGCGCTTGATCTTGTCATGAATGTCTTCAGGCTTTTTGAGTTCATGCGTAGTAAGCGCATAATTCACACCAGCTTTTTCTAGCAACATAGGGTTTGCTGGCTGCTGCTTCCACTCGCGCATGTCTCCCAGATTTACAAACCATTCTTGATAAGGATTGCTTACGTCGTAGGCGTCTTGAAAGTTGACGGGTAGGATCAGTTGAGCATTTGTGGCTTTGATCTCGTCCATCATCTCGTAGGCGTCCATACCGCCGACAATGACAAACTGTTTTCCCACACGATCTCCCATCTTATCTACTCGCAGTACGTTCTTCTTATCGCCAGCTTCAATGTACTGGACCATGTTTTTCTTGGCGTTCAGTGCCTCAAGGGAAAGGTCCTTGTTTTTTGCATGACCGGCTGCATACCAGTCTGCATCAAAATGCGCCTGCCGTAAAACTGCGAGTGTTCCCATGAGTGAGGTAGGATAACTTTGTCTAGTCTGAACGCTGCGGCTAAGAGAGAAGAAATTCCCGCTTTCTTGTTTTAAAATTCTATCTGCATCTGTGCCATTATTGTTCAGTGCAATCAACATTCCATTACCTCGCGCGACCCCGTCGTGCAAGTGTGTCTGAGCGACACCGTATCCTGCTTTCATCATGGCTTCTGCAGTTTTGGAATCGTATTCAAAATAATCCATTGCTCGCTGCTCTGGCCTGATGTGGTCATTCCAGTAATAGCCCTTACGACCTTCATCGTACTGCTGACCGCTACCTGAAGCGCGATCTGGCTTTTTCATGGAGAAGTCTGCGTAAGGCTCTATGAAAGAGGGGTAGAGGTAGTTGCCTGCGGCGTCATCAACTACAGCATTCTTAGGCGGCTTCACATTCCGGCCTATTTCGATGATCTTGCCATCGCGCATAACGATCGTTCCATTTTTGATCATTTTACCTGGTGCGGTAATAATATTTGCGTTGATGATTGCACGTGTAACCTTGCTATCGGCCGTAATGTCGTCATTGTTAGGAAAGTATTCCTGACCCTGGACCGTTAGTCCAATTAACAGAAAAAGCGATAAAATTTTATTCATTGAAAAAATGTTGTGGGGTAAAGGTAGGGTAGACGTGAAAAATAAATTTAATGCCGAATATTTGCTGATCAACTCTATTTTCGCCCCCTAAAATTTATAGACATGCTTCGCAATTACACCTTTTTATCAATCTTAATTCTTTCTAGTGTATGTTTTGCACAAGATGATACTGAATCTTCAAGTCCTATTAGTCAAGGACGATATATTGTTGATGGGAATTTTAGCGCAAACTTTTTAAATGAAGAAGTAAATAATGCTGGCTTCAGTAGTGATCAGGATAGCTTCAATTCTGAGTTAGCAGGTGGCTTTCAGTATTTCGTAATAGATCGTTTAGCTGTGGGAATTAATCTTGGTGTCCTCTACGAGAGATTTGACGAGGAAGAAACAGATTTTTTCACAGGTGCCGTGATAGAAAATGAATTCAGGTCTTCGGCAATTTTGATAGGTCCCTCTGTTAGATATTTCATAACAGATAATCTATTCGCGTCTGCATCATTAGGCTTTACGTTTGGACGTACAGAGACTAGTTTCGGTGAGGGTAATTCAAATGGTTTGTTTTACGATGCAGGCTTGGGATATGCGTTTTTCTTGAACGATTATATTTCGGTAGAGCCTACTGTTTCATATTTCAGGAATCGCACGGAGCCTGAGGATTCAAACTTAGAATTCATCAGCAGTGGTGTGAGAATAGGAGCTGGTTTTACAATTTATCTGTAAACACAATGTATTGTGTAGCGCTTTCGCGAAAGCGTCACGCTTACTCAAAAAGTACAAAGGCCGCCCACTTTTCTGGGCGGTCTTTGTACTTTGATGCCATGACCAGTTGGGTGTTTCTAAATGCAGATTGTAAATTCTTGCTGCTCATCCATTCTTGATAGAAATGCTGCATAAACTCTGACGTTTCCTGATCTGGAACTTCCCATAAACTCATGATGAGCGTATTTACACCTGCCATTTTAAATGCACGCTGCAGACCATAGACACCCTCGCTACCCTCGATATCGCCTAGACCGGTTTCACAGGCGCTAAGTACAGCGAGCTGGGTGTTTGAGAGGTCCAAATTGGATATCTCTAAAGCGGTGAGCATTCCATCATTTGAATCGAGGTTCTGGCCGTTGCTCAACCAGGCTTTATTGGCTCCCGCAAAGAGAAGGCCTGAACGCAGTAACGGGTCTTTAGATAAGGCATAAACACTTGTGTCTCCCAAATCTCTTTCGCTGTTACTAGCATCTTGGTTTTCAAAAAAATATCCGTGGGTAGCAATATGTATGACGTCTGGGCTTTTTCCGCTCAATTCTTTAAATTTTATTTCACTAGCATTTGCTTGTGACAAACTTTTTATAATATTTAATTGTGGTTTTAGTAATTGATCAATTTCTTGTATTTCAGATAGTGTTCCGGGCAGATAGTTCCAACTAGAATCAAAACCACGGGTTGCTTTTGAATTTTTTAAATAATCAGCATGGATCGCACTGACAGTAGGTTTAACACTTCCAGTAGCGTCGTAATTTACACCACCCACCAGCAGAGCAGAGGTGATGGATTCGTTACCTTCTGGTTTAGTGATATTGTAAGTGCTGGAAAGCTGGAACAGCTTATGTTTTTCCAGCAATAGTTTTCCATCCTCATCAGCTAGAGCCGCAAAAGGAATCTGATTCAAGACTCCTGATGGCGAAAAGTAAATCGTTGATACTTGTTCAACATAATTTTCCAAAGCTCTCCAAATTAGATCATAAAGGCCTTCAGTATATGCATTATTATTTTTTGATCTAGAGCCACGAGATTTATAGAGGCTTTTAGGATTCGAAGTTTTGAGGCGATTTTTCAATGCACTACTATCGCATAACTTAATCAGCCTAGGCAAATCTTGATTAGGCTGAATCAAAAAGGCTGCGAACTCTTTTTTGCCCGTGAGCCCATTTTCATCCCGAGTTTCAAATTCAAAAAATTCAATGGCTACTTCGCTAGACTCTAGGGCCTGTTGTACTTTTTTCCAATCCCTGCTAAAATTCCCAGCACGACTTTTTCCGATCTTTTCGTCATATTTTTTAACTAGTAGACTTTCGACATCAGCTAATTCTGATTTTAGTTTTTTGCTTTTCTCAGAATCTTTTAGAACAGCTGGATTTGACAATTGGGATTTTAGTGAGTAATACAAATCAATTTGCTTCTCAACATCTGAGTCCTCTAAAGCTGTTAGACTTGATAACACATCTCTTGATGAATTGAGCAGTAGGCTTTTGAGTAATAGTTGATTGTTGAGAGCAGTAGGGATAAGTGCTGCATAGCTATCGCTGTCTGTTGCTATTGTGGCATTCAGCCAATCCTGATACCCTTGTAGTTGCTGTAGAAAGAGCTTTTTTTCTTCTTCATTTCGATAAGTAAATACAGATTCTATGCGAGAATTGATTCCTTCAAAAAAGTCTTGGTACTCACTGATTGCTCGATCAGTTTTCCCTGCTTTTTCTAAGATTTTTGCATATCCAAAAATTAATTGATTATAAATATCACTGTCAGTACTCAAATCATTCTGAAAAAGGTCTTTGACGTTATCATAAACCTCAAATGCATAGTCGTATTCTTTATAGTGATTATAGATTCTGATTTTCTTTACGAGTAGTTGTGCATACTCATAACTTTTGAACCCATAATTTGTAAATACGTAGGGCTCATAAATCTCAATGATCTTACTAGCCTCTTCAAATTCCCCGCTATTTAAAAGATCATTAATACGGTATTCTATGATCTGGATATTTTGTTTACTTCCTGATGAAAAGTTGTTCTTAAAATTTTCATATGCTTCATTGATCAATTTGTCTGCCTCATTATAACTACCGTTAGCGTAAAGTAGTTGTGCACAAGCTGTTATGGCTTCACCATATTGATAACCACTTTCTCCGAAAAGCTTTTCGTTAATTTGAAGCGATTTTTCAGCAGTTGTTAAGGCTGTAGTCGTATCTCCTAATGCGTGAAGACAGAATGCTTTGCCCATTAGGGCATTAGCTAGCATCTCGTCTTCTTTCGCACTATTTTGATAGTAGTTTATTACAGTTTGATAGGCTGCAAGGCTTTCTTTCAATCTGCGCATTGACTGGTAAACCATGGCTAGATTGAGCTGCTGCTCGATAACTAATTTTGATTCTTTACCTACATTGCTTTCAAGAATTGCTAAGGCTTCCAAGAATTTATCTTCCGCTTGATGGAAACTGCCTGTCTGAAAAAGAAAAGTTGCATAATTAGCTATGGCCGCTGCGTAGCCTATGCTGCTTTTTCCTAGTAATTGAGTTTTGGTTTCTAGAGCCGCTTCATGATATTTTTTCGCGGAAGCGTAATCTCCTATTTCTTGCGATACAAATGCGAGGTTGTTTGTAATGTCAGCAATAAATAGTGGGTCGGGATTGTCGCTATTTTTTTGGAGATCTAGTGCCTTCTTTAGGAATTTAAAAGCATCTTCATACCTAGAATTGTACATGTACAACAATCCTAGATTATTTACTGCATTTGTATAGGCTTGACAACTTGTTGCATTCTTCTCCTCAAGGTATTGATAGGTTTTTTCGCTTACGGCAATAGCTGGTTTGTACTGTCGAGCATTGATGTAAAGTCTAACCAGATTAGTATTCTGCAATTCAAACAAACAGGGATCTGTGTCCTTAATTCTCTTTAGATTTTCCAGACTAATCAAATAGGCCGTTTCTGCTGCCTCTAAATTTCCCAAGAAGTAGTTGGATAGACCTATATAATTGTTATTATAAAGAAACTGTTCAGAGTTTTTACTATCTGAACTCCAAGTTTGCTCATTTAAAGAGCTCAATATTTCTACGGCCAGATCGTATTCACCAGCCTTGTAGGCAGATTGACCATACTGACTTTTCATCATTCCTAAATCGATAGACGGATTGCTCGCGTATCGATCTTGTATAGATATCGCTTGCGCGAAATAGGGTAAGGCCGCACTGTAATCTTCTGCATGATAGCTATCATAGGCTAAATTGAATACTAAGAGGGGAAAAAATTCATTATCGGTTCTATTTTTTTCCTCTAAAAGTTGCAAACCCTTTTTCCATAACTCTCTGGCCTCGGTTTTCTTCTGCTGACTGTATTCAATTGAAGCAAGCTTGTAAAGTGTCTGGATGTAGTAATCCAAATCTTCGATGCTAGTACCCTCCATATTGTCCAGCATTTGTTGAAGCACCTGCGATGCAGCCTCTAGGTCATATTGCTGATAAGAATTGATTAGTCCGTTCAATAGATTTTTACCATACTCAATATCAGCCTCTGGAATTTTGCTCATCTCTTCTACGGCACTCATAAAATTTGCCGCGGCATTTTCATACTGGCCTAGATAGAAATAGGAATTAGCTAGATAATCATAATTATAAACAGGGTAGTAGATGTAATCTGGACTATTGCTAAAATCAATTTCGGGAAGCAGAACCTTTGCTTTCTCTAGCTCATCAATAGCTTGTTGATAGGACTGACTTTTGTATTGAGCCACACCAGCTTCATAGCTGTCTAGCCAACGGTCTGATATCGATTTATCTTGTCCAAAACAAAGACTAGAGAACAGAAAAAATAACAGGACATGAATTTTTGAAGTGATGTTCATGTGCTAATAATTTATTTGGTTACTGGTTAATTACTAGCAATTTACCATAATTCAGAGATGCATATCATAAGGCAATTGACTTAAATGCTTACCAGCCTACCCTCAAATCATTAATTTAGACAATTGAAGAATTCTTTTATGAAACTAGAAGCTAAGTCTGCTATCCAAATACAAAAGCCCGCTGCTGTGGTTTATGAGGCAATAGTAGACCCGCAGCACATGCAGCATTATTTTATAGCAAACAGTTCTGGAAGACTTGAAGAGGGCAGCGTCATCAAATGGAAATTTCCTGAATTCCCCGACTCGTATCCGGTTTCGGAAATTAAGCTTGAAGAAAACAAATCAATTTCCTTTGTATGGGACCCAGAAACAAGGGTTCAAATATCACTTGAGACACTGGATGATAAAAACACTGTTGTAAGAGTAGTGGAGGGTAAAAAAGAACTCTCTGAACAAAATCGCGACTGGGCGATAGAGAATTCCAGTGGATGGGCAAATTTTCTCACATGCCTAAAAGCCTATCTGGAACACGGAATAAATTTGCGGAAAGGTGCATTTGAATTCATGAGAATTAAATAAGATCCAAAAATGACAACCACACCAGAACATGACCAGCGCATAGCAAATATGACTTTTGCGTCTGTTTATCCGCACTACGTTGCAAAAGTTGAAAACAAGGGTAGGACTGAAAGCGAATTACTCGAGGTTATTGAATGGCTGACTGGTTATAGCAAAGCTGATTTGGACAAGCATATCAAGGATAAATCAACCTTCAAAGCCTTTTTTGAAAATGCCTCTATAAATGAAAACGCACATTTAATCAAAGGCGTGATCTGTGGCTATCGTATTGAAGAAATTGATACAGAATTGACTCGACAGGTCAGGTATCTGGATAAACTAGTCGATGAATTAGCTCGTGGGAGGAAGATGGAAAAGATCCTACGCGAGTAAATAATTACAATTCATTCTTATCATCATAATTCACCAGTAAAGCCACCACATAGCTGTAGGTCTGCATACCATCTGGCTGATTGTTTGCTTTGAGGTAAGTGTTGTAAGTAACTTGTGATACTTCCTCTATAACACCCTCATATTGCTGCCAGAATTCGGTGAGTTCACGGTAATTAGCAAAAATACCAGGTCTAATTGACTCCTTGATATTTTCATAAGCCTCTGGATCGCGGCTATACAGATCGCCTAGACAATAGCGCAAACCGAAAATTGCAGCGCTGTATTGGAAATGCTTATCTGGATGACGCAAACCTGAAATAACTGCAATGAAGTTTGCTTCATTTTCCTTTGCAAAACCCAGTTGATGGGACATCTCATGCAATGTCAGCACAGGAGTTTTAAAGTTATTGATGTAGGCATTGGTATGCGCCTCACCCGTCAGTGGATTCAAATAGCCGCTGTATCCCATATAGCTTAACGGTAGAGTAAGCAATGATTTTTTTATACTAGGTATCCCGTAATCCAATTCTGGATATAAGTCTTCAATTTGATCAAATGCCTCTGGCGCCAGATCGAAAATCACGCTTTGACTGCGCACAAACGGTACGGCTAGACTATCGACCGGTTGCAATTGGCTGTGAAGGTCATTGGATATCGCAATTAGCCTTTTTACAGTACACTCTAGTTTTTCAGTCGTGTACTCGTTTTCTATTTTCAGCACTTGATGGAGTGGAAGACGATAGTAGTTAAAACCCCACTGGAAGTGAAATAGAAACAAAATGAGATTTAAAGTCAGGAATAGCTGTTTGTATCGCTTTCGCGAAAGCGTAATAATTCCCCAACGTGCCACCCACAGCCATCGCAAAGCACCGATGATCATCCCCGCATAGAGCAGGTCTCCTACCGAAAATGGGATCCAGCCCAAGGTGAAGCGCATGACGCTTGCGATATAAGGGTAGATTCCCTGACTATAGATAGACTCCACTACAGCTGGAAATTCCCTCAATGAATAGAAAAAAAGCAGCTGTAAGAAGAAAAGTACGATTAGAACAAAAAGCCGTCGCATTTACTAAGCTGTTAGCGACTTCTTATAAGTTCGACGTCGCTTGTGAAGTACTGGATCATAATCTTTCCAAAGCGCTTGTACAGCTACATTATCCTCCAATTCTGGATTTGTCTCGCACAGCCTAATATCATAATTGATGAAATTTTGAATCACGTTGCGGAAAATAATAGCGGTAACACCTTTACCTTGTAGTTCTGGGTCGATGCCTATCAGATAGAATGCCGCCCGGTCTGATTTCTTTTTTGCTTTCAGCAAATGAATAAAACCAAACGGAAAAAGCTTCCCATTTGCCTTTTGTAGGGCTCTAGAGAAAGATGGCATTGTTATCGAAAACGCGACGAGCTTACCTTCCTTATTTACGATCAGATCAAGAAAATCAGGATTCAAAAACGGAAGGTACTTCTCTTTGTAAAGTTCGATTTGATAATCCTGGATAGGCACATACGTGACCAATTTTGAATACGTCTTATTCAATAAATCAAACATGTCATCTACGTAGGGAAGCACTTCTTTAATGGAAGAAAATTTCAGTATTTCCAGCTGATATTTTCTTGTAATCAAATCGGCAAACTTGTCGATCTTAGGTGGCATAGGTGAGGGAGGAACAAACTTGAACTCAACCCATTCTGCGCTTTTCTCAAATCCAAGTTGTTCCAGATGATCTTTGTAATAGGGATGGTTGTACCAGGTAATCATGGTTCCCAACTGGTCAAAGCCATGGATCAGCATTCCAGCTTTGTCCATATTTGAAAAGCCTACTGGACCTTCCATGTATTCCAGATTTTTATCGAGCCCTATCTCCTTGACTTTGGCTAATAAAGCCTTAGTGACTTCAATATCATCAACCATGTCTAGCCAACCAAAGCGCATTTTTTTCTTGTTTTGCTCTTCAACCTCGATATAATTGACTAATGCAGCTATTCGACCCACAATTTTTCCTCCCTTGTAAGCTAGAAACAGCCAGCAGTCGGCATTTTTAAAGACTTGGTTTTTCTCGGGATCAAAGTTTGCTGCCTCATCCTTGATTATAGGCGGTATGTAATAGGGATTGCCTTGGTAAAGCTCCTGTTGAAATTTGACAAATTCTAAAATGTCCTTTTTAGTACTTATTTGCTTGACTTGAATCATTTAAGATTTCTGTAGTTACTGATACGGATTGTACCTGTCTTCTTGTTCAAGTGGGTCACCAGAGGGTTTGTCCTTGTGCCAGTCCAGGCGATAAGACATTCCCACATTTGCCTGAAAGATGGATGGTGTACTTTTGAAGTTAGTCGTCAACCCAAAATCGACTTGCCACCCGCGATTGATAAGATAAGCTGCACCAGCTCTGATTAGCTCGTCACTATAAAAATCACCAATGATCGTTTGAAACTCGGCAAAACCCGCCCAACGTTTATTGAAAGCGTGCGTCACAGTTACAATTCCCTGATAGCTACTAAAATCGGTAGTAAACTGGTCGCCAATTAAATTAATGACAAGAACCCATGGACCATAATTGTTTTGAGTAATGATCTCCACTCGAGGAGATACCGAAGGATTATTTGGTGGAGTGAAAGAGTTGGGTTCAGAGAAAAAAAGATTTGCGCCGGCAAAAACTGAAACTGCAGGTATAAGGTCCCGCCAGCGTGGTCCTTGATTTGCTTTCCAGCTCCTGATATTATCCTTGCGCTCTCCCCATTTCTTTATAGGGTCAAAGATCAGGTATTTTGCGCCCAGCGTGCTGCGCGAGATATTTGCAAATTCACCTTCTGAATTCCCGCTGCTGCTGAACCTTGTTTCCTGTGCGCTGGAGAATTCACCTATGTAGGAAAATTCTAATTCTTCCAAAAACGCACCAAAGCGCAACTGATAGCTAGCACCTATAACATCTCGTTCATAATTCTGTAAATCGTGGTCCTCTGTCCTGTAAAATATGGAACCCTCACCCTGCAACACCATCGTACCAACCGAAAAAGCACCCTGCGATCTTCCAGGCTGGTTTGTATTAATCGTTTGCGTGTATTGTGCCTGTAACCATATTGGATAAAGGAACAACAATGCAATATGAGGGATTTTTGATCGCAGGTTCATCGCGTTGATTTGCAACCAAATTTAATATTAATTATACCAGAGCCTAATTGTCTGCCTGTATTTTTGCTAGCTAAACAATTTAAAGTTTGAAATTTTTACAAACACTGCTAATCATCCTACTGGTCATAATGGCGATCAGATTGCTATGGCGGGCATTTGGTAAATTGATTTTGAGATGGCTGGGTAAAAAAGCCATGGAAAAAGTGCAAAAAAAATTTACTGGTCAAGCTGGTTACGACAGTCAGAATTATAGTTCCGGAAGAACGACAGAAGGTGAAACTGAAGTCCATTCCAAGGCGAAAGTGAAACGAAATCCAAAGTCCAAGAAAGTCGTAGGTGAGTATGTGGACTTTGAGGAAATTGACTAATTTGCTTTTTTCAATTTTCTAGCCACCTAGCATGACATTTGACTTTAAAAAGCTGCTGCCCCATTTTGCAGTTTTTGTAATCTTCATCATAGCGGCGCTCGCTTATTTCCATCCAGTACTGAGCGGTAAAAAGCTATATCAAAACGATATTGTACAGTATAAGGCAAATGCACGTCAACTCATTGAACATCGTGAAAATACTGGTGAGGAGCTCTACTGGACTGATGCAGTTTTTGGCGGGATGCCTACCTATCAATTGGGTGCGCGCTATCCCTATGATTTTATCGACGCGCTAGATCGTGGGATAAGATTTTTGCCCAGACCTGCAGATTATCTTTTTCTCTATTTCGCTTGCTTTTATGTACTGATGCTGGTACTCAAGGTCGACTGGCGAGTCGGTTTGCTGGGATCGCTGGCATTTGGTTTTTCCACTTATTTGATCATCATTCTCGGGGTGGGGCACAATGCAAAGGCACATGCGATTGCCTATTTTCCCTTAGTGCTGAGTGGGATTTTACTGGTTTTCCAGCGCAGGTATGTTCTGGGAAGCATCCTGACTGCGCTTGCGCTTGCACTTGAATTACAGGCAGGACACCCTCAAATGACATATTACTTGATGCTAGGTGTCGTCATTATAGGGCTGGTATACCTCTTCCACAGTTTCAAGAACAAAACTCTACCTCACTACTTCAAGTCGGTAGGGCTAATGCTAATCGCAGTCATCATTGCCTTGGGGACAAACGCCGGAAATCTTCTGGCGACAAGTGAGTATAGCAAAGAAAGTACCCGTGGAAAATCACCTATTTCTATTAACGCTCAAGGCGAAAGCGTACAATCTTCCAGCGGTCTTGATATCGACTATGTCACAGAATACAGTTACGGCATCACAGAAAGCCTGAATATGGTCATCCCACGCCTTTCCGGCGGCGGGAGCGGCGAGCGACCACAAGAAGACGGGGCCACCGTAGAGTACCTTATGAAGCTAGGATTGCCCAAAGCCAATGCTGTTGAATTTGCTCAAGGAAGCATCCCGATGTATTGGGGTGATCAGCCCATTGTTGAAGCACCAGCTTATTTGGGTGCTGGGGTGTTTTTTCTGGCGATAATTGGTCTGTTCTTAATTAGAGGCCGACTGAAATGGTGGGCTGCAGGAATTGCTATCCTATCCGTTCTTTTGAGCTACGGTAAAAATTTTGAACTGCTTACGACTGTCTTTTTTGATTACGTTCCACTTTACAATAAATTCAGGGCAGTGACTTCCATTCTGGTTTTACTTGAGTTAGTAGTTCCGATTCTTGCTGCAGTAGGATTATATAAATTCTTATTTCAAAGCGATAATTCAGATCACAAACCTAAAGCATTACTTTATTCCGCTGCTATTGTGGGCGGTCTGGCAGCAGTTTTGGCAGTTTTTGGAAACTCCTTTTTCGATTTTGCCAGTCCGTATGATCATTATTTTATAGAAGATGAACAGTTGGGGATGCCTTTTGTCAACGCTATCAGAGAAGATCGCTGGACATTACTGCGAGCAGATGCGCTGCGTACGCTCCTCATCGTCGGGTTGATTTCAGGTGCATTATTTTTATTTCTGAAGCAAAAGCTTAATCAAAATCTTGTTCTAGTAGTTGCTGGGCTAGTGATTCTAGTAGATCTGGTCAGTTTTAACAACAACTATATCACGGAAGACGATTACGTAACGCCTCGTGAGTACGACAGCGCAATCATGAAAACCAGCGCAGATGTTCAAGCTGCAGATGACTCTGGACATTATCGTGTTTACGATCTGCTTGCTAGTCCTAATAATAGTGCACGCGCGAGCGCCTTCAACAAGGCACTAGGAGGTTATCACGGTGCGAAGCCGAGCCGTTTTCAAGACCTTGTAGACTTTTATCTCTATGGTCCTCAGGGCGATCCTTCTGTAAGAGCAGAGAATATAGAAGTATTGAGCATGTTCAATGTGCGCTATATTCTCGATCGATCAGAAGAGGGAACTGTGGCCAAAAAGAATCCACTGGCGATGGGTAACGCATGGTTTGTCAAAGAGTACCGTGAGGTTCCAGACCAAAATGAGGAGATAAAGGAGCTAATAATGCTTAAAGGTGACTCGGTTGCTTTTATTACTCAGGAAGAGCGATCAAAAATCAGTCTTGCAGAAGTAGCTAGAGATTCTGCTAGCAACATAGAGTTAACATCTTACGACCCAGAGCGTCTAGTGTATAAATCAAAAAGTGTTAGCCCTGGCTTAGCTGTTTTTTCTGAGATGTACTACCCTCACGGATGGACAGCTACCATTAATGGGGAAGAGGTTCCTATTGCTCGAGTCAATTACGCCTTGCGTGGATTGAATGTTCCAGCAGGAGAGAACGAAATCATTTTCAGTTTTGAGCCACAGGTGGTGAGAACAGGTTCGACAGTCATGTTGATCAGCAATATTCTGTTATTGCTGGCGATCATTGGCGGGATCTATCTGGGAATACGCAAGAAGAAAAAGCTTGTCTAACAAGGTTTACATCGTCACCTATTATTGGCCGCCAGCTGGTGGTCCCGGTGTTCAACGTTGGTTAAAGTTTGCTAAATATCTACCAGAGTTTGGTCATGATGTGAATGTTGTAATCCCTGAAAACCCAGACTATCCTGTGATCGATGCAACGCTGCTAGACCAGATTCCAAAAGGTGTCAACGTTATAAAGGTGCCCATCGCTGAACCCAGTAGATGGATAGGTAAGCTTTCGCGAAAGCGGACAAAAGATCTACAGCGTGGAATCATCGAGAAATCAAATCCATCCTGGCTACAAAATGTTTTGTTATGGATAAGAGGCAATTACTTTATCCCGGATGCCAGGGTAGGATGGAAGAAGAATTTGCTGGAAGCTTTATCTGCTACTGTTGAAAATGATGATGAGACTACAGTAATAACCACGGGACCGCCTCACAGTGTGCATCTTACGGGATTAGAGCTTAAGAACAAGTTGTCCAAAATTCAATGGATCGCAGATTTCAGGGACCCATGGACTACCATTGGTTATCACAAAGAATTGAAATTAGGAGCGCGTGCAGCCAAAAAGCACATCCAATTGGAATCTGAAATTCTACAGAAAGCGAATAAAATCATCGTAACAAGTCAACCGACTAAAACAGAATTTGTCGCTAAAACTACCAGACCAATTCACGTCATCACAAATGGCTTTGATGTCAAGGTCAATGATAGACAGGCTCAGCCCGACGGAAAGTTCTCGTTGAACCACGTAGGTACGCTTTTGTCAGAGCGGAATCCTGAAGTTCTTTGGCAAGTTTTATCAGAATTATTCTCAAGCGATAACTTATTTGCCGAGGATCTAAAAATAGGATTAGCGGGAAACGTTAGCGAAAGCGTGCTTCAATCGATACATGATTTTGGTTTGAGCAATAATTTAAATCAATATGGTTATCTGTCACACAGTGAGTCTTTTGAATTAATGAAAAACTCACAATGTCTATTGCTGATTGAAATAAATTCTAGGGATACGGCTGCTATAATTCCCGGGAAGTTATTTGAATATCTTGCGAGTAAACGTCCTATAATTGCGCTTGGACCCGAGGGAAGTGATGTAGAACAAATTATAGAAGAAACGCAGGCAGGAAGCTATTTCCTGTATGAGCAGAAAGAACTTTTGAAGAAACACATTTTGCAGAAATACCAAGTGTATAAGGAAGGGAAGAATTCTGCAAATGCTGCTTCGATAAATCAATACCACAGGAAGCAGCTTACGAGCAAGCTTTCAGAAATGATCATAAGCTAATGGGGATAGTTCTTAAACAGAGCTTTTGGAATCTGGCAACAACTGTGCTGGGTATTGCCCTCGGCGCTTTCAATGTATTATTCTTGTATGTCCAGTATTTGGATAAAGAGTATTTCGGTTTATCGCAGTACATACTATCTGCTGCTTTTATCGTGTTTCCGATAATGGGATTCGGAATTCAAAATACCATCGTCAGATTTTTTAGCGGTCATAAAGATCGCAAGTCTAGAGATGCGTTCTTAATTAGGATGTTGCTATTGCCGCTACTTATTATCATTCCATTGGGTGCCTTTTTGTTGACTTTCTATCATCCGATTGCCACTTATTTGAGTCAGCAAAATGCACTTGTTTATCAGTATGTTTGGCTCATTTATTTAGTAGCAATTGCTGTAGCTTACTTCGAAGTTTTCTTTGCATGGGCTAAAGTGCACATGAAAACCATCGCAGGAAATTTTTTAAAGGAAGTATTCTATAGGTTGGGCGTGACTGTTTCCCTTGCTCTAGTGGCTCTTGATGTTATAGGCGATGAGACCTTTATTTACAGCCTTGTCAGTATTTATTCAGCTCGTGCGTTGATAATGCTAATTATTGCATTGAAGACCTACCGCCCGCAATTTAATCTGAAGTTCAAGGTACCGATAAGAGAAGCAGTCAACTATTCCATCCTTATGGTTATTGCGGGAACAGTGGGCACGGCAATGATAGATCTGGACAAAACCATGATCAACCAATATTTGCCACTTGAAAATATCAACTATTACACAATGGCTGCCTACGTAGCTGCACTGGTGGCCGTTCCTGCCAGGGCTATGGCGCAGATCACGCATCCACTTACAGCGCAATATTATAACTCACAGGATTTCAATAGCATGGGGGATTTGTACAAACGCAGCTCTCTAACGCTCACGCTTATTGGTGGTCTGATATTTCTATTGATTACCTGTAATATCCAGCAATTTTATAAAATGCAGCCAGAAGAGTACGCGGTAGCTGTACCAATCGTTTTTCTAATCGGTCTAGTTAAGCTTTCTGAGAATGTCTTGGGCAGCAACAACGCAATTCTTTACAACACAAATCTTTATAAAATAACGATGTGGCTTGGGTTGGCATTAGCAGTTGTAGCGATTTTTCTCAATGCTTTACTGATCCCTAGATATGGGATAATCGGGGCTGCAGTGGCTACGGGAATTTCTTATCTGGCTTATGTGGCTGCAAAACTTGCTGTAGTGAATTTAAAACTTCAACTGCACCCTTGGTCAAAACGTACGGGAATTGGTCTGTTGCTCATTGGATCAACTCTGGTGATTTTCTACTTCTGGAACTTCAACTTCCAGCCTTTTATCAACATCGTTTTGAAGAGCCTTCTACTCACATTTTTTTACGTTGTTCTAGTATTGGCTTTAAAGATCTCTACTGATTTAAACCAACTATGGCGGAATGCGCTATTGAAGATAGGGATCAAATAAAAACACCCGCACATTGTGCGGGTGTAGTTAGACAGCTATTTCAAATTAGCTTCTTGTTCTTGCAGTTCTTGCTGAACCTCGATTGCTCGAACTTGTTCTAGAACCTCTGGTGGCACTGCTGCGGTTAGAGCTTCTACCTGTCGTTGCCGAAGATCTATTTCTGCTCTGTGTCGCAGGTCTCGCATTTGATCTGTGATCACTACGATTAGACCTTACCTCACTTCTTGAGCCTGATCTCTCATTTGTCACTACCTGCCTTGATGACCTTGTTGATCTGACATTTTCAGATCTCGTGGACCTATTACCTCGGCTAAGAGTCTCATTATTTGATCTAGTAGTTCTAGCGTTAGAGACGACCTCGCGATTTCGAGTACGATCAACTCTAGTAGTAGCTACTCCTCTTTCGATTGATCTACCGCCGCGCGCTATTTCTGCCCTATTCCTTGCAGTACTTCTATTTGCCACAGCGAGTCCGCGGCTGTTGCGTCGTCCTGTTTCAAAAGACCTATAATTGACACGATCAGATGGCCTGTAAAATGACCTTGCCCTGTTGCCTCTTAGATAATAGCCATTGTAGTAGGCCGGCGAGTTCCAGTGCAATCTGTGGTATGCCCAGTCAAATCTAATCGGATTGTAGAATCTTCTGTAAGGATTATTCCAAACCACACAGCGGTTTAAAACCGGTACTGTGTAAAATCTGTGCCATGGCTGATAGACGTAAAACCTGTTGAATGTGTTTATAAATCCTCTGTAATGACTAATCACTCCGGGCCCATTATAGAAAACCCTGAGGCCGCCTAATCGGTTGATGAACCCGTTTCTGTAATTGATGTTTACAGACCCTATCTGCGCTACTCTTCCCCATGCATCATAAAATATAGGTGTTCCCTCGATCTGAATAACTGCACCGTAAATGTCATACTGGACAAAACGGTCATACTGGAATCCCGTGTTGAACGATACAAATGTGCCTCCCGCACCAAAATTCACATTCAGATTAGGACCGTAATCCAAATAATTAAAGTCAAATTGGCCATCTGGAAAAACGGCAAATTCAATCCCGTTTTCTACAAAGATGAACCGATCATTGAACGATCTAAACCTCCAGTCTTCAGCTGGCGAGTTTGCTGCTGTAGTGTAGACCCCGCCTAGCAGAACCATACACATCAATAATAAATTTTTCATAGCGATATGGTTTAAATGAAGACTTCATTGTCATTCACGTTATTGTTAAATCAATCAGCGTGCCAGTGTTAAAATCATGATGATTTTTAGAAATTACGCTTTCGCGAAAGCGAAAAACTCAAACTCAACTTCGCCAGTTTAACCTTGATCTAACAGCAGACATCACTTACAATTTGTAGTTTTCATTGAATCAAAAAATTTAAGATGAAAGCAGCTAGATTTATGGAGCAGGGCGGTGACTTGAACGTTGTCGAAATGGATAAACCCTCTCCAGCGAAAAATGAAATTCTTTTGAAAATTGAAGCCTGCGGTGTATGCCACAGCGATGCCTTTACGCAACAAGGAGCTATGGGGAATGATTTTCCACGTACGCCTGGCCACGAGGTGATAGGCATCATTGAAGAATTAGGCAGTGAGGTGAACAGCTTGAAAAAAGGGCAACGTGTAGGTATAGGCTGGCACGGCGGCCATTGCTTCAATTGTGAACCGTGCCGCCGCGGGAAGTTTATTGATTGTAAGAACCAAAAGGTTTCCGGTATCTCTTACGATGGTGGCTATGCCGAGTACATGACTGCTCCCTATGAGGCAGCAGCTGTCGTACCAGAGGACTTGAAAAGCACCGAGGCAGCGCCGCTTTTGTGTGCCGGGATAACTGTTTATAACGGTATGCGAAATGCTGGCTTACGGGCTGGCGATACCGTTGCGGTTCAAGGTATAGGTGGTTTAGGTCATCTTGCTATACAGTACGCAAACAAGATGGGAATGAAGGTGATTGCTCTATCGACCACCTCTGATAAAAAGGATTTGGCCATGGATCTAGGTGCCCATCATTTTATAGCGACAAAAGAAGAAGACGCCGTTGAAAAAATCAATCAATTGGGTGGCGCAGATCTCATAGTTGCCACCGCACCACACGCAGATGCTATGACTGAAGTAATTGACGCTTTGGGGTTAGACGGTACTATGCTTTTAATTGCGGTAGCTGGCGACAATGTAAAGGTTGCGCCTATGCAACTTCTTCAAGGACGTAAAAGCTTGAAAGGATGGCCTAGTGGAATTGCCCCAGATAGTGAAGACACCATGAAATTTAGCGCTATGACTGGTGCTTTACCCATGATAGAAGAATTTGCTCTGGACGATGCGCCTAAAGCCTTCTCTAAAATGATGAATAATGAACTGCGATTCAGAGGCGTCCTAAATATGTCTTTGTAGCATATCAATTCACAAGGTCGTTTCTGTTTACGGGAACGACCTTTATTTTTTTCTTGAAAATCTTCTCATAAAGCTCGGCAAGACTGTCAAAATTGACCTGATATTGTAAACCCAACCCCTGCGTGTAATCCTCTTGCTGACCGAACTGCTGCAAGGTGTTCTCTCGATTGAACAGCTTCAACCTTACTGTGCCGTCGTCGTTTAGCAAGAACTCGATTTCCACATTACCGATGACTGCACGTTCTGTAGCACTGGTAGCGCCTATGGGTACACCCAATTTTCCATTAATAAAAACGCGATCTGTAATTTGGGTGCTTAATGAGATACCGAATCGATCTGAACGTTGTAAATCAGAGTTGGGATTGCGCTCAGTTGCCTCATAGCTTACCCCAAAATCCACCTGACCGCCATCGCGGTCAACCAAATCATTGATAATCCCCGTAAAGCTCTCAACCACATTACCTGTAACCGCATTTTGCCCGATGCTGTTAGGATTATAAAAGGACCCACTTGTCACTAAGGAAAGTGCTTGTAGTTGTCGCTGCGAGCGGTCTTCCAAACGATATTGCAATTCGCTACTTACCACAGAATTGGTGTTAGGGAACCTGATCTGAAATTCGGGATCAAAAAAGCTGAGGTCGCCATCAAGAGAAGTAACTACTTCTACTGGAATCTGTGCATTCAGATTGGGATTGTCTAGCAAAATAGAAGGGTTTGCACTAGTGGAGTACACAGCGCTTACATCAATGTTTGCATTAGTGGGATCGCCAGTCCAGTTCATTGTTCCACCTGGTTCAATAATGAAATTTTTATTTACTATTCCAGCATATTTAAAATTGTAAATCCCCTCTGTAGCTGTAAAGTCACCGTTCATCACAAACTTGCCGTTTGTGTTGATTTCAATTAGCAAGTTCCCAAAACCACGTCCGCGCAGATAGCTTCCATTTGTTTGATCAACAGTAATCTCAACCTCAGCGACAGGGGTGATGTTCAAATCAAATCGCAGTTCCAACCCATCAAAGTCTTGAGTTAACACTTTTTCTCCTTCGATTCTTGCTTTTTTCTCTTCAGGACTCAGGAAATAAATTGCACTCGTATCACCCAGAGATTCACCATCTTGGATGGGAATTTTAAAAACGGTGTCTTCACTACTTGTTGCTACAACATCAATTAGTAATTCGTCCACTGGACCGGTTAGGGTTGCGGTTCCGTCGATAAATGCAGTGCCGTAGTATAATGACTCCGGCGTAAGTTCTGTATCCAAAACTAGCAGCCTATCTGTTTCAAGATCCAGATCCATCTCCCAAAATCCAAAGTTTTTGTGTCTAATGCTTCCACCTAGAGTTCCCTTGGTTTGATATTTAGTATCTGTTATTGTAACGTTGTTAAAAGTGAATTCTCGGGTGCTAATATCCACAGCAGTATTTTCCTCAAAATCAAAATCTGTATTCAGATAGGGTAGGCGTAGTCCAGTCTTTTTGAGATATAATTTACCATCGATCTCAGGCTCTACAAGTTTTCCTGAGAGCTTGACCCCACCGGTCGCAAGACCACGCATGTTATCGAGAACCACACCACCCAACGGACTAAGCGCTACTAGATCAAAATCTCTAAAATCTGCATTGAGATCTATTGTAGAGAAATCTCCAGTTGTGGATATTTCGCCTTGAGCGGTAAAAGTCTCACTTGAAGTACTTACTAAGTTTGCCCTAACATCGTATATGCTTAAATCTTCATTTCCTTCAACTTTCAGATCAAAATCTCCGAGCGGGGTATTATTCACCACAAAGTCTTTGATATTGAAGTTGCTGGAAGGTGCATAATTCCCATTAACCTGATTGATGTCTAGATTTCCATTAATCTCCCCTCTCAATTTCAAACTGTCAATAGGCTCAAGCAAACTAGCAATACGTACTTTCCTGAAGTCAAGATGTAGGTTTTTGGTTTGGTCATCTTGTATAATTCCAGCTAGTTCTATGCGTTCAGTTTTATGTCTAGCCACGATGGTGTCTAAACTTATTTGATTGAAGTTGTGATTAAAGACTAATTCTCGTTTCTGATTCAATCGATTGATGAACCATCGTTTTCCCTGGAACCTGATATCACTTTTTCTGATACCAACTATTGAGCGGTTTTCATTGTCAAGCGTATGGTAGAATCCAAAATTGAACATGTCACCTTCCCTTTTTTCATTTTTAAATTCTGTCCTGAACAATAGGGTGTCATTTCTAGTGATATTGATCAGTCTGAAGTCTTTAGCATTCAGAACTGGTGTGCCTACACGATTAATAGTCAAATAGGTGTTAAAGACGGGATTATCATTGTCTATTTGTAAGTTAATACTATCCATTTGGACCCCGTAAGCGTTAATGGCAGGGGAAGATAGTCTTAGGTTGAATTTTCTCGCATCACTGGCAACACGACCTTTAATTTTTGAGTTGCTTGCGAGTTCAACTTTAGGTAAAAGAATATCAATAAATGTATCATCTATGATGAGATCAAAATCCATGTTCTGGTCAGCAGATAGCTCTGAATATTTGAAATTTGAATAGGCTTTACCGATTGAATTTTGGAAAAGAACGGGAATCTCTTCGATTCTAAAATTCCCTGACAACTCACCCTGTATAAGATCAGGGCTGTCAATAGTTAGCTGCCGCGTACCATCTGCATCATATCCTGAAACGATACCGAAATCCTCAAAACTGAATTCCCTTTCTTGATTTGTATAAGAGGCATGATTAATCTGAATGTATCCGTATGCATCGTTGATATTAGTTCCACGCATATTGATATCGATCTTACCTTTGAGAATGGATAAGCTATCCCTATCGAACAATCCGGTTGCTTTAAGATCAGCATAAATTAGATCTGCGGTAAAAATGTACTCATTGGTATTTTCTGAAAAATCAGCTAGGCCAGAGAAGTCCAGTTTAAAATTAGGATCGTTAATGTTTAGCTTGCCGTCAAAAAGCGGCTCTTTCAGATTTCCATCTACTTTAATATTTCTATACGTGTAATCACGGAATCTCACACTGGGAATAGTCCCTTTAATTCGCGATTGTGCATTGGACGGATCAAATCCTCTGCCTTTTACAGCAAGATTGAGCGTGACTTCACCTAAATCGGGAATACCTAAGATTCTACCTAGGTTAAATCTATTGAACTCTACAAGCCCACTATATGCAATGTCCTTTCTTTGAATATCGTCAAGTACAAGGTCTGTTTTAAACCTACCTAATCTAGAGGTTCCACTCAACCCTGAGACAAATCTATTGGCATTTACGCTGGCGTAGCCTCGTGCTCTTACATTGCCTAAATCATTTAATGAACTTGGCAGGTTTTTACCTAAAATATTAGGCAGGAATGTCTTTAAATCTCTGTTGCTGAGTCTCAAATCTTCAAACGTTCCCTCAATAAAAAAATCATCCTCATTTTCTAGCAGATTCATAAAATGCATATCACCTTCAATAGCGATATCATTCAAACTGTAGGCAGCGAGATTTTCAACACTAAAATCATTCAAAGTTCCTAGCATTCTCCCAGAAACTTGCACGCTCTCATTGGGTACAATTTCATCGTAAAACTGCCTGAGTTCATTTGTTGCAAGATCACTGCGTTCTATGTCAAAATCCCATTCGACTTTTGTGATGAACTCCGCGAAATCTTCTCGCTTATAATTGAGTTCAAGATCACCAATGAGGTAGGATCCTCTGGTTTCAAAAATGAGGTCTGCAGCTTTGATTTGTGATGGTGTATAGCTAAAATCGGCAGAAATTCTTCTTACATCCAGACCATTTACCTCACCGGTGTCATTTCTCAACATTCCCCCGTTGTAGAAATGGAAATTACCATCCTGAATATTAGCAAGTATGTCACTACCCTCTATTTTGAAGTCGGTAGCGGTAAGGTTCATCTTGCTGGCAACAAAAGCTTCTGGTATTCTCAACTCCTCATCGATAACGTTCAATCTGCTATCGGTAACCTCTAGATCACTTGCAGTTAGGACAAAAGGTGTACTAGGTTTTTTTCGTTCCTTGCCTGTATCGAATGATTCAATGAATTGCGCTAGATTATCCAGATCTTCGCCTTTGTACCTTTTAATGTTTAAGTAGAGCTTATCAACCTTTGTATCACCCAGTTCTGGATTACCACTTATTAATTTACTAAATCCTAATAGCGAGGTTTCCAGTCGATTAAAATAAATGACTGTGTCTTGACGATGATCCATCGCAAGACCACCTTTTATTACTACATCACCGAAATAAGTGAATTGAATTTTATCAATTTTGATATCTGTATCAAAATCCTTATTCAGAGATTCTGTAGCCTTGCTTGCGGCCCAGGTTTGAACATCAGAATTTGAAAAAGCGATGACTGTTCCTAGAAAGATTGCCAATACCAAAATGGCGAGTAGACCCAGTATTTTGAATAATTTCTTAATAACAGTTCGGTTACTTTTGCAAAGATTACCAAAATATATGCCCCTTAGGCTTCATGGACGAACAAACTTTTCATATTCTAGCAATCGAGTCCAGTTGTGACGACACGGCCTGTGCAGTTTTAAAAAATGATAAAGTGTTGTCTAATCTGGTCATTAATCAAAAAATTCATGAGCAGTATGGCGGTGTTGTGCCAGAGCTTGCCTCTCGTGCTCATCAAAGCAACATAGTTCCTGTAGTAGATGCGGCATTAAAAAAAGCAGACATTACTAAAAATGATCTAGACGCCATCGCATTTACTCGAGGGCCTGGCTTACTCGGGAGCCTGCTTGTAGGAACAAGTTTTGCAAAGTCCCTTGCGCTCGCTTTGGAAATTCCGCTAATTGAAGTGCATCATATGCATGGTCACATATTGGCTCATTTTATTGATGATGGAAATCCTACGCCGCCTTTCCCGTTTATCGCCCTCACAATCAGTGGTGGTCACACGCAAATTGTCCAGGTTAATGCAGCTGACGATATGGTAGTTCTGGGTACGACTCAAGACGATGCTGTAGGAGAAGCGTTCGATAAAACAGGAAAATTGCTTGGATTAGGCTATCCAGCTGGACCAGTACTAGATAAATTGGCTAGAGAGGGCGATTCCCATAAATTCAAATTTCCCATACCAAAAGCACCAGAACTCAATTACAGCTTCTCTGGATTCAAGACTGCTGTTCTTTATTTCCTTCAAAAACAGCAAAAAGTAAATCCGGATTTTATAGCTCAGAATTTGAAAAACATTTGCGCATCAGTTCAATTCACGCTGATTGAGATTTTATTTCAAAAACTTGAGAAAGCTGTTGAACTCACTGGGATCAAGCACGTTGCCATTGGTGGTGGTGTGAGTGCAAATAGCGGTGTCAGAAATCGGCTGAAAGGCATGGAACAACACGGCTGGACAACCTACATACCGCCATTTGAATACACCACAGATAATGCTGCAATGATCGGAATTGCTGGGTATTTCAAGTTTTTGCAAGAAGATTTTGCCAGCTACGATGTGAACGCAAGCCCTAGAATTCCCATGTAATGCAACTTTTCTATTATTCTCAAATCTCAGGAAGCCAGCTTCAGCTGGATAAAACCGAGGCTAGGCATATGACCAAAGTGCTCAGAAAAAGCGTTGGGGATAAAATTCATATTACAGATGGGAAGGGAAATCTTTTTTTTGGCACGATAGATAATGTAAGCAGTAACAAGGTTTTTATTGACCTCGCTTTCGCGAAAGCGGAAAAACACCCATCACCACAATTACACGTTGCTATTGCTCCCACTAAAATGAACGATCGCATGGAGTGGTTCCTAGAGAAAAGTGTGGAGATAGGAATTCAAGAGGTCACACCGATTCTTTGTCATCACAGCGAGCGTAAGAAAATCAATCTGGATAGATTTGAGAAAATTATGATCAGCGCGATGCAACAGAGTAACAGATTGTGGTTGCCGCGTTTAAATCCACTGAAAACCTTTCAGGAATTTATAGAATCACAAAACGGACAATCTCTTTTTGTAGCCCATTGCGAGGATACAGAGAAGACTTACCTCAATAGAGCACTTTCACCAGCGACAGATGCGACTATATTAATTGGTCCAGAAGGTGATTTCTCAACTGCAGAAGTCGAGCAGGCTCTTGAAGGTGGAGCAAAGCCAGTAGCGCTGGGCGATTCCAGATTGCGAACGGAGACTGCTGCTGTTTATGCAGTCACTGCATTTAATCTCGCTCAAATCCCCTAGTCTTAATAATTCTTAAGAGGTTGATTTCAATGTTTGATATATTGTAAATTGCCTTACATGAGAAAAATTATTTTCGCACTGTTGCTTTCTGTAATCTATTGCTTTGGGAACGCCCAGCAGCTAGCAGTTATGAAGTATAAGGGTGGGGGAGACTGGTATTCAAATCCTACATCCTTGCCCAATCTGGTTGCTTACTGCAACGAGGTTCTAAATACAAAGCTCAGTGATGACATAGCTACGGTAGAACCGGCAAGCGTGGATATTTTTCAATACCCATTTGTGCACGTGACAGGTCATGGCAATATATTATTTGATCAAGATGAGCGTGAGAATTTGCGCAATTACCTATTGAGTGGCGGTTTTATCCATGTAGATGACAATTATGGCATGGAGCCATATTTAAAAAAAGAATTGAAGGAGCTATTTCCAGATAAAGTCCTGACTGAATTACCAGCTAATCACCCAATTTTCAATAATTACGCATCTTTCCCAGATGGATTGCCTAAAATCCATGAGCACAAAGGGGAACGTCCGCAGGCCTTAGGACTGTTCCATGAGGGTAGATTAATTTTTCTTTTTACGGTGGAAAGTGATCTAGGTGATGGCTGGGAAAGCCCAGAAGTGCATAACGATCCGCCCGAGGTACGTATAAAAGCGCTAGATATGGGAGCCAATATCATCAAATACGTTTTTTCAAGCTAGATGGAAAGCAGAGAGTTATCTAAAGGCATTGCGTTTGGTGTATTGCGGTCTTTGGCTTTAATAGGTGGGATCTTATTGCTTTTGCTATTTCTCTACGAGGTTCAGGCAGTCATTTTCTACATTGGCGCAGCAGCAGTAGTGTCTCTGGTAGGAAGACCGATTGTAATGTTCCTAAAGGATCGATTGAGAATCCCAAATACAATAGCGGTTGTCATAACGCTCATTCTATTCTCATGTATCGTCATAGGCGCAGTTTTACTGGTCATCCCTATAGTTGTGGAACAAGCTGAAAACCTTGGGAATCTAGACTTATCTGAGGTGCAGGAGAACCTAGAAGTATTGAATGCACAGGTAAGCGACTATTTCAGGATAAAAAGGGTAAATCTGCTGGAACGTATTGAAAATCTTGAATCGGTTAAAAATTTTAATCTTGAATTAATCCCTGAGTTTGTCAATACCTTCTTAGGAACCTTGGGTGAATTTCTAATTGGATTGTTTTCGATATTATTTATCGCATTTTTCCTACTTAAGGATAGCAGACTGCTTTTGGAGGGAATTTTGGTTTTTGCAAAACGTGGAAACGAAGGTCAGTTTTTGAGAGCATTTACTAAAATCAAGTACCTGCTTTCCAGATATTTCATCGGGCTAATTGCTCAGGTTGTTATTCTGTTTATTTTATATACGACCACTCTCCTTATTGTGGGTATCAATCACGCGATTATTATCGCGTTTTTCTGTGCCTTGCTCAACCTGATTCCGTATCTGGGTCCAGTGATAGGATATTTATTGATGTCTGCTTTTGTGATCAGCGATAACTTGGGATACGACTTCACAGAGATAATTCTTCCCAAACTGATGATCGTGATGATAGGCTACGCAATAACGCAGGCGATTGATAACTTTATCAATCAGCCATTGATATTTGGGGCAAGCGTAAAATCCCACCCACTGGAAATTTTTATCGTAATCCTGATAGCAGGTGTGGTATTCGGTGTGGTAGGGCTGGTCCTTGCTATTCCCACGTATACTGCCATAAAGGTAATTTCTAAAGAGTTTTTGAGCGAGTACAAGATCGTTCAGAAATTGACTAGCAACCTTTAGATGGATGAGCGGTTGTTGTTGCCAGAGGTTCAGGATTACCTTAATGAGCATCTTCACTTCAAGATAACCGACTTTGCTTTAAAGAAGCATCCTTTTGACATTCCGGCTGCAGTTCTGGCTCAGCAACTGTCTGGAATGCAGACTGCCTCTTATAAGTTTCCAGAACTGGCCGAAGTTCAAAATATCATATACCCACCCAAACTCAATCTAGAACAAACCAGTTCTTCAACTACGGCTGGTTACAAGGCAATTTTAGCGATAGGCAATAGCGTCGTTGATCTTACGGGTGGATTCGGTATTGATAGTTCCGCTTTCGCGAAAGCGGGAAAATCCACCACCCACATCGAACAAAATTGCGACCTGCAACAACTAGCTGAACAGCTGTTCAAGGCTCAGGATCTCAGGATCCAGTGCTTCTGCACAAATGGAATAGATTATATTAATCACAAGGCTGGTTTTGATACAATCTATCTGGATCCAGGAAGAAGAAATACCCAGAAAGGAAAAGTAATTGATCTGGCAGATTACAAGCCAAATGTTCTTGAGCATCTAGATTTGTTAATTGAAAAATGCAACCGATTGCTGATCAAAACTTCACCAATGATGGATCTTGCAAAGGGCATTCAGCAATTGAAATATGTCACCGAGTTGCACATCGTTGCTGTAAAAAATGAGGTAAAAGAACTGCTTTGGTGTCTGGAGAAAAATCATCAGAGCCCAAAAGTTCATTGTGTTAATCTTGAATCATGCCAACCTAATTTCAGCTTCGACTGGTCTAGTGAGATTGCTGGAAATGTTCAGTATTCCTCACCACAAGAATATTTGTACGAGCCCAACGCTGCCATCATGAAAAGTCAAGCGTTTGAAGTATTAGCAGAAGTGTACAATCTCTCAAAACTCGCCAGGTTATCCCATCTTTTTACTTCTGATAAAATGATAGACTTTCCTGGACGTATTTTCAGAGTGAAAGAAACGATGCCTTACAAACCCAAATCAATAAAAAAGCAGCTGACAAATGACTCACGCAGCATAATCACTCGCAATTTCCCAATGAATAGCGAACAATTGAAAACCAAATTCAAATTGGGCGAAAGCGATGATTATTTTGCTGTATTCACCACTCTTGCTGATGGTCATAAAATATTGATTGACTGCGAGAGGGTCAATTAACTTAAACAATTATTGAACAAAATAAAACGCCACCGCACATGCGGTGGCATTGTTTACTTATTTCATTTTCGCGGAAGCGAAAAAATCTAATCCCTAATAATAGGTAAACCTTCTTACTTTAGAAATATACTTCGCCAGGCGGATGACCTGATGGCTGTAGCCGTACTCATTGTCGTACCAAACATACAGGATCACATTCTTGCCGCTCGCATCCACGATCGTTGCATTGGAATCATAAATACTCGGTGCGTTTGAACCGACGATGTCACTACTGACTAACTCATTGTCGATGCTGTATTTGATCTGTTCCACTAGATCGCCTTCCAATGCATATTTCTTCATCGTGGCATTGATCCCATCTTTGCTGGTAGCCGTTTCCAGCTCTAGATTTAGGATTGCAAGCGAGCCGTTGGGTACGGGAACACGTATTGCATTCGAAGTCAGTTTTCCTTCAAAACTCGGCAGCGCCTTACTCACAGCAGATCCTGCGCCAGTTTCTGTGATAACCATGTTTAGAGCAGCAGCACGACCACGACGGTACTTCTTGTGCATGTTGTCTACGAGGTTTTGGTCGTTAGTATAGGCGTGGATAGTTTCAAGGTGTCCTTTGACAACACCATAACTATCCTCAATCGCTTTGAGGACGGGTGTGATGGCATTAGTAGTACAACTTGCCGCACTAAAAATGTCCACTTTGTCTGGATGATGCTCTGTCTGGTTTACGCCGTGAACGATGTTAGGCACACCTTTACCAGGCGCAGTAAGCAAGACTTTGCTCACGCCTTTACCAGCAAGGTGGCGCGACAGCGCCTCCTTGTCACGGAAGGCACCCGTATTGTCAATCACCAAAGCATCTTTGATTCCGTATGCTGGATAATCAATGTCCTCTGGTGCATTTGCACTGATCATGTGAACCGTAGTTCCATTGATCAACAATGACTTTGAATCCAAATCATAAGAGACCGTTCCAGAAAAATCACCGTGCACACTGTCTTGCGCTAGGAGAGAGACGCGTTTTTGCAGTACTGCCTCGTCCACCTCGCCGCGGGTAACGATGGCGCGTAGACGCAACTGGCTGCCCTTACCAGCTTTGGACATGAGTTCGCGTGCCAGTAATCGGCCTATACGTCCAAAACCATACAAAACCACATCCTTAGGCTTGATACCTTCGGTTTTCTTTGCATCTCCCAGCTTGTTCATCACAAAACTCATGACGTCAGGAGTTTCATTCTCTTCCAAGTGGTACTCGTACGTAAGTTTACCTATGTCCAACTTTGCAGGCGGGAGATCCATGGAAAGAATCGCCTGTGCGATCTCAACACTATCAAAAACCGAGATAGGCTTCTGCACAAACTCCCCAGCGTACTCATGCAAGTTGATGATCTCGCTCACATTGCGGTCGATCAACTGGTTGCGGAATAGCACCAGCTCGATACTGCGGTCATACCACAAGTCACTCACGGCTTTGATAAATGCTACAGCGGCGCGCCTGCGATCAGTTTGAAAGGCGAGCTCTTTTTCATACGTATCCATAGGATCAGTCTATTGAATTTTAGGCGGCAAAAGTACAAATACGATAACGTTATCGTAAGCCACCGGCAGACTAATTTTTTGGAGCCCACGCCGCTCGGGTGGCGACCAGGCTTTCGGCTATATCTTTTTTATTGTTCAAATCGTCGCACCCGAGAGTACAATAAAAAAGGATGCCGCCTCAATCCTTGGGCTCACCTAGTAGTATAATTATCAATGGATTTGATTACATGAATTTTTCAAAAAGAGTATTTTCAACTTTAACTTATCTAATTTTACCAACACATTATATAATTACATTCCAATAACCTTGAAATGATGAAACATCCTAAAAAAATTATTAAGCAAATTCAAGAAGGAAATTTAGTCATATTTGTCGGGGCTGGATTGTCATCAATAAACGGTTATCCAAATTGGAACGCTTTAGTCATTGAAATTTTAGACTTTTTGGGTGATAAAGAACCTAAAGCTAATAAATTCATCCAAGCACTAACCGATGAGATTTTAGAACCCATTGAAGTACTTCATAAGTTAAGAGATCATAGGAACGATGTTATCAGCGCTTTGTATGATATCATTAAAGGATACGAAAACCGCGATCCAAAAAGTGTACATGCAAAGCTCGCAGCCCTTTCAACTCGTATAGTCACTACCAATTACGATTCATTGTTGGAGCGCGCCCTACCAAATTATGAGAAAGTAGTGTACCACAATGATTACAAAATATCTAATCTAAATAATAGTAATAGCTACATTTTTAAAATTCATGGTGATATAGAACAACCTGATAAATGTGTTCTTTTCCCAACAGATTATGAAAATCTTTATAGCTCTGAGATCTCATCAACTTTTGAGCTAAAGAAGATCATCTCAGACAAAACAATTCTATTCATAGGTTTCGGAATGAATGATCCATATATAAATGATTTATTTGAATACATGAGTGACCTTTACTCTGGATTTACACCTGAACATTTCATTATCACAACTGAGCGTAACAGATCATGGCCTAAATATCTTACACCTATTTCTTTAGAAAGCTATGATGATTTAGAATCATGGGTTGATAATCTGCTATCGGAGATAAATTCTTTAAAAAATAAAGAGCAGGAGCTGAAGCATGAACTATCAAAAAAAACTGATTCAGAAGTAATAAAAGTTTTTAATGATTCTGATTACGATCCGCCACCGAGAAATAAATTCTATATTGGAAGAGAGCGAGAACTAAAGAACATTTCTAATCACAATTTCAAAGCCGTTTTCATCACTGGAATAGGCGGGCAGGGAAAATCAGCTCTTGCTTCACAATATTTGAATGAATATTTTGACCCTAAAGAATATGAATTTGGGGATTGGCGAGACTTCAAGGAAGAAGCTAACAGATTCCAAACTAAGTTCGTATCTATTATCAAAAGGATATCGCCAAGCTATGACGTAAGTGAAGTCGAACAATTGAGTAATAGAGATTTAGTAGACACTTTTTTCCAGCACTTGGGTGAACGAAAAATTATATTTGTATTTGATAACATTGATAACCACATCGATTTAGAAAAATTCAGGCCAGTTGGAGATTTCTCTTATCTACTCAATTCTATTCTAAAGCATGACCATTTTTCAAAATTTATATTTACTTGTAGACCTTTCATTCGAGAAGCGAGTGTTGATTTTTATCAAATCAGACTTGAAGGCTTGAGTAAAGATGAGTGCTATAAGTTATTTTTACATTACAAAATATCAGTTTCCGATCAGGAGCTAAAAAAGATTTCAGAAACCGCTCACCATATTACCAAAGGTCATCCACTATGGTTGAATCTTATTGCTGGTCAAGCTATCCGAGGGGTTAATGTCGTGAATGAATTTATTGAAAAATTAAGCAATAAGACTGATTTTGATGAGGAAGATTTTTCTTCAATTCTTTCATCCAAAGTTTTAGATGCCGTATGGGAAAGTTTAAATAATAATCAGAGGACCCTGATTAGAGGAATTTCTGAAACTGTCAAGCCTGAAACTGAAAGTAGTTTAATTGAGGTTTTCAAAAGTGAATTAAATTCTAATAGGTTCAATAAGGCTTTGAGGACACTCAAAAATTTAAATCTTATTGAGCAATTAATGGGCGGTGAAATTGAATTACATCCACTAGTCCGAGAGTATGTGCAATCTAAATACGCAAGACAGGAGAGGTCTAAATTCATAACATTATTTGTACAGTACTACGATCGTTTCATTTACGTGCTCAAACCAAAATTAAGCTCAAAATTATCATTAAAAGAATTACAAAACTGGACAACCAAAATTGAATTAAATATAAATCAAAGCGAATATAAATCAGCTTTGTCGGCTCTTGAAGAAGTTAACGATTCTATACTTGGAGCTGGTTTTACTGAGGAGTATTTGAGAGTTGCAGAATTATTATTCAATGCGGTAGAATGGGATGTCGCCATAAATTTGGAATACCCATATTTCCATAATCAATTTTATGTATTATGCTCTGTCAAAACTCAGTTCGGCAGATTTCAAAGCGCCTTAAAAGATTTAGATCAGTACTCGCAATTGATTCACGGGAAGAGTGCTCATTATTTATCTTATTGTAGTGAAACTACCTATTGCTATTGGTATCAAAAGTCTTTTGACAAAGCAATTCAAGTAGGTGAAGAGGGGGAATATCTTCTGAACACCTCGAATTTAGCTGATACTTTCAACTTGAGACATAATCTAGCTTTAGCATGGCGAGATTCCTTGAAGGAAAATAATGTAGAGAAAGCATTAGATTATTTTTTAAAGAACGAATCATTGAAAGATATTTTGGATTATACTAAAATTAAAACTGAACTGGGGGGTAGCTTTTATGGTAATGTCGGGAGATGTTTAGAGATTCTTAAAAAATATAGGGAAGCCTTATTGTGCTACTGTATTTCTTATAGATTATTAAACAAAGAAACTGATAGACATGCCTTGTTAAATTTAGGTTATGCTGCGAATTGGATTGGTGATGTTTTAAGCAGTATTGATAAACAATTAGATGCAGCCACGTTTTACCAATATGCAATAAATAAATGGCGAGACACTTCTCCCCCTCGGAGTATTGATGTACAAGCCAAGATGGATGACCTTGTTTTAAACGAGTCACAAAAGTCTGAAATAAATGATTTGGCGGAGTGGAAGGTTGAAAAGAATTGTGAGAAAATAATTGGAGAAATACTCGGTTCTGAACCTTAAGAACAGAATATTCATAAGAATGTTTACCTTTATACCTAAGAAACTGAGGTATGTCAAGAGACCAGCTATATAAAGGAAGCTATCAGACCATGATTCTTGAACTGCTGCGCAGGGAAGGGGAGATGTATGGTTATGAGATCACTCAAAAAATCAAAGTGCTTTCCAAAAGCGGGCTGGCTATTAAAGAAGGGGCGTTATACCCAACGCTGCACAAATTGGAAGCCTCTGGACTTCTAACAACAACTGCCCGCAGGGTGGATAACCGAGTCCGTAAATATTACGACCTCACACCTCAAGGTCATACCGAAACAGCCAACAGGTTACAAGACTTAAAAGATTTTCTCGCCGATATCGAGGCCATCATTTCACCCAAAACACAACCCAAACTAGCATGAAAGTAAGTAAGGAGCAGATAGAAGAGTTATTTGTTTTTACTCGCAAGCATTACGTCGAGCATTACGATCTACAGCTTGAGTTGGTAGATCACCTCGCGCAAGGTATTGAACAGCAATGGGAAACCGACCCAAAGCTGAGCTTTGAAGACGCTCTAAAAAGAGAGTTCAAAAAATTCGGTGTTTTTGGTTTTATGGAAGTGGTAGAAAAACGCCAAAAGGCAATGTCTAAGCGTTACAATCGCATTATTTGGAAACATCTAAAAACATGGTTCAGGCTTCCGCAGATAATGATGCTGGTTGCGCTAACAGCCTTGTTCTTTGTTCTTTTTGAAATTACCATGTTAGATCAAAAACTGGCTCTAGGAATCCTGATTACTATATTCATCTCCTACATCATAGGCGCCATTTTAGAATTTAGACGAAAACGTAAAATCAAAAAGCAAAAGAAGAACGATGAAGATGTCAAAAGCTGGATGTTTAAAGACATCATCGGTGGCTATGGAAATAGTTTTGGATTTTTCATGCTACCATATTACATCTTTCAGCCATTTATTATCAGTGATTTTAATCCTGGAAGTTGGCATCCTGCGCTCACATTGGTAGTCGCTTTTGGCCTTGCTGTAACTGTCATTTTGTACTACATCGTATTTTTTGAGATCCCAAAAATGGCAGATAAATACCTGAACGAGGTTTATCCTGAATATCGCCTGGTAGAAACCGCCTAGATTTTTATGGTGTTTGCGCGCCTTTACCGACCTTTGGTCAACTTACGCAACGCCATGAACTACATCCTAGCAGATTTCAATTACCATATTAAACTTTTACCGTTCACTTACACTCGCCCTGTTTGTGATATCCGTTGCGGAATACTCACAATGCGAGAGCGCTGGGAGAAATTACTAGGCAGCAAAGTCAGCTTCTTGACGCAGGAGTATTTGAGTAGTAAGTTTTCGCTTAAAGCGAAAAATGATAACCTTATCATCGCAGGAAATGTCTTTGCCACTAAACCGCTGGTCGAGGCAATTAATAATTTGGAATTAGGACAAAAATTGCTGGCCGGCGATAGGCTAGTGGCTTACCGCGCAGAGGAGATTCACATCCCGACTATTGAGTTACAACAAGTATTGTTTGAAGAGGAAATTCATGCCATCCATCATATCACCGACATTTTTACCAAAAACGGTTTTGCCCTTCAGCAGGATTTTGATTTGATCACATCAGGCCGGTCCAGCCAGCCGATCCCAGACGATGTCAGAGCTGTCAACACCGACCAAATTTTCATCGAAGAAGGCGCAAAACTCAGTTACTGCTCGCTCAACGCGACAGACGGTCCTATATATATAGGTAAAAATGCCGAAGTCATGGAAGGCTCTCTGGTACGTGGTGGGCTGGCACTTTGCGAGAGCAGCACCTTGAAACTGGGCGCTAAAATCTACGGGCCTACCACAGTCGGACCGCACAGTAAGGTAGGCGGTGAAGTGGGCAACTCGGTGATATTTGGGTATTCAAACAAAGGTCATGAGGGCTACATGGGCAACAGTGTCTTGGGAGAATGGTGCAACCTAGGTGCCGACACAAACACCAGTAACCTCAAAAACAACTATGCTGAGGTTCGCCTCTGGGATTACCAGACTGGGAGATTTGGTAGTACAGGACTTCAGTTTTGCGGTCTAATGATGGGCGACCATTCAAAATGCGGAATCAATACCATGTTCAATACAGGAACTACGGTAGGTGTAAGTGCAAATATCTACGGCGGTGGCTATCCGCGTAATTTTATCCCGTCCTTCAGCTGGGGTGGAGCGCAGGGAATGACCACCTACAAAACTGCAAAAGCATACGAGGTCGCAGATGTCGTGATGCAACGACGCAAACTTCACTTCACAGCAGAGGACAAGGCTATTTTAGACCACGTATTTGAGCAAACGGCTCAGTATAGAAAGGATTAAAATACTTTACGTATAAGTTTATAAATTTGTACGTAAACCTGAAAGAATGAATAAGAAACTAACCTTAAGTCTAGATGCTTCGGCTATTGAAGAGGCAAAGGAGTTTGCCCGTTCACAGGGTATAAGTCTTTCAAAATTGGTTGAGGGGTACTTTGTTATGCTTTCGCGAAAGCGAAATAAAAAATATGATATCTCGCCTGAAATACAAGATCTGATAGGCGTCGCAGAGCTGGACGAATCAGTCAATTACGATGATTTGAAAATTCAATATCTAAAGGAAAAGTATCTGAAATGACAATCTTTCTGGATTCTGATGTCATTCTGGATGTTCTTACCAAAAGAAAGAACTTTTATATGGATTCTTCTAAGGTTCTTTCGACGGCTAGAGAGAAAAAGTATGTTCTGATAACATCAACTCTAGCCATAGCAAATATTCATTACATCATTCAGAAAGCCCACGATTATAGAGTCGCTCATGAGTCAGTTCTCAGACTTTTACGAATAGTTGAATGTCGTAGTACTGAATGTTCCGCTATCAGATCAGCCCTAGATTATGGTATCAAGAATGACTTTGAGGATCAGGTACAGATTAAAACTGCTTTGGTAAACTCGGCGGATTGCATTATAACTAGAAACTTGGAAGACTACAAAAATGCCAGTTTACCGATTTACAGCCCAGAGCAGTTTTTGTCTACAATATGATTGACGATTGAAACTAGGGTGTGACTGTAATCTAATTCATCGACACCTCTGCGTCGATGTCGAGAATAGATAAAAACTCGCCCTTTGAATCAGCCAGACCCACAAGTTCTTTAAGTTCGTGGAACTCGCGCTTATTAAAAAGCAGTGTCAAATTTTGCTGACCGGTGTGTAGCGGAATGCTACGTCGACAACAGTTCTCAATATCACATCTGGTAAAAAGATCAACTGGAACATCATTTAGGTAATCTATAAACTTGTTCAGTTGCTTATCTGTGAAATCAAATGCCATGTTGTTGAACGCAAGTTTAAAGCATTTACACTTGTTACAGAAGGTAAGACTACCAGATTTATTTTCTTTGAGAACGTTAATCGTCTGACACATAAGCTGAAATTCAATGCAAAGATAATTATGCTTAACCGATCTAAATAAGATTAAGGTGAAATTGCTCGTGGTTTAACACTTGTGTTTATTTGTTCTAAATACAATCTATTGGAATTCAGTTATTTATAACAATTCAAGAATTGTTGTGATTTATATTTGAGTAAACAAATTGAAAAAGGATAACATTATGGCAATTAGATTAGGAAATAGCTGCGGAAACTGTGAACATTTAGGAAATAACAATAAATGCGCCGTGCACGATGTATTTGTGAATGCTCATTATACTTGCCACAGTTTCAGTTTAAAAGCAAAAATGGAAGATGATCGTGGCTGCATGAGCTGCGCTCGAAATGGTAAGCCTTCTTGCCCACATCAGGAAAAAGCCACGGCTGGTATGATGTGTAATGCATGGGCACCAGAAAAGGTGACTGCATAACATTAACCACTAGAATACTTTGATTGAGCCTGCACGAGAGTGCGGGCTTTTTTTATTAATGTTTTTTAATACTACGCTTTCGAGAAAGCTTAATTCTGAATAGCAATAAGATCAGAAAAGCATCACAAACTCTGCTGGCTGTATCTTTATGCCACAACAATCCAAACTACATGCGCAGAATTTTATTACTTACTCTTTCGCTATCATTCCTATTTTCTAATGCCCAAAAGCTAGATCTAGACTTAGTCAAAAACCTTGAGCCCAGAAACATAGGTCCTGGCGGAATGTCTGGTCGTGTCACGAGCATAGACGTAGTTGAAAATGACACAGATATTATCTATGCAGGAACGGCGAGCGGTGGACTTTGGAAATCTACCAGCGCAGGGATTTCATGGGAACCGATTTTTGACAACGAAGTCACTGCTAGCATAGGTGCGGTAAAAATCCAGCAATCCAATCCCAGCGTGATCTGGGTAGGAACAGGTGAGGGAAACCCGCGTAATTCATTAAACGGCGGTTATGGGATCTACAAATCACTGGACGGTGGTCGCAGCTGGCAATCAAAAGGCCTCGAAAAAACCAGGCACATCCACCGCATTGTCATCGACCCGACAGATCCTAATACGGTCTATGCAGCAGCCATCGGTTCGCCGTGGGGTGAGCATCCAGAACGCGGGATTTATAAAACCACCGACGGCGGCGATAATTGGGAGAAAATCCTTTTTGTCAACGACCGTACAGGTGCTGCCGACCTTGTCATGGATCCAGAAAACCCAAACAAATTGATCGCTGCCATGTGGGAACACAAACGCGATCCATGGTTTTTTAACTCTGGCGGCGAGGGATCAGGACTTTATATGACCCATGATGGTGGAAAGAACTGGAAAGAAATGACAGATAAAGATGGGTTGCCTAAAGGCGATCTGGGTAGGATAGGAGTGGCCATCGCACCCAGCGACCCGAACATTGTCTACGCGCTGGTCGAGGCAAAAAAGAATGCACTCTACAAATCAACCGATGGTGGATTTAAATGGAAGAAGATCAACGACAAGAGCGATATCGGTAATCGTCCGTTTTATTACAGCGAGATATACGTAGATCCACAAAACGAGAACCGAGTCTACAGCGTCTTCACCTACGTCAATGTTTCGGAGGATGGAGGGAAGAATTTTGACCAGCTCATGCCAGCTTATGGCGTGAGCAATGGTGTTCATCCAGACCACCACGCATGGTACATCCACCCAAAAGATGGATCATTCATGATCGACGGCAACGATGGTGGGCTGAACATCACTCACGACCGCGGGAAGAACTGGAGGTTCATCGGGAATCTGCCGGTGGCGCAATTCTACCACATCAATGTGGATATGGACATACCTTATAATGTCTATGGTGGGATGCAGGACAACGGTAGCTGGCGCGGGCCGGCTTACGTATGGCGAGCGCAGGGGATCAGGAACAGCTACTGGCAGGAAATCAGTTTTGGCGATGGGTTTGACGTGGTGCCAGATCCTGACAACAGCCGCTACGGCTACAGCATGAGTCAGCAAGGTTATGTGAGCCGCTACGACTGGCAGACTGGAAACAACTATAGCGTTCGCCCCACACATCCTGACCCAGATGTTCAATTGAGATTTAATTGGAATGCAGCGATCAATATCGATCCATTTGATTCATCGACTTTATATTTTGGGAGCCAGTTTGTGCACAAATCCACGGATAAGGGATTGACGTGGGAAGTGATCTCGCCAGACCTGACTACAAACGATCCTGAAAAACAAAAGCAATCAGAAAGCGGCGGCCTCACTATGGACGCCACTGGTGCCGAGAATCACACGACGATTTTGGTCATCGAGCCTAGCCCTGTTGAGAAAGATGTACTGTACGTAGGAACAGACGATGGCCGAGTGCATGTCACAAAGAATGGCGGTGTAAACTGGACAGAGATCGTGAGCGGCTTGAGCAGTTTACCAAAAGGCAGCTGGATCGCCCAGATTAAAGCCAGCAAAACCAAAAAAGGCCACGCGCTTCTCATCGCAAACGACTACCGCCGTTTTAATTACGAGCCCTACGCTTACCGCACAACCGACTACGGTGCAAGTTGGTCAAGGATTGTGGACAGCGAGGATGTAGAAAGCTACACGCTCAGCATCATTGAGCATCCAGAGGAGAACAATTTGATGTTTTTAGGTACGGATGACGGCCTATACGTGAGCATTGATGCTGGTGACAATTGGACAAAATATACCAATGGCTTCCCAACGGTATCTGTAAAGGATTTGGTAATCCACCCACGTGAGGACGATCTGGTGATCGGTACTTTTGGTCGTGCTGCATGGGTGCTGGATGATCTGGAACCGTTCAAGGCGATGGCAGATAATTATTTCGCTTTCGCGAAAGCGAATACACAAATGAGCACGAAGAAGAAAAGTCGTAGGCGTAAAAAGGATGTCAGTTCGAGCGCAGTCGAGAACGATTTGAAACCCATCCAGCTCTTTGAACCCCCCACCGCGTACTTTGCCAGATACCAGCAGCCCACGGGCAGCCGTTTTGGTGCAGATGCCATGTACCACGGCGAGAACAGAGGAAGTAGCGGCCGATTCAAGTACTACTTCAATAAAGAAGCGTTGAAAAAGTTAGATACGGTGGGTACCGATTCATTATCGTTGAAAATTTACGACGGTGACAAGTTGATTAGAACCTTAAAGACTAAGGCGCCAGATTCGGCACGAGTGTATTCTTGGGATTGGGGATTACGAGAGAAAGGAATTGAGTATCCTTCTAGAAGCTTTCGCGAAAAGGAGGAAAAAAGAGAGCCTCGCGGCAACCAAGTCATGCCAGGTCAATACAGAGCGGTATTGGAATATGCAGGCTACGAGAGCGAAACCACGATCGAGGTTAAAGAAGATCCGCGAGTGGATGAACTATCAGTTGCGGCGCGCAAAGAGAAATACGATGCGCTCAAATCGCTGAACGCACTTATCACTGAGGTAGATGACGTAACCCAAGAACTAGCAGATGCCCTTAAAAAAGCCGAGCGGTTCAAGGGCCTAATAAAGCATGCAGACAAGAAGAAGTACGAGGTGCACATCAAACGCACCGATAGCCTGATCAAGGATCTAAAAAACGAGCAGAATGAATATTTTGGCACACCAGACGAGCGGCAGGGAATCACCCGCAATCCAGAAGTCACCGTCATGCAGCGTATCTACAGCGCCCGCGGCTACATCGCCAGCCGACAAGGCCCACAAACCAAAACCGAAGAACAGCTTATGAAGCAAGCTCGTGCGCATGCAAATAGGGTGATGGGTGAGAGTAGGACATGGTTGAAAAATAAGTGGGAATCTTATCTAGGTGAGATGAAGGAAGTTGATGTGGGGGTGTGGGATTAAGCAAATTAAAGTTAGAACTTCACAAGCAAGACGCGCGCATTAGGTGATGAAATTTTAGCGGAGGTTTTAAGGCAATATTTAAATTTCAAAAAACTTTATTGGAAACCTTAATTTTTATATTCAAAACAGGGCTCGCTTTATTGCTTGTAATCTTTTTCACAATTTTACTTTTTGAATTAAATGACGATAGCGAATTAATTAACAAATGGTTTAATATAAGGTTTAAAATCAAATCATCTGATTACAAAAATCGCAATGAATTGAAGATTTTAAAAAAAAGTAGATTTCTTATCATCTGTATTTTCATTTTGTTTTTTCTTGTTTTTTTCTTGCTTGACTAAATTTAATTACCTGATGATAGCCCGGCTAGCCCTTCTTTTAAACTAGTGCTAATATTAAACTGTCAAGGATTTTATTTATCCTAGCCATTCAATGAAACCATATCTTTGCTCGCTTAACATTCTGGGATGCTTAAATTAGAACCAGAATCAAATGCAGACTTGAGTGAAATTTGAAGTTTATATTCTCCACTGGACGGCGCATCTCAATCAGTTGCTATACAGCCTGACGGCCTATGCCCGTAAAAACAAGATCAAGCTCGAGATAAAACAAACCAATGATGCTCCTTACGAGGGCGCGATCATCTATTTCAACGGGCAATCCTATTTCATTGACTATTCTGATGCACCACATCTCTTGCCAGATCATGTAAAATACGATTGGTATTTTAAACGGTCATTGTTGAAAGAAGATGCCAGCGAGCGCATTTTGCCGCTCAATTTTCATGTCAACTTCTCACTTAATCCGCTTCATTTAATCAGTAGAATGAGCAAAGAGGTGCTCAAAAAGCAAACCTCAAGAATAGAGTTTTACAGTGCTTTGGATGTTTTCTCATTGGTTTTGGATGGTTCGCACAGGGCAAAACACCTGAACAGCTTCAAAACACCTTTAGAAGACCACAACGGCAAAATCATCTTCTTGACTAGGCTCTGGAATCCAGACAACACCATAGAAGCCGAGGAAAAGAAAAGACGCGATACACAAAACGAATTCCGCATCAATGCTGTAGAGCTCATTAACAAGAATTTCAAAAATGCTATTGCTGGATTGGAAAGAGGCAAATATGCGCAAAAGGTGGCCAACTCATTAACACTGGATCCCAAAATCACCAAGAGATCCAATTACATGCGCTTGCTGAAAAATTCTGATATTGGGGTGGCAGATGATGGGCTGTTTGACACGCCAGGTTGGAAAATAGGCGAGTATGTTCTGAGTGGGAAAGCGATCATTTCTACACCTATAAGGACACTTATCAAAGATTTTGAAGATGATCAGAATTATCTGGGTCTCTCAGCTAGAAATGCTTACGATGAGGTTCCAGCAAAAATTGAAAATCTGCTAGCTAATAAAAAATACATGCAGTTAAAGCAAAACAACAGGCAGTGGTACGAAAACTACATGGAACCTATCCAGTATATCAAAAACATTTTTGAAAAGGAAGGTTAATCTTGAACGAGTAATCTAAAGAGATCATTTCACGATGCTTTTCAACCATCCTTTAATTCTTCCAAATAATCTCGCCAAACTTTTTCCGCTTTCTTCATATCATCATTACGGTGTGGGTGGTGCTTTGACCGTTGTTCCATAGTTACGCAAATTTGCTTGGCATGCGCCTTGTCGATCTCACCCTCGCCAAGCAAGCGCTTTACTTTTTCAATGCTTTCCTCAGCCTTTTCCTTGTCTTTGAATCCCAGCCCTTCAACCGTACTTGCTGGATTATCATCAGTATAGAGGTTTTCTGATTTTGCCATTTTTGTTTTTAAGGTACCATTAGAACATCCTGCAGTGCTTGAAGATTCTATTAAATTACAATTGCTTAACAGGTGGTTTGGTTAATTACGCTTTCGCGAAAGCGTAAACACAACCCAATTTCATGCTCATACAGTCCATAACCTTGTGGAAAACCTGATGAAATAAGGGTTGTTTTAAGTCGTGTAGTATGCGATATTTAGCCAGTTTGCCATATAAACGAATTTGATGAGCGCAAAATATACAGAGGCCAATATCCGATCGCTGGACTGGAAGGAGCACATACGCATGCGTCCAGGGATGTACATCGGTAAATTGGGGGATGGCTCTAGTGCAGATGATGGGATTTACATCCTGCTAAAAGAAGTGATTGACAACTCGATCGATGAGTTTGTCATGGGATCCGGGAAAACGATTGAAGTATCTATTCAGGGGGAACGCGTGATTGTGCGCGATTATGGCCGCGGCATACCACTTGGAAAAGTGGTGGACGTGGTTTCCAAGATGAACACCGGCGGGAAATACGACAGCAAAGCATTCAAAAAGTCGGTTGGGCTGAACGGGGTAGGTACCAAAGCCGTCAACGCGCTTTCCAGTTACTTCCGCGTAGAGAGCTCTCGAGACGGGAAAAGTGCCAGCGCCGAATTTGAGCGCGGTGAATTGACTGACGAGGAATTTCTGGAGGAAACCTCAAGACGTCGCGGAACCAAAATCAGCTACATTCCAGACAGTGAGATCTTCAAAAATTTTAAGTATCGCAGCGAGTACGTAGTGCGCATGCTTAAATATTATGTCTATCTCAATCCTGGGTTGACCATAGTTTTCAATGGCGAGAAATTTCACAGTTCAGATGGACTAAAAGATCTACTTAAGGAAAACATCGCGCAGAGCGATAGGCTATATCCGATCATCCATTTGCGCGGCAATGACATTGAGATAGCGCTTACCCACAGCCGCACGCAATATTCCGAGGAATACCATTCATTTGTCAACGGTCAGAACACCACGCAGGGGGGAACACATCAGGCGGCTTTCCGTGAGGCGATTGTGCGGACGATCAGAGAATTTTATAATAAAAACTACGATGCCAGCGATATACGAAAATCAGTAGTAGGAGCAATCGCGATAAAAGTCATGGAGCCTGTCTTTGAATCCCAGACCAAAACCAAGCTGGGTTCCACAGATATGGGCGCAGACTTGCCCACCGTACGTACGTATATCAATGATTTTGTCAAGACACAGCTGGATAACTACCTGCACAAAAATGCTGAGACCGCAGAAAAGCTGCAGAAAAAGATCATTCAGGCCGAGCGAGAACGCAAGGAACTTTCTGGAATCAGAAAACTAGCCCGCGACCGTGCAAAAAAGGCCAGCCTGCACAACAAAAAACTACGCGACTGCCGTGTGCATTTAGGCGATACCAAAAAAGAGAACAACCTCGACAGCACACTCTTTATCACCGAGGGTGACAGTGCCAGTGGATCCATTACCAAATCGCGTAATGTGGATACACAAGCGGTTTTTTCGCTTAGGGGTAAGCCATTGAATTCGTACAACATGAGTAAAAAGATTGTTTATGAGAACGAAGAGTTCAACTTACTGCAAGCAGCACTCAACATTGAGGAAAGTCTAGAAGATCTGCGTTATAATAAAATCGTTATCGCCACAGATGCAGATGTGGATGGGATGCACATACGCTTGCTACTCATAACTTTTTTCCTACAGTTTTTTCCTGAGCTGATTAAAAAAGGACACTTGTATATTCTGCAGACCCCGCTGTTTAGAGTTCGTAACAAAAAAGAAACTAGATACTGCTACACGCCAGAAGAGCGAGCGGCAGCTTTATTGGAATTAGGTAAGAATCCAGAAATAACTCGTTTCAAGGGATTGGGTGAAATCAGTCCAGACGAGTTTAAGCATTTTATAGGTGAGGACATGCGACTGGACCCTATCATGCTGGAAGAAGGCATGAGCATCGATGATTTACTTAAATTCTATATGGGAAAAAACACACCCGATCGTCAAGAGTTTATTATTGATAACCTGAAGGTGGAACTGGATGTGGTTGAAAATTAAAAAGTGATGTTTAGAAAGAACAAAGATTTATACAGCATTGTTGATAGAAAATTAATATTAAGTGATCAGGCTCGAGTCGTTCAGCAGTTTTCGCTTCTCGTTTTTTCGATCCTGATTTTTGTCGGTTTTTTAATCAATGAATGGAAAGGTGAGCTTGATCTCGTGTCAGCGTTGAGTATTTTTATGATCATGCTGGGCGTGGGTGTATTTGTTTGGTCTGCTTTCAAGAAAACTTTTGCCAAGTGTATTCCCGCTCAAAATATCAAAGCGATTAACTGCAGCAGATATAATAATAAAACTTACATGATTGAATTGAGCAATGGCAGACACCGCAACCTTTGGACTTTCAGGAATAAGCAGGACGTGTTCCGGTTGCTAATGGATCTGCAGGAGATCAATCCAGCGCTTCATACTAATATTAATTTTAGTCAAACTCTTATGAATCAATCTCAGAATTTCTGAGTGAAAGAATATTATTGCGCTTTCGCGAAAGCGTAAAAACCTTAGGCTATCCTAAGCCACTATGAACGAAGACCTAGAATTAAATAACGATCCACAGGAAAGCGAGCCTGCGGAAACCATCACACGTGTCACTGGCATGTATAAAGAGTGGTTTCTGGATTATGCCAGCTACGTGATTCTCGAGCGTGCAGTACCAGCGATTGAAGACGGTTTCAAACCCGTACAGCGCCGCATCATGCAGTCCATGAAGGATTTGGACGATGGTCGGTACAACAAAGTGGCCAATATTGTAGGTCACACCATGCAATATCACCCACACGGCGACGCGAGTATTGCTGATGCAATGGTTCAGATAGGGCAGAAGGACCTATTAATTGACACCCAAGGAAACTGGGGAAATATCCTGACAGGTGATCCTGCTGCCGCCAGCCGATACATTGAAGCGCGTATTTCTAAGTTCGGTCTGGAGGTACTCTACAATCCCAAAATCACCGAATGGCAAGCCAGCTATGACGGTAGGCGCAAAGAGCCGATCAACCTGCCTGTAAAATTTCCGCTGCTGCTGGCTCAAGGTGCTGAGGGAATAGCGGTAGGATTGAGCACTAAGGTTCTTCCACACAATTTCAATGAGCTGATTGATGCCAGCATCAAGCATCTACAGGGTAAGCGATTTAAACTGTTCCCAGATTTTCCAACTGGGGGTGAGGCAGACATTTCTGATTATAAGGATGGTATACGTGGTGGAAAAGTTCGGGTGCGGGCAAAGATGCATTCACCGGACAAGAATAGCATTGTGATAACGGAGATACCGTTTTCTACAACGACCAGTAGCCTGATTGACAGCATCCTCAAGGCAAACGAAAAAGGAAAAATCAAGATCAAGCGCATAGAGGATAACACCGCTGCCGAGGTTGAGATTCATATTTACCTGCCGCCCAATATCTCACCAGACAAAACCATGGATGCGCTGTTTGCGTTTACCAATTGCGAGGTGAGCATTTCCCCACTAGGTTGTGTGATTGAGGATAACAAACCACTCTTCATCGGCGTCAGCGAGATGCTGCGCCGCAGCGCAGACCATACCGTTGACCTGCTGCGTGCAGAATTGCAAATCCAGCTGGATGAGGTGGAAGAGCAATGGCATTTTGCGAGTCTGGAGCGCATTTTTATCGAGAATCGCATCTACCGTGATATTGAGGAGGAAGAGACTTGGGAAGGTGTAATTGCCGCAATCGATGAGGGACTTAAACCGCACATAGGCCATCTGAAAAGAGCCGTGACCGAAGAGGATATCGTTCGGCTGACTGAAATTAGGATCAAGCGAATTTCTAAGTTTGATCTTGATAAAGCCCAGCAGCGTATCGAGGCATTAGAGGATCGTATCGCACAGCTCAAGCATCATCTTGAGCATTTGATTGAATTTGCGATTGACTATTTCACTAAACTTAAGAAGGATTACGGCGCCGCAAAGCCGCGTAAAACCGAGCTGAAGATCTTTGACGACATTGTCGCCACAAAAGTTGTCATACGTAACACAAAACTTTACGTCAATCGCTCTGAGGGATTTGTGGGCACCTCTTTAAGAAAGGATGAGTACGTGGGTGATGTGAGTGACATTGATGATATTATTGTTTTCACGAAAGCGGGGAACATGATGGTCACCAAAGTAGATAGCAAAACGTTTGTAGGTAAGAATATTATCCATGTCGCTGTCTTCAAGAAAAAGGATAAGCGCACGATTTACAATTTGATTTATCGCGATGGCAAAAGCGGACCTAGCTACATCAAACGTTTTGCAGTAACCTCAATAACTCGAGACAAGGAATACAGCATAGGCTACGGTAATGCAGGAACGCTGGTGCACTATTTTAGTGCTAATGCAAACGGCGAGGCAGAGGTGGTTACCGTAAACCTTAGACAGCAGGGCACTATCCGAAAATTGCGTTGGGATCTAGACTTTAGCGATATAGCTATTAAAGGCCGCAGCGTGCGCGGCAATCTGGTTACGAAATATAGCGTAAAGCGAGTCGAACTAAAGGAAGAAGGTGTTTCTACACTTAAGCCTAGAAAGATTTGGTTTGACGATACTGTGCAGCGATTGAATGTCGATGGTCGTGGGGAACTGCTTGGCGAATTCAAAGGCGAGGACAGATTATTGATAGCAGATCAATCTGGTGTAATTAAGACGGTCATTCCAGAAGTTACGTTGCGCTTCGAGCCTTCCATGGTATTGTTGGAAAAATGGCAACCAGAACGACCGATAAGCGTTATCTACTTCCATGGCGAAAAGCAGTTATATTACATCAAACGATTCCTGATAGAGAATCCTGACAAAGAAGAATCTGTGATTCCTGAATATGAGGGAACTCGGCTGGAGCATATAACGACAGGCAACAATCCTGTCGCAGAACTCACTTTTGCAAAACCTCGAGGAAAGGAACAGCCTTCTAACGAAGAGATCGATCTGAATGAATTTATTGCTGTAAAGGGAATCACAGCTCAAGGAAATATCCTGTCAAAGAAAAAGATCAAAAACATCGATATTCATATCCAGGAAGAACCTGAAGCTGAAATTGAACCTGTCATTGAAGTTGTAGATAAACCTGTTCAAGCTGAACAAAAGGATAAAGGCAACGCTCAAGGCAGTCTCTTTGACTAATGTACTGACCACTAGCTGATTGTGAAAATTTAGGAAAGTCACGCTTTCCCGAAGGGAAGTTTATGCTGAGCCTGTCGAAGTACGAGCGTAAACTTCTACATTTACCGTAAAAATCAAATGGCACTTAATCTACTCAAGGAATTCAAGGAATTTGCAGTCAAGGGAAATATGATCGACATGGCGGTGGGGATCATCATAGGTACCGCCTTTAATAATGTTGTTCAAACTCTGGTAAAGAAAATTTTGCTGCCACCGCTATCCTACTTGACAGATGGGATTAGCTACGAGGATAAAAAATATGTCTTGAGGCCAGCAATTGATGGACAGACCGGGGATAAGGCCAAAGAAATTGCCATTTACTATGGTGAGCTGATTAATGTCTTGATTGACTTTGTTGTCATAGGATTCACCGTTTTTGTGGTGGTCAAACTGATGAACCGCCTAAAGCGAAAAGCGCAAGACCCTGATAATAAAGTAGTTGTCACCCCTAAGGATATTGAGTTATTAAATGACCTCAAGCAATTAATGAAAGAACAAAACCAATTGATTAGCAGTAGCCTGAAGAAATAATACCCTCAGAAAATTCTTTAATCTTCAATCTTTATTGCCTCACCCTTATAAACCTGATCACGGCCAGATTGACTGAATTCAAATCTGTAGCCATTCTCTGTGGTTTGTAGGATTTTAAAGAGATAGGCACGACTTTCTGCGTTTGTTTCTGGATTGATAGGGATAATTCGCCACTCACAGTCATTAACCCATTCTACGCGGGACGTGTCCTTTTTGTTCTCAAATGTTTCAATCTGATACTCCTCGGTGCGGGTGAAGACGGTTGTTAACAATTTACCGCCAGCATCCTGTTCCCACTTGAATGTTCCCGTCTTGAAATCTTCACAGTTTCTAGTATTTTGATAACAGCCAGACAATAGCGTTGTAAATACAAGTAGCAACAACCATTTTTCCATTTATTCTATTTAGCACCAAAGCTAAATCAGCAGGATTTATGATGTACAAATCACTTTGTGAAATTTTCAAAGGTGCCATCATCATAAATAAGAATCACTTCTTTGATATTTTTCCCTAATTTTAAATCAGGTGGTTGGGGTATTTTGTTATCTGGTTGTGATTGAGCTTTGACCTTATCCGTTATCAAACTCTTTTCTGCTGGATCATTCTCTTTTGCAGATGGTGTGGATGGGGTAGGGATAGTTGCTGTCTCATTTACTTGATCCGTGCCATAAATCAAATACTCCAAACTGATAGCTTCAAAATTTTCCGCAATGGAGGTAATGATCTCGAGGCTCGGTTTGTTTCTGCCAGAGAGGATATGTGATATGGAACTTCTACTAGCACCTATACGCTCTGCAAAGGCGGTTGTGCTAAGGCCAGAGCGTTCTAAAAGTAACGATATTCGTTTTGATATCAATGCGAAATCTGCCATTGACACAAATGTAAAGTGTTTTGTTTAACTACTCAAACTTGACTAACTGATTTCACTCAAATCAAAATTTTGGTTGTCTAGATACATACTTTAATACATTGTATTTAATTGAAGTAATTATTTACTACATACCATTTTATACACTGAAGATTAATGAGATATCATATATGTTAATCATTTCTTTAACTTAATCATACAATTGTAAGATATTACTGATTCCCTAAAGTTCTCCTTTAGGCTGTGATCAACACTTATAGAATTGGAGTGATCTAATTGTAACGTTAATTTCATGTCACAAAAGTAATATATCAAATACGTGTTAGATCTTAACTTGCAGTAATGAATCGTTACATACGTAAACAGGAAATTGGCCAGCAGACAGACTGTCTAAAAGAGAAATATGGGCAGGAGTTAGTCAAAACAAAGATTGTAGGCCATTCGGTCAAGGGAACGGATATCTCTATGATTACTATTGGTCATGGGAAGATGAAAATTCTGATGTGGTCTCAAATGCATGGGAATGAATCAACGATCACTCGTGCACTATTTGACTTTCTAAACAGTTCTCAATTGATTGAGCTATTATCCAACGTAAAATTGTATATCATTCCTTTTTCAAACCCCGATGGTGCTCATGCTTGGATCAGGTCAAATGCAAACGGTATTGATCTCAATCGTGATTGCTTAGAAGTATCTCAGCCAGAAACAAAGACTTTAATCTCTCTTATCAATGATCTTCAACCTGATTTTTGCTTTAATCTGCACGATCAGCGTACTTTTTACGGTTCTACCGAAGGAACTCATCAGATACCGATTTCTTTCTTAGCACCAGCTGGTGACGAGTGTAGATCAATTACTAATTCTCGTTTAAAGGCGATGACGGTCATTAATACAATTGTTGAGCAGATTGAACTGCCCCAAGGTGCAATCATTGGACGATATTACGATGATTTCAATCCGGCATGTATCGGTGACTATTGCATGTCAAAAGATATTCCTGTGATTTTGTTTGAAGCCGGTCAGCTAGGGCAGGATTATTCACGCACTAACATGATTCCCTTCATGAGTGAGGCATTGTATGTTGCGGTATCTTGTGTTATAGATTCAAAAAATGCTGCCCTGGACAACTCAGCGGTTAAAGATTATAAGAAACTGCCTCTAGTTGCTAAAAGTTTTACCGATATCCTGCTAAAGAATTACCCTTCCTCGTGCAATAGGAGAGTAGATATAGCGATCATGTACCATGAATTTGTTCTTGACTCAAAACTGAGATTCTTACCAGTTTTAGTTGGCATAAATAATACTGAAATAAAGAATGGCCTCAGGTTGATAAATTGTTCAGATTTAGAATTCAGCTCTACCGATTTGATAGTGCACATTGACTTCAGCGTTGAATCTGCACAATTGAATATTAAATCGTTCTAGAGAACTGTAAAAATTTAACCAAAACACTAAAGCATTCACTGCCTTAATCTTATTTTGCATGCAAATTTGCAAATACCATGACACCTAAGGTAGACGATATAGATAAAAAGATTCTGGACGTTTTAATTGACAATACAAGAACACCGTTTACTGATATTGCCAAAAAACTAAATGTAAGCGCCGGAACAGTTCATGTCCGGGTGAAAAAGATGGAAGAGGCCGGCATCATACAAGGCAGCTCTCTTAGTGTTGATTACCACAAACTTGGATATATTTTCACTGCATACATCGGCATCTACTTAGAAAAAACTAGTCAGACCTCTTTTGTGCTTAGCAGGATAAAAGAAATCCCATATGTAACTGTTGCTCATATCACTACGGGTAAATTCAATATTTTTTGTAAGATCAGAGCCCAGAATACTGAGCATGCTAAAAAAATCATTTTTGAATTAGATGATATTGATGGTGTATTGCGCACCGAGAGTATGATCAGCCTCGAAGAAAGCATCAATGATAAGCGTAGGTTACTGCACAAAGTATTTCAGGAACTCTGATGTTCAATAAAGCTGATCTCTCGCCTGGAGAGTATGATCCTTACTTCAAACAGTACATCAGTCTGGTAAAGTCTGATGCTACAATTTTATCTGTGTTATCAGATCATCTAGATCAGAGCATCTTTTTTGTAGAAAACATCAATAAGCCGCTAGAATACCGTTACCAGGAAGGCAAGTGGTCTATTGGTCAAGTTCTAATGCACAACATTGATACAGAAAGAGTTTTCGCATATCGTGCTTTGCGTTTTCTTAGAGGGGAACCCACGCCACTAGAAGGATTTAATCAGGATATTTTCAGTAAGCCTTTTGAGGATTACGCTTTCGCGAAAGCGGACATCCTCAGACAACTCAAGGCAACACGACAGGCTACGATAACTCTATACGAAAATGCCACTCGAGACCAATTGAATCAAAGAGGAATTGCTAGTGGAAAAGTGCTATCAGTAAGAGCAATTCCGTTTCTGGTCATAGGTCACCACTTGCATCATGAGAATATAATTGCAGAGCGCTACCTTAAGAAGGTTTAAGAACTTTCACTGCTTTTTGTCGCATTTTAAAAGTATCATGGCAAAAGCTTAGAAACTGTTTGACAAGTTAAGCTCTGATCAATCTTCATCTTTGTGGAAAACAAAATAACTATGAAGAAAGTAGCAATTTTAGCAACAGATGGATTTGAAGAAGTAGAACTTACCAGTCCACGTAAAGCCTTAGAAGATGCAGGTATCAAAGTTGATATCGTAAGTCCTAAACCAAACAATATTAAGGCTTGGGATAAAGACAACTGGGGTAACACCTATGACGTTGATAAGCAAATAAAAGAAGTAAGCGTAGATGATTACGATTCCCTAATGCTGCCTGGCGGAGTGATGAACCCTGACCAGTTAAGGCAAGATGAGGATGCCGTGAACTTTATCAGAGATTTTTTCAAGAAGGGCAAGCCGGTAAGCGCTATATGCCACGGTGTGCAGCCGCTGATCGACGCAGAAGTTCTTGAAGGAAGAAAACTAACTAGCTACCCTTCTTTGCGCAAGGATGTTGAAAACGCAGGCGGAAATTGGGTAAATGAGGAAGTGGTAACCGATTCTGGTTTTACCACAAGCAGAACACCTGAAGACCTTGAAGCATTCAATGCAAAGCTCGTAGAAGAAGTACGAGAGGGTAATCATGAGAAACAACACGCATAGACACCCGCTATAACAAAATTAAAAACCTGGCTTTGAGTCAGGTTTTTTTATGCTTTTATCTGGCGTAGCCCTTCGTACACGGTTACAGCCACTGCGTTGGCGAGGTTCAAACTACGTATTTTACTGCTATACATAGGGATGGTGCACAAATGCTGTTCATTCTCTGCAACAATCTTTTGATCCAGCCCTTTGCTCTCTTTGCCAAAAACTAGCATCATTTCATCCTCAAACTGTGTCTCATAGATGGTTTTGTCTGCTCTAGCTGTGAGGAAAACCTTGGGTAGGTGAGTGTACGCTTTCGCGAAAGCGTCATAATCTTCATGCACTTCTAGATCTATATGTTGCCAGTAATCCAGACCAGCTCTTTTTAGTCTAGAATCAGACAGCTTAAAACCCAGCGGCTTAATCAAGTGCAACTTACATCCAGTAGCTAGACTCAACCTGCCAATGTTGCCAGTATTGGTGTGGATTTCAGGTTCTACCAGAACGATGTGCAGCGCCATTGAAACTAGATTTTTACAAATAAACCTAGGTTGAAATTTGATGCGTCGCTGTATGAGTACTGCGCAACAAATTCACAGTTTTAAAGGTCAGATTGATACAGGTATTTGTAAAACTACTGTAGTTGAATACTAAAATATCACAGTGCACGTTTGAAATTTATTTGATTAAATCCTTGATTGCAACTCTAAACTCACTAGCTCGTAGTACAGGTAAAGAAATTTTATTAGAAAAAATTTACTCAGGTCAAATTATTTATACACGAATTAAAATTTAGAATTTCTATTATTCCAGAGTAAATATAGAATTTATTTAGTCTAAATATACAAGTTGAATACCAGTACGCATACCGTATAAATCGTCAAAATTTCCTGAAAATTGTATATCAATAATGATTTATACCAAAAAAACCGTCACAGTATACCACTACCATAACGGTCTTAAATTTAAAAGTGATTATCATTCACTAATTAGTCATCTTGGCAGTAAACAAATTAACATTAAAGAACGTAAAAGCAGTATCGCCAATTTGAACTTCATTTCCTCGTCCAATATAGATGTCTACCATATCATCTAAATTGAAATCATTATTAAACTCACTACCGTGAATTTGTAAACTTCCATTTGAGTCTATGGCTGTTGTGCTAATGTAACCATCTGGATAGTCTTCCACAAAAAATTGTCCTCTATTAATCATTACAATAAAAATGGTTTCGAAAGGATTATTTGGATCAGAATCCCAATTAAGAGTAATCCCATCCGTTTTAGAAATCAAAATATCATCTGATGGATTTACATTGACTAATTCAATCAATTTAGGAACGTAGGCTTCGCCTGTTTGACCATTAAAAGAAACATCAACAATCCCGCCTTGCACAATAGAGTTACCTTTTGGGCTATCGTTATTGACCATCATGAACTCTTCATCACCAAAATCTGCACTAGTGAATTCAACCTCATTGATAGAAAACGGTGTTATTACATCCTCGAAATCTGGGGTTATAGTACCCACTGAACTCAGAGAATTGTGTACACCATTCCGCTCAACAAATATTCTGTTGGTGGCTGGTGATAAAGTACTTTCGTATACTTGTAAAAGACTTTCTTTTATCGCATTATCTGCGTCTGTAACACTAGGATTGTCGTTATCGCATGCAATTAAACTGAAACAACCGATTAAAATTATAATTTTTCTCATAATACTTGATTTTTTAGTCACATCTAATAAAACGTGGTGTTATATATTTATTTCTATGAAATCTTGTTGCATTCAATGTAGTCGAACTACTTCGAAAAAAAGGTTTACCTTGATTAAATTCTTGACATGTATCTGATGATGAACAGTTATCAAAACATTGTTTGCCTTTGATTGTTACAGTAATTTTATACGTTCCCGCTTCAGGAACTTCAATCGGAAATCGCCAATTATTAGAACTATCATCATCAGACCTTACAAAATCACCCCTGAACACCTCTGGACGAGGAACACCTGATCCGAGAGCGTCAACAGCAATTTCCACATCCAAAGACTTATTACCACTTTGATGAAAATCAGAATAGAGTCCTAAGAAATTCGGATCAACGTGTAAAGTTGATTCTCCGTAATTGGAGGTACCACCAAGTGGTGGTTGACATGAATAGAGAGCTAGGAAAATTATTCCCAACAGAAGAAGATTTTTTTTCATAGTTTTATGATTTAACTCAAAACTACAGCAGACATTAACTCATTTTCTTAAAAATTATATAATACTTTAAATAAATCACATGATGTCAGAAACGTAGAATTTAGAATATTCTGTAAATCAGATTTTCACAAATAAACCTAGGTTGAAATTTGATGCGTCGCTGTATGAGAACTGCGCGATCAATTCTACATATTTGAGATCTGCCGTAATTCCTACATCACCCATTATAGAGTATTTTTTTTCACTAAGCTGTGTAAGTGTGTCATTGAACAACCTAAAAAATCTGGTGTCAAGTCCAGTGAATCTATAATCTACCCAACCAATAGTTCCAGTGAGACCACCAGTCAGATAAAACCAATTATTTAGCTTATAGCTGCTCACCAGCCCACCATTGATACTATACAAGTCAATCAGAAGCCCATCAAGCACCGCCAGCGGTTCATCACTATTATTCGGAACTAATTCTAACGTGTCAATCTCAAGATTCAGATCTGTCCAACTAAAGTTAACCAGCGCGGAAATCTGAAACTTTGAATCTTTGGCAAAATATTGTGTGAGGTTATGCCTGACTGCTGCACCATAAAGCGCATATTCACTGCCATCCACCTCAATTTGCGGTGCATATCTGATGGTAAGTTCTGTATTCGCCCAGAATCCTATACTGCCCTGTAGGTAAGGTAGGTAGAGCTCATCAGTATCAAGACCACCGAAGACTTCAAAAGGATATCTTTCACCGCCTAGTGTGAATTCAAGATCAATTTCTTCCCGACCTCCCAAAGCAGTAGGAATACGCGCTGAACTACCGCCTTTTATATTAAGATTGCGAAATTGTGAATCCTCTATGGTGAATAACCTTTTTTCAGAAGTAAATGGAAGGATACTTGCCCCAGCCCCAAATTTGACTTGGAACAATTTGAGCGTGTCAGCGCGTGAATAGTATCCAGCGGTTGTCTGCTGGATCCCCGCTCGTGCAGCTGGCGAAGAAAATCCATCAAATACGATTAGCAAATCGTCTAGAACAACATCTACGTCTTGATTAAAAGTCTGAGATCTAAGTGAGCCTATAAGGATTATGGATATTAAAAAAAATGCGGTTAGTTTTTTCATGAGGTCAAGATAGCATTTAAAGAGGCACCGTCAGACTAACTCCAGTTTCTAGGTCTGGAGCCATATTTACAGCAAGGTCTTGTTTCAAATATGCCTGTAACGCCCAGCTTTTCCTGATATGCGAATAAACCAATGTATAGAAACTGGTATTTTCAATTAATGTGGTGTAGCCGTGGTGCCAGCCCTGATTGATCGCATCCCATGCCCCTTTGAGATGAAAATAATCTTGCTCGTCACGATCGAAGTATGGCGACTGATTCTGATAATGCAGCATGATGCGGTTTTCATTTCCCTTTACCGTGGTGTGTACCCATTGAACCGAGAGCTCATTGTTGTTTAGAAATCGGTTGTTGATGATCTCGATGTTTTCGCTACGGTCGATCAGCCGAGTCGCGAGAACACTCGATCCCAGCCCGATCCAAAATTTAGATCGATCATGATGATTGATTTTTTTCAGAACACTCATACCTGTCCCCATATCCAGCCCACGATTATAGCGATGAGTATTGATAGAAAGCTGGCTAGTGGTATTCAAGAACCAACCACGATCGTTAGCCTTTTTCCACGGCAGATGGTAAGTATAGGCAGTCTCGATCCCGCCCAGGATCACGTCACCATGATCCATACTCAGCGTCCTGCCATTGCGATCCCTGAAATTGATGTTGACTTCATTTAGTCCATAAAATCGTCGTCCAAAAGCATCTTCACCACCAGCTACATTGCTGTGAAACCATTCTATAAAATCATCGCCTGTAAGCGGTGAATCCAGCGGGCTGCCTTTAATTGTGGCAAAAGCACGTAGTCCTAATCGCAACTCATGATAATCATTAAATGGAATCACGATATCAGCACGCAATGTTTTGTAAACAGCATCTATAACGATATTCTGGATTTCGGCGGGAGTGGTTTGTTGGTCTACGTAGTCAAATTGCCTAAAAAACCAGGTCTCATCAGCAAATCCGGCGCGTATCGCAGGATCAGCAGGTAGATAGGATTCAACATAGGGATGAAAAATATTACCGGACTTCAGCTGAAAGTTCAATGTCGTTTTAGGATTGCTCTTAACCTTGAAGTCTTGTTCCATTCTACCCAGGAACAATCCAAAATGATGTACAGAAATAAGATTCGGCTTGATCAGACCATCGTTGATAACCAGCGTGCTGTCTCGAGGAGTCTGAGCACGACTGAATAGGCAGAGAAATACAAAAACTGCGAGCAGCAACAAATGCAGCTCAATTCTCAAACTATTAATTTTCTTTACGCTTTCGCGAAAGCATAGCAAGGAGAATCCTGTGGATTTTATTTTAGAATCCATAACTCAATCCCGTTTCCAGCAATAAGCTATTGTGCCCTGAATTGGGTAACCTGGTGCCAGCATTAGAATTGTGCCGAATGCTTGCTCTGACATCGATTCTTAGCTGATTTATCAAAGCTACACTGCTTCCCAATCCCAATAGGTTGGAAAAAGCCAAACCACCTTTAAGTCTTTCCGTACTTTCTGTGCTGTACAAGGGTCCAGTTGATCCCAGAGCATAAACCTCCCAAGGTGTCAGAATCTGATATACTACTTTAAACCCAGCATTAAGCACATACTCTTCAAAGGTTCTGGGTTGCAAAAACCTTTCGCGAACTTCTAGAAAGTTAGGCGTGCTAGGTTTTACAAAAAACTGGTTGATTAGCCTGTGATCCACCCTGAATACACCAGGCTCTATGACTAGAGAATACGTCCATTTATTTCTAGCCCATAATTCGCGCTCAAGCTGCAGCCTTATCGATATACTCTTGTAAATGTAGTCTCTGCTTGCCAGCGGAAAATTGCGCTGTGATCCAGTTCCTATCATAAAACCTATTCGGTTTTTGACCTCAACGGTATCCACCTGCGCAAACAAACCAAATTGAGCAAGGCCAAGAATCAAGCAAAATGTGAAGATGCGCATTGGATGGCAAACTTAAGCAAGAGCAAACCTTTGTACGACATGTAATCAACTCTCTCATAAAGTCGAGCGGGTGATGAGGATATTTAAAGCAGTACTTTTGCACGCTTAATTTTTGAGCAGCATGGGTAGGTTTTTCAACACATTTATAGGCAGTCCCAAAAACGATATTCTTTCTGGTCTGACGGTTGCCTTGGCACTTGTCCCCGAAGCCGTCGCTTTTGCATTCTTTGCTGGCGTTCCGCCCATGGTGGGGCTTTACGGTGCTTTCATGATGGGATTGATCACCTCGCTTTTCGGCGGGCGCCCCGGCATGATTTCAGGTGCAACTGGTGCAATGGCTGTCGTAATGATTAATCTGATTCAAAAAGGTAACGAGGTAGGCGCTGGCCTAAATGAGCCTATTGAAAACCTCGGTTTGCAATGGTTGTTTATAACACTTTTAATAGTAGGTGTCATTCAGGCATCTGCTGGTCTTTTTAAGCTGGGAAAATTTGTGCGGCTCATTCCTACACCCGTGATGATGGGATTTGTCAACGGTCTGGCAATCGTCATTTTTCTCGCCCAACTGGATTTTTTTACTGTTGGTTCTGGTGCGTCCAAAGAATGGATGAGCGGGACACCGCTCTACATAATGGCCGGACTTGTCGCTCTGACAATGGGAATAATGTATTTCCTGCCTAAACTAACCAAAGCTGTCCCAGCAGCTCTCGCAGGAATCCTAATTGTTGCGTGTATCACCATTTTCGGCGGTTTGGATGTAGCGACGGTGGGTTCGTTTATTCGTGATGGCGGTGGATCTGGCCTTCAAGGTTCCCTACCCACTTTTCAATTCCAGATTTTCACTCTGTTTGACACCATGTCAGGCAACTGGGGGCTGGTGCTGATTACAGCTCTGAGTCTAGCCGCGGTCGGATTGATTGAATCCCTGATGACATTAAATCTTGTAGATGATCTGACAGATACCCGCGGGAGTGGCAACCGTGAGTGTATCGCTCAGGGTGGCGCCAACTTTATCAATGGACTTTTCGGCGGGATGGGTGGCTGTGCCATGATCGGTCAATCGATCATCAATGTCAATTCAGGTGGCCGTGGGAGACTTTCTGGAGTCGTTGCAGCTATCGCATTGCTGATTTTCATACTTTTTGGTGCGCCTGTGATTGAGCGTATTCCTATTGCTGCGCTGGTAGGTGTCATGTTTATGGTTGTCATCGGTACGTTTGCTTGGTCCAGTTTCAGGATCATCAATAAGATTCCGCTGGCAGATTTGCTTGTGCTCATTGCGGTAAGTGCAATTACGGTTTGGAAAGATCTGGCGATTGCGGTGATTGTAGGTGTGATCATGAGTGCGCTGGTATTTGCTTGGAAAAGCGCAATCCGAATCAGGGCGCGTAAAAAGATCAAGGAAGATGGTACCAAAGTCTACGAAATTTGGGGCCCGCTCTTTTTTGGATCGGTGCAAGATTTCAATGCCAAGTTTGATCCCAAGAACGACCCAGAAAGCATCGAGATCGACTTCATTGAGTCAAGAGTGCAGGACCACAGTGGGGTAGAGGCGCTGCGCAGCGTAGCCAATAAATACCTGGATCTTAACAAATCCATCAAGTTGGTTCACTTGAGCCCTGAATGTCAGCAACTGCTCATACGTCGCAACCCTGAATTCTCTACGATTATTGAAACCAGCGTAGAAGACCCACGTTATCACATTGCTACAGATTTACTTGATGCAGAGGTTTGAATAATTACGCTTTCCCGCAGGGAAGTTTATACTGAGCTTGCCGAAGTACGAAAGCGTGACAAGTCTAAATATCAGAATTTACTATGTCGCCGCGAGCAAGAACTACAACGGTATAGTTACTTTTGAGGGCAAAACGACCTAAATGGACATCAACTTCAATAAGAACGAAGACCACAATAAACTTTTACTTTCCCAGCTGCGCCGCAGATTTGCCGAAGTTGCCAAAGGCGGTGGCGAGAAACGCATTGAAAAGCACCATTCCAAGGGCAAGATGACCGCTCGCGAGCGTATCGATTATCTGCTGGACGAGCCGGAAAAAGCCGTGGAAATAGGTGCGTTTGCAGGCGACGGAATGTACATAGAACACGGAGGATGTCCCAGCGGCGGGGTAGTAGTGAAGATAGGTCACGTTAAGGGCCGCCAAGTTATTGTTGTTGCAAACGACGCAACGGTGAAGGCTGGCGCATGGTTTCCTATCACGGGGAAGAAGAATTTACGTGCACAAGAGATATCTATTGAAAATAAACTACCGATCATTTATTTGGTCGACAGTGCTGGTGTCTATCTGCCCATGCAGGATGAGATCTTTCCAGATAAGGAACATTTTGGACGCATTTTCAGAAACAATGCCGTGATGAGCGGCATGGGAATCACCCAGATCGCTGCGGTCATGGGAAGTTGTGTGGCTGGTGGTGCGTATTTGCCCATTATGAGCGATGAGGCGCTGATCGTCGATAAGACAGGTAGCATTTTCCTCGCTGGAAGTTATCTCGTCAAAGCGGCGATCGGCGAAAGCATCGATAACGAGACCCTTGGTGGCGCGACCACGCATTGCGAGATCAGCGGGGTGACCGATTATAAAGCTGCTGATGACAAGGACGCGCTGGACAAAATCAAGACCATCGTCGATAAAATAGGCTATAGCGATAAGGCTGGCTTCAACCGTAAAGAATCGGTTGAGCCTGCAAAAGATCCTGAAGAATTGTACGGTGTTCTTCCCGCAAAGCGCAGCGATCAATACGATATGATGGAAATCATCGACCGCATGATCGACGCCGATACTTTTGAAGAATACAAAGCCGGATACGGCAAAACTATCATTACTGGCTACGCTAGAATCGACGGCTGGTCAGTTGGAATTGTTGCTAACCAGCGCAAGATCGTCAAGACCAAAAAAGGCGAAATGCAATTCGGTGGGGTGATCTACAGCGACAGCGCCGATAAGGCAACGCGGTTTATTGCCAACTGTAATCAGAAGAAGATTCCGCTGGTGTTTTTGCAGGATGTCACCGGATTTATGGTAGGCTCAAAATCTGAGCATGGCGGTATCATCAAGGACGGTGCAAAAATGGTGAACGCGGTTTCCAATAGCGTCGTGCCTAAGTTTACAGTAGTCGTTGGTAACAGCTACGGCGCCGGAAATTACGCCATGTGCGGTAAGGCCTACGATCCTCGCCTGATCGTAGCATGGCCCAGTGCAGAACTGGCGGTGATGTCAGGTAACAGCGCAGCAAAAGTGCTGATGCAGATCGAGAAAGCGGCTTTGGAAAAAAGCGGTAAAAAGCTAAGCGAGGAAGAAGAAAAAGAGCTTTTTGCAAAAACCAAGGACAAATACGACGAACAGGTAAGTCCGTACTACGCTGCTGCGAGATTGTGGACTGATGCGATTATTGATCCTAAGGATACGAGACATTGGATCTCAACAGGCATCGAGGCTGCAAACAACGCGCCTGCTGAGAAGCAGTTCAATATGGGGATTTTGCAGGTTTAGATTACTTGAATATATCTTCCGTAGATAATTTAATTTCAGAAAAAAGGCTAGAACTAACTTCTCGTTGATCAAGTACAAGATCGGTCGTTTCTTGATATTCACCATCTTTTAAACTGAATACAGCGATGGCTTTATCGGCTGGATGGACGATCCAATATTCCTGCACGCCGTTTTCTTCGTAGAGATTAAATTTTTCGTTGTAATCTTTCTTAGCAGTAGATGGAGAAAGGATTTCTACGATCAAATCAGGTGCGCCTAGGCATCCTGCGTCGTCCAGTTTTGACTCGTCACAAATCACACAGATGTCGGGTTGCACTACGGTTTGAATTTTTTCTGCACTAGTATCGCTGCTTTTCAATAGGCGCACATCAAATGGTGCGTTGAAAACTAAGCAGCTATTTTCTCTCAGAGTATTCCAAATTAAACCGTGAAGATTACTTTGTATTCTCTGATGCTGCATCCTAGGCGCGGGACTCATTTTATGAATCCATCCGTGAATCAATTCCACGCGCTCTTTAAAACGCCATTGCAGATAATCTGCGTAGGTGTATTGTTTTTTGAGGTCTAATTGATCGAGACTGGTAATCATGGCATGTCTAATTAGACTATAAAGTTAGTAACCTTTATTGACTTACTCTTCACCAGCATTCTTTTCCACCGCATCCCAATACTCATAAGCCCGCCTCAAATGCGGAATTACAATCGTACCACCTACCAGTGTGGCGATGGAAAGTGCCTCGACTACTTCGTTTTTTTTGAGACCAGCCTCGTGACATGCCTCAAGATGATATTTCACGCAGTCATCACAGCGCAGGACGGTGCTTGCGACTAGACCTAGCAACTCTTTAGTACGCTTGTCCAGCGCGCCTTCGGTAAAGGCATTAGTATCCAGATTAAATATGCGTTTCAATATCTTATTGTTATCCTCAAGGATCGTTTTGTTCATCTTTGAACGATAAGCGTTGAATTCTTCTACTTGGTTCATGAATTATATATAGTATGCTTTCGCGAAAGCGAAATTAAAAAAGGACTATGCTCTTGCTTTCATCCGAGCCTCACGTTTGCGCTGTCGTTTCAAGACAAATGCGCTGATCCAGATACTCACTTCGTATAAAATTAAGACCGGAATGGCCACAATGATCTGGCTGGCAACATCGGGTGGGGTGATGACTGCTGCAACGATCAAAACGATTACGAGTGCAAATTTTCGGCTTTTGCGCAGGCCGTCTGGGGTGGCTAGACCGATTTTAGTTAGGAAATAAATTACCACGGGCAATTCAAAAAGCAATCCGCTGGACAGCATGCTTGCTCTGATATAGGCGATGTAGCTGGAAATGCTGGGCAGTTTCAAGATCTTGTCACTCAAATCGTAGGTGAGCATAAAGTGCACAGATAGTGGCGCAATCACATAGTATCCGAAAAGCACGCCAGCAAAGAATAACAGCGAACAAACAAAAATAAATCCCGTGCTGTAGCGCCTCTCACTAGCTTTTAAACCAGGACTGATAAACTTCCAGAACTGCCACAACAGCCATGGAAAACCGATCACAAATCCCACCATGATACTGGTCCAAATGTGGGCGCTGAATTCATCTGACATCCCGTTGGTCCGCAGGTCAAAGTTGAAATCTGGAGAGCAGAATTCGCTCACAAACCCAAATACCTGACCGATCTTACAGAAATATTGATAGGTAACAAAGTTTGGATCGATGGGCCCAAAAATGATGACGTCAAAAATGAAATCAGAAAACGCAAAAGCGACTCCCGCACCTATGAGAACCCCCACCAGCGACCGGATCAGCGTCCATCTAAGTTCTTCCACATGGTCCAGAAAGGACATGTTGTTAGGATCTGCTTTAGCACGCGCCATACCTACACAATTCCTTCTCTGATCAAATCGTGAATATGCACCACGCCGCGGTACTCGTCACCATCGACGGCGACTAGCTGGGTGATATTGAATTCTTCCATGGTCTCGCGAGCCTCGACAGCCATGGCGTTGACTGCAATCTTTTTAGGATTGCTGGTCATGATTCCGGCAGCGTCCAAACTGTCGATGTCCTTATTGCTGCTCAGCATGCGTCGCAGGTCACCATCGGTAATAATGCCTACAGGTTTGTCATCATCAATGACCACGGTCATTCCCAGACGATTTTCCGAAATATTGATGATGACATCACGCAGGCTGGTGTGCTTGAAAACGGCTGGTCTGGCGTTTTGTTCAATGAGGTTCTGGACTCTCAGGTAAAGTTTCTTGCCTAAAGTGCCGCCCGGATGATACCGCGCAAAATCCTTGTTGTCAAATCCTTTCAATTCGAGCAGACAAATTGCCAGCGCGTCGCCCATGACCAGTTGCACGGTGGTGCTGGTGGTAGGGGCGAGCCCATTTGGGCAGGCTTCCTTATTAATAGGTACGTGCAGCAGGAAATCGGCTTCCTGACCTAGAAATGAATCCTTGTGGCTGGTAATCGCAATCAGTTTGTTGTTGAAGTTCTTGATTAGCGGAACTAAGACCTTGATTTCTGGTGTGTTACCACTTTTAGAAAGGCAGATCACGACATCATTTGTTTGTACAATTCCCAGATCACCGTGAATTGCATCTGCAGCATGCATAAAAATTGCAGGCGTTCCCGTAGAATTCATGGTAGCCACAATCTTCTGTGCGATGATGGCACTCTTGCCTATACCCGTCACGATTACTCGACCGTGTGCGTGATGTATGTAATGCACCGCTTTCGCGAAAGCGTCATCAATCATAGCCTCAAGACCGGCTACAGCATCCTTTTCTATCGAGATCGTGCGTCGAGCGGCTGCTAAGATCGCCTTGCTATCTATGTCAGAAAGAGCCTGCGCATCCAAATTTGTAAAACTCAAATTTATGTGTAAATTTAGCTTACAAAGATAATAAATCACACGCCGCATGGCATTGACTCAGCACGGTCTGGAGGACCATTTGAAGAGATATTTCGGTTTTGACAAGTTCAGAGGACTACAAAAAGCGGTAATCAATTCAGTACTAAACAAAGAGGACGTTTTTGTAATCATGCCAACGGGAGGTGGAAAATCGCTTTGCTACCAGTTGCCTGCATTAATGCAGGAAGGAACGGCCATCGTCGTTTCGCCGCTTATCGCGTTGATGAAAAACCAAGTGGACGCCATTCGTGGCGTTTCTGACCATGATGGTGTAGCACACGTACTCAATTCTTCATTGAACAAGTCTGAAATTACCCAAGTGAAATCGGATATCGTGGACGGGGTTACCAAATTACTATACGTCGCCCCAGAATCGCTGACCAAGGAAGAAAACGTGGAATTCCTGCGCGAGCAAAAGATCTCATTCCTAGCGGTAGACGAGGCGCATTGCATCAGTGAGTGGGGACATGATTTTAGGCCTGAATACCGCAATCTGCGCAAGATCATCGATCGGATAGGTGACAACATTCCTATTATAGGACTTACAGCAACTGCAACGCCTAAGGTTCAGGAAGACATCCTCAAAAACCTCAAGATTCAGGACGCGACCACTTATAAGGCATCGTTCAACCGAGCTAACCTATTCTACGAAGTGCGTCCAAAAACCGCCAACGTAGATGCCGATATCACTCGGTTCATCAAACAAAATGAAGGGAAGTCGGGTATTGTGTATTGCCTTTCTCGCAAGCGGGTAGAAGAACTGGCGCAAGTTTTACAGGTCAACGGTATCAAAGCTGTGCCGTACCACGCAGGGCTGGATGCCAAAACCCGTGTCAAGCATCAGGACATGTTTCTGATGGAAGACTGCGATGTCGTGGTGGCTACAATTGCATTCGGAATGGGGATCGATAAGCCTGATGTACGATTTGTAATTCACCACGATATACCCAAAAGCATCGAATCTTACTATCAAGAAACCGGTCGTGCCGGTCGTGATGGGGGCGAGGGACATTGTCTTGCTTTTTATAGTTATAAGGACATCGAGAAGCTGGAAAAGTTCATGTCGGGCAAACCCATCGCAGAGCAGGAAATAGGTCACGCGCTACTACAGGAAATGGTAGGCTATGCCGAAACCAGCATGAGCCGCCGTCAGTATATTTTGCATTATTTCGGTGAGAAATTTGATCCTGAGACCGGTGAGGGTGGCGACATGGACGATAACATGCGCAATCCCAAGCCGCAAAAGGAAGCTGTAGATGATGTCAAGAAATTGATCAAATTGGTCGGTGATGCTGGCGAACGCTACAAATCAAAAGACATCGTACGCATCCTGATGGGCAAGAACAACGCTATGATCTCAAGTCACAAGCTGGATCAGCATGATTATTTTGGTAGCGGTAAGGATAAGGATGCCGCTTACTGGACCGCGCTGATACGTCAGGTGCTGGTGGCGAGATACCTGCGCAAGGATATCGAGACTTACGGCCTACTCAAGGTGCTACCTGCTGGTGAGGAATTTGTCAAAAACGGCAAGTCATTCATGATGACCGAGGATCACGTTTATGAGGACAGCGATAATAATCCCGCTGCCGCGAAAGGTGGTGCCACAGACGCCGAGCTAGTCAAATACCTCAAGGACCTCAGAAAGAAGGTAGCCAAGAAAAAAGAAGTGCCGCCATACGTGGTTTTTCAGGATCCATCGCTCGATGACATGGCGACTAAATATCCCATCAATCTGGAAGAATTGGCACAGATCCATGGAGTAGGTGAGGGAAAGGCGCGCAAGTACGGAAAAGAGTTTGTCGAGTTGATCGCCAAATATGTTGATGAGAACGACATTACTCGGCCTGATGATCTAGTTATTAAGAGCACAGGTAGCAAGTCTGGAAACAAGCTGTACTTCATCACTTCTATAGACCGCAAACTGAGTTTTGAGGACATGGCAAGCGCTAAGGGACTTGAAATGGACCAGTTACTGAAAGAATTGGAAAGCATCGTTTATAGCGGTACCAAACTGAACGTGGGCTACCAAGTGGACGAGATGCTGGACGAAGATCAGCAGGAAGAACTGCACGAATACTTCCTAGAATCAGAAACCGACGACATCCAGACCGCCGCAGAGGAATTTGACGGTGACTACGAGGATGAGGAATTGAGGCTTTATCGTTTGAAATTTATAAGTGAGGTAGGGAATTAAAGAAATATAAGTTTAAATCTAAGTCTAAATCTAAGCTTAAGTTTAAATCACAAATTGTTTGGGTTTAATGCTTTATGATTTGAGATGTCAGTTCGAGCGCAGTCGAGAACTTGGTCATGAACATCCAAATCACTCTCGACTGCGCTCGAGTTGACGTTTGAAAATATTCATGAGCCTTTTTTTTTACTTCGTGTTAAGTCGCCTTGGAAAATCTGACTAGAAATTCAAGCAGGTAGCAGCTTTAGAGGCACGGTGAATTGCTTACGACTTTAGAATTCATGTGCGTCCTTATAAACTTTAAGATTTCGCAATCCTGGTGAGTGACTCTAGTTGCTGTTTGCGTAGCAATTTCAGACAGAGTTTCCACAGCGAAGGCTTTTGGTTCTTTTGGCAGCAAAAGAACAGTGGAGAAAACTGAAATAACATTTTCCAACGATACCGACTGATCAAGTTGCATAGCATTTTTAGCGTCCTGTGAGATGCCGATCTGCATCGGCATAACAGTTTCTCAATATCAAAACGTGGTTTCCCTGTTAAACCGGGACAGGCCGAGAGCCTCACCACTTCACCTGATTTACAATGCAGCCATGAGGCTCTCGAATGGCGATATCTAGTAATTGTTGCGCTGCGCTTCGACAAGCTCAGCGTGACAGTAATTTCAATGTTAACTGTTGATGAAGCTTTTTACAACCTCACCACTTCTAAGTGTCAGTTTGAGCGCAGTCGAAAACGATTTGATGAACACGCTAAATCACTCTCGACTGCGCTCGAGTTGACATTTGAAAACCTCAATGCTCACCGCTAAAAGCTCATAGCTGTGCAATCCTTACTTTTGCCCAAAAATTACACTATGGACAATGGTTTATACGCCAATATGCAAACTTCAAAAGGCGATATCCTCATACAATTACACTACGATAAAACACCTGGGACGGTAGGTAACTTCGTTGGTTTAGCTGAAGGAAAGTTGGAAAACAACGCAAAGCCACAAGGAACTCGCTATTACGACGGATTAAAATTTCACCGAGTGATTCCAGACTTTATGATCCAGGGCGGTGACCCGCAGGGAACTGGTTCTGGTGGGCCCGGCTACAAATTTGATGACGAGTTTCATCCTGACTTGCGTCACGACTCGCCAGGAGTTTTGAGCATGGCAAATGCTGGTCCTGGAACTAACGGTTCGCAATTTTTCATCACCCACGTACCGACCGACTGGCTGGATGATAAGCACACCGTTTTTGGAAAAGTAATAGAAGGACAAGATGTGGTGGATAACATCGAGCAGGGCGACGAGATCAAGCACGTAGAAATTATCCGACAGGGTGCAGATGCCGAAGCCTACAACCCAGTTGAGTCTTTTAGACAATTTGAGGGCGCAGCAAAAAAGCGCGAGGAGCAAGCCAGAAAACAAGCCGACCAAGAGATCGAGGAATTGGCTGCTGGCTTTGATAAAACCGACAGCGGTTTACGCTACAAAGTGATCAATGAAGGGTCTGGCAAGCAAGCTGAAAAAGGCAAAACCGTTTCTGTGCATTACAAGGGGATGTTGGCTAGCGGTAAAGTCTTTGACAGCTCGTACAACCGCCACCAGCCGATTGACTTTACACTAGGTGCTGGACAAGTAATCGCAGGCTGGGACGAGGGCATCGCAATGCTGAAAGTGGGAGATAAGGCTAGACTAGTCATCCCACCGCACATCGCTTACGGTAGCGCTGGAACAGGTGGCGTGATCCCCCCTAACGCAACTTTGGTATTCGATGTAGAATTGATGGATGTGAAGTAAGATTTACATCATTTGATCTTTTGAATCCCCGGTGAAAGCTGGGGATTTTTGATTTCCGATGAACATTTTTTTTAAAAAATTATCAGCAAATCAGTAAGAATAATACCCAGCTCTCCGAGAACACTCTTATATTCCGTGCAATTAATAAATTATGTCAAAGAACTTATACGCTCTAGACACAAACGGGAGTTTAATCCATATACGAAAAGTAGATAAAAACTTAAATGAGCGATTCAAATGTTGCAATTGTGAAGGTGAACTAATTGCGAAAAAGGGTGAAATCAAAGCTCATCATTTTTCACACAAAGCTCAACATAACTGTAGCTATGAGAGCTATCTACATAAACTTGCAAAACTCAAATTTTATAATACTTATTTGGATTGTCTGATTCAAAAACAACCATTTTATATTGATTATAGAATTGAAAGGATTTGTAAATCTTGCATGGAAATCGAGAATATCGAAATAGAATGTAAATTGAGTGACGAGATTAATTCATTTGACCTGACAACCTATTTTGATGAAATTTCAATTGAAAAGAAGGTTGGTAGTTATATCGGTGATATTGTTTTATCGTCAAGCCAGAAAAACGATAAGTTACTGATTGAGTTTTTTGTTACTCATAAATGTACAGTTGAGAAATTGAGTAGCGGATTGAGAATTATTGAAATCCATCTTACCGATGATAAAGATCTTGATTTTCTAGACTCAAAATCTATAAGCGTTAAAACTACACACGCATCTTGCTTCAATTTTCAAAGCAATTTGAAGAGTGGAAACCTCATCAATCCAAAAAAGTGTATAGAGAAATTTGAATTATTTAGTGTTCTACATAATAATAAAGCTAGAAAAACGGAAAAGACGATGTCAAGTATAATGTTTAATATAGAATCAAACAGATACAAATATTTCAAAATTTTAGAGAGAACACCACAAGGATATTCCGGAGAAGATTTCATAAGATTGGTGCAGGACTATGCTCAAAAAGATAGAAGTTTCAAAAATTGCTATTCCTGCAGATTTGTCACAAAGAATAATAGTCGGCATGCGTATTACGATCTGTTCTGTAAAAGAATGCGATGGGAAATGCCTAATTCAAATACAGGTAGCGATTGTCCTAAGTATTGGAAAATTTGAAATTTCTAGGTCGACCCATTGAATCGTGGAGTCCAGCTGTCATCAAATAGAAATCTGATTACATCTACAGCAATCCTGTTAGAAGCGGATCAGTAACTAGTTCCGTGCATTATTAATACAGCTGCGCTGAGACTACTATTACTATCATAAACTATTAGAAATTGCAGATACAGGATTTTAGGGATAGCCAAACTCTACATAATTATGAACGCATAAGATGCAATCAAAAGGCTGTCTGATCTTGTCAGTAAAGAATTTATAACCAACAGTATGATGAATGCATATCTTTGTGTGCACTCTTCTTTATGACTGACCTTAAACTTAAACAAATTTTGATTCATCATTTCAAGGCCAAGTTTAGTGCTTGAGTTGAGAGAATCTAAAAAATTATACTTATGGCAAAACCTCGAGTGTTTTTAAGCTCAACCTATTATGATTTGAAACAGATTAGAGCTGATTTAGAACGATTTATAAGGGAGCAAGGGTATGATCCTGTACTGAATGAATTGGGAAGTATCCCGTATGGTAAAGATGAAAAGCTTGAAGAGTATTGTTATAAAGAGATTAACGGAATTGACATTCTCATTTCGGTTATTGGTGGTCGATTTGGTTCTTCCTCGCAGCACGGTGATCGCTCAGTTTCTCAAGTAGAGCTTAAGACCGCAATAGAACTGAATAAACAGGTATATATTTTTATAGATAAGAATGTTTATCAAGAATATCAGTTCTACTTAAGTAATAAAAAAACAAAAGACGTCAAGTACAATTTTGCTGATAATGTTAAGATCCACGAATTTATTGAATTTGTTGAAAGTCTACCCAATAATAATACTATCCATGGATTTGAAACATCAAGAGAAATAACAAATTTTTTGAAAGAGCAATGGGCGGGATTATTCCAAAGATTCTTACAGGAACAAACACGAATTAAAGAAGTGAATTTAATTCAAGGATTGGAGTCAACGTCAAATACCCTCAATCAATTAGTAAAGTTTCTTACTCAAGAAAGGACTGAAAAAGACAATGCTATAAATGAAATTCTTATGAGCAATCATCCTGCTCTGGAAGAAATCCAACAAAAACTTAGCATCAATCACAGGGTTTATTACACAAATTACAAAGAACTAGATTCATTACTAAAATCTAAAGGATTTAAACCGGATATTGTTCAGTTAGATATTGATGAGGATGGTGACCCAATATTAGATGAAGAAAATCATTATTGGAATTTGACCCGTAGAAATAAGCACTATGCTTTGAGAGTGAGTGATCATATATTTAGTGATGAAAACAAGCTTAAAATTTTCAGGAAAGAAGATTGGAATGATAATTTTATTGAATTAACAGTTCATGATGTTCAAGAAGATTACGATGATTTGCCTTTCTAATTGCCATTCTTATCAATAAACAAGCTTGAATTGCCATCGCCTAAAACTTCTTGCAACTCACCCCATTCTAACCGATTTTTGAACCTATGAAGTTTATCGTCACTTTTTGCCGTTGGTTTGTTGGGGTGCTGTTTATTTTCAGCGGGTTGATCAAGCTCAATGATCCGCTCGGGTTTTCCTATAAGCTGGATGAATACTTTAGCGCGGCGGTTCTGGGACTGGAATTATTGCAGCCCATCGCATTGCCGCTGGCCATCTTTCTGGTGATTTCTGAAGTCATTCTGGGACTCATGCTGCTGCTGGGCTACATGAAAAAATTCACGCTTTGGTCGCTGCTGCTCATGATCGTGTTCTTTACATTTTTGACGTTTTACTCGGCGTACTTCAATAAGGTGACAGACTGTGGGTGTTTTGGCGATGCGATCCCGTTGACGCCATGGCAGTCGTTTTGGAAGGACGTGATTCTGCTGGTCATGATTCTGATCCTGTTTGCAAAGCGGGATCTGATGGGAACACCTTTCGCGAAAGCGGTAAACGCCACATCCCTAATCATCGCCACGGCATTGTGCCTGCTGCTGGGCTACCACGTGCTCATGCATCTGCCCGTACTGGATTTCAGGGCCTACAAGACCGGCACCGATATCGAGCAGGCCATGCAGAAGGATCCCAATTTCCCCGATGTCTATGCCTACGACTGGTACTACACCATCGACGGCAAGGAGACCATCGTCACCACAGATGGCGTGCCACCCGCGGGCTACGGGAAATACGAAAAGGTGGAGACCCGACTGGTTCAGGAAGCGCCAGAGGCCAAAATCCATGATTTTTCCATCACCAAAAACGGCGAGGACTTTACCCAAGAAATGCTGGACAAGCCGCGGGTCGCTTTTGTGTTGATCTACGACATGACCAAGGCCGAGAGCGATGGGCTGGATAAGATTGCCGCTTTCGCGAAAAGGGCCAGAACCGCCGGCTACGAGGTCATAGGACTGAGTGCCAATACCAGCGAGCAGCTGCAACCGCTGATCCAGCAGCATCAGCTGGATCTGGAGTTCTACGTGACTGACGGTACCCAACTCAAAACCGCCGTGCGTTCAAACCCCGCCGTGCTGATCGTCGAGGAGGGCGTTATCAAGGCAAAGTCGCATTGGAACGACTTTGAGGAAATGGACCTATGATAGGCTACCTGCTTAAAAAGCTGGGCTACGCCATCATCACGCTCTACGGCGTAGTGACGGTAATTTTTGCACTTTTCTATCTGCTGCCGGGCGATCCCGCGCAAATGATGCTGGGCCAGAACGAGACCCAAGAGCAGATCGACAACGTGAGCCGTAAATACGGTTTTGACCAGCCGCTGCTGGTGCAATACGGCTATTACCTTAATGATCTGTCACCGCTTAGCTGTCACAGCACAGCCCCCGCAGACTTCACTTACGATGACGGCAAATACAGCGGCGTTCGACTGATCGGGTGGGGTAGTGGCGAGCTGCAACTCAAGTTTCCTTACCTGCGTACCTCATTCCAAAAGCAGGGTAAAACCGTAAGCAGTATTCTGGGCAAAACGCTGCCCAATACGCTGCTGCTGGCGACTACTTCCATAGGCATCGCGATGGTGTTGGGGGTGCTCCTAGGGATTGTGTCGGCGCAGTTTAGGGACACGTGGATTGACAAGACCATCCAAGTGGTTAGCACGATCGGGATGAGCGTTCCCAGTTTTTTTAGCGCGATTTTGTTTGCCTATGTTTTTGGGTTTTTACTGCACGATCTGACTGGGCTCAACATGTCTGGTAGCCTCTACCAGATGGACGACTACGGCGAGGGCATGCAGCTGCAATGGCGCAACCTGATCCTGCCGTCCCTTGTTTTGGGGATTCGTCCGCTGGGGGTGATCTCACAGTTGATGCGCAACAGCCTGCTCGAGGTCATGTCACAGGAATATATTGTTACCGCTTACGCGAAAGGGCTTTCTACCATCCAAGTCCTGAAACGCCATGCACTGAAAAACGCCTTGAATCCCGTAATCACCGCGATTAGCGGTTGGTTTGCTGGACTGCTGGCAGGGGCGGTTTTTGTGGAATACATTTTTAATTGGAACGGTCTAGGCAAGGAAATCGTCGAGGCGCTCAACACGCTGGACCTGCCCGTGATCATGGGCGCGGTACTGGTCATCGCCACCATTTTTATCCTTATCAATATCCTGGTGGATTTGATTTATGTGTATCTGGATCCGCGGGTTAGTTTGGAGAGGTAGATTATTCTAGACGATTAGATTATAGACCGCTGCGCTTAACGATTTACGATGAATGAGTTAGACTAAAATGAGTTTGACTGTTTGTTTAAATTTTAATCAAGTTTACCTTTAATACTCGAGGTTTTTGAAATAGCATGTATGCGAAAAGCGAGGGAAGCAGCATCGTATTTATTGCGTTTTTCGGTTCCCTTATGGCCATATTTTTTGATCAGGATATCTTCAAAGTCAGTTACATTTCCCGTCTCAGAACTTTACGCTACCTTGAATTCTGCATCATTCATTTCTACGCTAAATTTCACATTAGCTTTCAAGGCTCTGAAAACCTTTAAAATGGTTTCTATGGTTACGTTTTTTGTATTGCGCTCTAGTTTGGAAATTTGAGATTTTTGAACGCCTATCAACTCACCAAGTTGCTCTTGAGTCAGTTTACGCTCTTTGCGGATAGATTTTATCATTTCACCTAGGAGTTCCATCCGCAAGTCGAATTCATATTTGTCTCTTTCCGGCGTGCCGATTTTCCCGATATCCCTGTCTTTCAGTTCATCGAGGGTCATCATTTTCATACCGTTCTTTTGCGTAGCCATATTTTTATTTTTTAAAATAAATTTCCCTTATCCGTTCAGCTTTATCAATATCTGCTCTTGGGACTTTACTAACCTTCTTCACGATTCCATGGGTTGAGATTACGAGTGTTTCTGCGCCATTGGTTCTATCCCAAAATGCAAATAATCGATATTGCAACCCACCGTACTTGGTTCTAAATTCCCAGATGTTGTCAGTCAATTTCTTAAATAGCTTTGGATCTAAACCAAGTTTGGCTTTGTCTACATTATAATAAACTTTATGCCTTGTCTTCAAGTCAAGACTATCTAAAAATTCAATTGCTTGCTCAAGAAATATGACTTCAATTTTTTCATTTTTTTGAATCCCACATACTAGAACAATGGTAATTCAAAAGTAGAGTTATATGGAAACTTTTATTCAAGCGATATTACCTATCACCTCTGAGTTAAACCGCTCAATCTAGCTGTAATTGTCTATAACATCCTGCTAAACTCATCTAAACCATTCCCAGCGCCCAGCTGACCTATTTTATATTTGGCACTTAAATCTGACCCATGAGAAAAAACATTGTCGCCGGAAACTGGAAAATGAATTGCGATCTGAACAAAACCAGAGATTTGATCTGGCATCTGCAAGCTGATCACGACTTGGGCAATCTGAATTGTGATTTGATGGTTGCGCCGTCGTTTCCGTTTTTGCTGGAAGCCTACAATAAAGCAGATGGCCATCCTATCGAGGTCATCGCCCAAGATGTAAACGCAAATGCTAGCGGCGCACATACGGGCGAGGTCAATACAGATATGTTGAAAAGCATTAGTGTGATGACGGTGATCATAGGCCACAGCGAGCGTCGCGATTCTTATGGCGATACCGATGAGATCATTGCTGCAAAAGTGCGCAGGGCGATTGATGAGGGTATGCGTGTGATTTTTTGTTGTGGTGAGCATCTGGAAGAGCGCAAAAAAGACAACCATCTCAACATCATCAAAAATCAAGTAGAGCATTCGCTTTTCCAACTTACTGCTGGCGAAATGAAGCATGTGATCGTGGCTTACGAACCGGTCTGGGCGATTGGAACTGGCGAAACCGCCTCACCGGTGCAGGCGCAGGAAATGCACAAGGCTATCCGCGATCAGATTGCGTCTAAATTCGGTTCTGAAACTGCTGAAAACCTCACCATCCTTTACGGCGGTAGCGTAAAACCAGACAACGCCAAAGAACTTTTTGCTCAGCCGGACGTGGACGGTGGACTTGTGGGCGGTGCATCCCTAGATGCAGAATCCTTTTACAAAATCGCAGCATCTTTCTAGGTAGTGAGCAAGACAATCGATCAACGTTACGTCGAGTACGACTTTACCGTCACTCCTACAGAGCCTTGGAATGATGTGCTTATCGCACAATTGGGTGAACTAGGTTTTGAAAGTTTTATCCATACCGATACTGGTGTGAAAGCTTACTTGCCCATAGTCAGCAATGACGATCCAGACATTCAATCGCTGGATATTCTTTCTTATGATTTGGTAGATATCGCTTTCGCGAAAGCGGAAGTACCACCCACCAACTGGAATGCAGAATGGGAAAAGAATTTTGATCCCATCTACGTGGACGATCTGTGCGAAGTACGCGCGCCATTTCACGAGAGCAAAGGTCTGAAACACGAGATCGTGATCGAGCCGAAAATGAGTTTTGGCACGGGGCACCACGAGACAACTCACATGATGATTCAGCATTTGCTGAAAGAAGACCTATCTGGCTTGACGGTGCTGGACATGGGAAGTGGGACTGGAGTTTTGGCAATTCTCGCAGCACAAAGAGGTGCTACTGAAGTTGATGCAATCGATATTGACACGTGGTGTTATGAAAATGCGCTTGAGAACGTAGAACGAAATAACGTGAATCAGATCAAGGTGATTCTCGGCGGTGCAGAACAGCTAGGCGAGAAGATGTATGATGTGATCATTGCAAACATCAATCGCAATATTCTCTTGAACGACATGGAAGTTTACAACCGCCAATTGAAAGACAAAGGCAAGCTGTTTCTTAGCGGTTTCTACACAGAAGATGAAGAAATTATTAAGGATAAATGTGCGCAATTAGGTGTAATTTTTGACTCTAAATTGCAACTCAATAATTGGGTCGCCTTAAAAATGATAAAACAGGCATAGCTTAACAAGAATGAAGATGTCAGTTCAAGAACAGTTATTACCAGAGTTAGAAGTAGAAACCCTTGAAAAGAAGGAAAATAAGATCGTTCTCTTCAATGATGACTTCAACACTTTTGACCACGTAATTGATATGCTAATTGCAGCATGTGATCATACCCCAGTGCAGGCAGAACAGTGCTCGCTGATTGTGCATTACAAGGGAAAATGCAATGTCAAGTCGGGCGAATACGAGGATCTTGAACCGCGTTGCACAGCTTTATTGGAAGCTGGACTTACTGCGGAGATTCAATAAATCGTCAGCCAGCCAGCTGTTCAAAAAATCCACCTATTTTCTTTTCTTGATCAACAAAATGGATCTCGATGATCCAGTTTTTAGATTGTCCTTTTTTATTTTTTACTGATAAGGGTAAATGATTCTCAGGATGGATGTAGTTGGTTTTATCCTCTTTTTCTAATTTCTCATGCGGGAATTCTCCAATGATGTGACCCGCAATTGGTCCACCGAATTCCCAGCCGTATTGCTGTGCAAGATCCACACAGTACTTATAGAGCTCTGCGCCTGTAGCAGCTAAATTTTTCTTGAACCAAGAGTTGGCGTCAAACCAGGCTTTTTCAACATGCTCTGCTAATCTAGTCTTATCTCTGTCATTACCGATTACATAGGTACGCCCATAGTCAGCTTCCCAATCTTCCAGAATAGGCCCGAAGTCCAGAAAAACGATGTCATCTTCTTGAACGGTTAGGTTAGGCGGATTCTCATCGTAAGGATGAAGTGTGTTTTCACCAGCTCTGACAATGCGTTTGTGCCAATACTTTTCTATCCCAAACTTCTCTTTGGCCAAGTCGAATACTGCAGCATTGATCTCTTTTTCAGTTATACCCGCTAAAATTATTTTCTGCTCAAGTATCGCCTGAAATAGTTCATCGGCAATGGACTCAGCTTTTATCAATTCTTGTCTTTGATTGGTTTGGTTCATAGTAATTCAGTTGTTAAAGAAAGTATAATATTCAATAGTTAATAGTAACACTATCGATATTTGTGTCTCTAAGATATCAATGGACGCGATTTTAAAAAATCTCAGGGTAGAGATCAATTCAGAACTTTACCTTAAGGACCCAGAGTCTTCGCCTCTAGGTTTACGAATTGTTCAGCATAGCATTGAACTTATTTATGAGTTGGGTTTTGAGCAATTTACTTTCAAAAAATTAGGTGAGCGATTGGGATCCAATGAAAGTTCCATTTACCGTTATTTTGAAAATAAGCACAAGTTACTGCTTTACCTTACGGCCTGGTATTGGTCATGGATTGAGAACCAACTGGTCATATCTACTCTCTCTATTTCAACTCCACAGGAACGTTTATTTGCTGCTATTGATGTAGTAAGTGCTCAAACGGTGGAAGATTCAAACTATGCTCACGTTAATGAAATATTGCTGAATAAGATTGTTATCGCAGAAAGTTCAAAAGTCTTTCACACCAAGGAAGTAGATAAAGAAAATAGTGCTGGATATTTTAGTGTCTATAAGCGCCTGTGTAATCGATTAAGCGAAATGATCAAAGCAGTGAATCGGGATTACCCTTTCTCATCTTCTCTAGCCAGTACCATCATAGATGGTTCTTTACAGCAGCATTTTTTGAAAACGCATATACCTGCTATCACAGACTGTGATGCAAACTGCACTCCCGCAGACTATTTCAAGGACTTGATAAACCGAATATTAAACTAACCAATGGCAGCAGACGCAAATATTTTAACCAGCTGGAAACGTCTGGTCAATCTTTTAAAGATGGATGCAAAAGACGTTCGTCAGATTTTTTACTACGCCATTTTTGCTGGATTGGTTGCGCTAGCCGTACCGTTAGGGATCCAGGCCATCATCAATTTGATTCAAGGTGCACAAGTCTCCACTTCTTGGATAGTTCTAGTCGTGCTGGTTACCCTGGCAGTCGCCTTTCAAGGTGTGCTCCAGATCATGCAGATGAGAATTACGGAAAACATTCAGCAGAAGATTTTTACGCGCTCATCTTTTGAGTTTGCTTATCGATTCCCAAAAATTAAAATGCAGGAGCTACGTGGGACTTATCCTCCAGAGTTAGCCAATCGTTTCTTTGATACCCTGACTGTACAGAAAAGCTTATCAAAGCTACTTGTGGATTATCCCACAGCCCTGCTACAAATTGTTTTTGGTTTGATTCTTTTGTCCTTTTACCATCCGTTTTTTATTGTTTACGGCTTTTTGGTAATCATTTTTGCATATATCCTCTTTCGCTACACGGCAGAACGCGGTTTAAGCACCAGTATCATGGAGAGCAAGAAGAAGTATCGTGTTGCTCACTGGTTGCAGGAAATTGCACGTAGTATGATCAGTTTTAAACTGAGCGGGATAACCAATCATGCTTTGCAAAAGAATGATACCCTCACCCAAGGTTACTTGAAATATCGCGAAAGCCACTTTAAGGTACTGGTGGCGCAGTTTATCCAATTAGTAGGTTTCAAAGTATTGATTACCGCAGGTTTACTTGCAATAGGTGGATTTTTGGTACTGTCACAACAAATGAATATCGGGCAGTTCGTAGCAGCTGAACTGATCATTCTGATCGTGATCGGCGCAGTGGAAAAACTAGTGGCTGGCTTAGAATCATTTTATGATATGCTAACATCACTTGAGAAGCTAGGCGAGGTAGTGGACAAAAAATTGGAAAAGCCAGATGGTGAACATCCTTTTCAATTAGACGAGCGTTTTAGTGTTGAGTTAGATGATGTGAGTTATAGCGTTCCAGAACGTTCACAGCCCATTTTGAGCAATGTAGACCTCAAAATTAGTGAGACCTGTACCATTTTGATTAACGGTGAAAACGGTAGCGGTAAAGCCACGCTGCTTAGATTAATTGCCGGTATCATGGAACCAACTACTGGAAATATCTACGTTAACAATACAGATCTCCGTGGGATGGATCTAAATTATTACCGTGCTAATATTGGTCAGTCGTTGACTGAAGAAACCCCGTTTGAAGGCACATTTAGGGACAACATCACATTTGGGGACAAAAGCGTGACCGATGAACGTATCTATTGGGCGCTGGAAAAAGTGGGCTTGACTAAATTCCTAAGAAGACTTCCAGAAGGACTTCAAACCATGGTCTATCCAGAAGGAAAACATTTGAGTTATACCATTGGTAAAAAGATTGTACTCGCCCGCAGTATCGTACGTTATCCAAAAATGCTAATATTGAAAGATCCATTGGATCAATTTGATCAGGAAGAAGCCATTAGAATAATGGATTTTCTAACTGATAAGTCTAACGGCTGGTCGCTAGTGGTGGTAAGTCAGAATGAAAACTGGTTAGGCAGGTGCGGGCGCACTGTAACCATGAAAGACGGAAAAATAATTTCTGATAACTAAGAGGATTGTTATGCTGAATATTTCAAAGACAAATCAAGTAGAGCACCTCAGGTTGACTAATTATGAGGCTGGTAGAAAGGTTATTAAACGTGACACGTTTAAGTATTTCAACAGGTTTTTATTGGGATTTGCTATTGTATCCATCATCGTTATGTTCCTACCATGGACACAAAACGTAACAGGTAATGGCTATGTGACCACTCTAACTCCAGAGCAGCGACCACAGACCATACAGTCGCCCATCGCCGGTAAAATTGAACAATGGTATGTGCGCGAGGGGGATGTGGTACGTCGCGGTGATACCATCATGCGCATCAGTGAGGTAAAAAGTGAATATTTTGACCCTCTTTTAGTTCAGAATACTGATGATCAGATCGAGGCTAAGGATCTGGCTGTAGCAAGCTACGGTAACAAAGTCCAGCAGTTGGAACAGCAGATAAGCGCGCTTAATCAGGAACGTCGTCTCAAAAAAGATCAGGCCCAAAACAAACTCGCTCAGGCGCGATTTAAGGTTCAAGAGGAAGAAGCAAAATTAGAAGCTGCTAGAATTCAGGATTCGGTTGCTATTATTCAATTGGACCGACAAAGAAAACTTACCAATGAATACGGAATCGATGGAAGAGCTAAACTAGAAACTGAGCGTCAAAAGCAACAAAAGGTAAGAGCAGATCTATTAGCTCAAGAAAGAACTTTGCTAAGAGCAGAAAATGAAGTCACTAATGCTCTGATTGAGCTTAATAGAATAGATCGAGAATATGATGAGAAAGTCTTCAAGGCGCGCAGCGATCAAGCGACTGCTCGCTCTACAGAACTGGATACCAAGGCACAAGTAAGCAAACTCAAGGTGGATCGTAATAATTATTCCATACGCACAGGCCTGTACTTTGTAACCGCGCCTCAGGACGGCTTTATCAATAAGGCCATCATCGGTGGGCTAGGGGAGACATTTAAGGATGGTGAACCACTAGTAAATATCATGCCTATCAATTACGATCTCGCTGTGGAAACTTTTGTGGATCCATTGAACTTGCCATTGATGCATTATGGTGAAAAGGTTCGTATCCAATTTGATGGATGGCCGGCAATCGTTTTCTCGGGCTGGCCTAATGCGACCTATGGTACTTATGGTGGTGTGGTTGTGGCTATAGAGCGCTTCATTACAGAGGAAGGACCGGGAGAGGGTAAATACAGGATTTTGCTTGCTCCAGATGAAGATGATCACGAGTGGCCCGATGAATTGAGGCCTGGTGGCGGTGCGTACACCATTGCATTGCTAGAGGATGTACCAGTCTGGTATGAATTGTGGCGTCGCCTCAATGGATTTCCTGCAAATTACTATCAACCTGAAAATGGCAAATCCAGCAAGGATGGGAAGAAAAAGTAGATCGCTTTTTGCTTTAGTACTGTTGGTTTTTGTGAGTGTTGATGCTCAGGTTTTTTCGCTTTCGCGAAAGCGTGATTCTCTTCTAGCGCTGCAGGTACCGCAGGACAGTATTATTTTAAGTCTTAAGGAATACCTGGGCTATGTTAAAAAGTACCATCCGGTGGTAAAACAGGCTAACCTGGTGCTGGAAGAAGGTGAGGCAGAATTACTGAAGGCTAGGGGAGGTTTTGATCCGAAGATCGATGTCGATTACGACCGCAAAGAATTCAAAGGGTCTGAATATTATGACGAGCTCTATGGGGCATTTAAAGTTCCTACCTGGTATGGTGTAGAATTCAAGGCGGCCTATGAGCTCAATGAGGGAGCGTTTCTCGATCCATCGCTCACGGTGCCTAATGACGGATTGTACAGTGTGGGTGCAAGTGTGCAATTACTAGAAGGTTTATTGATTAATGACCGCATGGCGCAATTGCGACAGGCAAAGCTATTTAGGGAGCAAACCAGATCAGAACGGGAGTTGCTGGTCAACGACATTCTCACAGACGCTACAGATGTTTATTTCCAGTGGTGGCAGGCCTCGCAGCAAAGAAGATTGTTCCAGGAAATTTTGGTAAATGCACGATTGCGATTTGATGCCATCAAAATTCAGGTGAGGGAAGGAGCGCTAGGTAGAATTGATTCAGTAGAGGCGAGGATCGCCTACAAGCAGCGAGAGCTAGGCCTTGCAGAAGCAAATCTTGAATTTATCAAGGCGCGATTGAAGCTCTCCAATTTTATCTGGATCAATAAATTTCCAGTTGAGCTACGACAAGGGACCTTTCCACAAGCCAATTTAAGGGAAGAAATTGATTTTGCGCTTGAGATCATGGGCGAGTCGTTGAATATATTCAATGTCGAAAATCATCCTAAGATTCTTGCCCTGCAATTGAAACGGGATCAGATTGATGTCGACCGGCGACTCAAAACAAATAAACTCTTGCCCAAATTATCGGTGAGTTATGACGCTATATCGCCAGAATGGAATGAGAGCTACAACTTTGATGAATACAAAGCTGGTTTGACATTTTCTACACCTATTTTTCTACGGAAGGAAAGGGGAGATTTACAATTGGCAAAAATCAAATTACAAGATGCCGAGTTTGATATACAGCAGACTGAACTGGAAATCTTGAATAAGGTAGAGTCTAACTTCAGGGAAATTGAGGCTTATGACGATCAGACTTCGCTGGCCACTCAAATCGTAGAGGATTCCAGAACCATGTTGATAGCCGAGGAGCGCAAGTTCCAGCTTGGAACCAGCTCTTTGTTCCTGATAAATTCCCGAGAACAAAAACTAATTGAGAACGCACAGAAGCGATTGGATATTCTCAACAAGCTATTCAAGGCCAAAGCTGATTTATTCAACAGCCTAGCCATTGTCCCAGAAAATTTATAGCGTTTTTGAGCTATCAGAAGTAAGCGCTTTTAATTCCGATAATTCTTTGTCGGTAAGTTCGCGATGGTGACCAGTGGGCAAATCCAGTTCTATGTTCATGATGCGTACACGTTTAAGGCCTACCACGTGGTAATCCAGATACTCGCACATGCGGCGAATTTGTCTATTTAGTCCTTGGGTCAAAACAATTCTGAACACCTTTTTATCTAGCTGCTCTACCTCGCATTCACGCGTTACAGTATCGAGTATAGGCACACCGCTGGCCATGCGCTGTATAAATCGCGGCGTGATAGTACGATTGACCATGACAATGTATTCTTTCTCGTGATTGTTTCTGGCACGTAGGATCTTATTTACAATATCACCATCATTGGTCAGTAGAATCAGTCCCTCGCTATTCTTGTCCAGCCGACCTATCGGGAAAACGCGTTTAGGATAATTAAGAAAATCGATGATGTTGTCTTTTTCCACACGCGTATCTGTGGTGCAAACAATCCCTACAGGCTTATTCAGCGCCAGATAGACGTGATCTTCTTCTTTTTCAGAAATTGTCTTTCCATCGACCGCGACTTCATCACCTTCATGAACTTTTGTTCCCATTTCTGGAACTTGACCATTGATGGTCACTCGCTCCTGTTCAATTAGCTTGTCTGCCGCCCTTCTTGAACAATAACCCTGCTCACTTAGCCATTTGTTGATGCGTGTTCCTGCCATAGGCTGCAAAGGTAGCAAGAGGATGATGGGTGTTGCGCTTTCGCGAAAGCGCAATAAATAAAAGAATAGTGTTATAGAGGTAAATACTGATAGAAAAAGACATAAAAAAACTGCAACATCCAGTGCCGCGGTCTGAAAATCTTCTATGAATGAAATCTCTATTCTATAACTAGTTTCAATGTTTGTTGGCTCTCACCAGCGAAAACATTGATCAGATAGATTCCACTCGTAAGTTGATTTACGGGCAGTTCAACACGATTTTGCTGAACATCCAGTATTTGATTAAACACACGTTGACCTGAAAGAGTAGCAACCTGAATTTGAACTTCAGAAATGTTTGCTAATCCAGAGATAGTTACCACGTTTGCGTCACTTGAGGGATTGGGATAAAGACTCAGCGCTAGGTTGTTGACACTATCTATACTGGCTACAGAATTCACGATAAACCTTGTTGTCTCATCCATGCCAGGCATACCAGTAAAAGTAATTCCACTAGCCAGATCTGAGGGTGTGTAAACCATGCCAGTGAGCGTATCCAGTAACGTACTGCCAGACGGTAGATTTGTAATGACAAGAATATAATCTTTGGCAGCCATATTTCTCAATCCTATCGGTGCTGTACTAAGATTACCTAGTGAAAGATCATTAAGATGAACATAGTCGATACCGTTATAGCGTACAAATACGTTCTCGTATCCAGTATTGAATTTGGTCGTATTATCTAAACCGTTGAATTTGTTGATTGCTGCTCCATCCACTATACCATTGAACTGTGCTTCTTTAAGAGTTATGTCTAAGAATCCAGGTGTAGGATAATTGTTTGTTCCGAGTGTTGTAGTGCTACCTGATGTTGACTTGGCTGCCTCGGTAAATGTCATACTTGCTGCACCATCTGCAGACGTTTGAACAAAAAAGGCATGACCACTCTCAACTATTCCTGTTGCGGCACTACCACTAGGGGTAGCTGAACCCAATGTAACAGTTACAAAATTTCCGCGGCCAGTTACACCGTTCAAACTGGTGTTTAGGTTAGGATCAAACATATAGAAAGTGTTAGTCTCCAGATTAGTTGAATTGTTCAATAAGACATCAGTTACATCGACACTGGCCGCATAAGGATTAGGGATGAGGGTAAATTCACCTCCGCGGTCGCTGGCCGTCATGACTTTGTTGCCAAGTACAGGTGTCCCAGAAATTCGTAAAGTAGTTGACCCCGGAGCCGCATTAGGATCAGTCAAATTGTAGTTTCTATCGCCTCGTACAAATAGGTTGTAGGCTTGATCAGTCACAAAATTCACATCCGTCCTTGTGGCAAATTGCCATCCCGCACCAGTAGCACTCTGGGTGTCTGGTTCGTAGGTCAAAAGGGATGGGTTTCCTGAAGGAGTGGCATCAAAACCATTGGCACCGCTTGTGCTTCCAGTAATGTGCGTTCCAAACCCAATTGGGCTCGCGCCGCCTTCCTGCCAGGCTTCTTCTATCGTCTGTAAGGATGTAAGCTGCGGCGCAAGGAAACGATAAGTGGCATTGACCGGCGCGGTTGATTTAACGGGAACATAACGCTCTGCTATGATCGTCCCGTTGATCGAACCATTGGTATAGGTCAAGTCTGCACTGCCATTGGTCCCGTCATAGTTCAACGTGATTCCATCTGTTGTAGTAACTGCACCTTCTGTAAGCGCAAATTCATTGATTATTTCAATGGCGTTAGAAGCACTTACGGTCACACCGTTGGTATTGTTTACCGTAAGTGTTCCTATCGTATAACCTGTGCCAGATAATGTCTGAGAAGACCCACCGCTGAGTGTCAGATTAGAGTCATTGATATCAATAGTACCGTCGCTGGTGATATTACCAGCAGCTATTATTGAAGTACCTGTATTGGCCGATAAAGTAGCACCAGTAGCAACAGTCAAATTATCAAAACTGAAACTAGCCGAAGTAATGGTATAGTCATCATTCACAACAATATTGTCAGAAGTCGTGCTGGTTCCCTCTGGTGTGGCAGGAGACCAAGCCATACCATCCCAGGTATAAGTTATTGAAGGACTACCAGGCTCACCCCAAATCTCTATATTGTCTATAGCAATATCCTCATCACCAGAATCCAAGTTAAAATCAATTTGTAAATCGAGTAGCGAGCCAGTTCCCGTAATAATAGCAGTAAACTGTACAAAGCTATCTGTTATAGCCGTACCGTCGCCAGTGCCATCAAAATTTGTGTCAATGGCTGGCTCAGAATTGCCACTGCCAGAAGACTCTACGTTCAGAACATCGGTAAAAGAACCCGTGTTATCGATATCCACACCGAAATGAACGAAATCTGTACTGTCCCAATCTTGAGCACTGCCATCATCATCCTCGGCTAAGTACACTCTCAGTTCCAAGCTTGTGAAACCAGAAATATTGATATCATCAATAGTTAGTTTTTGATTAGCCGATGCTCCTTCACCGTCTATGTCCTGAGCTGCAAAGAAAAAAGATCCAAGTTGACCAGTGAAGGTTACACCACCACTTATGTCACTTCCATCTGTCCTGATAAAGTAATCTCCACTGCCGTCCGTGAATTCTGTAGTTGAGGTCGTATAACTAACGGGCGTCGTCTCAAAATCCTCGATAAAAATCTGTTGCAGGCTTCCAGATGGCAGGTCTTGAACAGTGTAACTCGCTTCTGTCGTTGTAGTAGTATCAGAATCATCATCAGTCGCAGTTATTGTGTAGAACACCTCTGTACCATCTGCCTGAGCAGGGATATCAGTTGCAGTTTGATAGGTGCTGCCACTGGTCACATTCATCGTTATGCTATTGCTTAGCATCCCAGATGCCGTTCCCCAATTAAGAACAACACCACTGATGGTTCCATCGGCATCGCTCACGTCAGCGGTCAAGCTTACCGTATCAGTTGATTCTACTGTTCCACTCGGTGTTCTGGTAACATTACTGATCTGTGGAAGCTGATTACTAAGTGTATAACTTTGTTCTGCAGATGTGGAACTATCTGAATCATCATCTGTAGCTGTAATCGTGTAAAAGACCGTTGTTCCATTGGTTTGCGCTTGGATGGCAGAATCAGTTTGATAGTTGTCACCTGAACTAACTGACATAGCAATAGAATTCGTAAGCATTCCACTAGTCGTTCCCCAGTTTAGAGTTGCTGTTGAAATGGTACCATCGCTATCTGTGATGTCGGCAGTAACATTTACGGTATCTGCATCAGTAGGTGTAGTAGGGGAGATAGCAATATTTGTGATGGCTGGTGCGATGTTTCCACCAGCACTTACACCATAAATCTCAATACTGTCAATCGCGATGTCTTCGTCCCCAGCACCTAAGTCAAATTCAATAACTAAATCTAAAAGTGAACCAGTGCCCGTAATACTAGCGGTAAATTGTGTAAAGTTATCTGTGATAGCTGTGCCGTCAGCTACACCATTAAAATCGGTATCTATGCCAGGTTCACCGTTAAAACCTGAAGATATATCTGATTCAATCCACAATAGATTTGAGAATGTTGTTGAATTATCAATGTCATAATTAATATGAACAAAATCTCCTTCATCCCAGTCTTGATTTGAACCATCATCATCTTCTGCTAAATAAATTCTTAATTCTAAACTAGTGAAGCCGGCAATATTGATATCGTCAAACGTCAAAGTCTGAAATGAATTTTGTGTTCCAGACGCGACAGCCCTAGTTATATCTTGAGCTCCAAAGAAAAATGAACCTTGAGTATTAGAAAGACTCACTGCACCACTAATATTTGAGCCATCCGTACGGATGAAATAGTCAGTACCTCCGTCAGAAAATTCAGGAATTGAAGTTGTATAGCTTACAGGAGTAGTTTCAAAATCCTCGATAAAAATTTGCGTCTGCGCATGCAATCCCATGCCTATTACAAGGCAGAAAAAGAAGAATATGTAATTTGATTTCATTATGCTGATTTAAGGCAGCAAATCTATTTTTTTTAGGAAGCAGTATCGGAAAATCTACTTTAAGGAAATGTTATGAAATACGCTTTCGCGAAAGCGGACAACTACAATAAGCTTAATGCCAACTTATACGCAAGAAAAAGCACTAAAATCCCCAGCAAAGCCGACCCCACGGAATAAGCCGCAGCTTGCAGATAAAGTCCATTTTTTAAAAACTGAAACACTTCTAGAGAAAGCGTAGAAAATGTCGTAAAACCACCACAAAAACCAAATCCCAGCAATAGATAAGCATTTGTGCTCGCTAATCCGTGTTCTTTCAAACCAAACAAAATGCCCAATATAGCGCAGCCTAGCAGATTAGCTACCAGGGTAGGAATCCACCTTATTTGTTCTGTGTTGAGCGTGATGTAGATCAGATAGCGCAGATAGCTACCCAATCCGCCGCCGAGCAGAATCATCAAGAAGGCTTTCATTCTACTGGCAAATAGATTTCAGTACGCAAGTCGGCTGGATTGACAACTTGATCTGTGCTGTTTTTATAGATCATGTAGGCCGGTAGCTCTGAGCGCAGCAAGCCTAGCGAACTCAAATACTCCAGCGCTTCTCGATAGGCTGATGCAATGTTCTTGCGATCGCCACGCAGAGTCAGTTTTACGGCGCTGTGAGGTTCCAAGAAATATGAGGTAACATTTGTATCCTCGCCCAGGATGATGCGTTCCCTGACTGGCACACCCACCGCTACTCGCGAGCGGTCTGTAATCGGGCTGCCCTCAAGAAAAAACTGGTGCGCCTCACCGTAGTTTTCGATTCCGGACTGGCGCATATAATTGTTGATCAAATCTTTCTGCTGCTGGAAAACAACTGGCAATTGAGCGCTTTTGGACTCGGTGGTGAGGTACAGGTAATAGCCACCACTCAATTCTACCATGCCATTCGGGGTAACGCTGGTCACTGCCATGGCTTCTTTTACATCGGTTTCTGTTTTTGCAGCGATGTTGTTGATGGTCATTCCGTTTTCGCTTAAAGCTTCACCAGAAAGTTGCATGAGGTGGTTGCGATCTACCGTAGCACTTATTTTCTCGCTAAAGCCTTGATCGCCCTCAATAATGAATGTTACAAGCGACGCGCCTTCCTGTGTGCGAATTCTAATGCTACCCTCTGCGGTGTCAGATGTCATGAATGAACTATGCGCAACGCTAAAATTAATCAGCGTATCAGCCGGCATGGGAGATAGCTCGATAGTTCCCTGCTTCTGCCCAGAAGCGTAGCTGATCTCGTTGTCCTCAATTTGAATTACTGCCTCTGGATAATTCTCGCTGAGCAATTCCTGCCAGTTGGCCTGATTTGCGAGGTATTGGTAAACCAGTGGAGTAGGGGCATCTACCCTGATTTCACGTGTATGGCTGTAACTGCCGTCTTTCAATGAAAAGTAAATCGCTCCTGATATCACAAGAATCAAAAGCAGGATGAGAATGTACTTGGCAGCACGCATAGGTTCAATGGTTTGGGGTAAAATTACGGATTTATCTATAGTGTTCACTTTAATTCTGGTGTCCTGTCGAGCGCAGTCGAGACAGATTGGATTTTCTCATTCTTTCATTTTTGCTTGATCAAAAACGAAACAAAAAATCAAGGCTGATGAACCTTTACAAATGTCAAATCGAGCGCAGTCGAGATTGTTTAAGGGTTTTCAAATCGTTCTCGACTGCGCTCGAACTGACACTCAACGAGTGGTGAGGTCACTCGAACCACGGATACCTTGATCCAAATCGCCCTTCGAGAACCTCAGGGCTGTATCTCAATTCTTAAAAAGTGGTGAGGTCACTCGAACCACGGTTATCTAAACTCAGAACGCGCTTCGAGACCCTCAGGGCTGCATCATTAATTCATACGAACTGATGAGGCCACTCGAACCACGGTTATTTACATTCAGGTCCCCCTTCGAGAACCTCAGGGTTTCATCGAAGATTCAAAACCGATAAACTCACCCAAATGTCAACTTGAGCGCAGTCGAGAGTGTTTTAAAGTTTATAAATCGTTCTCGACTGCGCTCGAACTGACACCGTAATTCTAAGGATTAAATCCTATTCAATTACCTAAAAACCCCCTCTGGGAAACTCACCACGCTTTCCATACCATTTGCGCCTACGGCTGCGATGCCAAAAAAATAATTGTCGATCACGATGCCGTTCAGGGTGAATTCAGTCACGTCGCCTACAAAGCGGGAATGATCCCAAGTGGGACTGGTCGTGTCGCGCCAGTAGATGCGGTAGCCCACGGCGCCGTCGACTTTATCCCATTTGAATTTGGCACTAGGCTCGACGATGCCGCCTATGCGAACGTTCTTAGGGCGGGTAGGGGCTCCCGCCAGCTGTGCCAGGCAAATGGCGTTTACGGCAGTCAACTTTTTCGCGTAAGCAAAATCAACATGTTTCAAGACATCGCCGTACTCGATCCCGTTCTCGGTGCGGATGTCCTGATGTTGCTGGGTGTAGTTTTCGTGCGCTTCCATGATGCGTATGCCGGCAAAACCAAGATCGGTAAACGGGCGGTGGTGGCCACCGCGGCCAAAACGGTCCAATCGATACACTATCATGGGCCGCATCTCTGGCATGTACTGCTGGACGCTTTTATGCACGTAGCGAGCCAGTTGGCGCGAGACGCCATCCACCTCGCCGCCGTAAAACCTTCGCATCCTGCGCTGGCGATCAGTTTCGGTAGGGGAAGTGGGTTCTGAAAATATGCGGAATTCCCGATTGTCCACCACGCCGTCCACGCCGCGTATGTTGCCTATCATGTCATTATTGAGGATGCCTATGATGTTCCAGCCGTTTTTCTGCGCATAGGCCGCCATTCCCTTACCACCAAAAAGCCCCTGTTCCTCGCCAGAAAGCCCCAGATAGACGATGCTGTTGCGGTATTTTCGTTTGGAAAGTACGCGTGCCGCCTCGATGGTTCCCGCCATGCCTGTGGCGTTGTCGTTTGCCCCCGGCGCATCTGTCGTGTAATCCATGGTATCGCTGGCACGAGAGTCGATATCGCCGCTCATGATGATGTAGTCGTTGGGATTATCGGTACCGCGCTGTATGGCGACCACGTTGACCACATAGGCATCTTTTGGGACGCGCTCGCCCATATCTGTCGTGACCAGATCCCGCTGATAAAACACCTCGAGACATCCAGCACAGTCTGCCGAGATCTTCTCAAATTCACTCTTGATCCACCGGCGGGCGGCACCTATACCGCGCGTATCAGAAATCGTATCGCTAAAGGTGTTGCGCGTGCCAAAATCCGCTAGCCGCGCCACATCACTACGCAAGCGGTCTGCATTTACCTCGTCAATGATGTTGTACAGATCCATTTGCTGCGGCGTGGGCACCTGAGCCAGACAGGTTGCGGTAAATAGAAAACAAAGTGCGTAGATGATTCTCATGGGGTTATTTTTGCGTGACCAGCAAATTACGATATAGCGGGGATTTTAATTGGACTGCCGCCGTAGCTTTTGTTTACTGCCAAACGAGATAGCTGAATACTGTTTATTCCGCTTTCGCGAAAAGGTGGTTTGTCGAGATCGCCTAGAAATCAAAAGGCTTTTGAAAACTGCACTGGCGTCTGGAAGTAGTGGGCTGGTGGATGATTACGGGTTGTAGGTGGGATTCGTATCAATCAGGTTAAATGCTCTTCCTAAAAATCCTATTTTACATAATATATATTATGAGGCAATTTGCACAATAATGGTTTACATGTAAAAAGCATATGATTCTTTTGGAACTTCACCATTGCTCAAGTATTTCATTATTTCACCAACTTTCCTAGCACATCCTATGGTGATGGGATACTTATTGTCAAACTGCGTATTATTCCAATTCATTTTTGTTAATCCAAGTATTTCTTTACATATGGTTTTAACTGATGAAGACCTTTTTGTAATTCTGATTTCAATTGGTGCGGGAATATACATTCCTGGATATGTTTGATATTGATGAACTGACCCTCTTGTATAAAGAATATGTCTGCTATCTGTTAGTGAAAACAGTGAACCTCTTACTGGAGGGTATAGATTATTTCTAAAAAATCTCAAATCAGTTTCCATTATCGTAACAACATCATACTCGGTAATTTTTAGCTGACTCATCGCTTCTTCAAATCCTTCTAATTCATCTTCATAAAATTTAGAAGTTTTATGAAGTACAAGTCTACCAGGCATCATTCCTGTCGCAAACTTGTACTTCGTCAATGCGTCTTTAAGTAAAGTATATGATTGCTCAAATGTTAGATGCGGTTTTTTATCCTTTTTATCTTCCACAACAGGTGTGCCTCTCAAAATCACTCCCTTTCCATTTTCATTAAAAATCTGTGCTAAACTTGTTTGTATAGTCATCTTATCTCTACTCCTGTAAAACCCAATTCCTACATAGCAAACTTTAGGTCTATTTTCATCTACTTCAAGTTTCCACGGTATAGTTTGTAATCCTTTATAATACAAAGCCGTACATAAATTCCATGCTTTAGTTGCAGCATCTTGAGATTTATTATTATCGTGTAAAACGTACTCCCTAATCAATTGAATAGGTGTATTGAATTGCATGGATTTAGCTTTCAATGCTCGTCTAAAATTAAATTCTAAATCTAAAATCTCATTATCCTCAGCAGTGCCCTCAACCGGTTCTTCATCCTTATTTTCACTCACAATTGTTCCTTCAAATACTTTTGGTACAATGCAAACTATAACATCACAATTCTTGATATCTGATAAGAACTTAACATGCTCAGAAAATAATTGTACTGCAGTTGTAACTTGTTGTTCATGTGTTTGTTTTTCAAATATTCTATCAATATCATTTGGTGTTAGAATCCGTTCAAAATTTGAATCATAAATGAATTTTGCACAAAAACCTTGGTCTTGATTAAAACCTGGAAATGATTTAAAGAGACCTTTTTGTTTTCCTTTGGGATTTGCCGGGATAAAACTTTCAAATCTTTTTAACCAATCTTTTAGATTTTCAATGTCCTCTTCAATTCCAACTATTCCAATAAGTAATTGGTCTTTTCTTGCTTTTTGGACAGTATCATAGACTTTTAATCCTTTGATACCTTCTCTTGGGCAAATACTTTTTCCCTCACCAAAAAATAAGAATGGTTCTTTTAAGTAATCTGATTTCATATTCCAAATAGGTCTACATTACCGCTTTTATCAATTAATTTCCTTTTTATGCCTTGTGCTTCCATGTTTAACCAAGAGTTATCTGGAACAATCGGTGCGAAGTCAAACTTCTCAATTTGACCAATTTTCAAATAAGGATAATCCCTATACTCATCAAATAAAGATTCTGAAATTGGAGGTTGCAAATACCTTAGAATAAAATTGAAATGATTGAATACGTGCATATTTCTTTCTGTCTTTTTAAGCCACTGAATATTCTTGAAAGCTAAATCGCATACTCTTAGATCTGGCCATAGAAAGACCCATTCTGGTTTAATTGAAAGGAACCATTGCTCATCAAAATTTTCAAATCGAGTTCGAAATGCAAGGCATCTCATGTTAAATACATCTTCTTTATTTTTCAAATTTCTTTTGATATCAACCACCTTTCTTGTAGCTTTCTTATTTCCTTTTTGCCATTCAATTGATCTGCTTAGCCATCTCCCTTCTTTGTCTTTTTGATTGGGAATAAAAGCAAATAGTCCTTCTTTTTTAAGCCATTTAATCTTCAGCTTGTGCAGTTTTGACTCAAGACATCTTTTTAATAAAAATTTGAATGTTGATAATTCATCATTAGATGTGTCGTACATCTCTTCACATGAAATTCTTTCTGCAGTTCCTGAATCGATTATTTCAGTAAGGGGCAATGATGAATCTTGCAAATCGTGAAAAGTCCAAATGGCATTCCCAGATAAAACCCAATCACCAGGGAAGCGAATATCCTTTAATCTTAAAGCTGCTATGGCGTAATCAAATAAAGCTGGTCTATATTTGAGTTTCTTTCCAAGTGCCTTTGACTCATCTTTGATTCCTTTTTTGTCAATATTTAATTCAGCACGATATAAATATTTTGGAAAACTTATCTTGACAAGATTAGAGTAAACATTTTCAGTACTATTAAAGAACTCGTTTTGTTTTTCTTCAATTTCTACTCTTAAGGATTTTTCAATTTCTTCCTGTAATTCAAAAGCATCATTTACCTTTTTTCGAAAAAAAGATGACTCCACTTTCGCTTCAAACTTTTTTTGTAATTCCTCTTTTGGATAAGAAGTATTGAAAACTAATATTGGTATATTAGAAGATAATGCCGTTTCGTATTCAAGTTCTGTGATTGATTGTTCATTCTCAGGTTGCCAACCATATCTGCCTCCTATAACAAGAACATAAATGTCAGATTCTTTTACCTTATCTAAACACGCAGTGACAGAATCCTTACTTTGAGCTTCCATGGTAAACTCAGACATTATTGGAAAACCACCCACTTTCTCAACTGCTTTTAGAGCTGCTGTTCTTTCATTAGGAAGGTCAACAATTGTGCTGCTAATGAAAATTTTAGGTTGAGTTATAAACATACTTCAAAGTTGTTTTAAGTAGTGTACTTTTAAGTGGCATTCTCCAATCCAAATTTAATATAGGCGCTGGACGAAATAAATCCTGAAAACTTGATTACGTTCAATTGAAATAGTTTAGCAAGAAGAAAACACCAAATTACAGCTATCATCTGGTGATTGACTGCAAAGTATTTAATCTTACCAACAGAAACTTAACAATGAATTTAAAATTTGCTGGGTTTATTTAATGAGTTCTCTTACTTTTCAGTTTTCTAACATTTAAAACTTCCGTGATTGATATGATCTTGAAATAGAATAGTCCAATCGCTTCAATTTGCCAGTCCCTCCTTTCTCAATAGCTTTGCAACCTTAATAGCTGTTTTGGATCTACAATCATTTTTATACGATTACCTAATCGACGCTGGTTTATCATCAGATACCGCCAGAGCCATCAACATGACTGGGTTGCTGGTGGGATCACTCATCGTGGTTTTACTAATTGATGTGGTGAGTCGGCTGTTGATAAGGCAGTTTTTTAGTAGGCTGGCTAGCGTTACCAAAACCCACTTTGATGATCTGCTGGTCAACAATCAGGTGCCGCGTAATCTGGCGCACGTCCCTTCCCTACTCGTTGCGCATGAGTTGATTCCCTATGTGTTTGTCAGCTATTCCTACTGGGAATCCTTTGCAGAGAATACGCTGCAAATAATAGGAATTGTTGTAGTGCTATGGATTGTACGTGGAATTTTGCGTACCATCAGGGATTATCTCAAGCTACTTCCCAACTTTAAGGACAAACCCATCGACAGCTATATTCAGGTGGTGATGATCGTCGCCTGGATCGTCGGTATCTTGTCGGCGTTCGCGATTGTAACTGGGATTGCATTTCTCGAATTTGTAACCACGCTGGGTGCGGCATCTGCGGTAATCCTATTGATTTTCAAGGACAGTATTTTAGGTTTTGTGGCCAGTATTCAAGTCACCATCAACGATATGGTACGCATTGGTGATTGGGTCACTTTTGAGAAATTCGGCGCAGATGGTGACGTGGTGGAAATCAACCTTTCCACAGTTAAGGTACAAAATTTTGACAAGACTATTACTACGATTCCAACCTACGCCTTGATTTCAGATTCATTTAAAAACTGGCGCGGCATGCAGGAATCAGATGGCCGCCGTATCAAGCGATCAGTCAATCTAAAACTTAGCAGCATCAAGTATTTGGATCAAAATGACATCGACAAGCTAAAAGGTATTTCGCTGATTTCAGATTACCTCGATCACCGCCAGTCCGACATCGAAAAGTTCAATACCGATCGCGATATTGATAAAACGCTGGCCATCAACGGTCGCAATTTGACTAACATCGGTGTGTTTAGAAAATACATTCAGTCGTACATCGAGCAGCATTCTGGCGTGAACAAAGACATGATGATCATGGTGCGGCAGCTCTCCCCCACTCCGTATGGTTTGCCGCTAGAGATCTACGCCTTTTCAGCCGACAAGCGCTGGATGAACTACGAGTTTATCATGGCCGATATTTTTGACCATGTAACTGCTGCGGTGCCATTTTTTGATTTGGAAGTATTTGAGTTGCCTACAGGTGCGCAGGGTGGTGATGTGAGTGGGGTTTATAGCACAAATGACTAATCATTTATGTCAGCCTGAGCCTGTCGAAGGCAATGCTCAAACAAAAATCAAATGTTTTATTTCTAGCTTTAGAGAGAGCCTAGAAGAAAGTCTGATGTCATTAGTGAAGCGCTTCGACAAGCTCAGCGTGACAGCGATTTTAAAAGCATCTGAATCGAGCTTCGACACGCTCAGCGTGACAGCGATTTTAAAAGCATCTGAATCGAGCTTCGACACGCTCAGCGTGACAGTATTACTTAAGGATTTGAATTACGCTTCGACAAGCTCAGCGAGACAGTTATACTTTAAGCTTAGTTGTATTACATTTATTTTTAGCTCGTTAGAAATCACACATGAAATTCTACTTTGTCTATATTTTAAAATGCGCAGATGATAGCTACTACACAGGAATGACAGGCAATCTTTATCAGCGGGTAATGAAACATCAGAATGGAACTTTTGGAGGATATACAAGCACACGCCTGCCTGTGAAGCTAGTCTGGTACGAGCGATTTATGGATGATCCAGAACAAGCAATTAGCTGGGAAAAGCAAATCAAAGGCTGGTCGCGAAGAAAGAAGAAGGCACTGATTGATGGTGATTGGGATAGTTTGATTTTGTTTTCTAGAAATTATACGCAATATGGTAATCCCGAACAGATGGATTGAAACGTTTTATGTCAGCCTGAGCTTGTCGAAGGCGATGCTGAAACCGAACTCAAACTCAAACTGTTTATTATTTATAGTTTTAGATATAGCT
>CAYZJT010000003.1:0-187514 GCA_964478845.1 uncultured Flavobacteriaceae bacterium | reverse complement strand
AATAAGAAAGTCCGATGTCATCAAAGAGGCGCTTCGACAGGCTCAGCGTGACAGTGATTTCTAATTATCGTAAGCAAAACTTTCTTGTCAGCCTGAGCTTGTCGAAGGCGATGCTGAAACCGAACTCAAACAGTTTATTATTTATAGTTTTAGATATAGCTAATAAGAAAGTCCGATGTCATCAAAGAGGCGCTTCGACAGGCTCAGCGTGACAGTAAATTTAAAGAGTATTAGAAAGAAGGATTTTTGGTAAAACCGTAATCCCCCACTCCATTTCCCGACCTTTGTAGATTCAATTCAACACATCTTTTGAATTTGCATTTACATCATAGATTCTACGACAAGTTTGCCAAAACCGCTTTACTGTCCCGCAATGACTTTCGGAAGTTTCCAAAGCGACAGGTGATTCATCGATCAAACATTGCTCGAGAATTGGTTGAAGATTTGAGTATTAATCAGCGCGAACTTGATGACTTGTTGCTGGGTCAAAATGAGAAATCGAATTCAAAGGCTTACGCCATGGCCTATGCCGGGCACCAGTTTGGCGTTTGGGCGGGTCGATTGGGCGATGGTCGGGTGGTGAATCTGGGTGAACTGAATTACAAAAATCAGCTACACACATTTCAGGTAAAAGGCGCTGGCCCAACTCCCTATTCTCGGCGCGGTGATGGCTTTGCGGTACTGCGATCCAGCATACGTGAGCATCTGTGTAGTGAGGCGATGCATCATCTGGGCATCCCCACGACCAGATCGGTGACACTTGCTTTGAGCGGTGAAGAGGTGCTGCGCGATAAACTATATAATGGTAATGCGGCTTATGAACCTGGCGCGTTGGTTACCCGTATGTCGCCCAGTTTCTTGAGGTTCGGGAGTTTTGAATTACTGGCAGCAGCTGGTGATGTTGATACCATGCGAGATCTGGCAGATTACGTTATTGAAAACTATTACCCAGTGTGCAAATCAACTCAAGCCTATGATTACGCGGGCTGGTTTGATGCGGTTTGTCAGCGTACGCTGGAGATGCTGATCCACTGGCAGCGGGTGGGATTTGTCCATGGCGTCATGAATACAGATAACATGAGCATCCTGGGCCTAACGATCGATTATGGTCCTTATGGATTTTTGGAGAAATTTGATTTGGACTGGACACCTAATACTAGCGACCGTGAGGCGCGATACGCCTACGGTAAGCAGGGCGAGATCGCGCTGTGGAATCTTTGGAAACTGGCATCGGCGATTTATCCTTTGATTGAGGATTCCAAGCCGCTGGAACAATCGCTCGAGAAATTCAAAGCCGATTATGAGCAAGCTTACCTGAAAATGATGTCTGACAAATTGGGATTGAGCAAGCCTGATGAAAACTTGGTTTACGGAATGATAGCTGCGCTTGATCAACAGGCGGTGGACTTTACGATTTTCTTTAGGCAATTAGCAAATGTGACCCCGGATCAAACTTTGAAAGAAGCGATTGAAACGATTAGTTCATCTTTTTATCAACCTACTGCTTTAAAGCAAGATAAATCGGATAAGTTAAAGTCTTGGTTGAAAGATTACCAGATCCAACTTCAAGAGGAGATGGCTGAATTTTCTAAAGATTCTACTACTTCTGGGGATAGTAGAAATTATGCTTTCGCGAAAGCGAGAAAAGAAAAAATGAACCGCACCAACCCAAAATACGTGTTGCGCAACTACATGGCACAAATGGCGATCGAGGCGGCAGAAAAAGGGGATCACGATTTGATCGATGAGCTTTACCAAATGTTACAGCGGCCGTACGACGAGCAGCCAGAACGCGAAAAGTGGTATGCGAAACGGCCAGAATGGGCGACACAAAGCCAGGATTGCACACAATTGAGCTGCAGTAGTTAAAATTATGATGGTTATGGAATTATTCCATAATTTTGGACTTTTTCCGAGTTGGAGGCGTTTTCATGAATTTTTCTGAACAATATTATTGCGTTGTAGATATTGAGACTACGGGCAAAGGCCTGGGCGGCAACCGCATCACCGAGATCTGCATCGTGCGCATGCATGGCCGTGAGATCGTCGAGAAGTTTACCTCGCTGGTGGATCCTGAGACTCTGGTGCCCGATTTTATCACTCGGCTTACCGGAATCGACAATGAGATGGTGTCGACCGCTCCCCTATTTTCTGAGATCGCCGATGAGGTCGAGCGCATGACACGGGACTGCATTTTTGTTGCGCATAACGTGAACTTTGATTTCAACATCATACGCAACGAGTTTAAACGATTAGGTCACGACTTTAAGCGTAGAAAGCTGTGTACGGTGCGCTTATCGCGAAAGCTTATTCCAGGAATGCACTCGTACAGTCTCGGTAAACTGTGCAATCAGCTGGGCATTTCACTTGTGGATCGTCACCGCGCCGAAGGCGATACGGACGCAACCGTAACGCTGTTCCAGCACCTGCTGGACATTGATGAGGATGACGCTGAGTTCTCTAAGTTTTTAAAAGGAAATAGCCAAGAAGGGACCTTTCCACCGCATTTGGATCGGAGTCAATTTTCAAATTTACCTGATGCGCCAGGCGTTTATCTGTTTAAAGACCAGAAAGGCAAGGTAATTTACGTGGGCAAGGCTGTGAATTTGCGAAAACGGGTACTGTCTCACTTTTATTCCAAGGTGAGTAAGTCCTACCTGATGTGCCAAAGCATTCATTACATAGAGCACATCCCAACTGGTAATGAGTTGGTAGCTTTACTAGAAGAAGCAGATTTGATTCGTCATTACTATCCACGATTTAACAGCGCGCAAAAGAAACCCAGGCGTGCCTATCAGATCCTGCATTATAAGAATCAGCTGGGGATCATCCAGTTTGCTGTGGGTCTGGTCAAGTCCTACGATTATACGGTGGTAACGCATTACAGCCGCGCAGCGGCGGTTGAGCAGCTGGAACAGCTGTGTATCGACCATGAATTGTGTGCCAGGTTCTGTAGCTTCAAGACTGGGCAGGAATGCAACTCACACTACCGCTGTAAGTGTTGCAAAGGCGTTTGTAAAAAAGAGGAAGCCGTCGAGGATTACAATGAGCGAGCGCAGCGAGCCATCGAAAATCTTATCCTAGAAAACCCGACCTATGTCATCAAGCAGCCGGGAAGGCACGCTCAGGAAGAATGTTTTGTAATGGTCAAGGACGGTGAGTACCAGGGCTACGGTTACGTAGAACATACTGAAAGTGTCTCCACTTTTGATGAGTGTGAGAATTTTATAGAGCGCAAGAAAGCAAATTACCACACCAATCAGATCTTGAGATCTTATGTCAGTAAGTATGGTGAAGACAATTTTCTAAGAGAAGCGAGGGTAGCTATTTGAGCGCAGTTCCTATAACTATTAATGTTCTGTATCCGCGGAATTTACTGTAGGTTAATTCAACTTTAGCTTTTAATAACGCATTGATAAGATTTTGCTAAGACTTATTATGCGTTCACAGGAATAAATTTACCAAAAAAAACAATGGACCTAATCATTTCACCTAACGGCTACAGCGACTATAAGAGAAACACGATAGACGAGAACTATGGAAATGATGAGGATGTTGCGCAGGAGAACAGCGCAATCCCATCGGCTTTGTAGCGATATAATCAACACAAGTATTTGTAACCACATCTAATTTTTAGGTGTGGTTTTTTCTGATGTTTTTTTTTGTCAGAGAACATTATTCGCGAACCCATCCCCAACCCTTCCCTAAGGGAAGGAGATTACTGAAAACGTCTGGCAAGTATTACTTAAATAATAGCTAATCACTATACTGATTTGCTGGGCATCATCCTGAATCTTTGGGGTTTATATAAATTTCATGCTCGTTATCAGCAACCGACTTTACATTATTCTCATCATCTTCTAAAACATCTATTAGGTCCTTTCTGGTAATCTCTTCCCCAGCCTCGGTGACGATTAGGTTTTCTGTGAATTTGAGCGCTTTTGAGCTAGGACGGATGCCCTCTCCATAGCGCTCTGCGAAAGTCTTGATGAAGTAAGCACCAAAGAATAAGATTAGGCAGGAATAGGAAACCCAAAGCAGCAACAGTACGACCAGACCTGCTGCGCCGTAAGCACTGGCGGGAGATGAGTTACTGAAATAGATTTCCAATAAAAACTTACCCGTTTGAAATAGCAAACCTGTAAAAATTGCCCCAGGCCAAACGTGTTTCCATGCCGTGCGTGAGTCTGGCAAATACCTGAACATGAGTGCGAAAAGAAAGGATATAATAGCCAGAGAAAGAACAAAATTAATAGCTAACGTCACGCTTCCTAGGTAATCAGCAAAGTTGGTCGTGATCCAGTCCTGCAGAATTCCTATTACGGTCGAAAGCACAAAACTGATAAGGATCAGAAACCCAAGGACAAGGATAAATCCAAAACTCTTCGCACGATCAGTCACGATTTTGTACCACGGTGTTTTCGGATTGATTTTCAGCTTCCAGATCATGTTGATGGCCAGTTGCAATTGATAGAAAACCCCCGTTGCACCAAAAATCAGCGTAGCAATCCCTATCAAATAAGCCCACCAGCTATCAGAATCGGTTTGTGCAGCTTGCATCATTTTGTTGATGTCTTCTGCAGCGTCATAGCCTATCAAAGATGCCAGTTCTGAAGTAAGTTTCCCAGAAGCGATCTCGGCATCCCACACGCTTCCTATCGCGCGTATCATGATCACTAGCAATCCAGGTAAGGATAGAATGGCGTAGTAAGCCACAGCGGCACTCAGTTGCCATACCGGGCCATTGTTCCATGCCTTAGCAGATTCCCAAAGCAAATTTGGGATGTGTTTAAATTTGAATTTGTCGGGTCTTGGTATAACTGCCATATCTCAAATTAAAGAAATAGCAGGCAACAGGACAGGGCGATTAATTATTGTTTAACGCCTTTCAATGCAAGCTGTATCTAGAAATCCGCTTTCGCGAAAGCAGGATTCAAAAATAAAATAAGAGTTTACTCAATACGTTCAAGCAAAACCGTCCCATTTAGTGGCACAATTCTGGCAAAACCGTTGATAAGTTTAATTTTTTGACCACTATATGCGTCTCTAAGATATTCTTCGTTTTTCAAACTGTTGTAAACAGGAAGTGAAACCTTAAAATTGGGTAGTCCTACACCAATGACTACTTCGTCTAAAAAAATATCTTCCTTATAAACACGAGAAAAAACAGCACCAGTCTCATTAATAATTGCTAGCGTCTTTTGCTCACCAGCCCCTACAGCAGGATGCGCATGTCTAAATTTTCCTAGCTTCTGCCAGTGAGCAAGAACCTCCTTATCCATATCATCCCAGTTCATGTTTGAGCGTAGGACAGCATCACCCTCTGCATCTGCGTCTAGGCGGCGGGCGGTCTCGTCACCGTAATAAATTTGCGCCATTCCTGGTGCAAGTAGCAATTTGGTTCCCGATTCCATGCTGCGCTCACGGACGGCATCAAACGGCTGGCCGTCGTCGTGCGAACTCACATAGTTCATAAAAGCCACGGGCTCAGAAGAATTATCTTGCAGGCTGTCTCTGTAAGCAGCGTAGGTTTCAAACAATCTATCGTACGGCATATTTGCCTCCCATTTGAAGCCAAAATTGATCATTGCGTCATAACCATAATCAAAGTAATCCACTTTGTTGCTACCAAAATCATAAGCTCTTCCAGCGTTTGCATGATAGCCGTAGAGTTCACCCACAATAAAGAAGTCATCATCGTGCTGTACTTTATCTGGATTGGCCGCTTTCCATTCATCGTAAGCTATCTGTGCCTGCTCATTCATGGTTTGCCAGACTTCTTCCTCAACATGCTTTACCGTATCCACCCTAAATCCATCAATACCGGTTTCACGGGCGTAGTCAGTAACCCATTTGATAATGTAATTGGCTGGAGTGCGTTTCAATCCAGATTTTTCAAAAAAATCATCCAATTCTGCTACCTCTTGATTATAACGACCTTCTAATTTCCATTTTTCGGCTAGGGCTGATGGTAATTCGACTTCTTCCTTGCTTTCGGTTCTGATATCTGGGAGGTTGTTTGTGAGCGTACAAGTCATCGCTGTTTTTTGATCCTTGTAAGTACAGGTAGGTTCAGTGCGCACCCATTCTGCTGGCCAGACTGGATCCTGATCTGTCACTGGTCCCGTGTGGTTAAGCACTACATCCATCAGCACGCGGATCCCGTTCTCGTGGGCTGCATCTACTAGTTTTTGAAATTCTTCCGGTGTTCCATAGCTGGGATCTGTTGTGGTCCAGTCTTTTGCCCAGTAGCCATGAAAAGCGTATGTGTAGCCAGTCCCCTCGTCTACCCCACCGTGAACTTGTTCCCAAACTGGAGTCATCCACAAAGCATTAACACCTAAATCATTGAAATAGCCTTCCTCGATTTTTTGTATTACACCTGCAAAGTCGCCACCTTCAAAGCCACGCAATTTTGCGGTTTTACCATCCCTCTTTATAATGGAATCATTGGATTTATCACCATTTAGAAAACGGTCAGTCAACAAAAAGTAAACGTTTGCTCCACCCCAGTCGAATGGTTGTGATCTTACCGACTCTGCAGCATTATCTCCAGCAATTGTTTTTTCTTGAGCTTCCTGCTTACAGCCCATTAATGAAAGTCCAGCAACTAGACCGAGAAGAATCCTTTTATTCATGAAAAATTACTTGAACTGCTAAAATAGATATTGCTTGTCAACACTTTGTGATAGCCTGCTTTCAAGCTACGAAAACGTTTTAGATGTTCACCGCTTGCTATGAACGACTGGGTTTCTGATAGCCTTCAAAGAAGTAAGACTGTTCAAGTCCTTTGACAATGACTTCGCGATCATCAATTTTATCAGTTAGGTGATTATCAATCAGTGTTATAAGATCATCCGAATAGGAATGACTTTTTTTAATGGCATCAAAATACTTTGCCCTTCTAATATGCTGCCAGTCGACGATTTTGTTTAGGTTCTCCCGTAACATCATATCCAGCCATATCCTCATTGCACGGCCATTCCCATCTTGAAATGGGTGAGCCATATTCATCTGTATGTATTTATGAACGATCTCTTCTAAGTTGTATTCAGGTAGCTGCTCAATTGTTTTTATTTGCTTTTCCAAACCATCAACATTGGCAAATACAAAACCATCTTTTGCGATATTCCTAGTCCTGATTTTACCAGCAAAAGCGTATAAGCCATGGAATAATGCCCGGTGTATTTCACTCAATCCTTGAAAAGTCCCAACTTCAAATTGGTATGATTCACTTGAGTCATAAAGATCGATAGCTTTTTGCAAACTCTTTTTGTCGATGCTGCCTTTAGCCAAAAGAGATGGATCCCTCAGAAAACTCATGTGATGAAATTACGAATTATTCCAGACCATAATGCTTTTTCAGCATCTTTTCATAGCGTTTTTCAGGAAGCACCTTTTTGAGCAGGACCGATAGTTTTTGCAAAGGACTGCCTACTTTATAATGAATCCCTGGACGCTCGGTTTGAAGGATTTCAAACACTTTGCGGGCAACTTCTACAGGATCATTGCCACTATCTACGTGCTCGTCGATTAAATCCAACGTATGCTGATAACCGTCTTTGTAGTCACTCTGAGGATTTACTGGTGCGTGAAAACGACCTGCGGCAATATTTGTGGCGTAATCACCAGGCGCCAGATTGCTAAACTTGATATTCAAATGAGCACACTCCATACGGTAGGCTTCTGTGGCAACTTCCAGCGCGGCTTTAGTCGCACTGTAAACACCTCGATATGGCAAACCCATGTACCCAGCGATGCTAGTGATATTGATTACTCTCCCTGACTTCTGGTTTCTCATGTGTGGCAAAACGGCCTGCAGAACCCGCAGCGGACCATAAAAATTAGTGTCCATGGCATTTTTAACCTCGCTAATGGGTGTTTCTTCCATTGGTCCGGTGATGCCTACGCCAGCATTATTGACCAGTACGTCTATTCGTCTTTCTTTTTCCATCAAACTTGCCACGGCTTGGTCAATGCTTTCCTGGTCGTGGACATCCATGACCAGCATTTGGTAAGGAGTTTCTTGTGTTTGTTTTCTGCGGCTGGTGCCATAAACCGTGTACTTCTGCTCGTGTAAAAGTTGAGCGACGGCTTTTCCTAATCCAGATGATGCTCCAGTAATAAGAACCACATTTTTAGTAACCATCAGATTGTCAGACTTTTATATTTCGATATAAGGAGCAAAAAAAGGCAAGCTACCTACATCACACCGCTACGACCGCTTACCCTTGCTGCGTTCCCGCCCTGGGGGAGTTCAGCAGGAGCTGGTTGTGTAGGACTTGCCCAGTGCAAATATACGGCGTTGGATGACGTGGGCAAAAGAATGTTTGTGAGTTTGTGAGTCGTGAGGTATGTGTTATGTGTTATGTGGTGTATCCTATCTTCTTAGAACTTGGGAGTTTCGATTGAATATTTTGGATTTTCTTTTTGGGATTTGTGATTTTAGAATTGAGATTTACGATTTTGCTAGTTAGCGCATCTGAGTTCTTATTTTCGCTACTTTAAAAACCGTCCATGCGTCAGCGTCTAATTTTTGGTTCTTGTATTGCTATGCTTTTGTTTGCCAGCTGCAAGACTCAGATCGATAAATTCAATACCAGTTTCACTGCTCAAATTACTAACGAAAAGTCTTCTTGGAAAACTGGAGATGTCGTGGAAATTGAACTGCTCGATGAATACGATATAGCGCCCGATAGTGTCGTCTGGACAGAAAATGCCCGTAAAATTGAAGGAGCGTCTGGGTTTACGCTTTCGCGAAAGCTTACAAATCAACCCCTAGGTGAACTTACTTTTAAAGCACATGCCTACAAAGACGGCCGGGTTTCAACTGCCAAAACTTCAATCAAGCGCTTTTACGACAAGGCACCGAAGATCTACAAGTTTGAGATCGTCAACACCTACCCTCACCTTGAGGAATCGTACACACAAGGGCTGGAGTTCTACGGGGATTCATTGTATGAGAGCACGGGACAATTTCGCGAAAGCGATATCAGAATAACCAATCCCACCACAGGCGAAGTGATCAAAAAAGTAGAGCTGCCAGACAGCCAATTTGCTGAAGGGCTGACCATTCTTAATGACAAGGTTTATCAACTCACTTGGCAAAGTCAGATAGGATATGTGTATGATCTGAGCCTGAATCAAATTCAAACCTGGCCTTACAACAGCAGCAAACAAGGCTGGGGGCTTACCAATGATGGCGAGAAACTCTACAAGAGCGATGGCACAGACAAGATCTGGGTAATTGATCCGGATACTTTTCAAGAAGAGCGGTACATACAAATCGTTTCAAACAAAAAGATTTTCAAGAAGATCAATGAGATGGAATGGATTGATGGAAAGATCTATGCCAACATCTACCAGCAAAACGGCATCGTCATTGTCGATCCCACGACTGGCGCGCTTGAGGCGGTAATCAATACCAGCTCGTTAAAGAACCAGATTCCCAATTACAGCGAGAACGACAATGTCCTGAACGGTATCGCTTATGACAAGAAAAACGACAGGCTGTTTGTAACGGGGAAGCGCTGGGGCAAGATGTTTGAAATCAAGGTGGTAGAATAGTGACTGATGACCTCCCTATTTTTGAACTCACACGTCAGGTTGAACCATCGGAAATTGACGGTCAGAATCACGTAAACAACGTCGTCTACGTACAATGGGCTAACGATATCGCGGTGGCGCATTGGGAAAATGTTGGAACTGATGAAATGCTGGAATCAATTGACTGGGTGCTTTTGAAACACACGATCGAGTATAAACAACCTGCATTTTTAGGTGATAACATCCTATTGCGTACCCAAGTTGGAAGAGCAACAAATGTGAAGTACCAGCGTTTTATTGAGATGTATAATGCAGATAATATGCAGCTACTAGCAAAATCGTTAACTGACTGGTGTGCGCTGGATAAATCTGGAAAACCTACCCGTATCACGCAGGTGATGCGTGACCGTTTTGAAGTTGCCTTATGAAAAATACCGTTTTCGCTTTTTTAGGACTGATTCTAGTCATTTTCTTTTCTTCATGCAGGGATGATTTTGACTTTGAGCTGAGCAGCGGCCGATTAGGTTTTTCTCAGGATACGGTTTTCTTAGATACTGTTTTTACTAACATAGGCAGTAGCACCAGGACATTCAAGGTCTACAACCGCAGTAGCGATGACATTGTGATTCCGCGAGTGGCGCTGGGACAGGGCAACAATTCTAGATATCGTTTATCTGTAGATGGTGTACCGGGACAGGTTTTTGAAAATGTCGAATTGCTTGCTCAGGATTCGCTGTTTGTTTTTGTTGAGACCACGGTGGATATCATGGATTTTGGGAACGGGCTGGAGTTTCTTTATGAAGATGTCATTCAATTTGATTCAGGTCCTAATCTGCAGGAAGTGCAATTGGTCACGCTGGTAAAGGATGCTATTTTTCTTTTTCCTGCTAGGGATAGTGAGGGTAATGTCAACTGTTTGCCTATAGGTGATCCTGAAGATGAAATTTGTATACCTGGCTTTTTCTTGGAAGACAATCAGCTTTTATTCACGGCAGACAAACCCTATGTCATCTATGGTTTTGCAGCGATACCACCGAACAAAACCATGACCATTGAGGCAGGAGCTCGATTACATTTTCATGCCAATAGCGGGATCATTGCAGCAAATGAGGCATCTCTAAAAGTGAATGGCGCACTTTCTACCACCGATGAACTCGAAAACGAAGTCATCTTTGAGGGTGATCGCTTAGAACCAGCTTATGATGATGTTCCTGGACAATGGGCGGCTATCTGGCTGACGGCTGGGAGTCGTGATCATGAGTTTAATCACGCTACGATCAAGAACGCGAGCGTGGGGATTTTGATGGACAGCAGCAATCCTGCATCAAATGGTGCTACCTTGAAGATTAACAATACGCAGATATACAACTCGGCGGCGGTGGGGTTGCTAGGAACAACCGCAGATATTGAAGCAGAAAACGTTGTCATTGCCAAAGCTGGACAATCGGCTTTTGTAGGTAGGCTGGGCGGTAGTTATAATTTCAACAACTGTACGCTGGCCAATTACTGGGATCAATCGCTGCGTCAGGACCCTACCCTACTCCTTTCCAATACAATTCCAAATTCAGGTTTGTCTGAACCTTTGACTGAAGCGACTTTTTCCAATAGTATCATTTATGGTGATCGCGATATCGAGCTGCTCCTGTTGGATAACGGGACTTCTGCATTCAATTTTAATATTGCGAATAGCCTTCTGAAATTTGATGATCGTTTTGGCGATTTTGAAAACGAGCCGCTTTACGATTTTTCCAATCTGAATCTTTACGATAGCATTATTCTTAATGAGGATCCCGTTTTCCAAAACGTAGACCGCAACCAGCTACGTATCGACAATTCTAGTCCTGCAAATGGTCTAGCAGATCCTGCGAGTGCATCGTCAATTGATATTCTAGGCGAGAGTCGTGGTACCAATCCTGATGCGGGCGCTTACGAGAGTGTGGACCTAGATAGTATTTGAATTAGTCTATTTCCTAGTGCCTTTTTGATTTTATGCTTTCGCGAAAGCGCAAACTCAAATTACATCTTTCATCATAATCTTTACCAAAAGCTAATCAGGACCCGAATCTTGCCTGCTATGTTAGTGGAATGGAAGAGGATTTAAAAGGGCTGCGCGCAGAGCAACGAGCATATTTTCAGGCAGGACACACTAAGCCTGTGGAAAATAGGATTGAGGCGTTGAAAAAGCTAAAAACAGTATTGGACAGGCGTGAACAGGATGTCTACGATGTCCTCGAGGCTGATCTTTCCAAAAGTAAGTTTGAAGCATTCCTGACCGAGTACTACGTGATCATGGATGAGCTGAAAGATTACATTTCAAAAACAAAGAAATGGGCAAGGCCAGATAAGGTTTTGCCAGCTGTAGCCAACTTCCCCTCGACTGCCAAAATCCATAAAGAGCCCTACGGGAACTGCCTGATCATCTCGCCGTGGAACTATCCATTTCAGCTAGCGTTAGGGCCACTGATTGGTGCCGTGGCTGCTGGAAACACGGTGGTTTTAAAACCGAGTGAATTTTCAAGTGCTACAAGTCAATTGTTGGAAGAAGTCATTTCTGCGAGTTTTGATCGAGGTCACGTAAGTGTTGTTCAAGGCGACGCCGAGGTTTCCAAACAGCTGACCAGCCTGCCATGGGATTACATTTTTTTCACAGGTAGTCCCGCAGTAGGCAAAAAAGTCTATCAAGCAGCAGCTGAACATCTCACACCCGTAACGTTGGAACTAGGCGGGAAAAATCCTTGTGTTGTGCATGAGTCGGCTAATGTCACGGTAAGCGCGAGACGCATTGTGTGGGGCAAGTTTATCAATGCGGGACAGACCTGTATTGCGCCAGATTATTTGCTAGTACATGAAAGTATTTTTGATGGTCTTCTGGCGGAGATGAAAAATGCCCTTCTCGACTTTTATGGTCCTGATCCTAAGGACTCGCCCGATTATCCGCGCATTATTAGAAAAGAGCATCTAGAATCGCTTCTAGGACTTTTGGAAAGTGCTGATATCATCCATGGCGGCGAGCATGACCTCGATGATCTCTATCTCGCACCTACCCTAGTCGCAAATCCAGATCGGGACGCAGCTGTGATGCAGGATGAGATTTTTGGACCGATACTGCCGATTATCAAATATTCAGACAAACAAGAAATCGCCGACTGGATCAATAGCTATCCTAAACCTTTAGGTGGTTACTGTTTTTGCGAGGATTCCGCTTTTGCAAAATGGTTTACTCAAGAATTCTCTTTTGGCGGCGGCGTGATCAATGACAGCATCGTGCAGTTTGTAAACAAGCGATTGCCCTTTGGTGGTGTGGGCAACAGCGGGATAGGCGCCTACCACGGCAAACGCACGTTTGACACCTTTAGCCATCAGAAAAGCATGGTACACCGGCGTACTTGGCTGGATCTTAAGGTAAAGTATCCGCCGTTTGAAGGGAAGTTGAAGAAAGTTCAGAAGTTGTTGAAGTGGGTGTAGCTGTCTTTTTGCTATTTCAACTTTTCTAACACTTTAAATTGACCTGTGCGTTTTCCAGTTGACTTATCATATTCAATTTCAAGTGCACCCTCTAGAACATCATTGCTTTTCACAATGGATTGAATTATGTGATTCATTTCCTGATAAGGAATTAATTCGTAAGCTTTCTTAAGCGTAAACCATTTGACATCTTGACCCCATGAGGGTGTAACCAGATCACCAGAAACAAAATCAGCCTGATAGTAAAACATCATGGTGGGGTAATCCCTGTTTTGATGGTGAAACGTGACCAACGCTTTCAGATCGTGGTTCTGAATTGTTATTCCATGATCGGCGGCCATTTGATCAAGTTTTAATGGAATGGTAGTATTGGTTTTATATCGCGAACCTGGTATTTCCCATTCACCATCAAACTTGATTAAAAGAACTTCTTGATTTTGATTGAACACCAGAAGTTTGAAAAAGTGGGAATTGGCATTATGCTGACTGAATGCAAAAAAAGGCAACAACAAGAAATATAATAAGGCGATTTTTTTCATTTCAATGCGGTACTAAATTATGGGACAATTTAGTACTCTTAATCAAACTTGGACATGGATAATTTTCAATCTGTACCCTTTACTTTTTGAAATGGCGAGTAAAGGAAATGAAGTTAATTAGTTCTTTATTTCTTTCCACTCCCCTTTTCTAAAAAACATGTTTTGATAATGTGATGATTTAAAAACCAAGTAAAATCCCCATGCTTCACGATAAATCGTTGGATGTGATTCAACAACATGATGAGTTGGCTTCATCATATGTATAGCAAGCCTTGCAGAATGATAATTGCCTGGTGAAGAAATCCGACCGGCATAGGTTTCAACGATTTCTTCTCCATCAGTTTTGTAGAAATAGATCGTATTGTTTTCAGTAATCTTAAATCTAAAATGATTGTACTGCCAGTCTGCTTGTGAGCCTGGAAAAAAGCTGCGGTCAATTACGTATTCGCCATTAAAATCTGATTTATCCAAAACCTTTTCTGTGATAAGATACCAATGCTGATAACGCTGACTAACCAAATTGTACCTATTACGTAGAAGGAAAGGATCACTTTACCAATGACCTTTCCTTTATGTTTTAAACCATACAGAAGCAGCCCTAAAAGAAAAGGCGAGATAATCAATAGGAAAAGAACCTGCAGACCTCTGAACATAGAATAATTATTACAATTTCCTATTTTCTTAAAAGGGTGACAGGGTTCATAAAGAAATCTTTTAAGTCTTGGTTGTTGGTTAAAAAGTCGACGAGCTCCTCTGAAGACTCAAATTCACCTTCATGTACCTGTTCATTGACTTCGCTATACATAAGCGTGTCATCACCTACCTGGAAACTGTAAAACGAATTGTTTCGTTTGCCATTATCGATTGTCGTGAGATTCATAAACATGATCCCGTTGATGGTTTTGGAATGAGCTGTAATTTCTTCCACTACATCCCCAGCCTCAAATTTCATAGTATAGATCATTTCGCTAGCCGCAGAAATTGTCAATTTCTCATTGGGATGTTCTGGACTCCACCACTCGCCTATCAATTGTGCGTTGATAGGTTCATCGTTTGGTAAGGCGTGTTCTGATTCAAGAGCACAGCTTGTAATGATCAAAAACACAAGTAGAAGAAATGATCGATGTAATGAGCTCATAGCTATATAGTTTCATTGAAACTATAAACTTACATCAAATAAGGTTAAGCATGAACAGAGCCCCAAAACATAGAACAATTGTTGTCAGAAAGCCGATTCTTTTGTTCCAATTTTGAGTTTTGAGTTGTGAATAGGAATATCGCTTTCTCAAAAAGATCCACCGCACGGCTGCGCCTATTTCACTTGTGAAAGTATATAAGAAATCAATTAGAATGTCGGAAATAAAATCAGACATCCTTCAAATTATAATAAATACCTAAGGCAGTCAATCCTTGCTCAATGATTTTAGATCGATCACCTTCAAAGATTCCAATTCGATGTATTTGGTGGCTAAAGACTTTTTCGCCTTAGCTTCTATTTCACTATTAAAATTCATGCCGCTGTTTGAAAGAATCTTTTGAGACGGCCAGTCAGAAAAGGAAGTATCGATGACAGATCCAACTTTTTCTTTAACAACCAAGTCATAATATTCCTCACCGATATAGTAATGTAAAAGTGCCACCTTATCGGGTATGGGTTTGAATTCTAGCTGTAAAGATATCGCCAAGAGAGCTTCATCTTGGGAATTGAATTGATGATTTAACTGATCAACTTGTGAGTCTATATTGTATATAATCAATCTGTCATGGTCAGGTATTTTATACTTTCCAGGTTGATAAACCTGTGTTGTGTCAACTCCACCTTCAAACCTTTTGAAAATCACCCCTCTTTCATTTGGCTTTATCTCGACTTCTTTCATCTGACAAGAGTAAAATGTGAAGAGCATCGGAAATAATAATATTATACTCCTAGTTTTCATAATATTTATCTATGGAACAAACTTAAGCCCTATTTGCAAGCTGCTAAGATTATTGAAGCATCCAAACGATTATTGGTAAATTGTCTATTTGCAAACCGCCGTTGGCGGTGAGAGAATGTACTTGAATATTAGATGAATTTTTTCTGCGAGCGGCGAGCTTACCTCGCGCATCGCACATAAGGTTTTTTGCAAAGTAAAACATAGCAACGCGGGGCGGCGCCAGCCGAACCGAGTGAAAACGAGCTCACGACGACCGCAAAGCGGGCTAGCTAATTGATTTGAATGGTTTTGGCAATGATTTCGTTACTAGTTAAAGCACGTAAATTTTTCGGTTTAGCACAGACGTCAGCAATTTCGAGTGGATTCATACATAGTCGAATCCGCCGTAATTGCGGTTAGACATTCATGTAAAATGTTCTTTATCCAAATGTTGTTATTATTCCTTTATCTCTCAATTGAGCTTCATAAAACGCTTTATAAAGTTCGAAAAATTCCATTACTACGTGGATTTTCCTTTCAATCCTCTTATTCCAATAACCTTCAATAGAGCTAATTGCTTTTACTATTTCAGGGTTATCAATTGAGTTCTCTATTTTTCCAATTGATATATTTCTTAATTCACTCCAAATTTCTTTAACGACTGAAGAGCGATAATAATAAATTCGGTCATTTTTTTCAGATTCAGCAATGTAATATTGGTCGTTCTGTATTTTACTCAAAACTTGATTTTCTGATTCATCTAAAACTTTAAGCAATTCATACATAGGTGACCAAGCTTTTACACCTTGCCAAAACAAAATTCCTCCTTTCTCAAAATGAGAACCTTGATATTCGTGGTCCATTAGTTGACTTGAAAAATATTCGTCAATATCAAAATCCGATTTCAAAATTTGGTCAATTATCGAATCGTCAACTACGTAGTTATATGCTACAATTCCCATTCAGTTTTTTTAATATTTTACAAATGAAGCGCTATACGCGACGCTGCACAGCAGTGGTCGAGGCGGCGTGATGGTTTGCCGTGAATTTTGTTTTGTTGGTTATCGAAGATAGCCATAAAGGGCAGAATACCATTGTACCTCTACTTAGACATCGCTACTTTTAAAGATCTCACGAATACATCGATAACAAGATACCCTGACTCCGGCACAAGAATAGAGATGGAACCCTTTTTCATGTCAAAGATTTGGGCGATAGCCTGATCGCTGCCACAGGCAGCGAGAGCACCAAGACAAAAAACCCCCAGCAAATTGCCAGGGGAATTTAATCTATCCGCTTCAACCGAATAGCAAATAGCTAAGAACTAATCGCTAATCGCCAAGCACTACCCGCTACTTCACCATCTCATAGCTGCGCTTCACAAACTCTGTCAGCGCCTCGCCTTTTAGCAGTCCTTGGGATAGCTTGGCAAGATCAACGCTCTGTTTGATCAGGCGTTGCTTCTTTTTATCGGTTTTGGTATTAAAGATCTCTTGAACTAGCTCATGGTTTGCGTTGACGACCAGATTGTACATTTCTGGCATCCCGCCAAAGCCCATCATACCGCCACCGCCAGTCGCCTGCATCTCCTTCATACGGCGCATGAATTCTGGCTGAGTGATCATAAATGGCGCGGCATCGCTACTCATGGCCTCTACCTGCACAGTGTAGGTCGTATCTGCAATCGCATCGGTGATGCTTTCGCGCAATTTGTCCTTCTCCTCGTCGCTCAGTTTAGAGATCTGCTCTTCTTCCTTCTTGATCAGGTTATCCACATGGTCTGCATCTACCCTAGCGAAACTTACTTTCTCCTTTTCGCTCTCCAGCTTCTGCATCAGGTGACCCACGATCGGGCTGTCCATCAGCAGTACGGTGTAGCCCTTGTCTTTTGCCGCCTGAATGTAGCTGTGCTGCGCATCCTTGTTGCTGGCGTAAAGGATTACAGTTTTATCGTCCTTATCAATCTGGGCAGGCTTGATCTTCTCGATCAACTCATCCCATGTGTGATACTCGCCATCTACGGTAGGATAAAGCGCAAACTTGTCAGACTTCTCAAAAAATTTCTCCTCGCTCAGCATCCCGTACTCGATCACGATCTTGATATCGTTCCACTTTTCTTCAAAAGCCTTGCGGTCCTCGTTGAACAGCGACTTGAGCTTATCTGCCACCTTACGGGTAATGTAGCTGCTTATCTTCTTAACCGCGCCATCTGCCTGCAGGTAGGAACGAGATACGTTGAGCGGAATATCAGGACTGTCGATTACCCCGCGCAGCATCGTCAGGAATTCTGGTACGATTCCCTCTACATTATCAGTAACAAAAACCTGATTCTGATACAGCTGGATGCGATCACGCTGAACGTTTAGATCGGTTGTGAGTTTTGGGAAGTACAAGATTCCCGTCAGGTTGAACGGATAATCCACATTCAGGTGGATATTGAAAAGCGGCTCCTCAAACTGCATCGGGTACAGCTCGCGGTAGAACTTTTTATAGTCCTCGGCTTCCAGATCTGCCGGCTGCTTGGTCCACGCTGGGTCAGGATTGTTGATGATGTCATCCACTTCCTGTGTAGGCGCTGGATCGTCCTCTTTGGCGTCTTCGGGTTTGGGTAGCGTTTCTGTGCGGGTACCAAACTTGATCGGCACCGGCATAAACTTGTTGTATTTGGTCAGCAGCTCACGGATTCGGCTTTCTTCCAGAAATTCCTCCTCATCATCGCTTATGTGCAGGATGATCTCGGTACCAAAATCGCTCTTTTCAGCCTCCTCGATCGTATAGTTGGGCGAGCCGTCACATGACCAATGCACCGCCGGCGCATCTTTATAGGATTTGGTAATGATCTCCACACGGTCTGCCACCATAAATGCGCTGTAGAACCCTAGGCCAAAATGCCCGATGATCCCCGCGTCCTTTGCCGTGTCCTTGTATTTTTCAAGGAACTCCTCAGCCCCAGAAAACGCCACCTCGTTGATGTATTTCTGCACCTCGTCCTCAGTCATCCCGATCCCCTGATCGATAATGTGAAGTGTCTTCTGGTCCTTATTGATCTTCACCTCGATCTGCTGGTCGCCCAGCTCGACCTTGGCCTCGCCTATGTTGGCCAGGTGTTTCAGTTTCAGCGTCGCATCCGTCGCATTTGAAATCAGCTCACGCAGGAAGATCTCGTGGTCGCTGTAAAGGAATTTCTTGATCAGCGGGAAGATATTCTCTACCGCTACATTGATTTTACCTTGTTGTGACATGTGTCGTGTTTTTTGATATTTTATAATCCCGCTTTCGCGAAAGCGTAACTCCTACAGCTTCCGCAAAAACCAGTATTTCTATTCAACCCTGTGCTAGTCAAACAAAATACCAAGCAACCGCTGGTGACAAGGTGGCAGAGTAATAAGTGTGAGTGTAAGTATAAGTTCAAGTGTAAAACTGTAGGTAGAAATCCCATCTGTAAAGCTGAACTGGTTTCAGCTTCTCACCGCTACGTAAACATCAAATAATTTGTGCCCCAAATGTCAGTTCGAGCGCAGTCGAGAACAAATCAACTAACCAATCGTGGTTCGAGAACCTCACCACTTCATAAATGCCATTATTTCTTCGTTTGAAAATGGCCTAAGAACATAGATCGTAAAAAATGAAGCGAAGCGTAGGGTACAGCGAAAATCCTTGATTCTAATTTAGCATGTCGGCCAACTGGTGTCGTTATAATGGAGAATTCTTTTATAATCACAGTACCTTCTTTTCGCGCCGTAGCAAGCAAAATTTTTAGATCTAGGTTCTTCAGCCTTGATTTTTTGTTTCGTTTTTGATCAAGCAAAAATGAAAGCAGCACAATTCCGTTCGATAGTCAAATATTTAATGAAAATCTATACGCGGCCTGTCAGATGCACATTTTCATCAACATACATCCCCGCGAACTACTGTCAAGCTGAATTTATTTCAGCTTCTCACCGCTACGTTAACATCTAATGGTTTGTATTCCAGATGTCATGTCGAGCGCAGTCGAGACAGATTTGGAAAAACTGATGCGCTTCGACATCCCGATTTCTATCGGGACGGCGTGACAGTAATTCACAAAATCGTTAGCATTTTTTCATGTCAGCCTGAGCCTGTCGAAGGCGGTTACAGGCAATTCAAATGCAAATTCAATTTCAGTCCTCACATAAACTCAAGTTTAGATTTAGGTTTAGATTTCAAACTTCCCTTCTCCCCTACCTTTAAACCAAAACCCATCCCATGACCGATCCCAAAAAGCCCGAACGCCGCTGCAGACTTGAGTTCCAAGAGGATTACCACAACTTAGACGCCGTCACGACCGAAATTAGCAGCGCACTTATCGTAGGCGATACGCTTTTTGTGAGCTATGACGAGGACGCTGGGATTGAGAAACTGACGCCAAAAGATGACGGCTATGGCAACCACGAGCATTACGAGATGGCAGATTTTTTTGATTTGCCATCAGATGACGATGAGATGGACATCGAGTCGCTGGCGTATTGCGAGCCGTATTTATGGTTCTGCGGCAGTATGAGCCTGAAACGCAACACTCCAGACGAGGATGACGACATCGAGGAGGGCGTGGCAAAACTCGCCGAAGTCAAGCAAGATAAAAATCGGTTTTCGCTGGGTTGCATTCCGTGCATCAAAAAGGATGGACATTACCATCTAGTCAAAGAAGGCGAATACAATGGCAAAACTATTAAGCCGCTTATGCTCAAAGGTGGTACCTATGGTAATGAAATCCATAATATGCTATTGAATGACCAGCACCTAAAAAGATACATGGACATTCCTTGTAAGGATAATGGGTTTGACATCGAGGGCCTAGCAGTGGAAGATGATCGTATTTTCTTAGGTCTGCGCGGACCGGTGCTAGGTGGTTTTGCAGTCATTATCGAGATCTCCTACATAAGTCACGACAACATGCTAACCATCCTACCGCAAGACGGCGAGGATCACATCTACCGAAAGCACTTCATTGATCTTCAGGGAATGGGAATCCGCGAGTTGAATATCGACAAAAAAGGTGACATGTACATTTTGGCTGGACCTACCATGGATTTGGACGGCACCATTAGTATCTACAAGATTCCTGACGCGCTCGATGATGTCCACGCGACCATTATCCACGATCCAGTGCATTTGTTTGATACGGTGAGAACTCACGCGCAACACGGTTACGAAAAAGCCGAGGGACTAGCTTTCATCGATGAAAAAACCATCCTGATCACCTACGATTCTCCGATTGAAGATCGCCTGATCAATGATTATACGGTAGAGATGGATGTGTTTAAGTTGGATTAGATTTTAATAATTCCGCTTTCGCGAAAGCGCACATATTTTAACTTTATTCCATTAATGTCAGCCTGAGCTTGTCGAAGGCGATGTTAGAAAAAATCGACGACGCGCTTCGACAAGCTCAGCGTGACAGAATTTTTTAAAATTCTCAGATTAAACTTTTTGTGTCAGCCTGAGCCTAGCCTGTCTGCCGCTTAAGGCAGAGCGTAGGCGATGACTTTATTGACCACGTGATAGTTCCTTATTACGCTTTCGCGAAAGCGTAACGGAAAAAATCACCTTTCTAACTATTCCTCAATCAATCCAGAGACAAAGTCCTGCAACACTTGATTGCGTTGCTGCTTCTTTAAAATCACATTGTCAACCGCGCGTACTTTACAATCTTCAATGGGACAACGTTCACAGGTCACCCCTACTTCCACCCGCTCAATAGTTTTTGAGTTGAGAAATTTGACTTTGCGCTTTAAATGGGTATTGATCAGTAAACCGAGCGTCACGCACCGATAGTTGTCTGGCTTGAATGGATCACGCGCGGCTGCGGCAAGTATCAAATATTCCTGACCGGTTTCTACAAACTGCGAAATCTGAATGTCGTAGATTGTTTCTTGGTCGTTGCTTTCCAGTTTTTTCAATGCTTGCAGGCTCACCCAGCGCCTGCAGTAATGTTCATAAATCCCGTTGCCTCGCGGGGCGTGTTGCTGCTGTAGATGTAACTCCTTGTTCAGTTCAAAATCGGTATCACCTTTCTTCAATCCGAATCTGAGGAAAAAGAGATTTTTGATAGAAAAAGCCTCAGGTAGAATATTGGTCAATCGCTGAAAAAAAGATTCGGGTGACGCATTGAAAGCGCTGATGGCATCGCTGAGCATTTTTAGATCAGGATCTTTTTTATCTAAGAAATCCTGCATCACCCCTATCAGGTTGTTTCTTGGGACTACCAGCGCACCGGCGAAATAGGATGCGTAATAATTGTTTAATACCTCATCGAAGGTGTTGAAATTGATCCATGGAAAAGTGAAGAGTCGTTCCTCTATGTTGAGAAAATGATAGGCTGCTTCCTTTGCATAAATAAAGGTGCGCTGCGCCTCATCCAGATCTTCTCTCAGAAGGAGGGTTTTTGACTTAGGTATAAAAACGCTACGCAATGCATCGCGCACCGCTGGCTCGTCTGATTTGAGTTCCTCAATCTTGTAATTGAGCTCCTCTTTAAGCAGTGTTTCCAATTCCTTACCAGTAAGATCGTGCTTGCCTGTAATTTGATACTGTTTCCTGAACTGATCCACAGCATCCTCCAGATGTTTGAAGTAATTATTGTTGGCTTCCTGAAAGGAACGTACCGATGCCAAATAAAAGCTCTCTCTAGAGAATTCATAATTCTGGGAGATTTTGATGATGGTAGAGATAAAGGCAGTGACTTTGGCTGGCGCCGCTGCCACGATGTCTATCAATTGCGATTCTTTGATTCCGAATAATTCTGCAGGTAGTTCTTTGAGCAAGCCCGATTTCAAAATCTCGCCAACCGGCGCAAGATTCTTGTCCAGTTTTAAGGAAACCATCTGATCATAAGGGATGTCTAATTTCTCTGCCAGCAGAGCAACTTTATCAGGTTTAGGATACTTCTTTCCGTTCTCGATTTCATTTAGATAGGACTTTGAAAGTCCTGTAAGCTTAGACAAACCAAATAAAGAAAGTTCTCTATCCGTACGTATCTGCTTGAGCTTCAGACCAAAAATCAACTTGATATAATCATCATCCATAGCATGCAATATAACGATGAACTAGTTTATTTCATCGAATAAATACAATTTAGCGAACGTTCGCTTGTTTCTATAAATTCGTTGTTATAATATTGTTCGCAAATTATACCGCTATGACGATCAACACCATTACAAAGCCACGAGTCCATATCGACGCAGTCAAACAATTCCCAGAAATTCTGACAGATAAAGCTCTGGTCTTCCTTCAGGCCCTTCATCAAAAATTTGAGCCAGCAAGGCAATTACTTCTTCAAAACAGAGAATGCCAGCAAGCACAGTTTGATGCTGGTCGATTCCCAGACTTCCCATCTGAGACAGAAAACCTAAGGGAAGGTGATTGGACAGTTGGCCCGATCCCAGCTGACCTTCAGGATCGCCGAGTAGAAATCACCGGCCCTACCGATCGCAAAATGGTAATCAATGCTTTAAACTCTGGTGCAAAAACCTTTATGGCCGACCTTGAGGACAGCACAGCACCTAGCTGGAACAACGTAGTTGAAGGACAGATCAACCTGAGGGATGCGGTGAATGGAAGCATAGAATTTACTCACCCAGAGAAAAACAAAACCTATCAATTGAATGAATCTCCTGCAGTGCTGCTGGTAAGGCCCCGCGGGTTACATCTGGATGAGCGTCATTGTCTTGTAGAGGAAGTAAACATTTCAGGATCATTGTTTGATTTTGGCCTTTACTTTTTTTATAATGTTCAAGCTTTGTTGGAAAAAGGCACCGCGCCTTATTTCTATTTGCCAAAGCTCGAGCACTACAACGAGGCCAGATGGTGGAATGAGGTATTCATCTTTGCTCAAGAGCTTTTGAATATTCCAATCGGCACGATCAAAGCAACAGTTCTTGTAGAAACCATTACAGCAAGTTTCCAGCTGGACGAGATCATCTACGAGCTACGCGATCACATCGTAGGATTGAATTGCGGTCGCTGGGACTACATTTTTTCCTACATCAAAAAACTGCGTTATCACAAGCAGTTTACGATGCCAGATCGGTCACAAGTAACCATGGGTGCGCCGCTCATGGCAGCATATTCTAAATATGTTATACAGCGTTGTCACAAACGCGGCATCTTAGCCATAGGTGGAATGGCAGCTCAAATTCCGATCAAAGGCGATGACCGCCGCAACGAGCGCGCCCTTAGAAAAGTGGCTAAGGATAAGATCACTGAAGTGAAAAATGGACACGACGGTACTTGGGTAGCTCACCCTGGACTTGTTCCCCTTGCCATGGAGATTTTTGACCGACACATCCCAGCACCTAATCAATTAGACAAAACACTGGATGATCTGGTAGTGACACAAAAAGACTTGCTCGCGCAACCGCAAGGCACTATAACCGAGAAAGGCGTGAGATTGAATATCAATGTCGGCATAAGGTATTTGGAAGCTTGGCTACAAGGCTTTGGGGCGGTAGCGCTGAACAACTTAATGGAAGACGCTGCCACAGCCGAAATATCCCGAGCGCAGCTATGGCAATGGGTCAAACACGAGGCAATCATGGAAGATGGTCGTAAAATGGACTTGCTGCTTTACAAAGACTTGCTGGACGAGGAAATCGAAATACTGGAAACACAGCGCAACTGTGCAGAAAATGATTGCTCGTATCTACAAGCTGCGATCGAATTGTTTGATGATTTGGTCACTAGAGAAGACTTTGTGGAATTCCTGACGATTCCCGCATACCAACAGATATAAACTTTAACTCTTAATCCTTAACCCTAAATTTTAAATTATGAATACCGAAGAAAGAATTCAACAGCTCATTACCGACTGGACCGTCAACCCCAGATGGGAAAATGTAGAACGCCCTTACACGGCTGAAGAAGTAGTGAAACTACAAGGCTCTTTAACCATTGAACACAGTATCGCAAAACTGGGTGCAGAAAAGCTCTGGAACCGATTGAACAACCAAGACTTTGTAGCTGGCCTAGGTGCTCTTACGGGCAACCAGGCCGTACAAGAAGTAGAAGCTGGTCTTGAAGCAATCTACTTGAGCGGATGGCAAGTAGCCGCCGATGCAAATCTTGCCGGCGAAATGTACCCAGATCAGTCTTTGTATCCAGCCAACAGCGTCCCGATGGTCGTTAAGCGCATCAACAATGCTCTTATACGTCGTGATCAGATTCAGTCTGTGAACGGTACTGAGGACAAAATAGATTATCTAGTTCCTATCGTCGCAGATGCCGAGGCCGGTTTTGGTGGGAATTTGAATGCCTTTGAATTGATGAAGGCCATGATTGAGGCCGGTGCATCGGGAGTTCACTTTGAGGACCAGTTGAGTTCTGCCAAGAAATGTGGTCACTTGGGCGGGAAAGTACTTGTTCCTACACAGGAGGCGATTAACAAACTGGTTGCAGCGAGACTTGCCAGCGATGTGATGGGTGTTCCATCATTGATCATCGCCAGAACTGATGCCGATGCTGCAAATCTTTTAACCAGCGATATCGATGTTAGAGATCACTCATTTATTGAAGGTGACCGTACTGCAGAAGGTTTCTTTAAGGTGAAAAACGGCATCAAGCAAGGAATTGCTAGAGGTTTGAGTTATGCACCATTCGCCGACTTGATCTGGATGGAGACCAGTAATCCAGACCTAGATTACGCACGCCAGTTTGCCGAAGCTATCCACGCGGTTTACCCTGGTAAAATGTTGGCCTACAACTGCTCGCCATCCTTTAATTGGGCGGCTAAATTGAGTGTTCAGGAGATGGAGACTTTCCGTGAGGAACTGGCTGCGATGGGCTACAAGTTCCAGTTCATTACGCTTGCAGGATTTCACGCTTTGAATACCAGCATGTTTGAACTTTCTAAAGCGTATAAAGAGCGCGGTATGGCAGGTTACTCAGAATTACAAGAACGTGAGTTTGCCCTACAAAAAGATGGTTTCAATGCAGTCAAGCACCAAGGCTTTGTAGGTACCAGCTACTTTGATGCGGTACAGAATACAGTTACAGCTGGGGCTTCCAGTACGGTCGCCATGGCCGGTAGTACAGAAGTTGAGCAGTTTTAAATACTACTGTCACTCTAAGCTTGTCGAAGCGCAACAAGGAAGATTTAGGTCACCGCCTTCGACAGGCTCAGGCTGACAAAATTTGACCCCGATTAATTTGACATTTCTGTCACTCTGAGCAAGTCATAGCGCATCACGGGGGATTTTGATCACCGCCTACGACAAGCTCAGGCTGACAAAATATCAAGTCCGCTGTCTGATGATAGTGGACTTTTAATTTTCAATCACATCGTCTTTTAGACGCTTGCTAATGTATTTACTGTCGGCTAGATAAAATCGCCATGGCAGGTCTGCGTCTTCCTCTGCGTAGTCGATGCCAATGCGTTTGCTAATCGCAATACCGCTTTCGCGAAAGCGAGATTTTTCAAGCTTCTCAATCCATACCAAGTCACCAGTCAGATCTGCGCCGTAATGCGATCTGTCGAGACCAAAAGCCTTGCTGAAATTACCGGGCCCAGAAGTCAAGGTTTTATCTAGTTTGTCTTTCCCGCGACGCTGCAACATGTGATCGATTCCTTCCAGAGGTTCTGCAGCACGGATTAAAATGGCATCTGCTTGCGCGTCGGTGTTGGTAATGATGTTGAAAAGGTTGTGGATGCCGTAACACAGATAGACGTAAGCAACGCCACCGTTTTCATACATGATTTTGGTACGGTCTGTAAATCGGCCCAGATGCGCATGACAGGCTTTGTCCAATACTCCTCGGTATGCCTCGGTTTCCGTGATGATGCCTGAGCAGTACTTCCCATCAATATTGCTAACGATCTTTTTTCCGATTAGGTCCTTTGCGACGGCTACGACATCGTCTTGCTGGTAATAGGAAAGTGGGAGTTTTTTCATACCTGGTACAAAATCTACACTTAACTTAATGGTGTACTGCAAAGTTCATCTTAAATAATATTTCCTCTTTAAGCGCCAACTGATTGCTTTGAGTACAAGCTCAAAACCTAATAAACTGCATAGTATTGAAACTTGGAATAAAGCTTGATTCGAAATTTTAAAACCAACTATGCGGCTAGTCTTTCTCTTATCGATTATAGCTTTATTTATTCTGATTCTCGTGAGTTGTAACGAGGATTACGAACCAATTCCCAAAGCCGAATCTTGTTTTGATTTGGTTTATTACGCCGAAAAGCGAGATGATCCCGCACCTGAATTTCGTTTGGATAATTACAAATTCAATTCAAGACAGATTCTATCAAAACTTGAAGAGGAATACGGATCAAGCTGTTTCGAGTATGAGCCATTTAATATCTTTTATAATGGGATAAGGAGAAAAAGTATTGTGACAGCCGAAAATAATTGCGAAGACTTCACCTATGTATGTGGTCTTCGTGGTAGAAAAAGAATTCTAGTAAATTCGAGTAATTAAATTTTTTATAATGATGATTTAGTAAACATTAGTGAACTTTCCAAGAGAGTCAATAAATCCTTTAATCGCAATTTTAACATTAGAAGATTATCCTATAATTTTCTAATAGAATATGAATTTCGAGGAAGTGACAAAGAATTAGAAGAATCAATCTTCAGTATTGTTGAAGAAGAATTTTTAAAATTCCTAAAAACGAAATCAGAAACAATCTTTGGTAAAGATTTAAATGAATTAAATGTCAATGAATCGAAAAAGTTGTTGAGTCAAAATAGTTATTCGTTTTTCATTGAACGCCTAATACCTAATCCACCACCGCCTCCACCAGCAGTTTGTTATTTTGACCTTGTTCTTACTACTGATGAGTAAACGATGCTACTTCTTCTCAAAATCCAAACTCAAACTATTCACACAATGCCTGATTCCAGTATGTGTTGGTCCGTCGTTGAAAACGTGACCGAGATGGCTACCACAATTCGAACACAGAATTTCGGTTCTAATCATGCCGTGTGAGACGTCGCGCTTGCGCTCGATAGCACCCTCGATCTCGTCGTCAAAGCTGGGCCAGCCGCAGCCCGAGTCAAATTTATCTTCGCTTTTGTACAGCGCCTGACCGCAAGCAGCACAACTGTAAACACCTTTTTCGTAGTGCGTATTATATTTTCCCGTAAATGGCCGCTCGGTGCCTTTTTCTCTGAGCACGTAGTATTGATCTGGGGTCAGTTTCTTTTTGAAATCTTCTTCGGTCATGGGTGTTTATTTGCGTAGTTCTGGTAATTGCTCACCCTCAGGTACAAAATCGAGTGCCACACCGTTGATGCAATGGCGTTTTCCTGTTGTCTTGCGTGGGCCATCATCAAAAATGTGTCCTAGGTGGCTGCCGCAGGTATTGCATTTAGCCTCGGTGCGGGCGTAACCGATTTTGTAATCGACGTCTTTTTCTACCTGTCCCTCTATTGCCTGATCGTAACTGGGCCATCCGGTCCCGCTGTCAAATTTGTTTTCGTTCTTGTAAAGTGGCGCATAGCAAGCTGCACAAATCAAAGTTCCTGCGCGCTTCTCATTATTCAGCGGACTTGTAAAAGGTCGTTCTGTTCCTGCCTTGCGCAAGACTTGAAATTCTTCAGAGCTCAGTAACTCTCGCCACTCGTCATTTGTTTTGCTGACTTTATATTCTTTTGGTTCGCTGTTTTTCTCTGTAGATTCAGTTTTTTGTGCATTACCACAGGCAACGAAAAGGAATACAGGTAAGATTTTTAGGTACTGTTTTAATCTGTTCATAGCTCAAAATTAAATGGTAATCGCACGGATACTTGTTGCAACAACGTTAAGTAGTTCAATTTATGGGCCGCTCTGTGTTTTTCTTTTCCACTACGCTGTCACATTTGTGCTTCGGATATTTCAATTCAAAGATTTTGACAGTCACAAAAGACTACATAGGTTTGTATCCATTCGGATACATTTGTGATGGAAGAAAAATAAAATGAGAACATCAAAAATTGATATAGCAGACTATCTGGAAAACAAGGAAATGATTGCAGAATATTTCACTCTAGCCTTACATTCAATTTCCTAGGTTATTTTGCCAATGTGTAGTTGTTGACCAAAACTGATGCCGAAATCTGCAACTTAGATTCCAATTCACGAATCATCTCGACTGTCAATCGCTTTTTGCGATTTAAAATTTCAGACACACGACTTTTACCACCGATTACTCCAACGAGATCCTTCTGACGCAAATTCAGTTCCTCCATCCTGATTTTAATTGCCTCAATCGGATCAGGCGCCTCGATCGGATAAAACTCGTTTTCATAATTCTCGATCAAAAGCGACAAAATCTCAGCCTCATCACCTTCTGGTGTATTTACTGGTGCGTCAAAAATCTCTTCAAGCCTGCTCAAAGCAGCTTGATAATCTTCTTCTGTTTTTATAGGTTTTATGCTCATTTCTAAATTGTATTTGCGTCAATCTGATCGTAATCTGAGTGAGTCCCAATGAACCTGATAAAAGCCCATTGTTTCTCGTAATTAAATTTTACCAACAGACGGTAATCATTGCCTTTGATATTGAAAACAACTCTTCCAGCTTTGAGAATACTTGCGCTCACATAAGTTTGCTTTACGTCTGAGGGTGCTTGCCAATTAGACTTCTTCGCCGTATCGTACCAAGTTTTCAAATACTGCTCTGAATCAGCGTGCTTCTCCCAGTACTCCCTCAAAACTCGCTTTGAAATTATTCTTTTCATCTCTCAAATGTAGAACAAAGATACAAAAGTTCTCTTTTAAAGAACTACAAGTGAATCAACTTTTGAAAATTTCACTATCACCAGATTCACTAATTTCGCCCTATGGGAAAAAAGATTGCCGTAATCATGGGCTCGATCAGCGATATGCCGGTCATGAAAGAAGCCATTGATGTGTTAGCAGAATTGCAGATCGAGACGCAGGTAGACATCGTAAGTGCCCACCGCACTCCGCAAAAAATGTATGACTTTGCCTCGACTGCTCATGAAAATGGCATCGCAGCCATTATCGCTGGTGCCGGTGGTGCCGCGCACCTACCGGGAATGGTGGCGAGTCTGAGTCCGCTGCCGGTGATCGGGGTTCCTGTGAAAAGCCGCAACAGCATTGATGGCTGGGACAGCGTACTGAGTATCCTTCAAATGCCTGGCGGTGTTCCCGTGGCAACGGTTGCTCTTGACGGTGCAAAAAATGCCGGAATACTCGCCGCTCAAATCCTAGGTGCAAGCGATCCAGAAATCCTTGACCGCATAATTAAATACAAGCAAGGTCTCAAGGAAAAGGTGATCAAAGCCGCGGCAGACCTCAATGGCTAAAGGCTATTCCATCGCCTCAATTTTTATGATAGTGGTGACGGTCGTTTGGTTCGTTTTCGCTTTAAGCTCAAGTGAAATCATCAAATGGCATTTTCTGACCGCTGCTGCTATCAACTTTCTGATGGCCATGGTCATCAACCGTCAATTCACCAGCAAACGCTACAATTACCTAGGCATCGCCCACGTTGTCCTAATGGTAGGGCTGGGTTTTTACGGCTACTTTTTTATCTAGTTTGTTTAACCATTCAGGCAATTAAGTTTAACAAAACTATTCATAAGGACGATTTAGTCTCCTTTAATTTTACATATATGAAAGAAAACGAGAATCCACTTTTAAAGGAATTCACGACCTATCAGGACACAGCGCCATTTGATCTGATTGAAAATGATCATTTTGAGCCCGCTTTCGCGAAAGCGATACAAGCAGCCTACACCGATATCACAACGATCACAGACCAAACCGAAGAACCTACTTTTGAAAATACCATCGCCGCCATGGATGCGAGCGGTGAACGACTGAGCAGGATTTCCAGCATTTTTTTTAACCTGAATAGCGCCGAAACCAATGATGAGATCCAGCGCATTGCCCGTGAGGTGAGCCCGCAACTGACCAAGTTCAGTAATGATGTGACGCTGAATGAGGAATTGTTTGCGCGCGTCAAGACCATCTACGATCAGAAAGACTCGCTGGACCTGACCACAGAACAGGCAACTCTGCTGGACAAGACCTACAAGCGTTTTGCGCGCAATGGTGCCAATCTACCAGAATCGGATAAAGAAAAATTGCGCAAAATCGACGAGCAGTTGGCGCAATTGTCATTGCAGTTTGGCGAGAATGTGCTGGCAGCAAGTAATGCTTTTGAAATGCACATCACCGATGAGGACGATCTGAAGGGATTGCCGGAATCGGCGAGGCAGGCGGCGAGGGAAACCGCAGAATCCCGAGACAAGGACGGATACGTTTTTACGCTGGACTACCCCAGCTACATCCCGTTTATGAAGTATGCGGAAAATAGGCAGTTGCGGGAAAAGCTGTATCGGGCGTTTTCGTCGCGATCGTATCAGGATGAGCACGATAACCAGCAGATCGTTCTGGACATCACCAGATTGCGCTATGAGCGTGCTCAATTGCTAGGCTACGACAGCCACGCACATTTTGTACTGGAAGAGCGCATGGCCAAGAGCCCTGAGAAAGTCAATGAGTTTCTGGAAGAACTTTTGGAAAAGGCAATGCCAGCGGCAGAGCATGAGTTTCAGGAATTGGAAAACTTTGCGAGAACAATTTCCAGCCAGTCAGAAGAAACCGAGACTTTCAAGAAGTTACAAAAATGGGATGCGGCTTTCTACAGCGAGAAACTCAAGCAGCGCCAGTTCAATCTGGACGATGAGCAGCTAAAGCCGTATTTCAAACTGGAAAACGTGATTGATGGGGTGTTTACCATCGCAAAACGACTTTACGGACTGACGTTTCATAAAACAGATGAAGTCCAGAAGTACCATAAAGAAGTCATGACCTATGAGGTCAAAAATCAGGATGGCTCGCTGAATTCCATCTTCTACGCCGACTTTTTCCCGAGATCGGGCAAGCGCAACGGTGCGTGGATGACCTCGTTTAAAGGACAGTCCAGACGTGATGGTGAGAACATCAGGCCTCATATCTCGATCGTGTGCAACTTTACCAAACCCACCAGCACCAATCCTTCCCTACTCACTTTTAACGAGGTGACGACGCTGTTCCATGAATTTGGCCATGCGCTACACGGGATGCTGGCAGATACGACTTACGAGAGCCTATCCGGAACATCGGTGCATTGGGATTTTGTGGAATTGCCTAGCCAAGTCCTGGAAAATTGGTGCTATGAGAAAGAAGCGCTGGAACTGTTTGCCAAACACTACGAGACCGGCGAGATCATCCCGCAGGAATACATAGAGCGCATCAAGGCGGCAGCTACTTTCCAAGAAGGATTGCAAACGCTGCGACAGCTCAGTTTTGGGATGCTGGACATGAGTTGGCACGGGATCGATCCACGCCATGTGGACGATGTGAAAAAACACGAGCAAAAGACATTCATTCAAACCGACCTGTACCCAGATGGGGAAGGCAGCTGCATGAGTACGGCCTTTAGCCACATCTTTCAGGGCGGCTACAGCGCTGGATATTACAGCTACAAATGGGCCGAGGTGCTGGATGCAGATGCCTTTGAACTGTTCAGGGAGAAAGGGGTGTTTGATGAGGGGACGGCACGGGCTTTCCGTGATCATGTGCTGTCACAGGGGGGCGTAGAGGACCCGATGGTGTTGTATAAACGTTTTCGCGGGAGCGAACCAGACGTCAACGCCCTACTGCGCCGCAGCGGTTTAATAAAAAAAGATGAGTACGTTAACGAAAGAGCCTAGCCTAAAAACGGGCAGGAACACAAGAGAAAATAAGGTGCCAGAAGTCAAATTAATACCGGAAAAATGGGTGGATCGCTACAGCGACTACCTTTTCAATTACACCATCACGAGGGTGAACGACAGCGCCCTAGCTGAGGATCTGGTATCTGAAACATTTTTGGCAGGATTGAAAAGCGCCCACCGCTTCAAGGGAAATTCTACTGAGCGCACATGGCTCATCTCCATCCTGAAACGCAAGATTATCGACCACTACCGCAAGAGCAATTCCAAAAAAGGAAAGGCCGAGGTGCGCGTAAACTACGCCGCTGGAACAGATAATGCCGGCGACTGGATGGAAGAGCAGGCGGCAGATATGCGCAACCCAAATATCGAGGACGACATCGAGCAGCGCGAGCTGGGAGAAGCGTTGCAAGAAGCTATAAATTCACTGCCTGAAAGGTATGCCACCATCTTCGTACAAAAGACGATCGATAAGATGGATACAGAGACGATATGTAAGGAGCATGATATCACGCCGTCCAACTTGTGGGTCATCATTCACAGGGCGCGTGTGCAGCTCATGGATAGTCTCAAGGCTAAATGGTATAAGGAAAAGTAGAATTTAAGTAATGGGTAAGTACCTGATCAATTGCAACGATGCACACATTTTAAGCACGCGCAATCAATATAACGACCTGAATCAGAAAGAGAAATTCCGCCTGAACTTCCACAAGACCCATTGCTGGGGCTGTAAATCCTTTGACAAGGAAAACAGGATGCTCCAGAACCGGCTGGTGCGCTCGCATTGGGCGGTCCTTACAGAAGATAAAAAAGCCAAAATCAAAGAGCGTATCGCTGCGGCCATGCAGGCGGGGTGATGTTGTTGTTATTTCGCTCCTGCCTGCCAGAGGCACGACAGGCAGGCTCGCGAAAAGGTGGGGGTGTTTGGGTCGCTTGGGTAGTTTCAGACTAAGGTTAAACAATAGACTTCATACTTAAAAATATGTGCAATCTGAAATCATCAAGAAATTTCTATCGTACAATTTATTGTTTCCAAAGCTCAAAGATCTCATTGTCACCGCAGCTCATCGACTTAGTGACATTTTCAAAATTAAAACCGTCATATTTTGATACAATATCATACACTCTATTCCAACCTTCAGTAGCATGCGGAATTGAACAACCCTTATTGTTACCTGTTAATACTAGCCAAATATCCGGTAGAAAAGGTCCTTCATCAGTATTTACTAACCTGATCTCTTCTATCTCATCCCACTTAATTTGTTCTGCTTTTCTTCTGGGGTGAGTGAATTTCACATATTCTTCTGTGATTTCAGTCTCGTAGTAATCCTCTGGACGTTTGTTTCTGTTGTCACGAAATGAACTGACTAGTCTTTTCCAAAATCCCATGCTCATTTGATGTTTTGAACTTTCCGTGTATACTTATAATTGCGAGCTTCATTTTCAGCATAAGCTACAACTCGGCGCCAGCTTGGGGGGTTTAAATATTCTTATCTATTTCTGTTATCAAATAATCCTTATCAAAAGATCTGTTTTTAAAAAGGGTTATTTTCTCTTTTGAAGTGTTTGAAGCATAATTATTAGCAGCTTGAAAGAATATTTGTTTGCTTTCATCATACAGGTCGCTAAGAAAATTATCATCTTCAAGCCTTTCTAATAACCACTTTTTACGTTTTGCAAATTCATTTTTTCTAGCTGGCACGTTAATATCTATTTTCTTGACAGCTTTTTCACTTTTTTGATTGTCTCCCAATTTGAATAAAGCTCTTGACATCATTAACGAACTCATTATGTGGAGAAAAACAAATCCACCTTTTGAGATAAGATTTCGTGTCTCATCACCATAGGTATTGCTTCTTATATCGGAGTTTTTAAGTGTCCATATCTTTTGATACAAGATGGATGAAAATTTGTAAATGTCATAGTCAGCTCCATCATGAAAAATAGAATCATATTTACTCTGAGTTTCGAATAAGGTGGAAGTGTCATTAATAGCCATAATTGACTCTTTATTTACCACTGTATGTATAATTTGAGCCATTTTGAGCAAACCAATAACCTTATTGCCTGTAAATCCTTGTCTTTTATAATAGTTCTCCCTTCTCTCATAGTATATTCCAACATCATTCAAGAACTTCTCTATGTTTCGTTGAATTTTATCATTTGCTTTTAGGCTTGCTGACTTAACTGGATTTTGTGAGTTTGTTGCACTGATAATATCAGTTTGTGTCTCAAGGTCTTCCGATTTAACAATTTTTACGAAAACCTTTAAGGTAATCGGCAATTCTTGAATCTCATCAAACGCATAATACAAACAATGAATAGTCTGACAGCCATTAACTATTTGAGGATTTGAAATGCTATATTCGTTATTACCTAAAGGCTCAATTGACTCTCCAATTATGGTTAGTCCATTATTCATTGCCCAAAAGTTCTCGGCCCTTCTTGGATCTTTCGCGGTCTCAATAATTGCATTATTAATTTTTTTATCCTCGCCTAAGAAAAAACGTACGTTCCCTTCTGTTAAATGACTTCTAAACTCATTATCGTCATCAAGCATAGATTTAATTAAATCATTCCCGCTGACGAACCCAGTGAACCCACTTATTTCAACGTCTCTTTCCTTAATTTCAAGAGGCTGAGAACTGAATTTAATCTCAATAAATTCATCAGTTCTTTCTGTTAAATCGAGCAATTTTTGAGCCCCCCAATATTGAAACTCAAAAGGAATTTTCAAGTTATTATTCTCGACTTCTTCTTGTAAGTGCAATATTTTTTGTGATACATTTACTTCAGGAGCCGCTGTGACATAATAAACTTCACACGTGAATTTTGCTCTTTCTCTACTAGCTTTTCTAAAAATTTTCCTGATTAAGTCTGCCTTTTCAATTATATCTGGGTTAGCACCAATTTTCTGAAGTTTGTCTAGGTCAAGCTCTAGATCAAATATTTCTTCGATACCTTCTTTGATATTTTTAAATCCATTAGTTGAAAAACCATTCTCTTTTTTGGTTTGAAAAAATTTGACTTTAACATGGCTTTCTTTATTTATAGGGTGACTCTCATCTGTAATTAATAGCCCATTGCAGAAGAGATAACAATGATCGATCCCTTCGTCTCCACCTTCCCCCATTATTCCATCAACAAGATCATCGAATTCAATTCCATATAGATATTGTAAATTTGCAAACGCTGGAACAGCTATTTCAAACTTATTCTTATTGACAGAATTCAATTCTGGATTGTCCTCGAATAATTTGTCTATTTGGTCATCAAGTAAAATTCTTAAGCTCATCTCTTTGTTTTAAATGCCATACAAAGGTTCTTGTTTATGAACCGTCGCGCCTAAGATAGACAAATCCCACCTCTAGCGCTAGTTTGCAACTAGTGCGGTTTACGACTCGCACGGCTTGAAGGCTACCCCATGAATCCAATATCATCAATTTCAATTACGGTGAGGTCATCTTGATAGTTTCTAGCGCTAGCGCTAGAAGACATTAAGTTGCTCCAGCCGTAATAAAAACCTTCTTCAATCTCACCAACTCACCTTTCCCCCGCTAGCGCTGGTTTGCAACTAGTGCCCCCCGCTAGCACAAATATGCTATCGCTGCCAAAAGTCTACCCCAACCTCACCAACTCCCCTTTCCGCTTATAAATATTCTTGTAATCCCATTGAGTAAATTTTGCTTTTTCAAGCCAGCGTTTAAGGTCGGCATGATTGATTTGATCTGCTGCGGTGTAGAGTTTTGAAGCGTCTTTGAACTTGCCAGTCCCCGGTTTTAAGTCTTCCTCATCAAAAGAAGCACCGCTCCAAAACATAAGCCTAATCCCAGCTTTTAGTTTACTGTATCCCACGCTGGGATTGCCGTCTAGAAACCAAACGGGATGCCGGTGCCAGATCTTACTTTCGGCTTCTGGTAGATGTTTGTCAATAATACTGGCAAGCCAGTGACAGATAGGTCTCTCTTGCTCAGATAGATTCTCGTTAAAGGTGGTGATTTCTGGTGGGATCATAGTTTAGCGAGTGAGCTTACTTTTTCCTATAGATTCCCGTAAACGCTTGATTTATCTCTTTACCATTCTCATCTAAAATCAACCACGTCTGCATTACCGTCCCATCATCATTTTTTGACCAGGTAATCTGGTTCATGTATTTACCCCTAGGGCTTTCTTTCATTTCGCTTTTAAGAACCATCTCACCAGCCTTATTCAAGTTACCTTTTAGTTCAAGAATGTTCCCTGTACCGCTGATCCAGACTTGATTCCAAGTCTTGTCGGCTTGATTATAGTAGTTGTAGCTGGTCCCGGTATTGGTTTGACCAGAAGCTACCCAGTTTTCTTGGATGACGCAATTGGCTTGCATCTTTATGATATTGTTGGTTCCAACGATCTTTCCACTTTGATTCAGTACTTCCCAATCCCCAACCCAAAAATCAAAGGCTCTGTGATCTTCAGTACAGCAAGCGCAGGATTGATCGGTTTGTGCATTTAAGAAATTGATTGATATAAAGAAGGCTGTAATTAAAAGGTGTTTGATTTTCATGGTTTAAGATTGATGCATTTTAGAGTCTCTTAAATTAATCAAATTGGTGGAATCATGCTTTTATAAATAGCTTACTTCCAGCCCAGATGTGCGCTGGCTTGTATTATGAAGTTGGCGATGTTTTGTTCCTCAATTTCCTCGATTGAATGTAACTTGACATATCCAGACTCGCCATTACTCAAAGGTGGTTGCGGATTGAAGTCAGCGCCTTTTAGAAAAACCACATTTGCAGAAACGTTGTAGGCAGCCAACTCGATCAACCAGCCTTTATCTGCTGTCCCGTAGCATGCATTGCCCCATTTGATCGCGTATTTTAAGTCTGGTATGTTTCGTAATTAGGCTGTCCAATTCTTTAATTAGCAGCTGGATGGCGGGCATAATCTTGCTAGACATCCAATCATCAATGATACTGTGGTCGTCACTTGGGACTGGTGGTTTTTTAGCGGATAGTGATTTGCAATGTTTTTGCATTTAATTGGCTAACGTAGAAACAGGATCTTTAAGGTATGCTGTGTCAATCGGTTTAACTGATATTTCAAATTTATTCTGGTTTGATCTTTACAATTTTATCGTCTCGCATTACAACAAGAACGCTATTCTTGGATTTTTTGAACTCAATTAATCTTTCGTAAACTAGTTCAAGTCCTTTGACGATCTTGTCTTTCAATACTTTTTGTTTATCTTTTTCGGTCATAGATTTCATTTAATTTTTGGAACTTATTTTGGTCATCAACTACTAATTCATCAGTTCCCATTTTATGTGCCATCAATTCGTGTTTCCCATGTGAGTTGTCGAAAATCAATACTCCATCAACGAGAGGAAGGTAAATGTCAAACAAATTATTGATTCCCTTGAAGTATCTCCTTACTATTGTTTGTTCTGGAATGTTATGTCCGCCTTCAACAACTCGTGTTTTCACTCTTTCCTTTGCCAATTCTACACTATTCAGCCAGAAAAAAAGTAGCGTAACTGAATAGCCTTTTTCCTGTGCTCGTTGCACTTTGTTGCGGTAACTGCGAGTTGATAAGGTCGTTTCAAAAGCAAAAGTCTCATTATCATCTATAAGGTCATTGATTCGATTGATCATGATTCGCCCGGCTTCAAATGCTGCGGTCTCTGGCTGGAAGGGAGACAGTCCTCTTGCGATTTCGTCTGCATTGACAAATTCTTTACAATCGATTATTTCAGGAAGTATTGTGTATGATGCTGTAGTCTTACCAGCGCCGTTACAACCTGCAATAATGTAAAGGTTCTTATCACTCATAATAACAAAGTTAAGCGACTGGTTTCAAATACTAGGCGGCTTAACAAGGGGCTTTCTTAATTTAGCAATGATTGTGCTTCTCATAGTGCTTTTGAAGTCTGGTAATGAAATTCGCTGTTTCTTTTCGCGAAAGCGGTGCAGGAAAATGTTCCATTACATCAGGGTCGGCATTTACGGCTGCTAATGCATCTAGATCGCTGTCTAGCCAATTCCTAAAACCCAATCGCTCTGAAGTGAATAAATAATCTCCCATCAGTACATCAATTCACGAATTACGTAATCATTCATCAGCACTACAAACACCCAAAATCCTGGCACCGCCTCAACGATCAGACTAGCGTAGTAATCGGGTCGGCGTTCTGTGCTGGCTACAATCAATACTGCGGTTAGTGCATAGATACCTGTCGCAATCCAATTGAGATCGTACCCTTGAAAATAAAATTGCCCCCACTCCATTAAAATGCAGATGAGACATATCAGAACTCCCAGCATATTGGTCTTTCGTATTCCCATGAGCTGTGGCAAGGTGCCCAGTGTGTGTTCATCATATTTTAGATCCCTGATCTCAAACGGGATACATAAGGCAAATACAAAAAGAAACAGTTGCACCACATCCCACGCAAATATCAAATCAAGTGATTCAAAGATGGGTGTCAGACCGCAACTGTAATTAAACATGTGTTCGGTGAAATTTGAATACGCTGGTACAATCGCTATCAAAAGCACCCATACCAATGCCACAGCAACCAACTTGACGACAGGCATATTCCTCAACGCTGGGATCCTACCTATGGATGTTCCGTACCAAAAACTGATGACTCCAATTGCAACAAATAGCAACCAGACCTGCCAATTTTCCTGAAACAGCAAATAAGTGCTAACATTCCCACAAACAGCTGTCAAGATGATGATGGGCAAATCAAATCGAAAAGACCTGCGCCTGATAAGAAGACTTCCATATTTGATCCAATTATAGCCAGCAACCGTAAACGTGAATAGCAAAAGTAGAAACTCCCAGTCACCACCGTAAACATTGAAATAATTAAATACCAGAAACAGCGAGACCAAATTGATCGCCACATGCAGGCTGCTACGCAGATAAAAATCCAGTAGTATCTGAAAAATCTTCACGTGGTAAAAGTAAACTTGGGAATTCTAAGCCGGAATTTGCTTCTTGACCGGGAGTAAATTGTAAACTTAAACATACGCCTATGCTTAGACTTAGTGTTTTGCTTACACTTAATTACCGGTTAACAAAATACCTTTTCAGCTTAACGCAACCTTGTTAGTAATAGCTCTTTTACCGACTATTTTTGCAAAATCTAACATAGCCCACACAAGCACTATGAATACAGATCGTTTTGCCCTGCGCCACATAGGCCCTCGCCCATCAGATTTACCAGAGATGCTGGAAACTATTGGTGTAGAAAGTGTTGATCAACTCATTTACGAGACCGTTCCAGACGGGATACGTCTCAAACGGGATCTGAATCTAGATCCTGCGATGAGTGAGTATGAGTTTACCAAACACATCGGCGAGCTAGGCAAAAAGAACAAGCAGTTTAGATCGTACATAGGTCTGGGCTACAACGCTGGGATCACTCCCGCAGTTATTCAGCGCAATATTCTTGAGAATCCAGGTTGGTACACGGCTTACACGCCATATCAGGCAGAGATCGCTCAGGGTCGTCTCGAGGCGCTCTTGAACTACCAGACCATGATAGCAGATCTTACTGGGATGGAGCTGGCAAATGCCTCACTACTGGACGAGTCCACGGCCGCAGCAGAAGCCATGACTTTGTTGTATTCAGTACGTGAGCGTGACCAAAAGAAAAACAACCACAGCAAATTCTTTGTTGATCAGGATACCCTGCCACAAACCAAAGAGTTGCTCAAAACGCGCGCTATTCCACTCGGGATTGAGTTGATTGAGGGCAATCCAGAAGAAATGGATCTGGATGATAGCTACTATGCGATCTTATTGCAATATCCAGGTGCGAGTGGTAGGATTGTGGATTATACCGCTTTCGCGAAAAGGTGTCAAGACAAAAACATCCGTATTGCCGTAGCAGCAGACATCATGTCGTTAGTTTTATTAGAAGCACCAGGACACTGGGGAGCTGATGTCGTTGTAGGAACCACGCAGCGATTTGGAATTCCGTTGGGTTACGGTGGACCACACGCCGCGTATTTTGCTACACGCGAAGCTTTCAAGCGCCAGATTCCTGGACGTATCATAGGTGTGACTCGTGACATGGATGGCAAGCGCGCTTTGCGTATGGCATTGCAAACTCGTGAGCAACACATCAAGCGCGATAAGGCAACTTCTAATATTTGTACGGCACAGGTTTTACTTGCTGTAATGGCCGGAATGTACGGGATTTACCACGGTCCAGATGGATTGAAATACATCGCCACAAAGATCCACCGCAGCGCAGCTACACTTGCCGATGCAATTGAAAAACTAGGCATCTACCAGACTAACGAGCAGTATTTTGATACGCTCTCTTTCAAAACAGATGCAGCCGCAGTACGCAAACATGCTGAGGAACTAGAAATCAACTTCTATTACCCAGATGCAGACACTGTGCAGGTTTCACTGAACGAGACCGTGAACCTTGCAGATCTGAATGATATTGTTTCCGCTTTCGCGAAAGCGGTAAACAAAGAAGCATCTGATATAACAGAACTTCTTGATCAGTCGAATGTTGGCACGGGCCGCCAGACGGACTTCATGACCTACGAGGTGTTCAACAGCCACCATTCTGAAACGCAGTTGATGCGTTACATTAAAAAGCTGGAAAGAAAGGATCTTGCGCTCAATCAGTCAATGATCTCGCTGGGATCATGCACGATGAAGTTGAACGCAGCCGCAGAAATGCTGCCTCTTTCAGACCCAAACTGGGGGAACATTCACCCGTTTGTCCCCGCTGAACAAGCTGCTGGATATCGCGAAATGTTGGCCAAACTAGAATTGCAGCTCAATGAAGTTACTGGTTTTGCAGGAACCTCATTGCAACCCAACTCTGGGGCGCAAGGCGAATTTGCTGGATTGATGGCGATACGCGCCTACCACTTGAGTCGTGGTGACGACCACAGAAACATCTGTCTGATCCCATCAAGCGCGCATGGTACAAATCCAGCCAGCGCAGTCATGGCAGGTATGAAAGTGGTCGTGACAAAAGCGCTTGACAACGGGAACATCGATGTTGATGACCTGCGTGAGAAAGCGATTAAATACAAAGACAATCTTGCCGCGCTTATGGTAACCTATCCTTCAACTCACGGGGTGTACGAGAGTGCAATTCAAGAGATTACAGGGATCATTCACGAGTATGGTGGTCAGGTTTATATGGATGGTGCAAACATGAATGCTCAGGTAGGATTAACTAATCCTGGAAGTATTGGTGCCGATGTTTGTCACCTGAACCTGCATAAGACTTTTGCTATACCGCACGGTGGTGGCGGTCCAGGTGTCGGGCCTATCTGTGTCGCAAAACAGCTGGTTCCTTTCCTGCCGACTAATCCGATAGTAAAAACTGGTGGCGATCAGGCAATCACGCCTATTAGTGCTGCGCCTTTTGGTAGCGCGCTGGCTTGTATCATATCTTACGGATACATCTGTATGCTGGGTTATAGAGGCTTGAAGGAAGCAACTGAATATGCAATCGTCAATGCAAACTATATCAAAGAGCGATTGGAAGGCAGTTTCCAATGTTTGTATGTAGGTGAAAAAGGTCGTGCCGCGCACGAGATGATCATCGACTGTAGACCATTCAAAGCCCACGGCATCGAAGTGACTGATATTGCTAAGCGATTGATGGATTATGGTTTCCACGCGCCTACGGTGAGTTTCCCTGTAGCAGGAACCATGATGATCGAGCCTACAGAATCAGAAGACAAAGCCGAAATGGATCGATTCTGCGATGCGATGATTTCCATCAGAAAAGAAATCGATCAGGCAAGTAAAGATGAGCCTAATAATGTGTTGAGGAATAGTCCGCACACGCTGCAAATGGTGACGAGCGATGATTGGGATTTCCCATACACTCGTGAGCAGGCAGCTTTCCCGCTAGAATGGGTAGGCGACAACAAGTTCTGGCCTACGGTACGTCGTGCAGATGACGCTTATGGCGATCGCAACCTGATGTGTACCTGCGCGCCGATGGAAGAATATCTCTAGAATAAATTTTAAAGAATAGAAAGCTGGCTTTCGCCAGCTTTTTTGTTTTCATATGCTGTGAACTGTTAAATCCTGCATTTGTTTTTAAGTGTCAACTTTATGCCGTTGTTTTACAGATTGTATTAGTTTGAATGGATGGGAATTAAGATTATAGGCACAGGTAGTTACATTCCTGAGTTGGTGAGAACCAATGATGATTTCCTAGGACATGAATTTTATCAAACTGACGGTACTCAATTAACTGATACCAACGATACTATTCTCAGGAAATTCAAGGCAATTACAGGAATTCAGGAAAGAAGATACGCGGCAGATGACGTAAGAACCAGCGACATGGGCGCCTACGCTTCTAAGAAAGCCATCGCCGATGCTGATATAAATCCTGAAACCATTGATTACATAATCGTTGCTCACAATTACGGGGACGTAACAGATGGTATAAGCGATATGCTGCCTAGCCTAGGTACAAGAATCAAATCTGCCCTAGGTATCGCTAATCCTAAATGTGTCGCTTACGATGTCTTATTTGGTTGTCCGGGATGGGTACTAGGTCTGACTCAGGCAAATGCCTTTATTACATCAGGAATCGCAAAAACAGTTTTGATTGTCGGAACTGAAGCCCTTTCTCGAGTAGTGGATCCGCATGACCGTGACAGTATGATCTATGCAGATGGCGCAGGTGCGGCAATCATTCAATCCAGTGAAGACAATGCTGGAATCCTAGGACAAGTGACTGCTACCTACGCTCAAGCGGAAGCGTATTTTATTTCTAATAAAGAGTCTTATAAAGAATCTATTGTCGACCATAAGAAATACATTAAGATGTATGGAAGACGCATCTACAATTTTGCACTTACCCATGTCCCGCAAGGGATGAAAGAAGCCCTAGATCAGTCGGGTATTGCAATCGATAATCTCGATAAGATTTTTATCCATCAGGCAAACGAGAAGATGGATGAAGCCATCGTACAACGATTTTATCAGCTGTACGATAAAGAAATGCCTGAACACATCATGCCCATGAACATCCATAAGTTGGGAAATAGCTCTGTAGCGACCGTGCCTACCGTTCTAGACATGGTGCTAAAAGGTGAGCTTGAAGGTCATGAACTGAATCGAGGCGATAAGATCATGTTTGCCAGCGTAGGTGCCGGAATGAATATTAATGCCGTAGTGCTGGAATACTAGTTTTTCACTGGGTTTTCTAAGAAGGCTTTCATCTTAATGTAAACTTCGTCTTTAGGCCAGTCGGTGCTGTCTCGCTCAAGTTGTGAAATTTTATCAGCGACCTCTATGCCGTCCACTACCCTACCAAATATCGTATGCTCGTCATCTAGGTGTGGTGATGGACTCAGAGTAATGAAAAAGTCAAAAGGATTGTGCAAATCTTCTGGATTGTCCTTCCATTTTTTAGCGAGACTCAGCGATCCTCTCACATGCCTGAAATTTTTGTCAAATCGCGGCGGCAGTTTATAGTTCCCAGTACTGGTTCGCCTCATAGACGCTAGTGGATCATCACTATTACCCGCCTGAACCACAAACTCAGGAACCACTCTGTAAATCTCAGTCAGGTCAAAATACTTGTTTTTTACCAAAAAAATAAAACTAGACCGGTAAAGCGGGAACTCTTCAAAAAGCTCTAGAGTAATGTCACCATATTCTGTGTAAATAGTCACAAAGCGTTCTGGATTTTGTTTGCCGTATCGACCAAAAAACAAATGAATACTATCTTGGGGAATGTATGGCAACAACGTGTCGCCGCTAGTGCTATACTGAACTCGATATGTTTTCTCTAATAGCCTTTCCTGCTTTGACTTTATGGGTTTGGATTCTTCATCCTTGACTGGTTCAGGTTCGACTGGCGTAAGCTTATCTTTACATGACGTCATAAACAATACAACGACAAGAGAAAGTAAAAGCTTTGATTGCATTTGACTCATTTTTAGCACAGGTCCCAAATCTAAAGAAATCTAAGCTTCCAGGTCAGGAAGCCCAGCTGCAAATGGCAGCGTTGGAAAGGCTCAAGAAACTGAAGGACGCAGCTACACTAACTAAGGACTATAAAAATGCATCTGTGATGATGCTGGTCTATCCCAAAAACTCTGAAGCGCATTTTGTGCTCATCGAGCGTCAAAAAAGTGCAGGGAAACACAGCGGCCAGATCGCTTTTCCTGGGGGACGTTACGAGGAGATAGATAGAGATAATCAGGATACAGCTGTACGCGAATTTGAAGAGGAAGTTGGCGTGCGTGTAGAACAAAAAAATATAATTACTCAAGGCACGTCGCTTTACATTCCGCCATCTAATTACATGGTGCATTCGTTTTTCGCTTTCGCGAAAGCAGAACCCCAATTTACTCCTCAAATATCCGAGGTCAAGTCTATCAAAGAAGTCGCGCTTTCTAAATTACTCGCTAGGGAAAGTGTAGGTACAACCGTTTTGTCGACCAGCTATATGGAAAAGGCAACGGTGCCCTGTTATTACTTTGATGATTTGATGGTGTGGGGTGCCACCGCCATGATGCTCGCCGAATTCAAGGAACTCATGAGAAAATTCCTCTAGACTTTTTTGTGATCGCTATCTTTACCCTTTTGACCTAAATTGATAAATGGGTTTATTTAAAGAGAATCCTTTCGGGCACATTTTATTCATTAAACGCTGGCTAATACGTATCGCTGGTGTGATGACGCATAGGCGTTACCGAGGTTTCAATGAACTGGAAATTGAAGGAAGTGAAATCATCAGAGACCTCCCTGACACTGGTGTTCTTTTTGTCTCAAACCACCAGACTTACTTTGCTGATGTCGTGAGCATGTTTCACGTTTTCAACGCTTCACTCAAGGGCAGAGACGATAGTATCAAAAACGTGGGGTATCTATGGAATCCTAAGCTGAATGTTTATTATGTTGCGGCCAAGGAAACCATGCAAAGCGGGCTGTTGCCTAAGATCATGGCCTATGCTGGTGCCATCACAGTAGAACGCACCTGGCGTGCTAAAGGCGAAAGCGTTAACCGCGCAGTCAATCCAGATGACACAAAAAACATCGGGATTGCTCTGGATGATGGATGGGTGATTACTTTTCCTCAAGGAACGACCAAGCCATTTAAACCGATTAGAAAGGGAACGGCACACATTATCAAACAATACAAACCGATTGTCGTACCTATTGTCATTGACGGATTTAGGCGCAGTTTTGATAAAAAAGGGTTGCGGATCAAAAAGCGAAATATCCTACAATCCATGGTGATCAAGGAGCCTTTGGAAATTGATTACGAGAACGACAGTGTTGAAAAAATCGTTGAACAGCTTGAGTACGCCATTGAACAACACCAGTCGTTTTTAAAAGTAATACCACTAGAAGAAATTGAAGCCCAAGAGAAACTCAATGAAACCAGGCGCTGGACTTATTGAGCCAGTTTTCTTTTTAACACCTTAGCTGCTCTGGTATAGCCGCCGTCCTCACCATCTAAAAAATGGATGTGGTAATCGTCAAGCCCTATTACATAGCAACTGATCACACTGCGCTGGCTAATGTGATAACCGTAGTTAATCTTTCCATCTCCTTCAAGCTGGTTTAAAGAATTAATCATTAATTCCCTTTGCTTCTCATTACCACTTACTACAGTGTTAATCGCACCGTCTAGCAACAAAGTTTCAGTGAGCTGAATTAGATCGTTGACATATTGCTTTCCCCCTTTCATGTATTTTAAATAGAATCTCCCGACGAGATTGCGGCCATAGCTGGTGGCAAGTCGTTTCCCAGTCACACGATTGTATTTCATTTTGACCTCATTTTTGATTTGGTCAATTTTATGCACCATATTCAGGTGTTTGGGGATCAGAGGGCTACGTTCATCATCTGTCCCGTAGATATTTCTAAAGTCTCTCAAAATAGACGCATAGACTTTGGATTGCTCGCTTACATCAGTTGCGTTAATAATGTAAGACACAACCTCAAATGATTTTTCAGGTGGCTGTATTTTATCCCATTTACACTCCATTCCCTGCAGGTTGAGCATCTGCTTCTTTTTTGCTTCCTTTACAAGGCTGTTTTTTTGTTTGATGGATTTTTCAGCTTTTTTGAGTGCATCGCCAGTAACGATGGGCATAGTGTGCAGTTTGTTGCGCTGGAATCGCAGTATAGAAAGGCTGGAACCGTCTCGATAAAGTTCAGAAAGTTCACGACTACCTACCCGTAATTTGAAACCAAAATTCCTTTTACACCTCTTGCTGTGTTGTCTTAAAACATCAAGGCATTCATCTTTAATTTCTTCTGGTAAAACAAGTGTTGCACCATCACCGCCGAAGAAAAAAGGAATGTCAATTCCTCTGGGACGTGCAATGTTTAGACATGCCACAATACTGCCTGTAGCTGCAAGATTGACTTCTTGCTGCTTGCCATTATCTACAGCTTGAGTAGAATTTTCTACATCAGTAACGATGATCGTCCAATCTCCCGGGACAGGCTTATACAGAGAATTGTTTTCAACCACTCGTTCTATATCTCCCTTAAGACGGGGTAGCTCTGTATAAAAGTGTAGGTTAACAGACATCTGGTAAACATAACAAGACATTTTCCACTGATAGATAAACTTATCTCAATTTCAAGTAATTGAAATTGTTGATGATAGCTTAACCTTACTGCACTGGCTAAATCATATTTTTGCAAAAAATTTTGATTTGAGAGATAATTCTGTAAAATTCATTACTTCACTGCTTCTTCTTTTTGCTTTCGCGAAAGCGAACTCACAGATCTTGATCAATGAACTCGACGTTGATACTCAAAGCACAGACACGAAAGAATTCATAGAGCTGCGCACCGCTGTCCCATTCCAGTCACTGAATGGTTATGTCATGGTATTGTTTAACGGCTCATCCAGTACGACAACTGGTGAAGGCCGTACCTATCTCGCGATAGACTTAAGCGGACTAGTGACTGATGAGAATGGTCTTGTTTTGCTTGGTAATCAATTGGTGAGTCCAGTCCCAGATAGAATCTTGTTTGACAATACCTTTCAAAACGGTGCAGATGCCGTAGGGATTTACCAGGGATCAGTCAATGATTTTCCTGAACGCACATCATTTGCTACCACGACAAATCTTGTAGACGCTTTAGTGTATGGGACTAGCGACCCGACAAATACGTTGCTGCTCAATCTACTGGGTGAAACAGTGCAGTATGACGAAAACGCAAATGGAAACAAGGACAATGAGTCTATTCAATTAAACAGCTTTGGCGTTTATGAAACTAAGGCACCCACACCCTACTCCATGAACGACGCTACAACGCCCAGCTATACAGGTGTAAGTTTCACCGAGTCTACAAACCAAGTTACGGAAGGTGATTCATTTACCGTTGACTTTACCCTATCAGAACCACAGTCGTCTGCATTTACGCTTGATTTTAATTTGGCAAACGGTGGCTTTACCAGTGCCGATTATACTGGACCTAATCAAGTAGTTTTTCCTGTGGGTCAGACACTGGTGTCAGCCACTTTTACCACGATAGATGATGCTATCGATGAGGGCGATGAGGCTGCAAGAATCAATCTGCGAAACGATCTGGGAGTAGGTTTCAAGCGATTGAGGGATAATGTAGAGATCACTGTGCTTGATAATGATTTTTCAGTTGCTGGTTATGGCACGCCTTTGAATCCTACCTATGGTAATGTAGCCTCAACAGCTCCAGCTGGATATTATCAGTCGCTTGATGGCCTTTCTGGAACAGCGTTACAGGATGCCATCACAGGAATCATCGCAGAGGAATTTGTCGTACGCATTCATACCTATGCAGATATTACTGACATCTTGAAAGAAGCAGATCAATCTCCTTTGAACAGTAATCAGGTATGGTTGCTATACAACGAAGAACAGCGACGTAAGATTGACTTCCAAGGCGAAAGCAGTTCATCATCAACCTGGAATCGCGAGCATGTCTGGCCACGTTCACGAGGTAGGTTTTTTGATATTGAATACGACGATGTTGCAGATGGGATGGCTATTTGGACAGAAACAAATGCGGATAGTCTAAGACACGGTAACAGTGATGCTCACCACTTGCGTCCGGCAGATAGTGGAACCAACTCCTCTCGCGGAAATCAAGATTTCCCAGAATACAATGGTCCGACAGGTTCACAAGGCAGCTGGCACGGGGATGTAGCTAGAGCACTTTTCTACATGGATCATCGGTATAATAACCTATCGCTTGTAGATATGGATCCGAGCAATTCTACAACTGGTCAAATGGGGGTACTTTCTACATTGCTGTCTTGGCATCGCAATGATCCACCAGATGATTATGAGATGAATCGCAACAATGTGATTTACACCTGGCAAGTAAACCGGAATCCATTTATCGATCTTCCAGATCTGGCTGAATTTATTTATGGTACCAGTGCAGGTCAGCCATTTACATTATCCAGTGAAACTAAAGACCTGTCAGCAATAACCCTGTACCCAAATCCTTCATCTGGCATCATTAAATTCAGTGGATTACAAGATGAGGCGATTGTTGAAATATTAGATCTCTCTGGGAAAATTATCAAAGAGTTTGAAGTCAAAAATAATGTCCCTTGCCCTACAGATCTTTCTGCGGGTATATACTTGATCAGACTGAAGGAAAATCAAGCTTCAAAGACATTTAAGTTGGTCATCAAATAAAATAGAATTCGCGAAAAATTGAGCCTGACTTTTTAATTAAAGTCAGGCTCTTTCCATTTCCGCAACACTCCAATTTTCACTTGAACTGTGCTAAAAACTGAAATGAAGTGGTGCCTAGATTGATTTCGTTTAGATTGCCTTGCTGATCTGCTGAAATTCCATAGATGTAATCATCTCTACAATCATCAATAAAGGTTTTCTCTACCGTCCCTGATTCGATAGGGTTTCTGAGTGTGATACAAGGTTGACCATCTATTTCTACGGTCATTTCTGTAGCACTGACCGTAAATGTTGCTGCCGTACCAACAGGAAATGGGGATTGCGGTGTGGCAAAATCCACCGTAAGATTAAGCACACCATGCAAACTTGCTGGAACCATCCCAGCCGTTTCACCAGCACCTATTGTGTACTCACAAACCGTTGCACAATTCCCTACTACAGGAGGTGGTGTCATCGCATCATCATCGTCACTACATGAACAAACCAAGATTGTGACAGCAAATGGAAAAATAAACTTTGGCATTTTCATAGCTGTAAATTTTATGGCATAAATCTCACAGATCTTAAATCCTTTGGAAATAAGTCATTTGACCTAAAGTTTTTGAGATTATTACGCTTTCGTACCTCGACAGGCTCGGTATAAACTTCTCTGCGAGAAAGCAGAATTAAAGACTTGCCAAATGATCCGTATTGGATTTTAACCTGTTTACGAAATCGATACCTTTGCAGCCCAAAAATTGATTGAATGAAAAACACCGTTCTTACCGCTGTTCACGAAAAATTAGGCGCCAAAATGGTTCCCTTTGCCGGCTTCAATATGCCAGTTCTATACGAGGGAGTGAATATTGAGCATTTCACTGTGCGCAATGATGTAGGTGTTTTTGATGTTTCCCATATGGGGGAATTTTTAATCGAGGGTGAAAATGCCCTAGATCTGGTGCAGAAAATTTCTTCTAATGATGCAAGCAAGCTAACTGTGGGTAAGGCTCAGTATGCCTACATGCCGAATGAGACAGGTGGAATCGTCGATGATCTTTTGATTTATCGAGTTAAAGAGAACACCTATCTACTTGTAGTCAACGCCAGTAATATTGACAAGGACTGGTCGCATATTGAAAAGTATAATACCATGGATGCTACCATGCGTAACCTATCAGATGATTATTCGTTACTGGCCATTCAGGGCCCGAAAGCTGTGGAAGCCATGCAATCCCTATCTTCTATTGATCTAGCCGCGATCAAATATTATCATTTTGAAATCGCTGATTTTGCCGGTATCGATCATGTCATCATAAGCGCTACTGGTTACACTGGATCAGGCGGTTTTGAAATTTACTGTAAGAACAGTGAGGTAAAACAGATCTGGAACAAAGTATTTGAAGCTGGTGAGCCTTATGGCATTAAACCTATAGGTCTTGCAGCCCGCGATACCTTGAGACTTGAGATGGGTTACAATTTATACGGCAATGATATTGATGAGACCACTTCACCATTTGCAGCTGGTTTAGGTTGGGTGACAAAATTCACCAAGGATTTTGTTAATTCCGATAATCTGAAAAAGGAGAAAGAGTTAGGAGCTAATCGCAAATTAGTTGGGTTCACTATGGATGAAAGAGCGATTCCACGAGGTAGCTACATTATCAAAGATTCTGAAGGAAACGATATGGGGATGGTTACTAGTGGTACCATGTCTCCTTCTCTAAATGTAGGTATAGGCTTAGGATATGTGCACCCTGTGCATGCTGCACCAGGCACAAAGATTTTTATTCAAATCAGGAAAAAAACACTTCCTGCTACGGTTGTAAAACTGCCATTTTTCAAAAAGTTATAATTATTTGAGTCGCATTCTCATTCTGGGTGGTAGTGGTTTTATGGGGAATGCCCTCTACAAGGAACTAGCACCCTTTTTTAGTGTACACGCAACATATCATAATGCTGATGAATTTGAGTCAAATCAGCAGTTTCATCAATTTGATATGGCGATGGAGGAAGTGGATACAATACTGGATTCACTTAAACCGACCTTTATCGTAAGTGCGATGCGTGGTAATCCCAATTCCTTGATTTATCTGCATGAGCAACTGTGCCGATGGGTGAAAAGAAATGACTCCAGACTGATCTTTCTGTCCACAGCAAACGTCTTTGATCGATTTACCAACTTCCCAAGCTATGAGCACGATAAAACATTCTCTGAGAGTGTTTATGGCCGATTAAAGATCAAAATTGAAAATGCGATTCTACGTTTGCCGCCATCAAAATTTGTGATCTGCAGAATTCCGATGATTTTTGGTGCTCGTAGTCCACGAGTTAAAACTCTCAAAGCGCAGTTAGAAGCAAAGGAGCAAATTGAGGTTTTCCCTAATGTGGTGATAAATGCTAACCACATTGATAAACTGGTACAGCAAATTCACTACATCATCAATCGACGCCGGCGCGGGGTTTTTCACTTAGGGAGCAGCAATTTGATACATCACGACGATCTAATTAAGGACATCTCAGTAGTTCTGGGATTCCCAGAACCACGGTTACTGAACGTATTTGACTCAAACGAGGATCGTCAACTATCTCTTTTGCCCAAAGACAATCTCCTGCCAAAACATTTGCAGCTGACCATTGAGGACGTGGTTAAGGCAAGTGTAGTTTAAAGGACGACAGCGTTTGGAAGCATCAACAGAAAAGGGAGTGCGGCGTCATGCTGAAGCGAATAAAAATCTTGACCGAGATTAATATTTTCGTAATACGCCTTAAGATTACTCTGATAATACATTTCAGACTTCAGTTTCCAAAACTCGTCACCCAATGAAGACGCCAGAAACCACTTTTCAGCAACCTAGCCATGCGGCCATTACCATCGTAGAAAGGATGAATTTGAACAAACTTCAAATGAATCAGTCCAGCGTGATAAAAAGATTGCGTAATATCTAAGTTTGATGATAATAATTTATGCATTGAGTCGAATAGCCGATTCATCTCTTCTTGAACACGCTCGGCTTCTACTGGCATGTAGACCACACCATTCTGATCGTACAACGCCATTCTAGTTGTACGGTAAACACCTCTTTTGTCTTTTATCAGAATTTGGTCTGTTGCAATCTGATGACAGGTTTTTAGTGCTTTTTCATCTAATTTGGATTGCATCGCAAATTGATAGGCGGCTTTTAAATCGTGAATTTCCTCATGCTGATTTGTTTTTTTAAACGCATCAGAGTGAATTTCAGAATTTATAAAGCTATTTATGTCCAGCGTATTTCCCTCGATATTTGATGAGAAAACCGCGTTGCTTTTCAATTGGAATTCTAAATCAAGATTTATAGCTCGACTTTTAAATTTCTGGATTGAATCTAGAAAATCAGGATCTAGACCATTTTTGAAGCCACTGGACTTAGGTCAGATACTTCCATTGACTTATGGTATATACCTATCCTTCCCCCAGTCCGGGGCACGCTTCTCTAAGAAAGCATCTCTACCCTCGCGAGCTTCATCGGTCATGTAGATGAGGCGCGTCATCTCGCCTGCAAACACTTGCTGTCCTACCATGCCGTCATCTGTAGCATTCATGGCAAACTTGGCCATCTTTATTGCAGTAGGTGATTTTTTAAGAATCTCCTGCGCCCAGTCATAGGCAGTCTGGTCGAGTTCATCGTGAGGCACCACTGCATTGACCATTCCCATATTCATTGCTTCCTGAGCGCTATAGTTTTTTCCTAGGAAGAAAATCTCTCTGGCTTTCTTTTGCCCCACCATTTTGGCGAGGTAAGCGCTCCCGTAGCCGGCATCTACGCTGGCAACATCGGTATCGGTTTGTTTAAAGATGGCGTGTTCTTCACTAGCTATAGTCATATCGCAAACTACGTGTAAACTGTGGCCACCGCCTACTGCCCAGCCAGATACGGCGCAGATAACTACTTTAGGCATGAATCTAATCATGCGCTGGACTTCAAGAATGTTTAAACGGCCAGTTCCCTCATCGTCCTTATATCCATCTTTTCCTCTAGCTCGCTGGTCACCACCACTACAAAAAGCCCAGCCGCCATCTTTAGGGCTGGGCCCTTCACCCGTTAAGATCACCACGCCGATGGACAGATCTTCCTGAGCATCATAAAAGGCTTTGATCAGTTCGCTTACCGTTTTGGGCCTGAATGCATTGCGCACTTCGGGCCGATTAAAGGCGATGCGAGCTACACCATTTGCTTTCTTATAAGTGATATCTTCAAATTCAATAGCGGTTTTCCAGTCGATCATGAAATAAATTTTATCAAAGATACCTACTCAAACCAGACCCTAATGATAGGATAGATGTAAACACTGTCAAGTCCACTCAGGAAAATGATGTCATCCTTTCGCTTGTTATAAAGCTTATGGTGCTTCTGGATAGTCTCAATGTTGAGTATCTTGAGGTTAGGATTTTCCCTGCGCCATTTGTTGACTTTAGGCATGAGCTCTGCCGTGGTTTCATAATCTTCCCCACCCCAAAAGGATTTTTCTTTCACCACGGGTATGAAGTCTTTGTATTTTATTTCCTGCATATTTTGATTTTTTCGTTGGTTTTATCTGTGTTCGCTTTCGCGAAAGCGTAACACTAAAACACCAAAATAAAACAATTGTTAAGCGCGGGACAAAAAGCCGACTGACGCACTAGTTTTGAAAACATGAGTGACGAGAAAAAGCCAGACCAAGTAGTTTACGATGAGGAAAGCGGGACTTATAATGCTGCCCTCCTGCCCTATGCGAGCGGTGTGGGTGCGCCCAAAATCACCACACCTGACATCACGAGCTGGAAACAGAACAACATCAACAAGGTCAACCATGAGATCAAGTCAAAGTTTGACCAACTCAAAGCTGAATATGATGCCATGGTGGCACAGTACGAGGCAAATCAACTGGTTTACGGTGCAAAATTTTCTTTTGAGCCTATCGTAGGCGAGACCTATTTTCTCTACAACGGTCGTGACGGTCGCCCATTTTTATCGGTAATTAGACCTGAAGAATGCCACTGGGAGCATTTGGGTACATTCAGACTTTCTTCAGAAAAACTCTGGGAGCAAATCTCTTCTTAGACAATCAGGCTGTTTATCAGTACGCTTTCGCGAAAGCAGAAAATCACATAATATATTTTTCAACTAAAAGATTAGTAGAACTAAAGAATTAGTTTATATTTGAACTAAGAATTTAGTTTATGAAGTCTCTTACTACTGCAGAGGAAGAAGTCATGCAATATTTGTGGCGACTGGAGAAAGGTACAGTTGCACAGGTATTAGAGCTGTACCCAGAACCAAAACCTGCCTACAATACGGTTTCTACAATTACCAGGATTCTAGAATCCAAAGGCTTTGTAAGCCACACTAAGCTAGGTCGCGGGTATATCTACCATCCAGAAATCACCAGAGCAGAATACTCAAGGCAGACGGCAAAAAAATTAGCTGGTAACTATTTCAAAGGCTCATTTAAAAGCATGGTTTCCTTTTTTATGAAAGAAGAAGATCTCACTGTCGCAGAAGTCGAGGAACTGCTTGAAGAACTGAAAAAATCAAAGAAATGATACACCTACTCCATTCTAGTCTTTTGGCAGTTGCTCTTTATTTGATCTATAGATTTTTACTGCGTGAGAAGCTTCCGTTTCAGTACAGCCGATTCTATCTTCTGGCACTGCCAGTAATCAGTTTGATCTGGCCCTTGCTGTTCCTACCTGGTTTATCATTGGAGACTTACGATGAACCTTTTACTACTGCGCTACCAGAAGTCCTACCGATCCAAAGTGCCATTGAACTTTCTGCCGAGGTGCAAGTTATTCCCTGGTATAGTCTGGTGACTGTAGAGGACATTCTTTTGGTCATCTATTCTTTTGGTGCAATTGTGATGCTGATTAGACTGTTAGCCAAATTTGTACAATTGAATCAAGTTTTCAAAGCGTGTGAAAAGACTCAAATCAACAACACTACAGTTCATATGACTGAAAAGGAAAACCTCGCTTTTTCATTTCTCGGGCAGATAGTCATATCAAATTCATTCACAGAAACTGAAAGACAACATATCATAGAACATGAGCAGATCCATCTGCGACAGAAACACAGTTGGGATCTACTGTTTTATGAAATCTGTAAAGTCTTGTTTTGGTTTCATCCAGTAAGCTTTCTTGCTCAGAAACAAATAAAGCAGATTCATGAGTACATCGTTGACGAGCGGTTAAAAGATCAGACGCCGGACTATTTGGAATCGCTAGTTTGCAGCAAGTTGGGATTGGACTCCTTCTCGCTAGTGAATCCACATAATCAAAAATCAATGTTTAAAAAAAGAATTGCTATGTTATCAAATCCTATGAAATCTAAATCTGTCAAATCTTTACTGTTTGTTTTGCCGTTACTTGCTGCATCGCTAATTTATACATCATGCACTCAAGAAATTGAACTTACCGAACCGCTCGCTGAAGAATATTCAGGACCTACGGTAGTCGTAGCAGGGCATGAATTGCCTACTCTACAAGGTTTTCAATATGGGCTGAAAGACCCATATAAAGATTTAAGTCAGCAGGAAATCAATCAATATGAAACCGCTGGTAGAGAATTTGCGCAATTTTTCAAAAGTGGCCAGAATTACAACGAGATGCCTGAGCGGATAAAAGAAAACTATTTTGCGAACTTTCATGTAGGTTCAAAAATCCGTGATAACGTAACAACTGTTGTAGCTGATCCAGAGCGGGGCAATTATGTGTTGACTATTGAGGAAATGCCTGGGCAAGAACCTACCTATTCTGGCAACGCGAGGGCGACGCAAGAAGCAATGTCAGAACAGGAACTGCATGATTACATCTCGCTTCTTAAGGGTGATTCTGATATAGTAATTGAGGAAACAATAGTACCAGTAGGTGGTGATACATCAAATGGAGACAACCATGAGGTAATTGAGGTTCAAGAAATCATCGAAGAAATCGAACCAGTTGTTCCTTATGCTCTAATTGACCTAAAGCCAATTTTACAAAGTTGTGAGTCGTCTGCTGAGTCCACGACCTGCACACAGGCCTACATCAATACATTCATCAATGAGAACTTTAATGTTTCACAGTTTGCTCATCTGTCTGGAAGAAAAAAGATATATGTGCGTTTCCTCATTGATGCCAGTGGTGATGTCACCCAAGTGAAAGCAAGTTCAGAAGATGTCGAATTACAAGACGAGGCTGTAAGAGTTGTATCTCTGTTACCAAAATTCATCCCAGGAAAAGTGGATGGAGAAAAAGTGAATGTTGTTTACGCCCTACCTATCATTTTTGAGATTTAAAAGAATTCAGGGGTAGTTATTGAGCCATTCTGTTTCAACACAGAATGGCTTTTTAATTTTAACTCTTTATACAATGAACTAATGATCAATGAGTTAATTGAATTCAGCTACTTTGTATTGCATACTACTGTAACAAAACTATTTCTCTCTCGTCATGTATATGTAACCGTAAAACAAAACTATTATGAAAACGCAATCAGGATTTTTAAACGCTGGACAAGAAACAAATAACCGCACAAGCAATGCAGCCACTTATGCAGATACGTGGAATTCCAGAAGGCGGTACAGGTAAATCAAAGGCAAACTCTCAAAACTTTATATCATGAAAACTCACACCACACAATGCACAACTGACTTTCCAGTTTTAAGCCGCAACAGATCTACAGATCAGAACAATCCGTTTAATGAGGCTTCTGAAGCTAGCTTCAGTATTTTTTACTGCTAGGAAACATTAACTACCAACCTTCACCGCTCTTCACGAGCGGTTTTTTTTGCTCCATGTTTATCTTTAGGCAAAAACATGAAGTTGAAAGTTTATACTCTGATTCTTGCGATTGCGTTCCTGACTGCCTGCAAAGAATCTAAAACTGATAAGTCCGCAGATGCTGACACCGCTTTATTGTCTGTCAATAAAGATAGCAGCTCTGATCCTAAAGATCTGAATAACATTAAAATGCCAGATAGTGCTGTTAAAGCCATTGACCTGGATAAGATAAAACTGCGAGAGGATCCTAAAAACTATCGGATTGAACAAGTTGTTGATAGTTTGGAGAATCCTTGGGGTATGGACTGGTTACCTAACGGTGATTTGCTTTTCACAGAAAAGTCTGGAGAATTCTACAGGTTTGACGGGAAAAAGGAGAAAATCAAAAATGTTCCAGAAGTTTATGTGCGCGGTCAGGGCGGTTTACTCGATGTGATTGTACATCCAGATTTTGAGAATAACCAATTCATCTATCTGTCCTACTCCAGTTCAAGCCCTGGAAGTAGTGGTGGAAATACGACTTTTGCAAGGGCTAGATTAGTTGATGATGCATTACAAGATCTCAAAGTACTTTACAAGGCAGAACCGGATACTCGCAAAGGTCAACATTTCGGTAGTCGTTTTGCTTGGGGCGATGACGGCAAACTCTATTTCTCGATAGGAGATCGTGGTGAGCGTGATGTGAATCCGCAGGATGTGACAAGAGACAACGGTAAAATTTATAGAATAAGTGATGACGGCGGTATTCCTGATGATAATCCGTTTGTCGATAAGGCCAATGCTGTTACTGCGCTCTATACTTACGGTAATCGCAATCCGCAAGGTTTATTAAAACACCCAGTGACAGGTGATATCATCGCACATGAACATGGACCGAGAGGTGGTGACGAGATCAATATTATAAAACCTGGTATTAATTACGGCTGGCCTGTCATCAGCTATGGAATCAATTACAGCGGAACTAAATTTACTGACCAAACCGCAAAAGAAGGAATGGCTCAACCCCTCGCCTATTGGGATCCAAGTATCGCACCCTGTGGTTTTGCTGTTGTTGCAGGTAATAAATATCCTGAATGGGAAAATAACCTTCTAGTGGGATCATTAAAATTCCAATACCTAGAAATGCTAACTACAGATGCTGATTATAATATTACTGCAAGACACAAACTTGCTGATGGAATTGGACGTTTACGCAATGTAAAAATGGGACCAGATGATTTAATTTACATAGGTGTAGAAGGCAAAGGTATTTACCGACTCATCCCTAATTGATGACTAGTTTTGCCCGTATGAAATTTAGAAGCTCTTACTCGTTCAGTATATTTATAGTTGCCTTATTTCTCTTTATTTCCTGTAAAGAAGATAAAAAGCCCGCTCAAGAACTTACATTTAAAAAGAAGGAAGCCACCACCCCACTTGAGAAGTCAGTTCAAAGAGGTGAAGAAATTTATGGTGAACTATGTGTTACCTGTCATTTGCCTAATGGAAAAGGCGTTGCTGGTGCATTCCCACCGCTTAATCCTTCGGATTGGTTAACAGAGAAACGTAAGGAAAGTATCCACGCAGTGAAATACGGCTTAAAGGGTGAGATCGTCGTCAACGGCCAGACGTATAATGGCGTAATGCTACCACTGGGGTTAGAAGACGATGAAGTGGCAGATGTCATGAACTACACTATCCAGACCTGGAACAGCGGTGAGATGGTAACGGTAGAAGAAGTTCAAGCAGTGACTAAAGAGAAATAAAAAACCCGGCACTAGGCCGGGTCCCCGATTAGTCTATATAATAATTTAATTATAAACTGATTCCTTGCCGTGGTGCTTGCAAAGCAAGTAGTACACAATAGCTCTATACTTGTTGCGGTTGCTACGACCGTATTTTTCCATAACTGCCTCAACGCTATCCATTAAATCGTCACCAGAAAGGCCTAGCTTTTTTTCTAGATAGTTTTTTTTGATGCGCTCCATTTCGTTCTTTTCCATGCTCACGGTTTCTGCATCGCGGTTATAGATAGCTGGAACCAGACTTTTAGTGATTTTTCTCATAAGGTCCACATCGATATCCTCAGAAATTTTAGACTTGTAGTCATCGATGTACTTCCCTACTTTTTCGTCAAGTTTTGAACTCATTTTAAATAGTTTAAGGTTATGGCTTAAAAATAAGTCAAAGCATCGATAAATCCTGTTTTACTTAATGAATTTGAAATAATCCAGTAAAATTCTATCATTTAATTCTGTTGGGGTGAAGACCTCGAGCAGTTGTGGTCTGTCGCTGGTTTTAAGGAATTCTTTGTACGCTTTCGCGAAAGCGTACTCATCAACAGCACTATGATAACCAATTCCATGCATCTTGCATAATTGCACTGCCGTCAAATCGTGACGTGTTTCAAAAAAAGTGTGGAAATTCTCTTCCTCTTTGTTGCTAGGTAAAATCCTGAAAATCCCACCACCCGAATTGTCGATGAGGATAATTCTGAAATTGCTGGGAAGATATTTATTCCAAAGACCATTTGCATCGTAGAAAAAGCTGATATCACCAGTAATTAGAATGGTTTGCCTGTCGCTCGCCATCGCCGCACCTGCCGCGGTGCTCGTACAACCCTCAATACCACTAGTGCCCCTATTAGCAAACACCTTCCAGGATGGATGCATCTGGAAAAGTTGCGCATACCTGATCGTACTGCTGTTGCCCAGTTGCAGTATGATATCCTTTGGGAGATCTTTAAAAATCAAGTCAAAGACCTTAAAATCGCACCAAGGAATTTTATCCAAATACTTCTCTCGTTTTCCTAACCGATCTTTGAAGACTTCTTGCCAGTGTTGCTGATAATCACTTTTTACCTTGCTGTCACCCAATCGTTTTACCGCATCACTGGGCCGCATTTTCAAATGCCCAGAAAGCTTGAAAAAAGTATCATAAGCTCGTCTATTGCCTATGTGATAGTGGTATGTGGTCTGAAATGTGCGTAGGTAAAGTTTTATTTTCTTGGATACGATCATGCCGCCTATGGTCAAAACCAGATCAGGTTGCAGAAATTTTATGGTCTCGCTGTCTTTTTCAATCGGAGCTATCAGGGTGTCAATCCCCCAGATGAATTGGTCATTGACAACATTTGAGCTTACCTCGCTCATGACCAAAACAGATGGATCTTGTATAAGAACTTCCACATCTTTTGAGTCAAAGACATCAGGGTTGAGTGTTGATAAAATGACAAGCTTTTTTTTTGCACTTACCCATCGCTCCATAAACTGTGCAGGAATCTCACTGGTAGAAGTCATAATAGATTCCATAGACTTGATGTCAATTGATGGCTTCTCAACACGATTGTAGAGAGGTTCTTCAAATGGCACGTTAAGATGAACTGGGCCATTCAAATTGATGCTGTCATCAATCGCACGATTGATGAGTCGTTCATTGGTAGCTATATTTTCAGAATCTTTAACACCATTCACCATGCGCAGCACATTCTCATAAATGATATGGTCTTGAAAGATGGTGTTTTGACGTATGGTTTGTCCATCACCTATGTCAATCTTATGCGGTGGTCTATCTGCGCTTAAGACAATTAACGGGATCTCACTGTAATAGGCCTCTGCCACCGCGGGATAATAATTGAGCAATGCACTGCCGCTGGTACATAATAGTACCACGGGTTTTCTTAGCTGTTGAGCCATGCCCAAAGCAACATGAGATGCACAGCGTTCATCTACAATGCTATAGCAATGAAAAAATGGGTGATCTGTAAAACCGAGAGTCAATGGCGCGTTACGCGAGCCTGGAGATATCACGACATTTGAGATTCCTCTGGACTTGAGAATAAGTACAACTTGCTGGGCGTGGATGATCTCAGGGAGCATTCAGCCAAAGTTAAGCTGGATAGATATAAGCAATGGACGTTTTAGAGGATATTTAAAAGATACCACCGACCGGCCAGAATGAAGTTTGTAGCGCTAAAACTGACCGCTAATAAGTCAATACTTGTGTGATGTCAATATTTTATTCATCTTTAAGGTACAGAAACATGTGATTGAGATGAGGGTATTCAAGTATGGAATTTATTATGTTTTTATAGGAGTGTATGAGACTGCTCTGTTTTTCAAGAAGCTATTTAGAGTCAAACGAGGCGGAGAAAGTGCTCAATCTAAAATCAAAAAGATAACACCTGCCGGCAAAGACCAGATTTTACAAAAATCTGCCTAATCGGTCAATAACCTGAGCATCGTTGATTCTTTATGAACGGTTTCCTCGTATTCAGCGGCTGGATCACTGTCCTCTACTACACCGCCGCCTACATAGATCTGCACTTTAACACCCTCTAGCTTCATGCATCTCAGATTCACATAGTAATCAGCACTTTTGTTTTGCTGATCCACAATTCCAAAATAGCCAGTGTAAAATTCACGATCGTGGTTTTCGTTTTGAAAGATAAATTCTTTAGCTCTTTCTTTAGGCAGGCCGCATACCGCAGGTGTGGGATGTAACTCTGCCAGAAGTTTGTGCACACTATCTTCTTGGATAATTCCTTGGATATCTGTTTTTAGATGAATCAGGTTTCCAGCCTTAATGGTATAAGGACCATTTAAATTTACCTGTCGGGCGTGTCGATTAAAAATTTTTTGAATCGAATCGGTGACATATTCTTGTTCGATTTTCTCCTTCTCACCCCATTGATGGTCAAGAGTTCCGTTATGGACTGCCGTTCCAGCAAGAGAAGCTGTCTTTACGACTTTACCCTTTACTGAAAGTAGAAGTTCTGGTGTCGCTCCCATCCAGGTCCCGACTTCTGGATGATGAAAGAAATAGCAGTTGGCATCCTCATCAATAGAGAATAGTTGTTCTATCAGTTTGATTGAATCTTTGAAAGTTTTGATAGTACGCTTTCGCGAAAGCACAACTTTAAACAAATCGCCGCTCTGGCATCTTGCAATTGCTTTTTCAACAAGTTTCTTATAACGCTTTTTTTCGGCTGACTCAAAATGTGGAGAGATTTGCCTTTCAGTCAAATCCGTCTTGGCAAATACAAAATGTTCAGTCTTATCTGCATGCAGGAAAACGGCTTGTCCACCGTCGAAAGGCGACATTACAGCATAATCTTTTTCGTTGATTGGCTGATGTTTTACCGCTCGATCTTCTTGAATAATAATCTTTACTTGATCCTGGCTAGCCCCTCTAAATGCAAAAAGGGGTCGTTGCTCAGATAAAAGTTGTTGCAACCTAGAAATCAAAGTCATCCTACACTTTTTTGATCGCAATGGTTGACAGTTTACAAATGGAAATCAGTTTCCCTTCTTCATCTGTAACTTTAATTTCAAATAGCTGTGTCGTACGTCCTTTATGAATAAAGCGTGCAGTGGCATATATATCACCTTCTCTCACCGACTTCAGGTGATTGGCACTTATTTCAAGACCGCGGATAGAATAGTTTTGAGTATCAAGAAACACAAAACTAGCCGCGCTACCTACTGATTCTGCAAGCGCAGCAGTAGCACCACCGTGCAAAATTCCATCTGGTTGATGAACAGCTTTTGTGACTGGCATTTTTGCGGTTAAAAAATCCTCTCCCACGTCCACATATTTAATTTCTAGGGTTTGCATGAGTGTATTTTCAGAGGCCTTATTACAAGCAGCCAGTATCTTCTCTTTGTCCATATCTTTACCAAAAATACTGAACAATTCATGACGAAAACTGCTCGTTATTCACATGAAAACTCATATCAAACTTTAAACTCTCTAACTGATCAAACCAAAAATATCTGGATTTGCTTCCATGGTCTGGGATATCTAGCCAAGTACTTTAAAAAATATCTAGAGCATCTAGATCCTGCTCAGAATTACATCATTGTTCTACAAGCGCCTTCAAAATATTATCAGGACAAAAGCTTTAAGCACGTAGGCGCAAGCTGGTTAACCAGAGAAGAAACTGAACAAGAAATAGGTAATAACCTGCGTTATGTCCAGAGTGTACTTGAGAATGAGAGTGTAGCTGGTGATCCTCGCAACATTTTTTTCGGTTACTCCCAAGGCGTGAGTATGGCAACTAGATTTTTAAAAAAATATGACAGCTCGGCAAAGGCATTGATTCTCCATAGCGGCTCTATTCCAGTAGAACTTAATGCCGCTGATGGCAAGCACATGCTCAAGCTAATCAAACAGGTTATTCATATCTCTGGGAAAAGGGATGAATACGCCACACCAGAAAAAGTAAAACAGGAGGAGTCAAAACTAGAATTACTTTTTGGTACAAATTGTGAAAGACATCGCCCAGATATCGCTCACGAGGTTGACAAGGATCTACTAGAAAGGATATCCATAGAACTAGCTTAAATGGAATTGATATTTGCTACGCATAATAAAAACAAGGTCAAAGAAGTGGCTGCGCTTTTGCCCAGTTCATTTCAGTTGAAATCTTTACATGATTTGGATCTCAAAGAAGAAATTCCAGAGACTGCTGATACCATCGCAGAGAATGCTATTCAAAAAGTCGAATACCTGAGAGATAGGTATGAACAACCCATAATCGCAGACGATACTGGTCTTTTAGTTAGTAGTTTGAATAATGCCCCTGGGGTGCATACAGCTAGATACGCAGGTGAGCAGAAAAATGACAAGGACAATATCAATCTCTTACTAAAAAACCTTGAAGGAAAAGGTGATCGCAGTGCTAGGTTTATTACCGTTTTTGCTGTTCACATCGACGGATGTCAACAAATTTTTGAAGGGGTTTGTGAGGGAACTATTTTGATGAAATCCACGGGTGATAATGGTTTTGGATATGACCTCATCTTTCAACCAGATGGCGCAGAAAAATCTTTTGCGCAGATGAGTCTAGAAGAAAAGAATAAGTACAGTCATCGAGCAAAAGCGCTTTCAAAACTCATTGATTATCTGACGGTCTAGCGTTAAAAAAACCTACAAAATTCCAGTGCTTACACATCTCAAAAGTATTTTAGCAATCTAATGAAGAGCAACCTACCCTATTATTTTCTTTTATTTCTTAGCTTTTGTTTTTATGAAGGTTTAGCTCAAAGCGAAAACGAACTAAGCATTGTCACCGGAAAAGTGGTTAATGCCAAAGATGACCAGCCTCTTGAGAAAGTAAATATTGTCAATTTAAATCAAGTAAAAGGGACAACTACGCTTCCTGATGGGACTTTTGAGATTCAGGCCAAAGTCAATGACACTCTATTCTTTTCAAATCTAGGATTTGCTACCATCAACATTAAAGTGAGCGAGGACTGGTTAAAGTACGGGAATGTTACTATCGCAATGACAGAAAGTGCCGTCGCTCTCGAAGAAGTTGTCATTGACGACATAGAACTTACTGGTTATTTAGAAATTGATGCGCGTCGGGCACCAATCTATAGCACAAGACGTTACAGCATCAATGGTTTAAATACTGGTTATGAGGCTGGTGACGAGGAACCCGGTGCTGTGAACAAGGTCCTGGGTTCTATATTCAATCCAGCTGATTTCCTGTTCAATACGTTTGGTAAAAAAGGAAAAGATCTCAGAAAGCTGCGACAGATCAAAAAAGAGGACGAAATCCGTAATCTTCTGAAAAGCAAATATGACCGTGAGACTTTGATGAACCTACTTCAAATGGATCGAGTAGATATTGATGAGATTTTGCGAAATTGCCAGTACAGCAAGACTTTTATTGAAGAGGCTAATGACCTTCAGATTCTTGATGCCATCAGTGAGTGCTATGAAGAATACAAGGTTCTGAAAAACACGAAGAAGAATTAAATTCTGTACGATCATGATTTTGAAATATTTCACCACCATTTGCATTGCACTTACAGTTGCTGCAAGCTGTTCCGATAAAAAGGTTGTATCGCAAGCTCCAGAACCCACAAATGCTGGTGGAAGGGATCTAAGCAAAGTCGATCCAATGACTTACGCTAATACCATTACTACAGATGAATTAACTGAACAACTTTACATCTACGCATCTGATAGTCTTGAGGGACGAGATACAGGGAAACCTGGACAAAAGAAAGCGGTCAATTATTTGAGAGACCAGTATATGGCAATGGGTGTTGAAGGTGGCATGCCAGACGGTAGTTATTTCCAGCCTATACCTGGTACTGCATTTAACAGACCATCTTTGAGTTCTGAAAATGTTCTGGCATTTATTGAAGGAACTGAGCTACCTGGCGAAGTACTTGTGCTCACCGCTCATTTGGACCATGTCGGTATGGAGAACGGGCAAGTTTATAATGGCGCAGACGATGACGGCAGCGGGACCATCGCGCTTGTAGAAATAGCTGAAGCTTTTCAAAAGGCCAAAGTTGATGGATACGGCCCTAAGCGTTCTATTTTAATACTCCATGTGACTGGAGAGGAGATCGGGCTTAAAGGGAGTAAATATTATACAGAAAATCCTATCTATCCGCTAGAGAATACGATCGCAAACCTAAACGTTGATATGATAGGCCGAGTAGATAATGCCCACTCCAGTAATCCAGATTACGTGTATTTGATAGGCAGCGATAGACTTTCTCAGGATCTACATGACATTTCTGAAGCAGCAAATCAGGAATATATAAATATGAATCTTGATTACACTTTTAATGCAAAGAGTGACCCAAATAGGTATTACTACCGTAGTGATCACTACAATTTTGCAAGAGAAAACGTGCCTGTAATTTTTTATTTCAATGGTGTTCACGAGGACTACCACGCCCCTACTGATACTCCAGATAAAATTAACTACCCCCTACTTCAGCGTAGGGCGCAACTAATTTTTGTGACTGCCTGGGAACTGGCTAATGCAGAAACTAGACCAGCACTAAACGAATAACAAATAAAGAATTGTCAAATATTATTAGCCCTTCTAAATTGATTTTTAGAAGGGCTTTCTATTTAACCTGTATTTTACATGCTTCAGTTTTCCTAAAGCTATTTTTAGTCTTATGGAAAGAAAAAAGCTGCCTTACCGCCATCGTGATCTCAACTGGTTGAGCTTCAATGACCGGGTTTTGCAAGAGGCGTCAGATGATTCTAATCCGCTTTATGAGCGCATTAAATTCTTGTCCATCTTTTCATCAAACCTTGATGAATTTTTCCGTGTCAGAGTCTCTCAACTTAGGCAACTCAAGAAAGTCAAAAAAAGTTTAAGGAAACGTCTTGTCCTTCACCCTACAAAGCTCATCAAACAGATTCTCGCTAAGGTCGATGAACAACAGTCTTTCTTGGGTAAAATATTTCATGAAGAGATTAAACCCGAACTCAAGAAAAACGGGATTGCAATATTGGAAGTATCAGATATTGAAAATCAATATCCGGAAATCTGCAGAAAATTTTTCAACGCAGAAGTAAAAAAACACCTCAAACTAGATACGGTCGAGGCTTCTAAAAGCTCGAAGATTTTTCTCGATGATAGGCAGCTTTATTTTTTAGTAACCTATGCAGATCAAGAGAAGTACGGTATAGTCAATATTCCTAGTGGTCAATGTGGAAGGTTTATTGAACTTTCACCAGAAGGCGCAAACTTGCATGCATTTGCTTTTCTTGATGATATTGTAAGACTTAATCTAGATAGCATTACCTCAGGTGAGATAATTGGTATTTATTCCATCAAAATATCCCGTGACGCAGAACTGTATTTAGATTCTGATATTGAAAAAGAACTTTCAGATCAGATCTATGAATCATTAGATCAGCGTAAAGTAGGACAGCCCACCAGACTATTGTACGATAGCGCGATGCCTAAAGAAGTAAGAAAGAACCTGCGTAAAAGCTTGGGTCTTGGTAAAATCGATATGGTGGCAGGAGGGAGGTATCACAATTTTGATGATTTCATGTCTTTACCAGATCCTACAGACAATCCAGAATTGCATGCAGACAAACTCAAACTAATTCAACACAAATCTCTAGAAGCTTCTGATAACTATTTTGATATCATAAATGAGAAAGATCAGTTGGTTCATTTTCCTTTTATGTCGTTTGACTACGTTCAAAATTTTATTAATCAGGCAGCCGTAGACCCAGACGTTAATCAAATTAAAATATCACTCTACCGTGTAGCAGATGAATCTGAACTCACTTCTGCGCTTTTGGAAGCTTTGAAAAATGGGAAAACAGTAACTGTTTTCGTAGAAGCCAAGGCTAGATTTGATGAGAAAAACAACATCAAATGGGGAAGGATATTTGAGCAATACGGCGCAAGTGTGATTTACAGTTATCCCAAAATCAAAGTACATAGTAAAGTTCTTTTAGTTTACAGGAAAGAGAACAGTAAAACTAAGAGATACGCCTATATAGGTACAGGGAATTTCAACGCAAAAACTTCAAAAATTTACTGCGATCACGGCTTATTTACAGCTCACAAAAAAATCACTAAAGACCTACATCGTGTATTCAGTGTTTTAGAAGGCAAACTTATTATTCCGCGAGCTAAAGAGCTTCTTATCTCGCCTTTCAGTACTAGGCGGGTATTTGAAAAAATGATACATAATGAGATTGAAAATGCTCTGAGAGGTCGTGAGGCTTACATCCATGCAAAAATGAATCAGCTGGAAGATCGGGACATGATTGATTTGCTCTATAAAGCCAGCGATGCAGGTGTGGAGATCAGGCTTTTAGTTAGAGGTTTTACGTGCCTTATACCTGGTCTTAAAGGCGTGAGCGATAATATTCAAATAACAAGTATCGTAGACAGGTTTTTGGAACACGGTCGAATCTATAAATTTTGCAATGACAATGAACCGCTCATGTTCATGGGTAGTGCAGACTGGATGTCTCGCAATCTGGATAGGAGAATTGAGGTCCTGACACCTGTTCTAGACAAGGATATTTTTGAAGAGTTAAACGATATTCTGAGCATACAGTTCTCTGATAATGTTAAAGCGAGAGTTCACACACCGGATGAAACAAATCCTTTTATAGATAAAAAAGACGGCGATAAATCATGTAGATCACAAACAGCTATATACCAGTATCTTGAACAAAAACACAGTTGATCTTTTTTAGTTCGCTTTCGCGAAAGCATAAATAATTCCATCTACAACTATCTTTCTAATACCAGTGAATTTGAACCTACCAAGGTTTCAATAAGTATTTTTACCCCATGGCAAATCCGATAATCAAAATAGGCGGTGTACCAGAGCACTTCAATCTCCCGTGGCAGCTAGCTTTTGAAGACGATGCATTTGAAAAAGCTGGCATAGACCTGCAGTGGCAAGACATACCAGAGGGAACAGGTAGAATGTCTCAAATGCTGCGTAATGGTGAACTGGATGTGGCATGTATTCTTACAGATGGTATTGTAAAAGACATCATTGCTGGAAATGACTCGCGCATTTTGCAGGTCTATGTCTCCAGCCCCTTGCTCTGGGGAGTCCATACTTGGGCAGAAAATCCAGTCAAGGAAACACAGAACATGGCCAGCCGTAGATTTGCAATCAGCCGATTTGGGAGCGGTAGCCACTTGATGAGTTATTTACTAGCCTCCAAGTATGCCTGGAAGCTTGAAAAGCTGGATTTTAGGTTAGTAGATACTATAGAGGGCGCCATTCGATCACTATCGTCTAGAGAAGCAGACTTGTTTCTTTGGGAACGTTACATGACTCAACCCATTGTTGACAAGGGAATTTTCAAACGTCTGGAAACTATTGCACCACCATGGCCCAGTTTTGTGATTGCTGCCAGACAAGATTGCATCGGGAATCATGAGATTCTTTTGGCTAAAATGCTACAGGTAATCAATCGATACACAGCTGACTTCAAAGACATACCTAGCATTGATAGGACAATCGCAGCGCATTATGATCTTGAGGTGGGCGATGTTCAGCAATGGATGCTCAGAACACAATTCAGCGATGATCAATTATGGGATTCTACAATTTCAAAAATCATTGAAGACTTTACAGCCGTAGGCATCATAGAAAGAAAGGTAGGCGCAGATGAACTCATCCACAACCTACCCAAAATCGATGAAGAAGAATAACCTACTCTCCTAGAATTTGATCTGCGTGAGCTTTGGTCTTCACTTTTGATATGACCTCCTCGATTTTACCATTTTCATCGATAAGGAAAGTAGTACGATGAATGCCGTCATACTCTTTTCCCATGAATTTTTTGGGACCCCATACGCCATAAGCGTTTAGCAACTCGTGATTCTCATCTGCTAGAAGATCATAGGGCAAATCGTATTTGTTTTTGAAATTCTGCTGTCGTTTCTGGCTATCTGCGCTAGCACCTAAAACTTTATATCCCTGAGCACTCAATCGATCCACATTGTCACGCAAGTCGCATGCTTCAGCGGTACAGCCGGGTGTGCTCGCTTTGGGGTAAAAAAACAAGACTAGCTTATCACCTTTAAAATCTGAAAGGCTTACAGTTTCACCATCCTGATTAAGTATAGTAAAGTCAGGTGCTTTGTCCCCTTTTTGTAATGTGGTCATAGGTTTTAAATTGTAAGTTTAAAGCTTAAAAATACTGGATGAAAAAAGCTGAAAGGGTAGATTTTATCATAAATAAATTAGAAGAATTTTATCCGGAGATACCTATTCCGCTAGATCATAAGGATCCTTACACATTGCTGATTGCTGTCCTACTAAGTGCTCAAAGCACCGATGTGAGAGTGAACCAGATTACCCCTCTTCTTTTTGAAAAAGCAGACAATCCTCATGATATGGCCAGGCTTTCTATAGATGAGATTAGAGAAATAATCAAGCCAGTAGGTCTATCACCTATGAAGTCAAAAGGTATTTACGGTCTTTCTAAAATTATTTTAGAACAACACCAGGGCCAGGTACCGCAAACCTATGATGAACTAGAAGCACTTCCAGCCGTAGGGCATAAGACCGCTGCCGTCGTTATGTCACAAGCATTTGGAATTCCTGCTTTTCCAGTGGACACTCACATCCATAGATTGATGTACCGGTGGAATTTAAGCAACGGCAAGAACGTTGTGCAAACCGAGCGAGATGCAAAACGCCTGTTTCCAAGAGAAAAGTGGAATGATCTTCACCTGCAGATAATTTGGTACGGTCGTGATTACTCTCCAGCCCGTGGCTGGGATTTAGAAAAAGATATCATTACTAAAACTGTGGGAAGGCGCAGCGTTATCGCAGAATATGAGAAGCTCCTAACTAAACGATTGAAGAAAAAACTAGTACAAAAGAAATAGTAGAATCTAGTCCTCGCTTTCGCGAAAGCGAAATTCTATTAAGTATACCCGCTATGAATGATAAAATCAAAAAAGAAGAAGTTGTTTTTGACGACTTTTTTAAGATTTATAAGGCTGATGTTGCTTACGATTCATTTTACAACGACAACCAGATAAATGTTACGCGCCTATCACTAGAAAGAGGTGATGCAGTGGCAGTATTGCTTCATGAACTTGATACCGATAGCCTTTTATTTACTGAGCAATACCGCTATCCGGCAAAACGACGCGATCAGCCGTGGTCATTGGAACTACCCGCGGGAGCAATCGATGAAGGAGAAAAACCCGAAGAGGCGGCTAAAAGGGAAGTGCTGGAAGAAATAGGTTACAAAGTCAAATCGCTTGAAAAAATAGTTACCTACTTCCCCTCACCAGGCGTAAGCAGTGAGCAAATCACCATATTATTTGGTAAAGTGAAAACTGCTGATAAAGTTGATGAAGAAGGCGGTGTTGAAAGCGAAAATGAAGACATCAAGCTTGTCAAACTCAAAAAAAATCAAGCACGACAAATGCTCAGAGAAGGCAAAATCAACAATTCCATATCAATTGTTGGATTGCAATGGTTCTTCTTGGAAAAAAAGGAATAGCCTTAAAATCCATTTTTCTCCTTGCCCAGTTCCATCAAATCTTCAAAGTAGTCGTAAAGTTGTCCTTTGGTAATGACTGCGCCTGATTCAATGAGCTTAAATTTATCAGCGTTTGGGTCATCGCTGTAAGCCTTGCCAGCGGTAAAAATCTTTACCTCATCGTCAAGCAAGTTATTCTGTAGCCATTTGTATCCTGAGGGCGTGGTGATGTCAATTAGCTCATCTCCTACCATAATGGAAATTACCTGCATCTCTTTTTTTCCTAGCTTGAAAAGATTCATTGTGCGCGGAGCAATATGCTCAAGGTATTCAGCTTTTTGTAAAACACCTTCCCATACCAAATCAGAAAACACATCAATTTCTTCTTCGGCGACACCTGGTTTATTTTTTTTTATCTCTGCCCATTCATTAGCCGTGATAGATTGTGAAGCAAGAAAGTTGATGAATTCCTGATGCATTTCTTCTAGCTGTTCCTTAGTAAGTCGTCTGTATTTCATGAGGTTGAAATTAAAAAGCCGCTTTGAAAAGATCCAAAGCGGCTGATATTATTTAGTTGTCAGAATTACTTCTGCTCTACTACTTCAAAAGTAAAGGTTGAAGTAACCTCTCTGTGGAAACGTACAGTTGCTTCGTATTGACCTAGACGTTTGATGTTTCCACCAGCAACGCTAATGAACTTCTTGTCCACCTCAATACCCTCTTTAGCAAGTGCATCAGAAACATCTGCTGTAGTAACTGATCCAAAAAGCTTATCGCCCTCGCCAGTTTTTGCAGCAATTTTCATATCAAGACTTGACGCCTTCTCTGACTGCTGTTGTGCAGCTTTGATGTTATTAGCTTCCTTGTGCTGACGTTGCTTAAGCGTTTCTTCTAGTTGCTTCTTAGCACCTTTGGTTGCAATTACGGCATATCCCTGTGGGATGAGGTAATTGCGACCATAACCAGGCTTAACTGTTACGATATCGTCTGTAAATCCTAGATTGTCGACGTCTTTTTTTAGTATAAGTTCCATGTTCTATCTAGATTTATTTCAACAAATCTCCTACATAAGGCATAAGCGCGATGTGACGTGCACGCTTTACCGCTACAGCAACCTTGCGCTGGTATTTCAAAGATGTACCAGTAAGTCTGCGTGGAAGTAGCTTACCTTGCTCGTTTACTAATTTCAATAGGAAATCAGGATCCTTGTAGTCTATGTATTTGATACCACTACGTTTGAAACGGCAGTATTTTTTTCTCTCTTGAGTCTCGATTTTAAGCGGTGACAAGTATCTGATGTCGCCGTCTTTCTTTCCTTTAGCCTGTTGTTGTAATGTTGCCATGTCTTAAGCTTTTTCTTTTTTGGACATTCTACTTCTTCTTTTCTCGGCCCACTCAATAGCATGCTTATCAAGTTTTACGGTAAGAAACCTCATCACGCGCTCATCACGACGGAATTCAGTTTCATAGTCGGCGATTACATCACCTTCTACCTCAAATTGAAAAAGGTGGTAAAAACCACTTTTCTTGTTTTGGATGCTGTAGGCTAGTTTTTTAAGCCCCCAGTCTTCTTTTGCTATCATCTTGGCACCACGCCCAGTAAGGAAAGTCTCAAACTTTTTTACTGTTTCCTTTATCTGTTCATCAGATAAAACGGGATTCAAAATGAAAACAGTTTCGTATTGATTCATGTTAAATTATTTAAACGGGCGCAAAAATACGTTTTTTAATTCAAATCCAATGCATTGATATTTAACATAATCGACTAGCTAATAGAAGAACACTTTTGTTTAACTTTGTTATGGTTTTATTCTACAAAATAAATCCAACCAACAAGACCAACCAAAATTTCAACGTGTAAGATCGACTAAAGTTGAAGTCGTCTCTAAAGATTGTTTTCATTCTCAATCACTTGTTGACTATGGGTAAAACTGTACTTAATTGTTTTTTAATCGACTCTAATAGGGATGACAGAAAGAAGACTGTAGAATTCTTGAAGTCTCGTCCTGAAATCAAAGTGCACGCTCAATACGCTAGCCATAAGGAAATAAAGGAGGCTTTAGCTAAAAAACATGTCGATCTCCTAATATCAGACATTGATTACTCAGACGGTAATTTATTTGATTTACTTAAGGAAGTAAAGACACTTCCATTGGTATTGATCACCTCAGCAGACACCGATAGGGCCATTCAAGCATTTGACGACGATGTCACCGATTTTGTGACCAAGCCCATACGTGCAAATAGGTTGAATCAGGCCATTGACAAATGTCTAAATGTCCAATTCCTAAAACAAGAGTTACAAAACCAGAGGGGCGATTACATTTTTGTAAAGTGCAATCTTAAAAAACGCAAAGTATATCTGAACGAACTTAAATATGTAGAGGCACTGGGCGACTATGTAAAATTGATTACAGATGATGACAGCCTAGTCGTTCTTTCCACGATGAAAGCATTTGAAAAACAATTGCCTAAAGATCGCTTTATACGCATCCACAAGTCCTACATTGTAAATGTAGCTAGAATAGAACATTTTACGCCGCGTTATGTTCAGCTGGAAAACAAACAATTACCACTGAGCAGAAATAGAAAATCTGCGCTCATGGAATTATTGTCCGGTGTCAATTCCCTTTAGATCGTAGCTCAATATCCACGACTTCAGTTTTTATTTCGCTCACCTTGTTCAATTGATTTTGCTCAAATAGATTGTCCAGATCTTCAATTTGTGTATTAGAGCCTGACGGGCTGTAATTCACATAATCCTGTACAACTACACCGTTTTTATTCCTTCTGTTTACGCTTTCGCGAAAGCGTAATCCACATTCCTCTTCACAAAAAGAATAAGCCAGATAATCTATCAACAAATCCTCCTGATCTATCCAGTAAATGAATACGTCTTCATGATCTTCACCGCCACCATCTTCATCAAAGGTCACTCTGATTTTGTGGTAGCTCTCATCCTTGATTACAACTGTTCCTAAATCAGAATGATTTACAGCCTCACCGTCTAAACTATAAGGTAGCTGGGCAAAGTAAACGACGCTATTGACGCTAGAACCATAAATACCTGAAAGACTATCTGAAACCGGAATAAGGTTATCGTTTTGAAATCTCTCAAAACTGGTATTACTTAATCTGTCGACAATCTTATTGCCTATTTCTATTCTTGTCCTCTGGTAATCAAAGCGGCCATTATTCCTGTCCACTTGATATTGTATTCCCCGAAAACTAAACCGCATTGTAGCATTATCCAATTTTTTAGATCCGTGGGCATTAATAGCTTTTGAGATAATTTGGCTCGCACTTAATTTTCGTTTTTCTTGCTTGCAGGAGGTAAAAAAAAGAGCACTTAAAAGAACGACAAAACCTAATTTCATTTTGCAAAGATATAAGTATCGCCCACTGCGCAATCCCATATATTTGCCCGTATCGCATGGAATTTAAGAAGAATATTGAGATAAAGAATCGCAAGGCTCGATTTGAGTACGAGCTACTTGATACCTATACCGCTGGTATCGTGCTAGCTGGAACAGAAATTAAAGCGATACGCCTGGGTAAAGCCAGCATTGCGGAGAGTTTTTGCGAATTCAAGGATCATGAGCTCTATATCATCAATATGACAGTCCAGGAATATTCCCATGCAACCTATTTCAATCACGCCCCAAAACAGGAGCGTAAGCTGCTTCTTAATCGCAATGAGCTAAAAAAACTGCGCAAAGAGGTGACTAACTCTGGTCAGACGATCATACCGCTCAAATTGTTCATCAACAATAAAGGACTCGCCAAAATCAACATCGCCCTCGCCAAGGGTAAAAAGTTGTACGATAAGCGGGATACGATCAAGGATCGGGACAATAAGCGTAAACTGGACGCGATTAAAAAGATGGCTCGATAGTCCTCAAGTATTTACATTTATTTTGATTTAGTACTGGGTTGATAATTTATTTCTGGTCTCAGACAACTATTTTAGCCTTGTCACGTCTTACATAAAGAATCAACCAGCCCATGAATACGCCATATAGTTTAACTGTCTTATGCTTTTTTGTCTTCGCTTTCGCGAAAGCGCAATTAACAGGAACCATCAAAGACCAGAAAGGCGAGCCTGTCCCCTATGCTTCAATTTTTATAAAAGACACCTACACAGGTACGACTTCTAACGATCTAGGGATTTATACGCTCAAACTGCCTAAATTCAAAACCTATGAAATCACTTTTCAATCGTTAGGCTATAAACCGCAAACTATTAGTGTTGATTTCAGGGCAGAAGAGCAAGTTCAGGATGTAGTGCTTGTGGAGGAGGTTGCTAGCCTTGATGAGGTGGTGATAACAAATGGTGAGGATCCAGCCTATCGGGTCATCAGGGCCGCGATTGCAAAAAGACCAGAAAATAAAAGAAAAACTGAAAGCTTTACTGCAGATTTCTATTCCCGTGGTTTGTGGCGCATGGAAGATGTACCTGAAAAATTTATGGGTACCGAAATAGGTGATCTAGAAGGATCTCTGGATTCTGTAACTCGTAGCGGTATTATCTACCTTTCTGAAACCGTGAGTGAAATTGCTTATCGTGCGCCAGATGATTTTAAAGAGCGTATAATCGCCAGCAAAGTTTCAGGGGATGACAATGGCTTTAGCTTAAATAGTGCAGAAAGCGCCGAGTTTAACTTCTATAACAACAACATCGATTTAAACAACCGCATCGTCTCTCCTATCGCAGATTATGCACTGGGTTATTACCGGTATAAATTGCTGGGAACCTTTTTTGATGATAATGGATTTTTGATCAACAAGATAGAAGTCACATCGAGAAGGAAAAATGATAATACGTTCAACGGTCTGATTTATATAGTTGAAGATCAATGGACGATCTACGGCCTAAGTCTGACTACCTCAGGAAGTAACATCAGTGTTCCGGTCATAGACAATCTCACTTTTACTCAAGATTTCACCTACGAGCCGGCGACCAAGGACTGGATCAAAAGATCACAGAACGTGGAGTTCAGTTTCGGGCTATTTGGTTTTAAAGGGAATGGTAGATTTTTAGCCAATTATTCAAACTACGATTTCTCCCCTTCTTTCGAAGAAAAAACTTTTGGATCTGAGGTATTGTTCTTTGAAAGAGAAGCTAATAAAAAAGATTCATTGTACTGGATAAAAAAGCGTCCTGTACCACTTACTCAAGAAGAAACTACTGAATACATCAAGAAAGACAGTATAAGTGCAGTGCGCAGTGATCCAAAATATAAGGATAGCGTAGATCGCGTAGAGAATAAGCTGAAAGTTTTAGATCCCATCCTGGGATATACTTACCGCAACAGTAATAAAAATTATAGATTCACCTATGATGGACTGGCAAACTTCGGTGGGTTTAATACAGTCCAGGGATACATCATTGGATCAGGTGTAAGCTACGTAAAGGGCTTTGATGAGGACTACATCAGCGCGCTGAGTGTGTTTTCAGATTTTAATTACGGATTCAGTGATGACCGCTTGAGATATACCGGGCAAATTGCATATCGTTTTAATCGCACAAATCGACGGACAATCTTTGTAAGAGGTGGAACCGAGGCTAGGCAAATCAACACGTCGCAGCCTATCAGTCCTGTTGAGAATACCATCTCTTCTCTTTTCTTTGAGAGGAATTTTGCCAAGTTTTTCGAAGCCGATTTTGGTGGTGTGGGATATAGCGAGGAGATCTTCAACGGGGTACGTTTGTATGCGGATGCATTTTACGAAAGGCGTCAGGGATTAAATAACACAACCAGTCAGCGTATTATAAAATACAGCGATGTGGAATACACGCCTAATAATCCGCTTTTGCTCTCTGGTGGTCGACAGGAAGTGATCTCAGAACATGAGATCTTCAAAACACAATTGAACCTGACTATCCGGCCAGGGCAGAAATACCAGTCCTATCCAGACCGTAAATTCAACATCAGCAATGAAGCCTACCCCACCATCGCCGTGAGATACGAGGGCGGTCTAGGCGGTAGCAGTAGCAACTTGAATTTCCATCAGTTTAGTGCGAGCCTATGGCAGGGATTTGACATGGGGAATGTAGGTCACACCAGTTACTACATGAATGCTGGATCGTTTGTGGACGGCGATAGAATATCGTTTGTGGATTATCAGCATTTCAATGGCAACCGACTACGATATAAGCTATCAGCTTTGAATCCCTACGGTTTTGGATTGCTGCAATACTATGATTACAGCACAAATGACAGTTACGCTCAATTTCATCTGCAGCATGATTTCAAAGGGTTCATTCTTGGAAAAATACCAGGCCTGAGCAATCTAAACTTTGACTTGATCCTAAGCGGTAAAGCACTTTTTACAGAGCGTAATCCATATTTTGAGGTAAGTGCTGGTATTGATCATATTGGTATAGGTAAGATTAGGCCCTTGCGAGTGGACTATGTCTATAGCATAAATTCTGTACGCAGTTATGGAGCGTTTATCCTGGGGTTTGATATACCTTTTTAGGACCAGTTGTCAGTTGTCAGTTATAAGTCGACACTTCTCAGTATGAAATAGTGAGACTTGAAATGAGGGTTTTTTTGTAAATAGTAATCTCTTCAAAACAACCTAAAAGCAAATAATGATCAGCTAATCGCTAAGCGCCAAGTGCTAAGCGCTAAAACAAAAAATCCCCACCGCAAAACTGCAATGAGGATTAGAATTATTTGAAAGCCTATTTACTGCCCCTGCCCTAGCGAGTATCCGCGCTGGCCATCAAAGGTATAAAGATTTTCAGTTTTTATGATATCAATTCCTTCACCTATGGATGAGTGTAGAAGATCTACCACTTCTTGACGGGTCACTTCTTCCTCACCTTTTTTCTGGAACCTACATCTCCAGTGATCTGTATGGAAGGTTTCTTCAAAACCATCAGGCCAGACTTTCACACCACGATTTGTAATCATGATCAGGTCAAGTTTGTCACTCAACTTTTGTAGACCGTTAGCCAAATCATTCACGTCAGCACCGGTCCAGTCAGCAAATGCATCAACACCTACCAGTACTTTTTTCTTAGGCTCTGGGCGGGTATACGTAGGCATTTTAAAGGTAGCGTCTTTATTGAAGGAAACAGGCTTAAGCGTAGTTGGTCTTTTGCCGAGGCGATCAATTACCGCTTGAGCAAACTCAGCTGTGTTTGCTTTTTGCTTGCTTTTGCCTTCTTTGTAAATGTCTGCTGTATGGATTCCATCTTCTATTGCACATAACCAAGCATTGTTGATAGTCTCCGCATATTCTTGAAGACCTAGATGGTTCAACATCAATATCGCACCACGCAACAATCCAGATGGATTGGCAATTTTCTTTCCTGCAATGTCTGGTGCAGATCCGTGGATTGCCTCAAACATAGAACACACCTGACCAATATTTGATGAACCCGCCAACCCTACAGATCCAGAAATCTGTGCAGTAATATCAGAAATCACGTCACCATAGAGGTTTGAAGTGACAACAACGTCAAACATCTCAGGTGTATCTGCAAGTCTCGCTGCACCTATATCGATAATCCAGCTGTCAGATTCAATATCTGGGTATTCAGCTGCTATTTCTTTGAATACTTGGTGGAAAAGGCCATCAGTTTGTTTCATGATGTTGTCTTTCACCATGCAACTCACCTTTTTTCGATTGTTCACACGAGCATATTCAAATGCATAGCGTACGATCTTTTCACAACCTGGACGCGATATCAATTTCAAACATTGTACTACCTCGTCAGTTTGCTGATGCTCGATTCCTGCGTAGAGATCTTCCTCGTTTTCACGCACGATAACTACGTCCATGTCAGGATGCTTTGTCTTGACAAAAGGATCAAAACTATTGCAAGGGCGTACGTTTGAGAAAAGTCCTAGTGTTTTACGCAATGTTACGTTCAAACTTTTGTAACCTTTCCCTTGCGGTGTTGTGATGGGTGCTTTTAGAAAAACCTTGTTTGTTCTGATTTTCTCCCATGCCTCATCAGGAATTCCCGTTGTATTTCCAGATTCATACACTTTTTCCCCAATGGAAATCTCATCGTATTCAAGGGGAACATTTGCTGCGTTTAGGATGTCTAGGGTAGCGTTCATGATTTCTGGCCCTATGCCATCTCCCTTAGCAATCGTGATTCTATTCATAGTGATATTTTCTGGTCTGCAAAGAAAACGTTTTCACTAATAATGCGCTATTGTGATAGTGAAATTTTAGCGTTTTAAGAAAATAGGTCGATTTTTTTATTGATTTCAGAAGTGAACACAGCTCAAATTCATAAAACTGCAAAAAAACTACCTCGTCTTTAATTTTTTCCGCTCAGGAAAGGTACAAATCTGAATTCGCCATAAGTCTCCTGACTGAATTTAGTCTCGTCTTCCCTTATTAAAAGATGCATCACCTGCGGATCTTCACCGATGGGGACCACAAGCCGTCCACCTATTTTCAACTGGCTTAATAATTTTTGTGGCATCTCTGCCGCGCCACAAGTGAGGATTATGCTATCAAAAGGCGCATCGTTTTCAAGCCCCTCATAACCATCACCAAATACAAACTTCTTAGGTCTATATCCTAAACGACTGAATAATTTGCTCGTCCTTTTATAAAGCGCGTTCTGTCGTTCAATAGTGAAAACCTGACCTCCCATTTCTAAAAGAACCGCACACTGATAACCACTACCCGTCCCTATCTCGAGGATTTTCTGCCCTGCCTGAATATTTAGCAACTCGGTTTGAAAAGCGACGGTAAAAGGATGCGAGATGGTTTGCCCAGCTGCGATGGGAAAAGCCTTGTTTTGGTAAGCATGTTCTAGAAACGAGCTCTCTAAAAACAAGTGTCGTGGGACTCTATTCATCGCCTCAAGCACGGCTTCGTCCTTAATCCCCAGTTCCCTCAACTGATTGATCAGTTGCCTGCGTTTACCTTTATGAATGTAATTATCCTCGATGCCGTAAAATTAGTTCGGTGCTGTGAAGGTGGCAACAGGGATGGTATTTATTATGCTTTCGCGAAAGCGTAAACCCAAAGATTTAAATCAAGCTTACTAAAACGGTATCGCTGCAATTGCTATTTTTACGCCAAACGGTGAAAACATGCTAAAAGCTGGGGTTCTGGGTGCCGGGCATCTGGGAAGGATACATCTTAAACTTCTAGAACAAAGTGAAAGATATGAGTTGAAAGGATTTTATGACATAGACCCAGCACATGCCAAAAAAGTTCAAAAAGAGCACGGCTACTGCTACTACAATGACCTGGACCAACTAATCGCAGACTGCGATGTGATCGACGTGGTGACGCCTACTTCTTTTCATCACGAGTCTGCTCTAAAAGTCTTGAATGCCGGCAAGCACCTTTTTATCGAAAAGCCCATCACCGTCACGGTTCAAGAGGCCGAGGAACTAGTCCAGGCTGCTCGCAAAAATAATGTCAAGGGACAAGTAGGCCATGTTGAGCGATTCAATCCAGCATTTAAAGCGGTTAAGGACAGAATTACAAACCCCATGTTTATCGAGTCCCACCGCCTAGCCGAATTCAACCCGCGGGGAACGGACGTGAGCGTTGTGCTCGATCTCATGATTCACGACATCGATGCTATTTTGAGTGTTGTCGATAGCTCTGTAAAGTCGGTTAGCGCGAGTGGTGTTTCGGTGATTTCTGGAACACCCGATATTGCAAATGCCCGCATTGAGTTTGAGAACGGCTGCGTGGCAAACCTTACGGCTAGTAGAATAAGTCTGAAGAAAATGCGCAAGACAAGATTTTTTCAAAGGGATGCTTATATCAGCATCGACTTTTTGGAAAAGTCTGTAGAGGTAGTCAGAATGAAGGATGCGCCCAAAGAGCGCGGTGATTTTGACATGATCTTGAAAAATGCAGAGGGCGTCGAGAAACAAATCTATTTTGACAACCCTATAATTAATGAGAATAACGCCATCCTTGACGAGTTGGAATCTTTTGCCGATGCTATCGAAAACAACACGACACCAGTCGTCTCGCTTGAGGCAGGAACTAAAGCGCTTCAGGTGGCACTACAAATAATCGAGAATTTCAAAACAATTTAAAAAAACGATAATGAAAAACGTAACCGTCATAGGTGCCGGAACTATGGGTAACGGGATTGCCCACACTTTTGCGCAATCTGGATTTAATGTCTCGCTAGTAGATATATCTCAAGAGGCGTTGGATCGTGGAATCGCCACGATTTCAAAGAATTTAGACCGCATGATTGCCAGAGAAAAAATCACCGAAGATGACAAGTCGGCCACTTTGGGGAACATCACACCAGTTACTGATTTAGGTGAAGGCGTCAAGAACGCGGATTTGATCGTTGAAGCAGCGACAGAGAATTTGGATCTCAAGCTAAGCATCTTCAAGGCGATGGACGAGCATGCGCCTGAAAATTGCATTCTAGCGACTAACACTTCTAGTATATCCATCACTCAAATAGCGGCCGTTACTCAGCGACCTGATAAGGTCATCGGGATGCATTTTATGAATCCAGTGCCTATCATGAATCTCGTCGAAATCATACGCGGCTATTCCACCAGCGATGAAGTGACAAATACCATCATGGATCTGTCTAAGCAGCTAGGCAAAACGCCAACCGAGGTAAATGACTACCCAGGATTTGTCGCAAACCGCATCTTGATGCCCATGATTAACGAAGCTATTGAGACACTTTATAATGGTGTCGCTGGCGTTCAGGAAATAGATACAGTCATGAAACTTGGAATGGCACACCCTATGGGGCCATTGCAATTGGCAGACTTCATTGGACTGGATGTGTGTCTTTCAATTCTTGAGGTAATGTACGATGGCTTTAAAAATCCTAAATATGCCCCTTGCCCATTATTAGTCAATATGGTGATGGCAGGTAAAAAAGGCGTGAAGTCAGGAGAGGGTTTCTATGATTATTCAGAAAGCAGAAAAGCAGAACATGTCAGTAAAGCATTTGTTTAAAATAATTTTTCCAGTAATCGGATTAATCCTGCTGTCGAGTTCTTGTAAGCAGGAAAACCCACAAACTGATGTCAGTAACACCATAGAAGTTCAGCCAGAAGATGATGATCCTATCAAGTACACTTACAGCAAGGGTCAGATGGAGGATGCATTACTCGTAGCATTTACAGCATCTAATGCAGTCATTAAAACGCAGTCTGATGGTGACGATAAAATTGTTTTTATCAAACTGACCATGCCCAATACCTTTGAAGCAGAGGAGGCTTTACAAAAACGCATACTGGAGGAAGTAGGTCACGTTGCTGCTGTTCATGTGGCAAATCCCAATGATTTTAAAGCCATCACGATTGATTTGTACAAAGAAGGACTGGACGCAAGACTGATGACGTACGATCACATATTTGTCGTTCAATAATGCCAAAGATCAAACCATTCAGGGGCGTTAAGGCACCTAGCGATAAGGCACCCCATTTGATCTCGCGCACCTATCAAGATTACAGCGATGCTGAACTTGAAGCTGAGCTAGAGTTCAATCCGTTCAGTTTTTTGCAGATTTTGAATCCTGGCTACCGATTCAATCATCAGATTGCAGGTACTGGCAGGTTCAGTCTGGTGCGCAATAGGTATTCTGAATTTAGGGAAGAGGGGATTTTATGCAAGGATGAAAAACCATCCATCTACCTTTACGAAAACATCGATCCGCATCATTCGTACATCGGTTTTATAGCTGGCGTTGACACTCGAGATTACGAGGCCAACAAAATCAAGAAACACGAGAACACGCTTCATCACAAAGAAATTCTTTTTAAGGAATATCTAAAAGTAGTGGGCTTCAATGCAGAGCCCGTTTTGCTTACTTATCAGGACAGACCTGAAATTGATAAGATGATCTACGAGATCAGAGATCAAACGCCCTGCTATCATTTCTCGACAACTGACCATAATCTGCACAGAGTATGGTCGATTGATGATGAAAATCTGATCGAGCAGATTACCCAGCAATTTGAAAATTTAACTGAACTGTACATTGCAGATGGCCACCACCGCAGCGCCAGTAGCGCATTGCTAGCAAGTGAAGAGGGCGAAACTAAGGATAGCTACAATTATTTCATGAGTTACCTGATTTCTGAAAGTCAGCTGAACATTTATGAATTCAACCGGCTGGTGAAGGATCTGAACGGCCTGACCAAAGAAGAATTCCTCATGCAGCTAGACATGAATTTCCGCATTCAGAATCGTGGTCACGAGTTGTACCAGCCCTCAAAAAAACACCACTTTTCCATGTATCTGGATGGTGAGTTCTACAGCCTTTATCTGCGTAAAAACCGCGCCGAAATCAGCACTCCGCTGGATGATCTGGACGCGCAGATGTTATATGACCTGATTCTTCAGCCTATTTTGGGAATAGGTGATTTGCGTACGGATAACCGCATCGATTACAGCTACGGCAAGGGCGATATCAACAGATTGAAAGAGCGTGTGGACTCAAGAGAATTTGCGGTTGCTTTCAATTTATTCCCAGCCACCGTCAAGCAAATGAAAGATATTGCTAACGCCGGTCTGACCATGCCGCCCAAAAGCACTTTTATCCGTCCTAAATTACCTAGTGGACTGGTGATTTATGAATTCTAAAATGACTTGAAATGTCTGATTTATTAGAAAATTTATTACGCTTTCGCGAAAGCGTAGAACCTCAAGCAAAACTAGTAGCGGTTAGCAAGACAAAACCTATCGAGGATTTGAAAGCGGCTTATTATGCCGGCCAGCGCATTTTTGGTGAAAACAAGGTTCAAGAAATGGCTGGCAAGTACGAGGAATTGCCAAAGGACATCGACTGGCACATGATAGGTCACGTACAACGCAACAAGGTCAAATACATGGCGCCGTTTGTGGCCATGATTCACAGCGTGGATTCCCCTCGCCTACTCAAAGAAATCAACAAACAAGCTGCAAAAAACAACCGAGTGATTGATTGCCTACTTCAAGTTCACATCGCAGATGAGGAAAGCAAATTTGGTTTTGACACCTCAGAACTACTTGAATATCTAACAACTGATGAATTCAAATCGCTAAACAGTATCCAGATCCGTGGGCTGATGGGCATGGCAACCCTTACCGATAATCAGGAACAAATCAGGGCCGAATTTCAATCGCTAGCGACGCTGAAAAGAAAAATTGAATCAATGGATCTACTTGAGGCAAGACACGCTTTCAGCGAGCTATCCATGGGCATGACCGGTGATTACCTGATTGCGCTTGAAGAAGGCAGTACGATGGTAAGAATAGGTAGTGCGATTTTTGGCGCACGTAACTATTCCTAACTTTCAGACAAGTTATAGCCTGAAAACTTCTTCATGTAGTGTCTAACCGTTGAACCGTAAGCATCACTGCTATCGGCAGAACCGCCAGATTTAAGATACCTTTTTACGCCGCCAGCTCCAGAGAGATGTGCAGCAGCGAGAATACCGCTCTCTGTAACCCTTACACCACCCACGGTTTTACCTTTGTACTTACGTATGTAGGTTGCAAGCTGTTTGCGGTTATAGCGCAGGTTTTTCTCAAATATCTTCTCTTGCAATCGTGGCGAAGTAAGAAAACGATCTGTATTGTAGATGCCCAATTGGTTCAGCGTAGTTCTACCGAATTGGTATTTACCCATGTAGCCCAGCGTATTGATTGCCCAGTAGTTTCCTTGAGATTCCTTGAAGCCCAAAGCTTCTCTAAATGATACAAACCCTTTAGGATTTACTGTTACCAGTGAATACTCCAGCGCTAGATCTTCAATGCCCTCTTCTTGAAAAGGACCGTAAATGACAGGTTTGTGAGCAGGTAGTAATTCAGTTGATAGCTTCAACTGATGATTGTGCAAAATGTGTTCTAAACTCTTAGCCTGAACACTGATTGCTCCTAAAAGTACTCCTAGCAGCAATGCTGTTTTTAGATAAGTTCTCTTCATAGCTTTCAGTATTTAATGATTAAACCATCTCTTACAAAAGCGCGGCAAATGTATTCTATTTTTTGAGTTAGAAGCTAACTATCTAGTTATAAGATGTTAAAGTTTGTTGTCTCTTAGCAACTACCTCGTTATAGAGTGATTTTTTTAACAATATTTCCTAATAAGAAACTGTGATTGTCTCAAAGAATTAGTTTTGCAGCTTATGGACAAACACCTGATTTTGCCATTTGTGGCGGTGCTAGTTGGTTATTTGGTTGCCATTATTTTCAAATCTGGAACAATTAAAAAGGGTAAGCTTGTTCTAGCATTTAGTGGTGCTTTCTTATTGGCCACCACTGTCTCAGAACTTTTTCCTGAGATTTTTCGGAATGATGGTAAGCAGGCCGACGCATTTTTATTATTGGGTGTCCTTCTGCAAATTATTTTGGAATTTTTCTCAAAGGGCGCAGAACATGGACATTTACATGGAACAGTTCATGGGAGGTTTCCTATGCTACTCTACGTGAGTTTGTGCCTGCACGCTTTTCTTGAAGGAATGCCTTTGCACAATCACGGTGGAATGACCTATGGTATCGCCATTCATAAGGTGCCTATAGCCTTTATACTTTCTATTTTTCTCCTGAAATCAGGATTCAATAGAATTAAATCAGCTATTATTATTTTAGTTTTTGCACTCATGTCACCGCTTGGAAGTCTGGTTGCAGAACATTTTATTTTAGAAACCGAGTTGATGCATGCAATCAATGCTATAGCTGCTGGGATTGTATTACATGTGTCCACTACCTTGATTTTAGAAAGCAATGAAAATCATAAATTCAATGTTGCCAAAATCATAGTGATTATTACTGCTGGCTTGCTAGGATTTTTGTTGTGACCAGCTTCTTGAGACTTATCAACATTTATAGCATGGAATCTACCATCAGTAAATGACTAATGCTCCCACCCAGCACAAACAAGTGCCAAATGACATGATTGAAATACAATCGCTGCCAAGCGTAAAAAATCACACCAACAGTAAAAAAAAATCCACCAGCAATCAATAGATTGAGCTGTTGGTCTGATAATGAGTTCTGGAGTCCATCGAGATCAATTACAACCAGCCAACCCATCACCAGATACAGCACATTTGAGAAAGCTTCGTATTTACCGGTAAAGTATAGTTTCCAGATGGTACCAAACAAAGCGATAGCCCATACCGCTATGAGTATGGCGTAACCGTTTCCATCTTCTAATACGGTAAGGCACACGGGGGTATAAGTCCCCGCAATGGATAAGTAGATAGAAACATGGTCTGCAGTACGCAGCCTATATTTAGTCTTACCGTCGCGAGCCCTATGATATGAGGTAGACGCTGTGTATAAAAACAACTGGCAAAGGCAGTAAACAGCTACCCCAGCAAACACTAGACCTGTTGGGTTGTGCTGGATAAAAAGGTATATAGTTGCAGCTATAAAAATTATAAGGCCCGCACCATGAGTGATCACATTCCAGCGCTCTTCCTGAGCGGTCTGTAACCTAGACATCTAATTGAATTTTAGATAATCTACGTTGAGTAGTTTTAAATTCTGCCACCATATCTGCAACCACTTGTGCAGCAGGAACGATATCATTGATATAACCGGATACTTGACCTATTTCTAGCTCACCCTCGTCCATATCGCCTTCAAACATTCCTTTCTTAGCACGCGCTCTACCCAGCAATGCTCGCAACTGGTCACTGTCTGGACATTCTTTATAAAGGTCTTGGATATCGTTATAGAATTTGTTGCGCATCATACGCACGGGCGCAAGTTCTTTCAGCGTCAAGTGTGTTGCACCTTCTGTTGAGCTGGCAATCAAGTTTTTAAAATTGACGTGGCTGCTTGCCTCATGAGTCATGACAAATCGAGAACCAACTTGAACGCCCTCTGCGCCTAGTGCCATGGCAGCCAGCATGCTTTTACCACTGGCTATTCCTCCTGCCGCGATAATGGGGATATTAACAGCCTCTACAACTTGCGGAATCAATGCCATGGTGGTGGTTTCCTCTCGCCCGTTGTGACCGCCTGCTTCAAAGCCTTCAGCTACTACCGCGTCCACACCAGCATCCTGAGCTTTCAAGGCAAATTTTGCTGAGCTTACCACATGGACAACGGTGATCCCTGCTTCCCTAAGTCGGGGTGTATGGATTTTTGGATTGCCCGCGCTAGTAAATACGATGGGTACTTTTTCTTCAATGATGATGTCAAGAATGATATCCAGATCTGTGTACAACAATGGGACATTCACCCCGTAGGAGTTGCTAGTGTTTTTTTTGGTTTGTTGAATGTGATGACGCAAAACATCTGGATACATAGACCCCGCTCCTATCAATCCCAGTCCGCCGGCATTTGATACAGCAGTCACCAATTTATTACCACTAGCCCAGATCATTCCGCCTTGAATAATTGGATATTTTATTTTTAAGAGTTCGGTTACTCGATTGTTCATTATTGTTTGCGCATTTAGGCAAAGTTAGGGACAACAGTTACGTATAACTTTTCTGGTACTGGCATTTATGAACGAACTTTGCAAGCATGCAAGCCACAACGACTAAAACAACCCTAGGACTCAATCTACCTACAGATCCGCGCTGGGTAGATCTGGCGGCCATGAGCCTGCAGGATATTTTGACCGACCATGCTTTTTGTGAACAAAAAGCCGCTAGCAGCATCATCTCCATCATCCAGATGCACAGCGATAAACCCGAGATCGTAGAAAATCTCGCACCCGTGGTAACCGAGGAATGGGGACATTTCAGGCAAGTACTTGCAGAACTCAATAAACGCGGACTCACGCTAGGTATCCAGCGACCTGATGAATACGTTAAGAAATTGATGAAGGGAAAGCCCAAAGGTCAGGGGCGCGAGCAACTCTTTCTCGACCAGCTCTTGATTTGCGCATTGATAGAGGCGCGTAGCTGCGAGCGGTTTAAGATGCTTTCGCGAAAGCTTAAAGAAAAAGAGCTACAGGAATTCTACCATAAGTTTATGGTGGCAGAGGCTGCACATTACAAGCTGTTCCTCAATCTGGCGCGCAATTACTTTGATGAAGATGTGGTTCAGGAAAGGTGGCAATACTGGCTGGATTATGAGGTCTCGTTCCTGCCGCATCTAGAAGTGCGTGGCGACCGCATGCACTGATATTTTTCAATTACTCAACCGACCCATACACCAAAACAATATCCTTGAAGGTTTTAACAGATCAAAATTACCGCAGATCACTCAGAGTAAGCATTGCGGTAATCTATCTAATCATCATTGCCGGTGCAGTCGTGCGTATGACTGGCGCTGGAATGGGTTGTCCAGACTGGCCTAAGTGTTTTGGATACCTAGTTCCTCCCACAGAGCGCGCCGAACTGGACTTCTCGCCTCAAACTCCCTACAAACAAGGAATGGTCATTATTGTGAATGAAGAGTTAAGGGTCGCAAAAGATGATTTTTTCTCAGAAGAAGCTTACGATGAAACCAACTGGGAACCCTACACAAAACATGATTACGCGGTTTTTAATGTCTATCACACGTGGACAGAATACATCAACCGACTGATAGGTGCGCTAGGTGGACTAGCAATTTTGATTACTTGTTTCTTTTCATTGAAATACATTAAATCGCGACCTAAAATCACCATTCTAAGTATAGTGAGTTTAATGGCCATGCTTATCCAGGCTGTTATCGGTAAAATCGTTGTGGACACTAACCTTTCCCCTGCCCTCATCACCATCCATATGATAGTTGCCTTGCTCATCGTGGGTGTATTGATCTATTTGCTGCACTCAGTTAAACCAGTTGATGCCAGATACAATAGTTCAAAAAGCTTTGTTCGTTTTTCGGTGCTGTTCATTTTCCTGACGCTCATTCAAGTAGCACTGGGAACTCAGGTACGGCAGTATATTGATCATCAGGTGGATTTGTTTGGATACCCGTTGCAATCGGCGTGGCTGGAAAACGGACCGATCATTTTCTACGTGCACCGTTCCTACTCGATCATGTTGGTCATTTTATTAAGCATTTTTCTTTTTAAGGGATTGAAGAAATATAACCAGCCCACGGCAGCCTATTACAGCCTTATCGCACTTTTTGCCATCACGATCGCCAGCGGCGTCGCCATGAATTATCTGGAATTTCCATTTGGCTCGCAGGCGCTACACCTGGTTTTTGCCTCGCTTATTCTCGGAGTTCAGTTTTATTTGTGGATGCGGTTGAGGGTTGCGCAACAAGCCTTGCCTGTTTCCTCTAGCCCATTCTAGGTACAGACTTTTCATAACCCTGTTAGCAATTACGCTTTCGCGAAAGCGTAAAACTTACAGTCCAAGTCCAGAAAAAGTATCTTTGCAAATCTTAAATGCAAGCGGCAATGATTCACTTTTACGGCGATAAAGACCACCTGATTTACGCAGTCCAAACCAGAGAAAATCTCTCGACAGAAGATGACCAGAAACTGCAATGGTTGTTTGGCAATAAGCAAAAACTGAATCAGCAGCGAGTCGATGGCTATTTTACCGGGCCACGTGCCACAACGATCACCCCATGGTCCACAAATGCCGTAGAGATCGCGACTAACATGGAAATTCATGGTATCAATCGTATCGAGGAGTTCCACAGCTGTAGCAGTGATAGCAGTTACGATAAGATGCTACTGCAGAAATACGACCAGCTCGATCAGTCCATCTTTGATATCAATATCGAGGCGGAGGGTGTCAAAGAGATCGATGACATCGCAGCCTACAACATGCAAGAAGGACTGGCACTAAGCGATGATGAGATCGATTACCTGATCGCCCTTTCGGACAAGCTAGGCCGCAAACTCACGGATTCAGAAGTTTTTGGATTCTCTCAAGTCAATTCTGAACACTGCCGCCATAAAATTTTTAACGGGACTTTTATCATCGACGGTGAAGAAAAGGAATCTTCGTTGTTCCAACTCATCAAAAAAACCAGTAAAGAGAATCCTAACGAGATTGTAAGTGCCTACAGCGATAACGTCGCGTTTATCCAAGGTCCCCACGCGCAACAATTTGCACCCGCCAGTCCAGACAAGGCAGATTTCTACGAAAACAAAGATTTTGAGTCGGTCATTTCTCTTAAAGCCGAGACCCACAACTTTCCGACGACCGTTGAGCCTTTTAACGGTGCCGCCACTGGTTCAGGTGGTGAGATACGTGATCGACTCGCTGGTGGTCAGGGATCCATCCCGCTAGCTGGTACCGCGGTTTATATGACCAGCTATAGCCGTTTGAAAAATGACAGGCCTTGGGAAAAAGCATTTGACGCACGCGAATGGCTTTACCAGACACCCGTCGATATCTTGATTAAGGCGTCAAATGGTGCAAGTGATTTTGGAAATAAATTCGGTCAGCCGCTTATCGCTGGATCAGTGCTGACTTTTGAGCATAAAGAAGATGGCCAGCTGCTAGGTTATGACAAGGTAATCATGCAAGCTGGTGGTGTAGGTTACGCCAAAAAATCTCAGGCACTCAAGAAAACGCCTGAAGCTGGTGATGACATCATCGTAATGGGTGGCGACAACTACCGTATAGGAATGGGTGGTGCCGCGGTGAGCAGCGCAGATACGGGGAGCATGGACAGCGGTATCGAACTTAACGCCGTACAACGTTCCAATCCAGAGATGCAAAAACGGGCAGCAAATGCCATACGTGCCCTCGTAGAAACCGATGACAATCCCATCAAATCCATCCACGATCACGGTGCTGGTGGGCATTTGAACTGTTTATCAGAACTGGTTGAAGATACCGGTGGAAGAATCGACGTTGATGCGTTGCCGGTGGGAGATCCCACGCTTTCGCGAAAAGAGCTGATCGGAAACGAATCCCAAGAAAGAATGGGGCTAGTTATTTCGCCAAAAGATACCAGCAAGCTCGAGCGTATCGCCCAGCGCGAGCGCGCTCCCATGTACAACGTGGGAGCTGTGACTGGCGACAACAAATTTATTTTTAGCGAGAAAGACGGTCGCAACCCTATGGATCTGGCGCTTGAAGACATGTTCGGTTCCAGTCCCAAAACCATCATGAAGGATGAGACCATTGAACGATCCTATCGCGAGGTAACTTTTGATGCAGACAAGTTCTACGATTATGTAGAACAACTGTTTAAACTAGAGGCTGTGGCCTGTAAAGACTGGTTAACAAACAAGGTCGATAGATGCGTAAGCGGTCGGGTGGCAAAACAACAAACTTGCGGTGAGCTACAGTTGCCGTTGAACAATCTGGGCGTCATGGCTATCGATTTTGAAGGCAAAAACGGGATTGCCACCAGCATAGGTCACAGCCCTATCAGCGGTCTGATTGACCCAGTAGCAGGCTCTCGCAATTCTATTGGCGAGGCGCTTTCTAACCTTGTCTTTGCTCCGCTAGAAAAAGGGTTAAAGGGCGTGAGCTTGAGTGCCAACTGGATGTGGGCCTGCAACAATCCTGGTGAAGATGCGCGACTCTACGCAGCGGTTCAAGCCGTAAGCGATTTTGCGATTGAACTGGGCATTAACATCCCTACGGGCAAGGACAGCCTGTCGATGAAACAGCGCTACAAGGACATGGAGGTAACAGCACCGGGGACGGTGATTATCTCAAGCGTTGGGACTTGCGGCGATATAAATAAAGTTGTTGAACCCGTCCTACAGCCCGTTGCAAAAAGCCACATCTACTACATCAATTTGAGTGGCGACGAGCACAAGTTGGGCGGCAGCAGCTTTGCCCAGATTTTGAACACGATCGGTAAAGAATGTCCTAGTGTTCTTGATAGTTCCGCTTTCGCGAAAGCGTGGAACCTTATACAAAACCTGATCAAAAAAGACATCGTACTAGCTGGTCACGACGTGGGCAGCGGCGGATTAATCACTACCCTACTTGAAATGTGTTTCCCATCTACAAGTGTGGGAATGAATCTTGTTGTTGACGTGAATGATGAAGATTTGATCAAAATGCTTTTTGCCGAGAATGTGGCTGTGGTTCTTCAAACTACAGAAGCAATCGATAAAGAAATTAGAGCTACTGGAGTTCCATTCCAAAAGTTGGGAACAGCCACAGGTCAACCATATCTGAAAATCAATAATCTAAAATTTGATGTCGCCGGGTGGCGCAAGAAGTGGTTTGAAACTTCTCACCTACTCGACCGGCAGCAAACCGAGGTTTCAAAGGCAGACCAGCGCGCAGAAAACGTAGGCAAACAACCCCTCAAGTTCAATTTCCCTGAGCATTTTACAGGAAAATTACCTGAACTAGACGGCTCAAAGCCGCGTATCAAGGCAGCCATCATACGCGAAAAAGGGAGTAACAGTGAGCGTGAGATGGCCAGAGCCATGCACATCGCTGGATTTGATGTAAAAGACATCCACATGACTGATCTCATTGCTGGCCGTGAAGATCTTAGCGATGTCCAATTTATTGCTGCCGTGGGAGGTTTCTCAAACAGTGATGTATTGGGTAGCGGTAAAGGTTGGGCTGGGGCGTTTCGATACAACCATAAAGCTAATCAGGCGCTGAAGAATTTCTTTGAGCGTGAGGATACCATGAGCCTTGGTGTATGTAACGGTTGCCAGTTGTTTGTCGAGCTGGAATTGATCAATCCAGGACGGGAAAACATGCCCAAAATGCATCACAATAACTCAGGCAAATTTGAATGTGTTTTCACTAGTGTAACCATTCATGAGACTGAAAATATCATGCTGAAAAGTCTCGCAGGAAATACGCTGGGAATTTGGGCGGCACATGGTGAGGGTAAATTTAGCTTGCCGGGAAAAAGTGAGGAGTACAACATTCCAGCATCCTATGCCTATAATGCCTACCCTGCAAATCCCAATGACAGCGATTATAACGCGGCCATGCTTACCAGCGATGATGGCAGGCACCTGGTTATGATGCCACATTTGGAAAGAAGTACGTTCCCGTGGAACTGGGCTTATTACGATCGTTCACGTCAGGATAAAGTAACACCATGGGTGGAAGCCTTTGTAAATGCTAGAAAGTGGTGTGAATCTCACTAGACACACAGATTTCTGTATTGCATGAGAGGTCAATTCAAACTATTATCTTTCTATAACTTTTAAATATAAACTGTGGGAATAAGCAAGTTATTCAAGAAGAAAAAAAGCATTATCAAGGAAATTCCTGAGCATCTCAGAAGGCGATTACAAATTATTAGTCATCTGAAAATTGATACGCTTCTGGATATAGGTGCCAATTCTGGACACTACGCTATTGAAATACGCCGCTTAGGCTACAACGGCAAGCTCATTTCTTTTGAACCCTTAAAACAAGCGTTTATCGAATTGCAAGAGAATGCTAGTAGAGATGAAAACTGGGCTACACAGAATTACGCTTTAGGCAATGAGAACACCACTATGACTATAAATGTAGCCGGTAACTCCTTGAGCAGTTCAATGCTGGATATGCTGGATTCTCATGCCGACAGTGCGCCCTATTCAAAGTATGTGGGAGAGGAAACAATTGAAGTAAAAACACTGGATTCGGTTTACGATCAATTTGCTCAAGATAATAACAATGTCATGTGTAAAATTGACACCCAGGGATACGAGAAGCATGTATTGGAAGGTGCGAGTAATGTTTTGGATCGAGTTAGGCTACTACAGCTAGAAATGTCGATTATACCTTTGTATGCAAGCGAACTTATCTACACAGAAATGATTGCTTACCTGGATAATTTAGGATTCAGTTTGATTTCGCTAGAAAATGGTTTCTCAGATCCAGATACTGGGCAGTTGCTTCAAGCCGATGGGATTTTTGTAAGAAAGGATTTTATTGAGAAGAACAAGCTCAGATAGCAGAAATTTAGATCACTTACTCGCTCTCAACATTTCACGTTTGCCTGGTGGGCCAGGAATGCGTTCTACTTCAAATCCAACTGCCTGCATATTTCGTCTTGCCTGTCCCTGAGCACAATAGGTAACCAGAATGCCGCCTTCTGACAAGTTATTGAAGCAGTTTTGAAAGATTTCTGCGGTCCAAAGTTCAGGTTGGGTTCGTGGTCCAAAGGCATCGAAATAAATCAGATCAGCGGATTGTGGATTTACATAGTCCTCAAATCCAGTTTGAATTTTATGCAGCGTGAAATTGTTTATGATATGAACCTCTGTGGCCCAGTCTCCTTGATGAATAAATCTGTAGAGCTCAGGCTCTTCCAAAAAATTCCCGTAGTCCATGGCTGTAATCTCTTCCTCTTTGAGCGGGAATTTTTCAATACCCGTGTAGTGGATAGGTGCGTTGCTGGCGTTTTGTAGCGTGAGAAGACAATTCAATCCCGTGCCGAATCCGTATTCGAGGATTTGCAAAGGCCTATTAATAGTGTATTTCTTGAGATAATGATTTAGACCAGCCTTTATAAAAACATGAAGCGCCTCATTCAAGGCGCCATGTTTACTGTGATATTGCTCATTCAATTCTGGCATGTGCAGCGTATGCGACCCATCACCAGTTTCAAGAATTTCCCGTTTGAATTTATTCACCAGGGTTATGTACGTCTGGATTGTCAAATTCCTCTACCAGCGCACCATCTGCCAGAAAGGAGTAGGTTACTTCATCTTCTGTAATGGCAGCGATTTCCTCTGCGCTTTTGCCATCATCCTCTGCGTAGTGGCGCAATTCATCCACGGGAGTGACAGATTTGTATGCTTTTCCAGAAAGCACTACTTCCTTACCGTGAGAGTTCTTCGGCAAAAAGAAACCATAGTCTTTAAATCTTACAAAAGCCGTTTGCTCGCCTACAGGAAGTTTCACCCAACAACCTTTCTTTTTGCAAACATCTTGGATGGTACCCTTTACCTTAACGTCGAGCGTATCCCCCACCTGCATCGCCTCGTACTTATCAGATAATACGGATAGATCCATAGCGTCATCATAGGAAATCTTCTCGCCGTAGCTCAAATAGGCAACTTCCTCAACCTGTTCGTCATTTACTGCAGGCATCTCTTCGTCTATTTCTTTGTTCTCTTCTTTACACGCTATCAGAGCAGTAGCTAGTAAAGCTGTAAGAAAAATCTTTTTCATTGTTGAAAGTTTGCCCAAATTTAAGCTGAAGTTTAGATTTTACAATTTCAGAAGTCCAGTATCTTTGCAAAAATTTAAAATACGTTATGACAGGCACCACCGCAATCGTTGTAGATAAGGTAAAGAAGTCAAAATTGACTAACATCGATTTTGATAATTTGACCTTCGGTAAAACCTTTACAGACCACATGCTGGAATGTACATGGCGCAACGGCAGCTGGGGAGATGTTCATATCAAGCCCTACGGTCCTATTGAGGTAGAACCTAGCATGAAGGTCTTTCACTATGGCCAAGCCATTTTTGAAGGCATGAAAGCCTTCAAAGATGCAGACGGTGATGTGCACTTATTTCGTCCGGAAGACAACTGGAAAAGAATGAACGCCAGCGCGCAGCGACTGGCTATGCCCACACTACCTGAAGAAATTTTTATGGATGGCCTGAAGCATTTAGTTGATTTAGATCGCGAATGGGTCAGACAAGGCGAGGGTGTTTCTTTGTACTTACGCCCATTTATGGTGGCAAGTGAAAATGGTGTTGCAGCTGCCCCTTCCACAGAATATAAATTCATGATTGTGATGTCACCCGCATTCGCTTACTACAAAGGTGACGTGCGTGTGATTATTGCTTCTCAATTTTCTAGAGCTGCTGACGGTGGTGTAGGTTACGCAAAGGCAGCCGGTAATTACGCAGCGAGCTTCTACCCAAATAATCTAGCTCTTGAAGAAGGGTATCAACAGATTATCTGGACTGATGCAGCAACACATGAATACCTAGAAGAGGCTGGAACGATGAATATCTTCGTTAGAATCGGTGACAAATTACTTACCGCGCCCAATAATGATAGAATCCTTAATGGTGTTACTAGACGCAGTGTGATTCAGCTAGCTAAGGACAACGGTATTGAAGTTGAAGAAAGAAGAATTAGTGTCAAGGAGGTACTGCAAGCCGCGGAAAATGGTGAATTAAAAGAAATTTTTGGTACTGGAACCGCAGCCGTAATTGTTCCTATTCTCGGATTCAAACATGAAGAGACAGTTCACGACTTGCCTCAAGTTGAAAATAGTTACTCATCGATGTTCAAATCCCAATTAAAGGACATCTACTACAACCGCACTGAGGACAAACATGGCTGGAGGGTTAAGGTCTAGAGACTGAAACTAGCAATCCTAATCACTGCTACAATTTTTTGAGATGAAAGGATCGATGAATGTACAGCTGTCACTAGGCCAACATTCTGAAATCCCAAGGATTATTCACATATCATGGAAGCACAAATCCTTGCTAGAGAAGGATCATCCCTTACTTGATCATGGAATAAAAAATCTGCTGAGACTCAACCCTGATTGGGAAATCCAAATCAGCGACGACCCCGAAGTCGAAAACTATCTGAAGAAGCACCTATCAAGATACGACTACCTAAAAATTGCCAATAAAAAGATCGTTGAAAAAGTCGATCTCTGGCGCCTATTGAAAATTTATAATCAAGGCGGTGTCTATACAGATATTGATCGATTGTGGAATCAAAAACTAGATAACATCATTCGGCTAGGAGTCAAATGCGTTCTACCTACTTACGAAGATGTGGACTTTTCTCATTCTCTGATGATTAGCACCCCCAGAAATCCTATTTTTAAACAAGCCATTGCGGACAATTTGAGAAAGCGCAGCTGGTTGAATCTGCGTGGTGTCTTTCATTTGGGCCCTCCACTCTATATGCGTAGTGTGACCAAAAGTTTGTTTGGCAAATCCATAAAAAGACGTCCGGGTAAAAAATTGATGGAGTCTATGAGAAAGGCTATTGACCTTTCAGCTGATTTTCAAACATTTAGGGAGATTCACCCTTATCATACATTTACTTTTCAAGGCGATCTTTCGGGATTTGATTTTGAAGCTGCCAAAAAAGGTTTCTATCGCCAATCAGCGGTAAGGAGCTGGGATAAAGGTCTTGACATCAATTCGGTAATATTTTTCGGTATTCTGTTCCTTATTATAACGATCGTATTAATATGTCTACTGTAGATGTATTTTTAAGCTTTCGCGAAAGCGGAATTATCAAATAAACTCATTGCCTAATTTTCTCAAACTTCAGATTGCACTTGCCATAGTTTTTCTGTGCCACCAGAAAGTCTGGTCGCAAGATTCATTGTACATTAAGTCATTTACAGATAAAATAATCCTCAAGGTACATTTTGAAAGTCGCAATCGGCAGTTTGTTTCTAAAGCAGAAGGGCAGTCATTTAATTTCAGGGCTAATTCTGATCAACGCTTGACGCTTTCCTTAGATTACGAGTTCATAGGTGCAAGCATGGGATTTGCGCCCAGTTTTCTTACGGCAAATGATGACAAAGACCTGAAAGGCAAAACAGAGTTGAGCGATATGGCATTGAGATTTTTCTTTGGTAACTGGGTTCAAGAATTGCATTACGAGAAATTGGAAGGTTTTTACTTAAAAAATACAGGCGCTTTAATACCTGAATGGCGCGAGGGCAGAGATGCTTTTTTGCAATTTCGAGAACTTGAGGTGACAGAGTATGGTGGCGCAACAGCTTACGTTGTGAATCCAGATTTCTCTTTAAGAAGCCTTCTTTACAACACCGAATGGCAAGCTAAGAGCGCTGGAAGTTTTATCCCCGCAGTGACTTATTCTTATGCAGAATTAGAAGCCCCGATCAATGGTGGCCGGTTGTTTGAAAATGATCTGGACATAAATTTTACTCCTGGCTACGCTTATTCTTGGGTGTTGTCAAAACACTGGTCTGTAACATCGATGGTCAATCCATTTGCAGGTGTCAGATTTGAGGAAGATGGAAATACACTTACTGGACGAGAAGAGAGAAATACTTTTTTATCGCTAGGTATCGATGGCCGAATGCAGATCGGATACAACTCTGATTTTATGACCGCCGGTGTTAACCTGGTGTCCAATAACTTCTGGACAGGGAATGATGAATCTGCTCTACGAGATAACTACGTGTTTTTTGATCTTTATTTTGGAGTACGATTAAATCCCCCCAAGGCGATCAAGCAGGCTTCCAACTGGATAAATGATCAAATGGGTTTGTAACTACCGCAAAACTAGTTTTGTGACTAAATCCTGTTTGAGATGCTCGTTGAGATTACTCACGATCTTACTGCGTCCATACAACAACTCCTGACGCAACACAGAAGATGATAGATTAATCGTCAAAGTCCCAGCTCTAAAGAAGATGCCAGTCGTATAATTATTTACGCCAGGCCCCATCACTTCTTGCCAAGCCAGTTTGATATCTGCGTTTTCAAATCCTTTTTTCAATTTATTCTGGGATTTGAAATCGCTTAAAGCGTCACGCATGTTTACAAAATCATCTTTTTTATTGCTGCGCATCTGCTTGATATCTTTTGTAGTGGTAAGTAGTGTTGTTTTCGTGTACAAGAACCAATTGATCCTCTGTACATGTCTTTACTTTTTGGGAATAAGCCTGATCACCATCTTGAAAATTCAAAATAAGATCACCAGTTTTAACCGTCCATGTGAAATCAATAGGTGTGTCTGCAGTTACCATCACGTTGTCGTAACGCGGTGTGACACGGTTTTTCATCCCAATTGAATCATTAAGTGCAAAATGATCTAGCGTGACTGTGTAAGGATATTTTTTTTCTGTACCGTTAGGAAACTCCACTTTTTCAATACTCCAGTAGCCCTCTAGGTTTTGAATCTGCTCTTCTGGATTCTGACTGCACGAGGCCAGAATAACAAAAATCAAGATGAGTAAACGTCTCATAACTTGAAAATTTTATAGGATTGCTCGGTTTGTTTAATCACTGCCTCTGTACGTTCTGGATGAGTGTCGCTTATAAAAATCTGACCAAATTGCTTGTCATTAACCATGTTCACTAATTGAGCAACTCTGGTTTCATCTAGCTTATCAAAAATATCATCAAGTAAGAGAATAGGCACCGTACCGCTGTTTTCTTTGATAAACTCAAATTGAGCCAGCTTTAAGGCAGTGAGAAAACTTTTCTGTTGTCCCTGACTACCAAATTTCTTTATGGGATGCCCGTTCAGGATAAATATCAGGTCATCTTTATGGACCCCCACGCTGGTATACTGCAATTGCAAATCTTTCTGTTGCGCTTTTTCAAGCTGTTTTTTAAGATTGCCGTTACTTAAATCGGTTTTATAGATAATATCTACATTCTCGTCTGTCTGGGAAATTCTGTGATAATAAGTATTAAAAATGGGGATAAATTGATCAAGCACCTCTCGCCTGCGCAAATACAGCTTCTGGGCAAGGTTATCTAGCTGCATATCATAAACTTCTAGCGCATTGCTGTCAAAGCTTCGGTTTGCGTTGAAGTATTTCAATAGAGCGTTACGCTGCTGAATCAGCTTGTTATAATTGATCAAAGCATTGAGATAGACGTTGTCTTCCAGCGAGATCACGCTGTCGAGAAACTTGCGTCTGGTATCGCTGCCCTCAGAAATTAAATTACGGTCTGCGGGGGAAATGATGACGACTGGTATCAGGCCTATGTGGTCACTGATTTTTTCGTATTCTTTACCATTGCGTTTGACCAGCCGCTTCTGCCCTTTTTTTGAGCTGACTACAATTTTCTCTATTCTGCCTTCTTTCTCAAAGTTCCCATTGATCACAAAAAACTCCTGCCCGTGAGTGATGTTTTGGGTAGCTATCGGGTTGAAATAACTTTTAGCGTAAGCCAAATGATAAATGGCGTCCAGTACATTAGTCTTTCCCTTGCCATTGTTCCCAACAAAACTGTTGATCTTCTCATCCAGCTCAAAGTCGGCTGACTCAAAATTCTTGTAGTTGATTAAACTGAGTTCTTTCAGGAGCATGGGCTTCTTGCCTGTTTTTAAAGGCTTGCGAATTTAGTCATTGGCAGCACCCAATACCAGTCAATCTAGTTTGAGATGTCAACATGTGTAACCTTTTTGTTGGTGGAATTACGCTTTCGCGAAAGCGTAATAATCTTTATACCAAAGGAATAACAACTTCCAGCTAAATAAATGCAAGTCAATCCGGCTATATGCTTTCACATATTTTTATATCAGTAGAAATGCCATATTTTTGCGCGTTGAATTTTGAAGTAACATGGCCACATACAACAAGCGAGGATACAAGCCGAAAACAAAACCAGAGAAGGAAGAGGAAGAGATTTTTGACGATTCTGAGTCGACTACAGCAGAAGTTTTTGGAACACTGGACGAAGGCGCCAATAAGACTGAAGAATGGGTTAGCAACAACCAGACTACGATCATTGCAGTGATCGCGATCGTAGCTTTAGGTGCTTTTGGATACTGGGCTTACACTCAATTCATATTAGGACCTAAGGAACAAGAAGCCGTGGCAGAAAGTATGGAAGCTGACAAATACTATGCGCTAGCTTTAAACTCAACTGGTGAGCAACAGGACTCGCTGTACAACCTAGCGCTGGATGGTGCAAATGGTAAATACGGCCTTGTCAAGATCGCAGAGGAATACGCTGGTACCGATGCTGGTAATCTGGCTAACTACAAAGCGGGAATGGCTTACTTAAATATAGGTGGAGATAAATACCAGAAAGCCATCGATTATTTGACCGCTTACGAAGGTGGCGACAGTGTACTGGAAAGTATATCACAAGCAGGAATAGGTGATGCACTGGTACAAGTAGGACAAGCTGGTGATGCCGTTTCTTACTACATGAATGCTGCAGAAATCAATGCAAATGAGTTTACCACACCTAAATATCTACTGAAGGCAGCTCAAGCAGCTATCGAGGCTGGTCAAATGGATACGGCAAAAACCGCTCTTGAGCGTATTGAAAATGAGTATGCTGATTCTGACGAGATCAAGACAGCACAAGCATTGCTAGGTCAGGTAACTGCTAAGTCTTAAGAATTCATCAATGGCAACCGCCGGAAAAGATCTTTCTGCTTACGATAAGTCAGCACTGCCAGACGCAGGCAAAATGCGTATTGGGATCGTGGTAAGTGAGTGGAATGATGAGATCACAGAAAATCTTTTTAATGGCGCTCGTGAGACGCTCATCGATTGCGGCGTGCCAGAAGAGTTGATTTTCAGAACTAATGTTCCCGGTTCTTTTGAACTGATCTATGGTTGTAGGCACATGCAATATGCAACCTATCCCATGAAAGATAGAAATCTCAAGAAAGGACTAGATGCTGTAATTGCGATAGGTAGTGTGATACGTGGTGAGACAGCGCACTTTAATTTTGTCTGTCAAGGCGTGACACAAGGAATCAAAGACCTCAATTTAAATGATTCCAAAGTTCCTGTAATTTTTTGCGTACTAACTGACGATAACAAACAACAGTCACTAGACCGTAGCGGTGGCGTTCACGGTAATAAAGGTAGTGAGGCAGCCACTGCAGCCATCAAAATGGCAGCCTTGAAGCTAGGTCTATAATTTTCAAACCTTTTCTGATTTCTTCAAATCTATTAGTTGATAGACTCCCAGCCCTATCAAAAAGATGGATAGGATCCATTGATAAGTGGCTACTTCTTCTCTTGCAAAGAATTTCTCGTAAAGTTTCCATGAACCTAATCCAATAAATACCAGAGAAAGAAGTATCGTATAGTTCTTTTTTGAGGTATTCAAAACTGTTATTCTGGGGGCGATTGATAATTTTTATCTCGATTTTCCTTAATCAACTGATAAACCAGAAATAATCCATAAAGTACAAATAGCACGGCTAAAATTACTCGCCAAATAGGTGCACCATTGTCAAGAATATAGATGGAGTATAATCGATAGGCACCAAATCCAATAAAGACAATGGCCATCACTAAGCCTACCAAAGGGTTTCTGGTTTTTTTATTCATTTTCATAAAACACGGTTTGTTAGCAATTTAAACTTCTAGCTACAATCAAGTGCTATAGCTGTCTTAAGACTTGTTCCAGAGTGAGAGATATAAAAAAAGGTCCTGCAAAAGGACCTTTAATCAATTGACTTGAATATTAACTAAGCATTGAAATACTTAGAGTTCCAGATTGCTGAATTAAAGTTCTTTCCAGCTGCAAACGAATAATACAATACCATGCTGGCTATTGACTTAAATGTAAAGAAAAAGATCAATACAAATTGCACACCTGTCGTGTCCTGGCTGAAGATACCATTTGGCACTAGGTAGGCAGCCAATAAACTCACCAATATTGTCGTGAAAATTAAGTTTTCAAAGCTTTTAAAACTCCATGCCCATGCTTTCCTGAATGGTGTTAGGTCGTTACCCCATTTATGAATCAGGTAGAAATAGCCATTTCCGATCGGTGCAAAAAGCAAAGGGTCATCGGCGTTTTCCAACTTGAACATTTTTGAAGGAGCAACTATTTTGAATCCTCGCATGGTGATGTTATGATCTTTCTCGATTCTTGAAATCTCTTGTAGTGCCTCCTGCGGGATATCGTTCTTAAAGTACTTAGTATCCAGGAACCTCAATCGATAGTCAACGCAGATTTTTTTGATCTGATCCACGTGGTAGATTCTGTCTGTATCTAGTAGGTCTAAATCAAAGTGATTGCGTGGTGTAGGCTTCTGTGGACTTTTCATGCGCAGCATGATGTCATCCTGCTTGCGATCAACTTCCTCTAGAATAGATTGAACCTGGGAAAGAATCTGGTCTTCTGAAACCTGACTCTCCCTTACTTTTTTTAGTTGATTCTCGATGTTTGTACGACTGAACATATGACTAGAATTAACGACTTTAAAATTAATGTGATGGCATAAATCTAACCCTCACACACAATAGGTCGCAATAGAGTCCTATGAATTTCAGAGATTTCAGAAAAATTCTAGTTCTACCTTAAAGATGCCCCTAACTTTTCCTCAAAGACATTTTGCAGTCTCTTCATGGTTGAATCGATCTGCTTGTCAGTAAGCGTTTTCTTTTCGTCCAAAAGCCTGAACTTCAGCGCATACGATTTTTTTCCGGCAGGGAGGTTTTTGCCCTCGTAAACATCAAAGAGCTTGACATCCTTTAAAATCTTTCTTTCAGTCTGAAATGCGATATCAACCAGTTGCTTATACCTGACATCCTTATCAACCAGCAGAGCAAAATCCCTAACCACCTCTGGGAATTTAGATAATTCCTTCACTTTGTTGTGGCTCACAGAAATGGAATCGAGTACCAAATCCCAATATACGACGGTATAATAGACTTCCTGCTCTATCTCAAAAGCGTTGCACAGTTTTTTAGAAACAAGACCTATATCGGCAATTTTTGATTTGCCATGTTTGAGAGTCAGACCTTCAGAGAAAATTTGATTTTTGGTGTCATTTTCAATTAGGTCAATTAATCCTAACCTGTTGAATAATGTAATTACCGCACCTTTTAGATCAAAAAAACCAGTAGCTTCCGCAGGGGAATTCCAGGACTGGTTTTCTCTCTGCCCTGTCAAAGCTATAGCTAGGCACTTTTTCTCTGTGTACTCTCGGGTCGCAAACTCATGATAAGTACTACCAAACTCAAAAAATTTGAGATCTTGTTGCCTGCGATTAATGTTGTGTTGGATAGCTTCTAAAACCCCGTAGATCACGTCTTGCCTCATCACATTTAGATCATTGCTCAGCGGATTAAGCATCTCTACCGTGTGAGATTTTTTTGTTAGTTCTGGAAGAATATCATGATACTTTGATGAGACTAAACTATTGGACATGATTTCATTGAATCCGAAACCGACTAATTGCTGCGCAGCAATATTTTGCAATCTACCGTTGTCCTTGCGACTGGTGGTTGAGATAGTTGCATTCAATTTAGTGGGGGCTTCTACCCTATCGTAACCGTAAACTCTAAGAATTTCCTCAATGACGTCTACTGGCCGAGTAACATCATTGCGGTACGCAGGTACTAGTAAGCCCAAACCCGATTCGGTTACATTGCTCACCTTAATTTCAAGAGCATTCAAAATACTCTTGATCTCTTCCCTAGGTATGTCCTGTCCTATCAAGCTATTGATTTTGGCGAAGGGTAATACCACAGGAGTATTTTCAATTTTCAGAGGATAGAAAGATTGAATATCACTTGAAACCTCGCCACCAGCGTATTCCTCAATAAGTAAGGCAGCACGTTTTAAAGCATACTCAGTGATTTCAGGATCTATTCCTCTTTCAAATCTAAAACTCGCATCTGTGTTGAGGCCATGACGTTTCGCGGTTTTACGCACACTTACCGGATCAAAATAGGCACTCTCTAGAAAGATCTTTGTTGTAGAACTACTTACACCACTGTTCTCACCACCGAAAACACCTGCAATACACAACGGTTTTTCTGCGTCGCAAATCATCAAGTCGTCTTCATGCAACTCGCGTTCTACACCATCCAGTGTTTTGAATTTTGTGCCGTTTGGAAGAGTTTTCACAATGATCTCATTCCCTGCGATAGAATTTGCATCAAAGGCATGCAGCGGCTGCCCTATTTCATGCATCACATAGTTTGTAATGTCAACTACATTGTTTTTAGGCTGTATACCTATCGCTTTCAATCTATTCTGGATCCATTGTGGACTTTCTTGAACTTTAAGACCAGTCATAGTTAGACCACAGTAACGTGGTGCCAGTTTAGGTTGTTCAACTTCAACAGCAATTTTTAGACTCCTTCCCTCTACATGGAAACCGCTAGTTGACGGGGTGATAAACTCTTCCAGTTCACCGTCAATTGCAAGACCGGCACGCAGGTCTCTTGCGACACCCAGATGCGACATGGCGTCTGCTCGATTAGGAGTCAAACCTATTTCTATGACTTTATCATTTTCGATATCTAGAACATCGGCTAGCGGTGTTCCAGGTATCAGATCTTCGTCAAGAACCATGATGCCATCGTGGGATTGACCTATGCCCAGTTCATCCTCTGCGCAAATCATACCATGGCTTTCCTCACCTCTGATTTTACCTTTCTTGATTTTCCATGGCTCACCATCGCTGGTGTAGAGTGTCGTTCCTATCGTGGCAACGGGTACTTTTTGACCGGCTGCAACATTAGGTGCACCGCAAACAATCTGTACCGTTTGATCACCCAGATCGACTTTGGTGAGTTTAAGTTTATCGGCATTAGGATGTTGTATGCATTCAGTTACGTGTCCTACAACTACACCTTTTAATCCGCCCTTCACACTTTCAAAATCCTCCAGTCCTTCTACTTCTAACCCTAGTGAGGTAAGCAATTCACAATGCTTTTCTATATCGTCTGGGATATTAATGAACTGTTTGAGCCAGTTATAGGAAATCTTCATAAAAAATGCTTTGTTCGAGCAACCCGCAAAGATAGGATTCTAGTGTTTTCAAGGGCTTGATTAAGAAGTACTTTTTTTTACTGAAGAGGATTGTTGTTACGCTTTCGCGAAAGCGCAATTACCTTTAACCAAAATCAACTACAATGAAACGACTGGTCATACTATCTGGTGCTGGCGTGAGTGCAGAGAGTGGCATATCAACTTTCCGTGATGCTGGCGGGTTATGGGAAGGGCATGACATCATGGAAGTAGCCTCGCCGCAAGGCTTTGCCAAAAACCCTGAATTTGTCCTAGACTTTTACAACAAGCGTCGGGCGCAACTTAAAACGGTCGAGCCAAATGCTGCCCATCATTGCATCGCCGCACTAGAACGTAATTTTGATGTGCACGTAATCACTCAAAATGTAGATGATCTACATGAGCGAGCTGGTTCCAGTAATGTGATTCATTTACATGGTGAATTGCTGAAAGCTCGCAGTAGCATGGTTTACGATCATTTCACCGACTGGCAGGATGACATTAAAACTGGCGATCTTGCTGCAGATGGTAGCCAGCTTAGACCGCATATCGTATGGTTTGGAGAGGAAGTCCCGGCTATGGAAGAAGCAGCCCAAATCGCCTCTACGGCGGATGTCATGTTGATCGTGGGAACCTCGCTTCAGGTATATCCTGCGGCTGGATTAATCGACTTTGTGCTACATGGCACTAAAATTTATTATGTCGATCCATTTCCTGCAATAGAAAGCAGGAACGATCTGACCGTCATCGCAGAAAAGGCAACAATAGGTGTCCAGCGTGTTGCAGATTTACTAAGCGGCTACTAGCTTTACAATTTCGTTAACATTTCTATTTTCAGCCAATGAAACAGCTCTTTTTCGCTCTATTATTAGTCGTATCGCATTTGTCCTCAGCTCAATCTGTGAGCGGAAAAATCGTGGACAAAAATGAAGAACCAATTGCTTACGCGACTATACGAGTGGCTGATTTTGGTACGGTCAGTAATCTAGAAGGTGATTTTGAATTAAACGTGGGCGAATTGCCACCAGAGACAACTGCCAGCATCAGTTTTATAGGTTACAAGACTTTAGAAATGGATCTGGAACAGCTTTCTTCACAAGAAGTATTTGTTTTAGAAAAAGATGTCCTGTCACTAGAGGAAGTTTTCCTGACCAACAAAAAGTATACTCCAGAAGAATTGATTGAGAAAGTCCTAGAACGAGCAGATAGCAACTATCTCAAAAGAGGATTCAAACAACGTGTCTATCATCGTAATCAGACGACCTTCTATCCTATCGACTTTGAGCAGGACATCAAAAAGTCGACTATGCTCTCCAAAAAACAGCGCGGGAAAATTAATGAAGAGATAGAAAACATGATTGATAAAGCGCGTGGTAGAAGCTCTACTGGATTTGAAGAGATTCTAAGCGATTTTTATAGACCTGAAGAATCACCTCGGGTTGCGAACGTAATCAAAGCAACAAGATTGAAGGACGAGGCAAAGGACTTGAGTGCCTCTAAAATGATCAAAAAGATGATGGAGGTAGTATCTACGCACTTAGATACCACGCACACCTATAAGATTAGCTCAGGAATTTTCAGACTAGACAGCGATGCAGAAGCAGATGATATGGATTTAGAAAATCTTGGTGGTGACGAAGATGCTGCAACTGCTAGTGGGGCCATTTCAACAGCTTTATACATCGTAAACCTAAAGAATAGGAGTCTTGATTTTCTCCATAAACCAAAACGCTACGATTACTCCCTGCAACCTGAAGCAACTACCTATAACGGCAAAACAGTTTATGTGCTTGATTTTGAACCAAAAAGATCTAGCGCAGACTTTGAAGGAAGACTTTATATAACAGCAGATGATTTCGCAGTTGTAAAAATGGATTTTGCTATTGCGCCAGATCGAGACGGTGAGAAAGTCAATCTTAAATTTTTACTAGGAGTGAAGTATGTGCAAGAGGATGGAAATTACAGCATTACCTACGCACAGAACCAAGATGATGGTAAATATGTTCCACAATTGTTAAGTGTAAGAAGCGTGGAATACACTTTTTTCAACCGCAACTTCAAATTTAAACGCAACAAAAACACCCCCGAAGATGAAAAGAAAAAGTTGAAGTTTGAATTTCTGATGGAGGCAAGAGTTGATATAAAAGATGAATTTTACTTTACCGATTTCGCTAGAATTTCACTCGCTGATATTGAAGGAATCGAGATGGACAAAAAGATTGAGTTTCAGAAAATCGATCGATACGATCCAAGCATCTGGTCTGATTATAACATATTGCCTGCAATCAAAGAATTAGAGGAATATCAAACAGAGTAATTTACAACTCAGAGATAAACTGGAAGCCTTAAAAGCCTACAAAAAGGACAGGTATCAGCTGGGGCTTTACGTGCTAAAAAACCATTTACTAAATGAGTTGTTTACACTTGCTAATAATATTGAAATCAGTCCCAAAGCTTGCTGGATCTTAGAAGAGTGTTTTCTAATTGATCCATCGCTGTATCAATCTCATCTGGATCGACTTTCAGTTGTTGTAAGTCAGAGAATTGATGATTCTGGAAGAAGAGCTGTACTGGCGACATTCTATCACTTTTATAAGAAGAAAGGAAATAGGGATCAAGTTTCCGCTTTCGCGAAAGCAAATCTAACAAATGCCTGTTTAGATACATTGATCTCAAGCGATAAGACTGCAAATCTTGCCTACTCTGCGTACATTTTGGATCACATGGGGAAGGATGAATCATGGATTGCAGATGAATTGCATCAGCAGCTTGCCTACAGATTAGAAAGAGATGCGTATAAATTGGGACCTGGATTTAAGAATGCAGCAAACAAAATCTTGAGAAGAGATTCTTGATAAGGAAACGCTGATTTCAGCAATTCAATAAGTCGTAAATTGCAACGCTTTAAAGCACTTCTCATGCCCACAGCTTTACTAGCAATCTCGCCTATCGACGGCCGATACAGTTCAAAGGTTTCTGCCTTATCCGATTATTTTTCAGAATATGCACTAATCAGGTATCGAGTGCTTGTTGAGGTGGAATACTTTATTCAGCTAAGCGCAACTGGGATAAAGGGCGTTCCTAGTCTAGATGATGAGCAAATAGAAAAACTGCGAAATCTTTACCGTGATTTCACAACTGCAAACGCGGAAGAAATCAAGGGCACAGAAAAAACTACCAATCACGACGTCAAGGCTGTAGAGTATTTTATCAAAGACAAATTTGACCAACTAGGGCTTGAAGACTACAAAGAATTTATCCATTTTGGGTTGACGTCTCAAGATGTCAACAACACAGCCATTCCGCTGTCACTTAAGGACGCAATTAAGACGGTTTATAGACCAGAACTAGAAGGTCTTATTGGAACACTCAAAACACTCGCGGAAGAGTGGAAAGATATACCCATGCTTGCCCGCACACACGGGCAGCCTGCTTCCCCTACTCGACTGGGTAAAGAGATAATGGTTTTTGTAGAACGCCTCAAACAACAGGTGGAGGAACTACATCGAGCTAAGTATGCAGCAAAATTTGGTGGTGCGACAGGGAATTACAACGCCCATCACGTAGCTTATCCAGAAGTGAATTGGAGAGAATTCGGGAAAGAATTTGTCGAGGAAACGTTATGCCTACACCACAGCTTTCCTACTACTCAAATAGAGCATTACGACCACATTGCTGGAATATTCGATGTTCTGAAACGAATAAATAACATCATTATTGATTTGGACAGGGACGTCTGGACTTACATCTCGATGGACTATTTCAAACAAAAAATAAAAGCTGGCGAGATAGGCTCTAGCGCCATGCCGCATAAGGTTAATCCGATCGATTTTGAAAATAGTGAGGGCAACCTGGGAATTGCCAATGCCATTTTTGAGCACCTATCTGCAAAGCTGCCCATATCGAGATTGCAGCGTGATTTAACCGATTCTACAGTTTTGCGCAATGTGGGCGTTCCCATTGCTCATACCATCATCGCATTTAAAGCCACGCTTAAAGGTCTAGGCAAGCTTTTATTAAATGAAGGCAAAATAGCTACAGACCTCGAAAATAACTGGGCTGTTGTCGCAGAGGCTCTACAAACCATCCTAAGAAGAGAAGGTTATCCCAAGCCATACGAGGCGCTTAAAGATCTTACAAGAACAAATGAAAAAATCACGGGCGACAGCATCAGCAGATTTATTGATCAGTTGAATGTAGATAAAGAAATCAAGGACGAGATGAAGAAAATCAGTCCCTCATCTTTTACTGGAATTTAAAGGAGCTTAGCTTCGTTCCAATAGACATCCATCTCATCCAGCGTCATTTCGTTGAGTTGCAGTCCCTTCTCTTTAGCCTTTTTTTCTAGGTAGGTAAAACGTTTGATGAACTTTTTATTTGTACGTTCGAGTGCATCTTCTGGGCTGACACCTAGATGCTTACCATAATTGACCAGCGAAAAAAGCACGTCACCATATTCTGCTTCAATTTTGTCTTTATCACCTTTAGAAACTTCTTCATCAAGCTCATCTAATTCCTCCAGAAGCTTTTCCTTGACCTGCTCTGGCTTTTCCCAGTCAAAACCTACGCCCGCCACTTTGTCCTGAATTCTTGAACTTTTGACTAGGGCGGGTAAAGAACTTGGCACACCCTCAAGAACTGATTTCTTGCCTTCCTTGAGTTTTAGAGCCTCCCAATTGGCCTTTACCTGTTCTTCATTTTCAACTTTCACATCGCCGTAAATGTGTGGATGCCTTGAAATTAATTTGTCACAAATCCCGTGAGCTACGCTGGCGACGTCAAAATCACCTGTCTCTGACCCTATTTTGCTGTAAAAAACGATGTGCAAAAGAAGATCGCCTAATTCCCTGGCAATCTCATCCCGATCGTCCTCTAAAATTGCGTCACCCAATTCATAGGTTTCCTCAATCGTCAGGTGTCGCAGCGATTGCAGCGTCTGCTTTTTGTCCCACGGGCATTGCTCTCGCAACTCATCCATGATGGTCAACAATCGATCTAGCGCTTCTAATTTTTCTTTGCGGGTAGTCATTTGTGCAATTTGTGGCAAGATAATTTTTAGAGAGTACGCTTTCGCGAAAGCGCAACAGAAATAAACATTACGAAAAACAAAATATTGTGGTTTAAAAAAATGGCACGTTCTATGACTACTTTTGAAATATGAAGAATATTGTTACTACTCTAGCTATAGCTTTTTTGGGACTCCACAGCGTCAATGCTCAGGAATACATTACAGATGATACCATGGAATCTACTGTCATGGTAGAGGACGGTGAACTTAAAATACTCTATTTCACCGCTACCTGGTGTGGGCCGTGCAAGATGATGGCACCCGTGATGAAGGAACTGGATCAAGATGAAAATATCGACCTCACCGTTTATAAAATGGATATCGATGACAATATCACTAATAACATTTTAGGGGTTAGTTCTATCCCCACTTATTTCTTTATGAAAAATGGCGTCCAAGTAGGTCGTGAAATGAGTGTAAAGAAGAAATCTGAGATGTACGAGCTCGTTGAGAAATATGACGCCGTGAAACCAGAAGGAGAGAAATTAGCTTACAAACCAGCTGAGTCAAATGTCAAATTTGTTGAAGGTAACCATGCTGCACTTTCTAAAGATAAAATCAAGAAACTGTGGTACAACGCTGCACTCTTAAACAATTTTGCTAATACTGCTTACAATGCCCTAATTGATAAACAGGACTTGAAAAGTGCCATCAGCCTTACCGAAAGATCGCTTGAATTGGAAAGATTGCCTACCACCCTTATCACACAATCCTTGATTTATCTCAAAATGCAAGAGCTTGACAAGGCTAGATCATCTGCAAAAGAGGCAAAGAAAATGCTAGCTGCTGAAGGTAAAACCACAGGTATTGCAGATAAAGTGCTGTTGAAAATCGAAGAGACTACTAAGTCGTAAGCTATCACTCGCCCCACGACAGAATAGCAAAACTTCATGAAGCTCACACTTAAGCTGGCTGCTGTCTATAACATTCTTTGGGGTGCATGGGTGGTGCTTTTTCCCAACCATTTCTTTGAGCTAGTGGGAATGGAAACACTTAACCACCCTATGGTCTGGCAGGGTATGGGAATGGTGATAGGAGTTTATGGTTTGGGCTACTGGTGGGCAAGCTATAATCCCATGAAACATTGGCCCATCGTTGCTGTGGGTTTTCTAGGTAAAATTTTTGGTCCGCTAGGTTTTGTATTTAACTATATCAACGGCGAAGTTCCTTTTGAATTTATCTACACGCTTATCACAAACGATTTCATCTGGTGGATTCCTTTTTTCTTGATTTTGAAAAAAGTCCACACAGATTATAACTGGAAGCTGTCGTGAAAAGCAGGTCGGTAAGGCTGTTTGTTATTTTTTATGCTGTAGCAGGCGCCATGCATTTTATATCGCCAAATATTTATCTAAAGGTCATTCCAGATTGGCTAGGTGACAAATCAATCATCAACTACTTATCGGGAGCGGTAGAGATATTAGTGTCTTTTCTCGCTTTATTCAATCAGACGAGAAAAATCGCGGGATATTTGGCAATTGCGATGCTGGTCGGGTTTACCATCTCACACGTTTATTTTATTCAAATAGGAAGCTGCGCTGGGGAGTTATGTATCCCAAAATGGATAGCTTGGGTGAGACTGGTTTTGATTCATCCCCTATTGATTTACTGGGCGTATAGCGTTTCAAAACGGTAAATCTTACCTCAAGACTAATTAATTTGACCAATCAAAAAACCCACCTCCTGCAAGCAGGAGGTGGGAAAAAATTATTATGAAAAAGAAAAACAACGATAGGTTTTTATCCTACCATCGGTTCAAATGTAAAACTATTTTTCTAAACTCTTAAGTTTTATTTAAGAAAACATGTCTTTTACCTTTTCAAAGAATGATTTGTCACTCCTTTCAGGTGCTGGTTCAAAATGAGAATCGTTTTTCATGCTTTCAAAAAACTCTTTCTGTTCTTTGGTAAGATTCCTTGGTGTCCAGACATTTACGTGAACTAGAAGATCGCCAGTTCCGTAACCATTTAAGCTAGGAACACCTTTGCCACGCAAGCGCAAAATTTTACCGCTCTGGATTCCTGCCTCAATCGGTATACGCACTTTTCCTGATACCGTATTGATTTCTTTACTTGTACCGAGAACAGCTTCTGGAAGACTTATATAAAGGTCATAGTGCAAGTTGTTTCCCTCTCGCTGTAACTCTGGGTGTGGTTTGACCTCAATATCAACTAGTAAATCACCACTCACACCGTTTCCAGGTGCATCGTTACCTTTTCCCCCAACTTTTAGGCGCATATCGCTTTCAACACCAGCTGGAATTTGAATAGTCACCAGATCTTCTGATGCGATCATTCCCTGTGCATCTGCACCAGCAGGCTTTTTATCCATGATCTGACCCGCGCCACCACAAGTACTACATGGTGCACTTGTTTGCATACGTCCTAAAATGGTGTTTTGGATTTTTGTGACCTGACCTGAGCCATTACAAGTAGTGCAAGTCTTATAGGTAACACCAGGTGCTTGCTTTTTGCGTTTGACCTTGACTTTTTTGTCCACACCTTTTGCCGCTTCTTCTAGCGTCAGGGAAACCTTGATACGTAAATCTTTTCCCTTTACGCGACGACGGCCACCGCCGCCAAAACCTCCAAAGCCAGAAAAGCCGCCACCGCCACCACCGAATATGTCACCAAATTGACTGAAGATGTCCTCCATATCAAAACCGCCAGCACCACCTCCGAATCCGCCGGCACCAGACGTATATGCCTGATGACCTAATTGGTCATAGCGAGATTTCTTTTGTGGATCGCTTAAGGTCTCATAAGCCTCGGCTGCTTTCTTAAAATTATCCTCGGCTGTTTTGTCACCTGGGTTTTTATCAGGGTGGAATTCTATTGCCTTCTTGCGATAAGCTTTTTTTATTTCTGCTGCTGATGCGTTTTTTGAAACGCCTAATATTTCATAAAAGTCTGCCATCCTATTGTCCTACTACTACTTTAGGGTGACGTATGATCCTGTCACCCAGTTTGTAACCCGTCTCGATTACATCTATGATTTTTCCTTTCATCTCTTCTGATGGTGCTGGAATCTGAGTCACCGCATCATGAACTTCTGCGTCAAAAGCGCTACCCGCTTCTACATCTACGACCTCTAGTCCTTTACTTTTCAGGATCGTGCGCAACTTGTTTGAGATAAGCTCGACACCGGTTACCAATTGTTCATCCTCGCTTTTTCTGATCTCTACCATACCACGGTCAAAATCATCCAGGACTGGCAAAAGATCCTTCAAAACACCCTCTCCTGCCGTCTTGTATAGTTCTACGCGCTCCTTGGCCGTACGACGCTTATAGTTCTCAAACTCTGCAAAAAGCCTTAGAAATTTATCTTTTTCATGTTTGAGTTGCTCTTCGAGCTTCTCTTCTGCTGTTTGTTCTTCTTGTTCAGCATCCGTAGGTTGCTCCTCGGCTGTCGCTTTATTCTGTTCCTGTGTATCGACAGCAGTATTATCTACTTCCTCTTTATTGATGTCTTTCTTGCTTTTCTTAGCCATGTTAAAAAGTCTATTTAAACTGATGTTCTCTTTTTTAGCAGCTACGTTGTTATCTAGGAGTCGAATTGTCTCGCTTTCGCGAAAGTGTAAACCTCAAAAAATACCGCAGCCACCAGCAATTGACAAAAGTATTGCCATGCCACTTTCAGTGCCATAATGTCACAACAGATATTTTTCAGTTTTTTAACATTAATACTTGTAGGTACATTTACTTTTGGTACCTAATCAAATTTGTAAAACAATGAAAGTAAACCTGTTGAAGAATGTGGCACTGGCTGCCACTCTAGTTTTTGCAGTTAGCTGTAAGGACGCAGAAAATGAAGTAAAGGCAAGTGAGGCAGAGCAAGCTGCTGAAGCTACAGCAGAAGCTGTCACGTATAACGTGGATACAGAAGCCTCAAAAATTCAGTGGCTGGGTTCAAAAGTCGCCGGCTCACACAATGGTACCATCGACCTAGAAGGTGGTATGGTCAAAGTATCTGGCGAGAATGTTGAGAGTGGTGAATTCATGATTGACATGTCCAGCATTACTGTTACCGATCTGGAAGGTGAAGACGCGGCAAGTTTAAAAGGACACCTGCAATCAGGAGACTTTTTTAATGTGCAGGAATACCCTACTGCAAAGTTTGTAGTTACGAGTATAAACACAGAGAATGGTCAAGCCATGTTAAGTGGAAACCTTACTATGAAAGACGTTACTAAAAATGTTTCTTTTCCGGTCAATGTGAAATATGATGGGAATAAAATGATGCTTAACAGCGAGACATTTACCATCGATAGAACAGAATGGGGAATCAAATACGGTTCAAGCAGTCTAGCTGATACCGTAAAGGATAAAGCTATTTCTGACGATATTGAACTTACGGTAAACTTAGTTGCTACTAAATAACAATTAGTTTAATTGATTTCAACCCGCTGCTCGCGCAGCGGGTTTTTTGTTCCCCGGGGGATGTGTTTTACAAATTTTGAATTACAGTATCTTGCTATCTATAACCTTTACCAAAACCTAATTGAAAATGAAGATTATCAGAAACATTCTTGCACTTGTGGGCGGCATTGTTGGTGGTGGAATACTCAATTATATGCTTGTCATTCTTGGGCACACACTTACTCCTATGGATGGTTATGTAGAAGGCGATATGGAAAGTCTAGCTATCGCTTTAGAGAATGCTACTCCAACTCAATTGATATTTCCTTTTATCGCTCACGCCGTTGGAACGCTAGTAGGATCACTCATTGCTTATATCATCGCCGCTTCATCAAAAAAGCTATTTGCTTATATCGTAGGAATTTGGTTTCTGTTGAATGGTATTTATATGGTTTACGTGCTCGGTGGGCCATTATGGTTTACGGTTCTTGATCTGATTGTAGCATATATTCCTATGGCATATCTCGCGATCTTGATCGGCAAAAGAATACAACCAGAGTATAAATAAATTCTCTTTGGAGCATTTAAATCCAAAACCGTTTTTCAGGAAGCAAAAATTTGATCTTGCATCGCTATTCAATTCACTACGTAATGGCGACATCAGCAGCTTGTCTCGTGCAATAACATTGATCGAAAGCACAAATCAAAATGACCTAGAGCAAGCAGGAAAGCTGCTCCAGTTAGCGCTGCCCTACTCTGGCAAATCCTTTAGATTAGGAATTACAGGTGTCCCGGGTGTAGGGAAATCTACCTTTATCGAAGCTTTGGGCCAGCATTCGATCAGGTCAGGAAAAAAAGTCGCTGTTCTCGCCATCGATCCCAGCAGCAGCATTACCAAAGGAAGTATTCTAGGTGACAAAACCAGAATGGAAGAATTAGTCAAAAGTGATCAGGCCTTTATAAGACCGAGTCCTGCTGGTGAAACTCTTGGAGGTGTTGCGCGCAAAACCCGAGAAGCTATCATCCTTTGTGAAGCAGCTGGTTTTGATTTTATCATTATTGAAACTGTAGGCGTAGGACAGAGCGAGACCGCCGTACACAGCATGACCGATTTCTTTCTGCTCCTGAAACTCGCTGGTGCTGGCGATAACCTCCAAGGCATCAAAAGAGGCATCATGGAAATGGCAGATACTGTTGTGATCAACAAAGCTGATGGCGAAAACCTCAAAGCTGCAAAACACGCAAGGCAGGAATTCAAAAATGCACTGCACATCCTACCGTCTAAGCAGCATAAGCAAGAAGTAAAAGTGATGATGTGTAGCGGCTTAAACGATGATGGAGTCTTGGAAGTATTTGATCTGATCAATGAATACCATCAACATGTCCAACAGTCAGGCTACTTTAATAGCAAAAGAGAACAGCAGGATATCTACTGGTTAAAAAATACTATCGACGACAAATTGAAAGCACTTTTTTACAATCAGTCAGCTGTTGCAGATTCCTATCAAGTGTACGTAGATAAAGTTATTTCAAAAGAAATGACTCCCTATCAGGCTGCTGATCAACTTATCAATCTATATCAGAGGTCTATTTAAATTCAGGTGTTAAGCTGTAGTATGCGTTTTGCCGTATCTCGCTTTCGCGAAAGCGAAAACCCCAAAAAATAATGTGCCTAAAAGGATTCCAACTATGCTACCCGCAAGTATATCTCCCAGATAATGGACGCCTAAATAAACTCTGGAATAGGTGACAATTATCGCCCAAATGACAGTTGCTATGACTATCCATTTCCACTGTTTATTGAATAGAAAAAAGATAAATGTGGCCAGTGACATGGTGGAACTCGCATGACCGCTGTAGAAGCCATAACTCCCCTGCTGTTTACCGATGATGCTCACCAGTTTTGAAAATTCTGCGTCCCTGAATGGGCGCCAGCGCTCGATGCTGTGTTTGGTGAAGTTTGCAAGCTGGTCACTTGCGGCAATCATTGCAGCAACGCAAATTAGAACAATAATGGTATTGCGGGTCCCATGTGTTTTCCAGATCATGTAAAGCAGTACAACATGAAAAGGAATTGAGTTATATTTTTCTGTTATCCAAAGGAAAAACTGATCTAGAAAATTAGGGCCCCAATCATTCAGGAACAATGTTGCTTGCCAATCCCACTGGATGATTTCCTGCATTTTTTATTGGTCTTCGTAAAGTTCCATTTGCTCATCATAAAATCTTGAGGCCTCCTCAATAAGGTTTGCGGTCTCCTCCTCAAGCTGCTCTTTATCCTCTGTGGTGATTTCTTCCAGAAACTCGATGCTGTCATCTTTTAGATTGATCACAAATCGCGGATATTCAGTATGAATAACAAAAATGTCGTCTGGAAAGTGAACATTATCGCCCATCAAGAAACGCGGTAGCGCCATAGCTTTGGAATTTCTCGCAAGCTATGAAAAAACTGGTTTTGAAAAACTAAATTTGTCTTATGCAGAAAAAGCTTAGAGCAGACAATTTAGAAAAAGCATACAAAGGACGCCCAGTAGTCAAAGGGGTATCGTTAGAGGTCAATCAGGGGGAAATCGTAGGTCTTTTAGGGCCTAACGGTGCTGGAAAAACGACGACCTTTTACATGATGGTAGGTCTTGTAAAACCTACCGGTGGGAATGTATGGTTGGATGACATGAACATCACCAAATTCCCAATGTACAAACGCGCCCAGAACGGTATAGGGTACCTTGCTCAGGAGGCTTCAATATTTAGGAAATTGACCGTTGAGGAAAATATAATGGGCGTTCTTCAACTCACAGATCTTTCCAAAAAAGAACAAAAAGAACGCTGTGAGCAACTGCTAGAAGAATTCAGTTTAGAAGATAGACGCAATCGCAATGGTGACCTTTTAAGTGGTGGCGAGCGCCGTCGTACAGAGATTGCCAGAGCGCTAGCCACCGGACCTACTTTTATATTACTTGATGAGCCTTTTGCCGGTGTAGATCCAGTTGCCGTAGAAGATATCCAGCGTATTGTGGCTCAGCTTACCAAGAAGAACATTGGGATTTTGATTACAGATCACAACGTTCAGGAAACACTGGCCATTACAGATCGCACTTACCTGATGTTTGAAGGAAACATTCTGAAGCAAGGGAATCCAGAGGAACTGGCTGCAGATGAAGTTGTGCGCCGTGTCTATCTGGGGCAGAATTTTGAATTACGGAAAAAGAAAATCTTCGAGGACTAGCAGATCACTTTTTTACTAGTAGATTATTCACAACACTCATTAGAATGTAAAGGAGAATGATACAGGGCACTGCATAAAGCTGAATGACTATGATCATTGCTATGCACAGGACTATGAAAACAAACCTAATCTCATTTCCCTTCCATTTGAAATGCTTAAATTTTAAGGCAAACAATGGCAGTTCTGCATTCAAAAGGATAGTGCTCAAAATTGCCAAGCCTATCAAAAAGTACATGCTGTGTAGAAAGTTGTACAACCATTCTACCTCAGTTGTTTGCTGAATGATCCCTAATGATATAATCAGGATAGCGTTGGCTGGAGTTGGCAATCCAATAAATGAGTCAGACTGGCGCTCATCAATATTGAATTTCCCTAATCGATAACAGCTACCCAAGGTCACAATGAAACCCACCAGCGGGATGTAAGGGTGATGTAACCAAGAGTCAGATGGAGAGTTTACGGTAAATCCAGAGCCAATAGAAATATTTGATCCTGCAACTACAGAAATCATTTGATAAAGAACAAGACCAGGCACCACTCCACTGGTCACCATATCTGCGAGCGAATCTAGCTGCTTGCCTAGTTCACTGGTAACCTTCAACGCTCGAGCTGCTAATCCATCAAAGAAATCAAAGAATATGCCCAGCGCCACAAACAGTCCAGCCAGCCATAGCCTGTTGTCAAATGCCATTAAAAGAGCAATACAGCCGCATAAAAGATTCAGTAGAGTAATTAGGTTAGGTATTATTGCCTTCATACGATACAAGATAAGATCCAATTTACAGCTTGTGCGCGCAATATCCTGACTTTATATGTGTTATTCTCTTAAGAATGATACATATTTGCAGCGATTTTATGCCACGTAGCTTTTTCACTGTTTTTGCTGGTATTATGTTTTGCGCTTTCGCGAAAGCGCAAACCTCAAGAGCCTATTCAAATGAGTTTTTGAATATAGGTGTAGACGCTGCGGCTTTGGGATTAAGCAACGCAGTGGTGGCGCGTACTTCAAATGTCAATTCAGGCTACTGGAATCCGGCAGGACTGGTCAATCTAGAAGAAAAAGAGCTCTCCTTGATGCATGCAAGTTATTTTGCAAATATTGCCCAATACAATTATGCGGCTTACGCGCAGCCTATAGATGATGAGAGTGCATTTGGATTTTCAGCGATACGTTTTTCTGTGGACGATATTTTGAATACAACTCAATTGATTGATGAGCAAGGAAACATTAATTACGATCGTATTTCAACGTTTTCTACGGCAGATTGGGCTTTTACATTTTCCTATGCCCGAAAAGCAAAATTGGATGGCTTTTCATACGGCGCGAATGCCAAAGTCATACGCCGCGTGATAGGTGACTTTGCTAGTTCATGGGGATTTGGTATTGATGCAGGAATACAATGGAGATCAGGGAATTACCAGATCGGGCTTATGGCACGAGACCTAACCACAACTTACAATAGCTGGTCTATAGACGAAGAAGAATTTGCTACTATCAGCGGTGCTATAGAAGGTCAAAATCAGGAGTTGCCTGAAGATACTGAGATTACATTACCTAAAGTACAGCTGGGCATCGCAAGAGAATTCAAATTCAATTACGATCACGTGCTCACCGCCGAAGTCGATCTCAATGTGCGATTTATTCAAACAAATGACATTATCTCTTCGAGCAGTGTAAGCGCTACCCCAGCAGCAGGCGTGGAATATGCGTTTATAGACATGGTTTTCGTGAGATCTGGCGTAGGCAACTTTCAAAACGTTGCACAGCTAGATGGTGAGGAGAATTTGAACGTTCAACCTAACATAGGGGTTGGTTTTAAATATCGCGGCATCACTGTAGACTACGCTCTTACTGATATAGGAAACGCTAGTGAGGCTTTGTATTCTAACGTCTTTTCGGTTAACATTGATCTTTCAATATTCTCAAGATAGAGTGAATCAGCGTAATTTTTTATTTGCTATAGTTTCTGGTTTCTTATTATGGTTGTCCTGGCCTACCTATGGCTTTGCTGGACTTCTCTTTATCGCCTTTGTTCCATTGTTGATGGCCCAACGATCGATTAAAAAAAGAAAGGTCAATCGTGGCGCCTTGAAGGTATTTGTACTCTCCTATTTGACTTTTTTCATTTGGAACATAGGTGCTACCTACTGGCTTTACTTCTCAACTGCATTTGGAATGTGGTTTGCCGTCCTAGTCAATTCATTATTGATGAGTCTAGTGTTCCAGCTCTATCATCAAGTTTCAAAGCGCACCACGACATGGGCCTCACTCACATCTTTTATAAGTATATGGATGGTGTTTGAATGGATGCATTTGCATTGGGATTTCTCTTGGCCATGGCTGAATTTAGGTAATGGATTTAGTGACTACCTTAATTGGGTACAGTGGTATGAGTATACTGGTGTCGCAGGTGGTTCACTTTGGGTCTTGCTGGTAAATGTCGTTATTTATCGTGGACTTGTCTACGCTCAGAACTTATTGAGGTCAAGATCAAAATTAGATTCGACTATACGATCGAGGAAGATTGTTAAAAAATTTGTGCTACCTATTTTAATGATAGTGTTGCCTATAGTAGGATCCTATATTTTAATCCCTGGTGAGGCAAGTCTAACAGAAGGTAAAGTGCAAAATGTGCTCATCCTACAACCCAATATTGATCCCTATAGCGAGAAATACCGAGTATCCAATACAGAAATTGCTAGTGGACTAAATGAACTGATCAATCCACGTATTTCAAGTGACACAGATCTAATTATAGGTCCTGAAACTGTCCTCGCAGATCATATGCGGATCGAGCGCTTTATGAGCGATCCTGCGGTCAAAGAACTGAAAACCATCTTGAATAAGTTTCCCAGAGCTTCATTTATAGGCGGTGCTTCATTTCTTGAGATCTTTAAAGATGAGAAAGAAAAAAAGTCTTTTTCAAATTATGACGAGCGATCTATGTTGTTCTATAATGACTACAACAGTGCGTTTAAAATAGGTGCTAACCAACTTACCGAAACCTATCACAAATCAAAGTTGGTTGTAGGTGTAGAACACTTTCCCTATCGCAGTATTCTGGAACCACTTTTGGGCGACGCCATGATCAATCTAGGCGGTTCGACAGCTACTAAAGGTGTACAAGATCAAGCCAAAAACTTTACGATTACTCCTGAAATTAAGGCTGCGCCTATTATTTGCTACGAGTCTGTTTATGGTGAATACGTGGGTGATTTTGTAAAAAGTGGTGCTAATCTTCTAGCCATCATAACTAACGATGCCTGGTGGGATAATACGCAGGGGCACAAGCAACATTTGAGCCTTGCAAGATTGAGAGCTGTTGAACATAGAAGATGGATAGCTCGTAGCGCAAATACAGGTGTAAGCGCGATAATTAATCCAAAGGGTCAAATCATCAAGAAGTTAGGCTACAATAAGAGAGGATCAATTTCAGGCAAACTGTACACAAGTGATCAGCTAACCTTTTACTCTAAATATGGTGACTACCTATCTCGAGTTGCGGGATTTATGGCGCTGTTTATTTTGTTGTTTAGTTTCTTGACAAAAAAGCAAAATGAAGAGAAAATAGTCTAGTTCGCTTTCGCGAAAGCGATACTACCTAAAACAAAATCTCGATAAAGGATTATTGACCCTTAAAAAACACTACGGAACTTATTGTTTTGACAACTATTCTAATATCAAGAAAGATGCTGCGCTTCTTGATATAGAATAGATCGTACTGAAGTTTAGTAAGATGATCCTCATCTGTCTCACCGTATTTTGCCATTACCTGTGCCCACCCAGTAAGTCCTGGTTTAACTACATTACGAGTGGTGTAAAAAGGTATTTTCTGAGATAGTTCTTTAACAAAAATTGGGCGTTCTGGCCTAGGACCGATAATACTCATTTCGCCTTTAAGAATGTTCCAAAACTGAGGGAACTCATCAAGTCTGGTTTTTCTCATGAATTTCCCGAATCGAGTGATGCGAGAGTCATTCTTAGTAGCATATTTAGCGCCCATCGACTCTGCGTTGACGACCATCGTACGGTATTTATAGATTCTGAATGTCTTCCTATTGCGTCCTAATCGCTTTTGTGAGTAAAACAGAGGCCCTCTGTTTCCGATCATGTTTCCTATTAAGATAATCGGCAATAAAACTAGACCTATAGCTAAACCTATCAAACTTGCAACTATATCAAATCCACGGTGGTATACACGGTATAACCGGTTTTGATTATTGCGCGAGAATGGAAAGAACTTATAGAAGTCTTTATTAATGAACTCTACAGGAACCCTGTCCGTTATTTCTTCATAGACATGTGTGAATTCTTTGATTACTTTTCCCCTATCTAATGCTCTTAGCAACCACTTATAAAGATCATTGTTAAAGACGTGGAAGTCAGACCCGCCTACGATTATTTCATCGACACGATTTTTCTTTACAAGTTTATGAGCTTGCTTAAGAGTTAACTCCTTAATGTCACAATCTTCATTTGTGACATTTGAAATGTGACCAGTATTCAAAAAACCGGCGATATTGTAATTTGGATCAACCTCTTTTAGACTACTAGAAATCATTATAGCTTCACCTGGACTTGATAAAAGAAGGACGTTCTTATTAAACCTGCTACTCGCAAAAAACTTTATATACACATAACGCCATAAGCAAAGTGAAAGGGTTACTGCAAGCCAGAAATAGAAGATTTGAATTCTATTTTTTGGCAGATCTGGGGTTATTAAAGGTGTAAATAAGTACAACAGACAGGTCATTGTAGAAGTAGTCATTAGCGATCGCAATGATCCACTTACCCTACTAGCACGCTGAAGGTTGTACATCTCGAAAATTGTCGCAAAAAACAACAGATAGATTGCAAGGACTACTGGCCAGAACCAATGGTTGTTATTGATCTGGAAATAATCCATTTCAAATATCATCCCTAACCCGTGGAGCGCGGTTAGAACGACGATTACATCAATCAATCGCAAGAGGATCTTTCTCTCAGAGATCTCAAAATGAAGCGCGTATTGTTTACCCGAAGCTGCCATCTATGCAGTTGTTTGATTCAATAGATTTATGCTAGACGCATGATGTAACTTCTTATTATCGTCTTCATCATTAGAAGTTTCAACAGAAAACTTATATCTGAGACTTACTAAAGATAAGCCATAAAAGAAACTAGGGGCAGCAATACGCATAGCACTATGATTAATGGTAGCAAACCAAAAACCAAGAAAGGCGTAAAAGTAAATGTTTGATTTATCTGAAGCTCTATGAAAAAGAGGTGCGACAAACATTACTGCCAGTATAAGTAGACCTACTGCACCATGTTCAGAGAACATTCTTGTAATTTCATTATGACTGGATGCCCAGATTCCAGTTAAATCATGACGATAATATTTAGAATTACCAGCGCCTAATCCAAAAATAGGATTTTCAAGAAATGCTTGAATCTCTAGTTCATTCAAATCAGAACGTCCTGAAGAAATATCTTCTTTTTCTCGACCTAGTGCATCTTTCCCAGAATACCTGTTTTCAATCAACCCTCCAGTTCTTATAGAGGTATAAGTGAAGGCAATTGCTAGGCAAGAAACAATTAAAACAAACTTTCCAGACAATGCAGCAAAGTTCACAAGCCCTTTGTTCTTATTGATGTAGAGAAAAAGCAGGGTCACACCTATCATTGCAAAGCCTGTAATGATACCACCACGAGAAAATGTAAGCCAGCCCCTATAAGACATTAAACCAAAAAGGAACAGGTCGATAGCATTGTAAAACAAGTTTTTTACAAGTATGAACCTCAAGAAGGTAAAGAACATACCAAGACCAAAAATCGTAGCGACCTGATTAGGACCAAACCCACCACTCAAATCAAAGTTAGAGGCGGTTGAATTGAGCTCTAAATTATCTGGTGTGTACTGTATAACATAGATAGTCATCATTAAAACAGAGCAGATCGCGAGCTTTATACCTTTATCAAAGCTCTTAAGTGCTAATTTTCTTTTCAAACAGTAAATAGCACAAATAACCAGAGCTACCGGACCACTCAAGTTAAACGCTATCATCTTACGTAAATTGATCCCCTCTGGTATGTTCTGAGACACAACGACTATGCTTGGGATAAATAAAAGAAGACAGAAAATATAGGAGAAAGATTTCAGAGAAATACCACCATAAAGAATCCCAAGGGCGGAGTATACAATGACGACGTATTTCATTATTTCATGAAAAAATAACTGGCCTGTCATACGGCAGAATACTTCCATGGAAACTAAATACAGACATCCGATAATGACTTCACCGTTCCTGTCCTTATTGTCTATGATTCTGTACATGAAGTACAGAATCATAACATGCACGTAGACCATAAGAATCGTTCTAAATGAACTTATAGCTATAGCCAACAGCACGTGAAATATTATGAGCTTGATATAAGAATACTCCTCTAACTTGAACATCCTACAACTCTGCTTTTATCTTTAACAGTTCCCGCTTCACAAACTCAAGTTTTTCGACAACTTCGCTAGTACTCAAATCACTTTTTTTGTTTCTAAGGTAATCTCGTGCCCCTTCTAGAGTGAATCCACGTTCCTTTACTAAATGGTATATCGTCTTGATCAGCTTAATATCATCCTGACTGTACTTTCTTTTTCCGTGATTGTTCTTCTTAGGCTTCAAGGTGTCAAATTCCTTTTCCCAAAATCTTATCAGGGAAGTATTGACATGAAAAGCATCTGCCACCTCACCTATGGAATAATACAACTTTTCGGCCAGTTTACCTTCCATCAGTCTAGGGATATATTTTCTATTTGAGAGTTTCTCAACAACTCATTGAACTCTTCAGGTGAAAGGTTGCCGTAATAAAAATTGATGGGATTGATACGTGTACCATCCTTTCTCACCTCATAATGCAGATGCGGTGCCTCACTCCTACCGGTGCTGCCTACATAACCTATTATATCACCTCGCTTGACTCGCTGGCCACGTCTTACATTATAAGGTTTTCTGCGCCTCAAATGAGCATAAACTGTCACATACCCAAACCCATGATCAATCCTGATATGGTTACCAAAACCTGCACTGCGATTATCTGCTCTGATAACCACGCCATCGCCTGTAGCAAAAACTGGCGTACCTCGTGGCGCGGTAAAGTCCATTCCGTAATGAAATTTTCTGGTTTTATTAAATGGATCAGTACGGTATCCGAAACCACTAGCCATGCGAGTTAAGTCTTCATTCCTGACTGGCTGTATAGCAGGGATCGCAGCAAGTAACTTCTCTTTATCTGCGGCTAGCTCAGCTATTTCATCCAGAGAGGTGGACTGTATAGCCGTTCTTTTTTTTAATTTGTCGATGCGCTTGCGCAATTCAATCAGCGCATCACTCTTGTCATATCCCTCCAGTGAATCATAACGATTTACACCACCGTAGCCTGCCCGTCGCTGCTCATCTGTTATAGGACTAGCGTCAAAGTAGATTCTGTAAATAGAGTTATCTCGGCGTTCAACATCTGCAATAACACGCTCGAGTTGGTACAGCTGCTTGTTTGCTTCTTGCAGTTGCTTTGACAAAAATTCATTCTGTGCCTGCTGTCGCCTAGTTTCTGGTGAGTCGTAAAACTCAGTAGAGAAAAAATAGAACCCAAAACCCATTGCAGCACTAGCGATGAGAAAGGCTAGGCTGCGTAAAAAATACCTGCGCTTACGCCGCTCGACTTTTTTGTATGTCAGCGTCTCTGCATCGTAATAATACTTTGTCCGAGGCATACGGCTTTAATTGGTATTTTTGTCGGCTTTAGCTCTTGAGGAGCTGTGGTTATTACGCTTTCGCGAAAGCGTAATTCCTACAAGCATTATCCTACAAAGAGAGCCCAAAAATACTCATAAAGAAATTATCATACCTACAAACATGAGATCAACCGAGATTAGGCAGGCTTTTTTAGACTTCTTCAAATCAAAAGGACATTCTATCGTGCCTAGCGCACCCATGGTGATCAAGAACGATCCTACACTCATGTTTACTAATGCTGGGATGAACCAATTCAAAGAGTATTTTCTAGGTAATTCAACGCCAGCTAGTTCGCGCGTCGCCGATACTCAAAAATGCCTGCGCGTAAGTGGTAAGCACAACGACTTAGAGGAAGTAGGTGTAGATACCTACCACCACACCATGTTTGAGATGTTGGGTAACTGGAGTTTTGGCGATTATTTTAAAAGAGAAGCGATCGAGTGGGCGTGGGAATTACTCACAGATGTTTACAAGATAGATAAAGACCTGATCTACGTGACCATTTTTGAGGGCGACCAGCAGGATGGCCTTGATAGGGACGCCGAGGCCTATGACTTTTGGAAAGGACTGATATCAGAAGACCGCATCTTAAATGGTAATAAAAAAGACAACTTCTGGGAAATGGGCGCTCAAGGGCCTTGCGGTCCATGTTCTGAAATCCACGTGGACTTGCGAACTCAAGAAGAGCGTAAAGAAATAGACGGTGCATCGCTAGTGAATCAGGATCACCCTCAGGTAGTGGAAATTTGGAATCTTGTTTTCATGCAGTACAACCGCATGGCAAATGGAGATCTTGTCGAGCTTCCACAGCAGCATGTGGATACGGGCATGGGATTTGAGCGACTTGCCATGGTGCTTCAAAATAAGACTTCAAACTATGACACTGACGTATTCAGCGGGCTGATCCGTGAAATCGAGATGATTTGTAGCACAAGCTACGGTAAGGACAAGCAAACGGACATCGCCATACGCGTGATTGCTGACCACGTGCGGGCAGTTTCTTTTTCTATTGCAGATGGTCAACTGCCATCAAATACAGGAGCAGGTTATGTGATTCGGATGATTTTGCGCCGTGCGATTAGGTATGCGTTCAGTTATCTGGACAAGAAGGAGCCATTCATTTATAGACTGGTCAATACGCTTGCCTTGCAAATGGGCACAGCCTTTCCTGAGCTTGTTTCCCAAAAGAATATCATTACAAATGTTATCAAAGAGGAAGAGCAGAGTTTCTTAAGGACTCTGGACAAGGGACTTGCTCTTTTGGATAGCATGATGGACAATCTCAAGAAACAAAATCTAAAAGAACTTTCTGGTTCAAAGGCTTTTGAATTAAATGATACCTATGGTTTTCCCAAAGAATTGACTCAGCTTATTCTATCAGAGAATGGGTATAGCTTAGACCTAGAGGGTTTTGAAAAAGCCTTGAGCGAGCAGCAAAACAAATCCCGCAAGGCAACGGCAAGCGAAACCAGCGATTGGACTATTTTGTTTGAAGATGACCAGCAGGAGTTTATTGGTTACGACCAGCTTGAGGCTAAAGTTAAAATAGCCAGCTACCGAAAAGTCAAGACCAAAAAAGACGGTGAGCTCTATCAGCTGGTTTTCAATCTGACGCCCTTTTATGCAGAAAGCGGTGGTCAGACTGGTGATAAAGGGTATCTAGAAAGTGAAGACGGCGATACGGTTTACATCATCGACACCAAAAAAGAAAATGGACAGACGGTTCACATTACGAAGAATCTACCCAAAAAAGTTGAGAACACCTTTAGAGCTGTAGTAGATCACTTGCAGCGCTCAAAAACAAGCGCAAATCATACCGCGACACACTTGCTGCATCAAGCGCTAAGAAAAATTTTGGGTACTCATGTAGAGCAGAAGGGTTCCATGGTGCGAAGCACCTCGTTGAGATTTGACTTTTCTCATTTCGCCAAACTGGACAATGAGCAAATCCAGCAAGTTGAGGATTTTGTAAATTCAAGAATTGCTGAACAACTTCCATTTGAGGAACAACGTAGCACTACCTATGATCAGGCGATCGAGGATGGAGCGATTGCGCTTTTTGGCGAGAAATATGGTGATGTTGTCAGGACGGTAAAATTTGGTAGCAGCATGGAATTGTGTGGTGGTACTCACGTGCCTAACACAAATGACATCTGGCATTTTAAAATCTTGAATGAAACCGCAGTTGCCGCTGGAATCAGAAGAATTGAAGCGATTACAGGCAGCGCAGTCAAGGACTACTTTACTGAACAAACGAAATTGCTACAAGAAGCAAAGGCAGCCCTGAAAAATCCTAACAAGTCAGTAAGTGAGTCCATCACCGATTTGCAAAACGAGAATCAGGCCTTGCTCAAAGAAATTGAGCAGCTAAAAGCTGGTAAGGCAAATCAAATAAAAACTGAGCTTCAAAATTCGGTTCAGGAAATTAATGGTGTCAACTTTATTTCAGAGAAAGTAGATTTGGATACCAAGTCCATGAAAGATCTGGCTTTTGGATTGGATCGCGAGATTGAAAATCTCTTTGCGGTTCTGGGTTCGGCGAGTGATGAAAAGGCTACACTTACGGTTGTTATCAGCAAAGGTTTAGTTGATTCAAAACAATTGAATGCTGGTCAGATTGTGCGCGAGCTAGGTAAGTTTATCCAAGGCGGCGGTGGTGGCCAGCCTCACTTTGCAACTGCTGGTGGTAAGAATCCTACAGGAATTCAGGATGCGCTCGATGCAGCTCGAGAATACATCAATTGATCGTGGATCACCCAAAATTATACACGCCTGTAAAATTTCATCATTCGATACCAGCGATTGATTATTCCAGTAGAATAGTCACATTAGGCAGTTGTTTTGCCGAAAATATAGCTGGCAAACTTGCTCATCATGGATTTCAAGTGAATAGCAATCCTTTGGGCATTTTATTCAATCCTGAGAGCATCGCGGGTTTGGTCAATCGTGCGGTTGGTGATCTGGGTTTTACTGAAAACGACATCATCAATGATGTTTGCTTTGAAGTTCAACGGCCACAACCAGAAGGCGACTTGTCTGTTTTTTTGAGCGAGATCAATGAAAGATTGAATGGTCTAAAAAAAGATATGATAGAAGCTACGCATGTTTTTCTCACTTTGGGAAGTGCGTGGGTCTATCGACTGAAGTCAAATGACAAAATCGTAGCTAACTGCCACAAGCAGCCGCAGTCGCTATTCCAAAAAGAGTTGCTTTCAATCAGTCAAATCATAGAAACTTTAGAGTCAATTATTACTTCTGTAAAACGACTCAATCCATCAGCCAATATCACGTTCACCGTTTCACCCGTCCGGCATTTGAGGGATGGTTTTACTGAAAATCTTCGCAGCAAGTCTCGATTGATAGAAGCTGTCCAGTCCGTCGTGGAAAACAGTCAAGCTGAATATTTTCCCTCGTACGAGATCGTCATGGATGAGATGAGGGATTATCGCTTTTATGCAAGCGACATGATCCATTTGAATGAATTAGGTATTGAGATGGTATGGTCACGCTTTCGCGAAAGCGTAATCATCGAAAAAACCTATGCTATTCAAAAAGAGGTGGTAAAATTCAGAAGTCTTCAAGCTCATAGGCCGAAGTATATTGAAAAGCATAAAAAGGATGTGGCAGAGAAAAAAGAATCTCTGCTCAGTAAATATCCCTACCTAAAATTGGACTGATTACTCAGCTTCTTCTTCAATCTTGTACTGTTCGGCGACTGCGCGGTCAAATTCTGCTTCTAGCAGGCGGTAGTAGCGATTGTAGATGTCCTTTTTGATATTGCATACTCGGCCGCTGCGCTGAATCTGATCGGTGAATTCCTCTTGAGTGATCTTTTTATCCATGAATTCCTGCGTAAGCTGCGGGCGACGCTGCTTGCAGGCTAGATAGTCATTGTAGGCCTCAACATACTTTTTGTAGGTATCGCTGGATTTTACTTTGTCAAGTACCTCAGCTTTCTGCTCTTGTTGTTGCTCAACTTTTTCACAGGAAACAAATGCTATGCTGGATAGAAATAGTATGCAAATCAATTTTCTCATGACAAGATTTTGTCCAAAAATAAATCAGATGACGGAATGCTCAAAAACGAATAGCTAGCGCCTGCGCATCCCACGCTTGCGCTTTTGGAACTCTTCCAGCATTTTCTTTTTGAAATCCTGCTCTGCTTTTTTAAGCAGTAGGTAGCGTTTTGCACCTATGATATCAACTATCTGCGAACTGTAGGTGGCATCAAGATTTGCCTGCATTACCTCGATTGATTGAAGAGTAGAGATATGTTTTTTTGCCTCTTGTTCTGTCAAATTATCAAAATCGGTATCTATGTTCCTGATAAGCTGTCTTTTTTGTCTTTCGCTATTCTGACGTTCCTCTGCTAGCTCGTTATAGATAGGCCAGAACTCCTGAGCCTCCTCGCTAGTCAAATCTAGTTGCTCAGTAAAGTAAGCGACTTGCAATGTTTTGATCCTTTCCCTCGCTCGCTCGCCACCTGGCTGAGCAATGGCGTGTGCGGATAAAAAAAGCAGAAGTACAATTAGTATGTTGTTTAATTTCATTCTGTAAATATTTCTGGAAGATCTGTGGTATTAAGCAGATAATCCTGTAATTCAATATCAGAGACACCTGATTCTATATTGATGTCAATCAGGCTATCGCTGCTTTCGTAAAGCTCATAAATCAGGCTACTGGTCTCGGTAGAAATAGCCTGATCTTCAATGTATGCCGTCAATACCGCAGACTCTATCTGGTTAAAATTGAGCCTTTCCTGTTGACCGTAATCTAAAGTAAACAATAGCGCAATAGCAGCGGCTACGGCAACTACCGCAGGAACAATGGTCTTCCAATTATTAAAAGAGATGACTTTAGTCTCTGGCTGGGTTTCGGCAATTTTACAAAGCTCATCTGCATTTTGCTTGAAGTAACCATCAGGTATCGCAAACCCACCATGAGCTGGATTCTTTTCCTCTGCGATTGAATGCAATTCAGATCTAAGATCGTTGAAAAAGTCGTCATCAACTTGAAAGCCAGCATGGGTTAGTTGATTTAAATCTTTTGGGATGTCATAGAGTGATTGCTTCAAACTACTGAAGTATCCCTCAGGAACTTGATATCCTCCCTTACTATTTCCCTTTTGTTGATTCATGACATTTTGACTAGCCATCACCCGTATAGTTTAATTCTCACGGATGAATGATTCGATCTTTTTTGCTGCTATATGGTAGGAACTTTTTACCGCGCCTTCTGTCAAATTTAAAATTTCTGCGATGTCCTTGAATTTAATCTCGTCATAATAGCGCATATTGAAGATTTCTTTTTGACGGTCAGGCAACTGAGCTAACGCCTTTTGCAAAGCAATTTCTACTTCGCTGCTGGTGAAATAGACATCGGATTCAAGACCTTCCACCAGTCGCGAGGAAAGTTCCTCATTGGTGATTTTGAGCTTGCGTGCTTTCTGATTTAGAAAAGTGATGGACTCGTTGTAGGCAATCCTGAATAGCCAGGTGCTTAATTTGCTTTCGCCTTTGAACTTTGAGATGCCTCTATATACCTTGACAAAAACATTTTGCACCACATCATGGGTATCGTCATGGCAGATTACCATTTTACGCACCTGCCAGTAGATGCGTTCCTGATATTGATCAACCAGTAATCGATAACCCTTATTCAGAGTTTTCGGATTGCCGATTGATTTCAGTATTTCCTGTTCAGGAACTTCTTGCATATACCTTTCTGACTAGAGAAAAACAAATTGGTTTAAATCTTGATTTCAAAAATCTCAACTACTGAAAACATAGCATATGTACCAATTTGTACATTTACCCAATATTTACACCAAATGGACAACAACCAATTTCCCACCGACCCGCAATTTGAACTGCTAGCTCACGCTGATGAGCAAGTTAGGGTAGAATTTTATAAGAAAACGTATATGCATGTCGCGCTGGCCACCTTGCTATTTGTAATAGTTGAGGCTGTGTTCTTGCAGATCGAGCCGCTAGTAGAGTTTATGCTTTCGCTGACTGTAGGCTGGAAGTGGCTTCTCGCTTTGGGCGGATTTATGCTGGCAACTACTTATGCAGAAAAACTTGCTCATACTAGCCACAACAAAACCGAACAGTACGCAGGATTATTCTTGTTTGTAATCGCTGAGGCATTGATTTTTATCCCATTGATTTACATCGCCATCTATTACGGCGAGATGAACGGTCAAAACGTGCTGAATCAAGCAGCCATCACAACGCTCTCGCTGTTTACCGGATTAAGCGCAGTCGTACTAATCACCAAAAAAGATTTCTCTTTTCTACGCTCGATCTTGGTCATCGGATTTTTTGTTGCGCTAGGTGCGATAATCGCAGGGATGATTTTTGGATTTGATCTTGGGTTGGCGTTCAGTGCATTTATGGTAGTGCTGGCTGGTGGAACTATCCTCTACCAAACCTCAAACCTTGTTCACCACTACTCTACTGATCAGTATGTAGGTGCTGCGCTAGGACTCTTTGCCTCGTTGATGCTGTTATTCTGGTATGTGCTGAGCATTTTTATGTCTAGGGATTAAGCTAATCAGTCAATTAGATAATATGCTGATTTACTGATACTGCTCTAACAAAGGAATTGGCTGATTTCAGATGCATAAAGCAGAAAATATAGGCCAGCTTAGCGCTGGCTTTTTAGTTGCTCAAAACTAAATGCATTGAAATTGCGCCGCTTTCTAGTGGTCGTGCCCTCAAGCCACTGAAAGCGTAATCAATAATTCTACTATCGTCTGAACTCTTTCTAGCGATTAGCAAAGGCATCAATTGTTTAAATTTTTTGGTTGCCCCATCTAAATCACGTACAGTCATCAGAAATTCATTTTCTGGCTTGTCTAACATCGTAATCATGACCACGAGATTATCCGATGTTCTCAAACTAAAAGGTTCCAGATCAACTGAAGTGTTACGCCTCCCTTTTTTCGGATAGAAGAAAATATTGTCATTATCTAACCTTTCAATAATATCAAGACTTTCGTCGACTGAATAAATTTTGATCTGAGCCTTTGCACGTTTTGTTTTAGACTTTGTCTCTATTACAATTTCATGGATGTAAGGGAAATCTGCTCTCAACTGACTGACTTCAAAAAGTCTTCCATAGCCTGAGCCATTAAGAGTCGTTGCATATTCCATGATCTTTTTCCCTTCTTTGACCTTTCCAATCTGATAAAAATCTGTTCTTTTTGCAACACCCAGATTTACAGTATCCAGCTGTACTTGGGCTTTTGCTGATTGAATAGCGAAGGTTAATAAAAACAGAATCGACAATTTTCTAAGCATTCTTAATCTCCTTCAAAGTTTTATAAAAATCCTCTTGTACTGGTCGGTTTTCAGGAATCTCTCTCAAAGGCTGGACTACTTGCATTGTCTCATGACAATCGGCTGGTAATTGCTGGTACAGTTTTGTTCCAGCTGTTTTCCAATCGATCATGGCATCGCTTACGTCTTTGATTTTTTTGGCTGGGTTTCCTACGATTAGGCTGCGCGCTTCAAAAACCGCTTCAGCATTTACAAAGCTCATTGCTCCCACGATGCACTCATCGCCTATCACGGCATCGTCCATAATCACGCTATTCATTCCAATCAGGCAATTGCGGCCTAGATTGGCTCCATGAATAACTGCGCCGTGTCCTATATGTGCGCTTTCGCGAAAGCGGATACTTTTACCGGGAAACATGTGTACCGTACAATTCTCCTGAACGTTCACACCATCCTCAAGAATAATCTCCCCCCAATCAGCCCTAATTACAGCACTCGATCCGACATAACAGTCCCTACCAATAATCACATTACCGATAACCGATGCCTGCGGGTGGATAAAACTGCTCTCGTGGATGACCGGAATGTGTCCTTTAAAACTATAAATTGCCATAACAAATCTTGCTATGGCAATTTAAGAACAATAAAAGTCTATAAGCTATTCTGCAGCAATAAGCTCCTTTACCTGTGTGATCCAGTCCCTTTCTAGATCTAATTCAATATCCACCGGAAAACCAACTTCCTCATAGTCCAATAGGTAGGAATAGTCCATATCTGTCATCGTAAACATCATAAAACCTGAGGGTGAAGTTGCGACACTACCATAGTTAGTACCGTAAGAAAGCGCACCACGAGTAGCCATACCTACAACCGTAACATTTTTATGTTTGCTCAAGTGCTCAGTAGTGATTTCTGCGTTGCTGCCAGAGTACTTGTTGACAAGAATGTAAACCTTTCCCTTACGCGCAAACTTCTTGACCAGCTTACGGTAGGGCTTGGAAACCTTATCAGCTCCACCGCCGTTGTTGCGCAAGTCGAGAATTAAGTTTGAACCGTTGAGTTTGTTTTTCACTTCATTCAATAAAGCTTTTGACGCAGCTACGTTATCTGACATTCTTGAAAAACTCCCCACTCTCAGGTATTCAATTTCAGGCGTCAATGACTTGTACTCAAACCTAGGCGCTTCCCTGGAAATGATGTCATAATGTTTTGGCACCCTCTCTTTTCTTAACTGTGTGATGAAGAACCTACCGTCTTTAAATACCTCGTATCGCAAATTGTACCATCTGGTATGATCAAGCTTTGCAAACTGCACAGCAAATCGATTGTTACCCAGATGCTTGTAATAACCGTGAATCATTCCAGGTTCCCATATCTGGTAAGGTGATTCTAGAATTATTGATTCATACTCATCTCCTGAGGTGGAGACCACACCAAATTTAAACTCTCCCATTCTATAGATTCCCTCTACATCTAATTTATCACGCTTTGCCAAAACTGTTTCTAATGAATCCAGATTCAGTTTTGTGCGAGGAATTTCTGCGTAATAATCTGACTGCCTCAAAAGTTGGATATCCGCTTCTGTGTTTTCAAATTTTGGCTTGCCATAGTCAACTCCATTCAAAACTAAGATAGCATGCTCATCCTTTATTAATGCAGCAAGCTCTGCTACAATGCGATAGCATTCTATTCTTATCTCGTCACCTTTAATTTTATTTAGAAGTTGACTGTATCTAGCTTCAAATTCAGATTTCCGATCGCCTTTGAATTGAGTTTTATAACTTTCTAATTCCTGTGCTTTGGTGAAGTAAAATTTAAGCTCGGCTTGACAATCAATAGATTGAGCAAAAGAGCACATCACACTTAGAACACCAACTGACAGATAAACAAATAGCTTTTTCATGATTCCTGTTTTGAATTACACCCGCAAGAACCGATGAGAAAGCTATTTGCTAAGTACAAAATCTATGAAACGGGAGATTGTATCGATGAAAGAGTTTAGGTATGTGGAGGGTGGGATGAGGGGTGTGGTAGATGAATTAAAAATTCCGTTTATAAAGATTTTAAATTCTACAGATTAATCGAAAAAAGCAGTTTTTTAATAATAAATGACAAGAGTTATCTAGACATTCGATTTTTGATGATCTTTCTCAAGCTAGTCAGCATTTTCTGTAAATCTGTTATTTCAGCTCTGACGAGCTCACTTCGAGTTTGATCTATATATTTCCTGCGCAGAGCTTTTGCTGCGGCTGCAACACATTCATTTGAGCTGAATAATGAGTAGTTGATATGCTTAACAAATTGAGCATCTGAACCCGGATATCCCTCAGCTAAATTCAATGCAATTGAATCAGCCGCACGCCGAAATTGAGAAGAAAGTGCATATAACTCATGCGACGGGAACTCTCGTACCATGACGTCTACAGTCTCACCAAAGTCCATCGCTTTCTGATAAACTTTTAGGTCTTCAAACTTGAAATGGTATTTGCTTTCCATTTTTGTTAGCTTGAATTTTTGCAATTTTACACTGGAATACTGGAGTTTGTACTCTGACTAAACCAATCAACAAGGCCACTTTTCTCTAACACCTAAAACCTCAAACCGCATCCCTCATCCCTAAGATCTACTTAAACCTTTTCAAAGTCTCCTTAGTAAACTCACTCAACACAAGCCTTCCTGAGATTTTAGCCCGCTCTTTCAATAGCTCATCCCAGTTTTCGCAGCCTGACCAAAACATCTGCTTCATCTCTTTCATGGCTTCTGGGTTGTAATCGGTTAGCGCTTTCGCGAAAGCATAAACCGCATCATCCATCTCTTCTTTAGAATCATAGAGTTGAGCAAAAAGTCCGCGCTCGTACGCCCATTCTGCTGGGTAGAACTCGTTTGCGTTAATAGCAATCTGGCTCATACCGCTCAAGCCCAGTTTGCGCTCTACAGCAGGACCTACCACAAATGGACCTATGCCTACGTTGAGTTCGCTTAACTTGATCGCGGCAAACTTTGTCGCAAAGCAATAATCTGTGCTGGCAGCGACCCCTACTCCACCGCCCACGGTCTTACCCTGTACCCGACCAATGATGAATTTAGGGCACTTGCGCATGGCATTGATCACATTGGCAAATCCAGAGAAAAACCTCTCGCCTGTTTCCTCATCGTCTATAGCAATCAGTTCCTTGAAACTTGCTCCCGCACAAAAGGTGCGGTCACCGCCTGATTTGAGAATGATGACTTTTGTAGATGAATCTTCACCAGCTTTAGTGATGCTGCTAGCTAAATCTGCAAGTACATCGCTGGGCAGAGAGTTGTGCGCGGGGTGAAAGAATTTGATCGTAGTGATTTGATCTTGGGTGGTTGATTTTACGTACGGCTGAGTCATAGTTCTGTTGTTGTTTGTGTTTGCTGCAAGAAACAAAAATGCCCCATCATATAGAAATGACGGGGCATGAAATTGAATTAATTTGATATTACATTTTGTCTTTGCTCATGGGCGTCGAGCCGTCCAGCATGGCAAAGAACTTGTCTAGATTTGGCATGATGATGATCTGCGTACGTCTGTTTTTTGCACGGTTCTCATTATTATCATTTGCCACTACAGGATCGTAGCTACCGCGGCCTGCCACAATCAATTGCTCTGACGGTATACCGTACTTTTCCTCAAGCCTGCGTACGATGGCAGCGCTGCGCTCTGTACTTAGATCCCAGTTGTCTTTTACATAACTACCTTCTTTCACTGTACGATCATCGGTATGGCCTACAATCATCACTTCTAGCGATGGTTCTGATTTCACGACTTTGGCGATACGCTCAAGAACTGCGTCTGCATCGCTGCCTACTTTGTAGCTGCTGTCCCTGAACAACATATCATCATCCAGATTCATCATAACCACAGTGCGGTCTACATTTACATTCATTTCTTTATCACCTTCTGCCATGCCCATACGTTTTGACATGTTGTATGAGATAGCCACGTCAAGCGAGTCTTTTAAGGTCTCGGCGCCTGCAAGTCTAGATGCTGGAACGTTTTTCAATGTCTCGCGCATGGTTTTCTTGTTTTTTTCAGAAAGTACGAGATCACCATCCTCTGTTGTCACCATCATACCCTCTTGATCAGAACGTAGCGATGCAATTTTTGCGTTGTAACGCTCTACGCGCATATTGATCTCATTCATTTGAGATTCAAGGCGCTCGTTTTCCATACGCTCCTTTTGTAGTGTGGAAACGGTGTTGTTGTACTTGGTTTCAAGCTCGGTGTACTTCTTCTTAGAAACACATCCGGTCATCAGACTAGCCGCAATGGCAATGGACAAAATCTTGGTTTTCATAACATGATTGTTTGATAAACCAAATGAACTGCTTTCCCTAACCTTGCTTTACCTACAAAACGATAGAGTTTTGTTAAGTGGTGTTAAAGATAGATCGCCGAAACTCGCCTGTAAACTGATAAGAGTCTTCAAATCAACCCAAACTGTTCAAAATGATGATTTAGATGTTTTCGCTCTAGCAGGTACCATTCATATTTATCCAGCGGTCCAAAAACGGCATTTTTGGTAGTTGCCTTTGGATTGCGCTTGAAGAAATCTAGATATTCTTTGCGTGCTTCAAGCATTTTTTGCTGTGCCGTTTCAAGGTTTGCATGTCGAAGATCTTCCAACCCGTCCTTTCTCATGAGCGGCATATGGTGGTTGCGCGGCATCTTTTTGTAATTCCATAGCGTTGCAGCAGTCTTTTCCAAATATTCTTCTGGCGTCGCTACCTCAAAGTCTTGGATCTCACCGCTGGCGATTCGATAGCCGTGTTCCAGATGCTCGACCATATGCTGCATGCTCATTGTTCCCCATTGTGGTTTTGTTTCTGAGCTCGCTTTCGCGAAAGCGGACTTAATCAAATCTTCATCAATCTCAACAAAGGTCTGTTGTTTCTTTTCGACCATGGTTAGGATCGTAGCCACGGCAACCAGCGCCTCTGCTTCTTCATCTGTCTTGCCGTTTTCGTAGTCTACTGGCTCCGCATCAAAGACTTCGACATACCACTTAACGATCCCAGATGGGTGCTCGCGACCGCTCACATCACGCTCACGTTTCTCCTTACAGGTAAGTCGCACATAGATGGTATCATTGTGGTACAACGGTCGCAAAAACCGAATATCCTCGAGTCCATAATTAGCTGATACCGGTCCCTTGTTAGGATAGACAAACAACCCAGCAGCCGCACTAATGATGAAGTATCCGTGCGCGGTACGCTTTTTGAAAATACTGCCGTCCAGACTTGTAATATCCGTATGCGCATAAAAGTGATCCCAAGTCAGATTAGCAAAATTCTGAATGTCTGTATCTGTGAGGGTGCGTTTGTGCGTCTGCAGGCTCATGCCTGGCTTGATATCTTCATAGTGGTAGGCAAACGGGTGTTTTTCTGCTTCCTTGTAGGCGCCATTAGGCTGATAGATGCCAGTTACCTCAGTAAGTGTTGTAGGGCTGCCCTGCACCGCACAGCGCTGCATGTAGTGTTTGATTCCTCGTAGGCCGCCCATTTCTTCGCCACCACCTGCGCGTCCCGGACCACCGTGGACCAGTAACGGTAGCGGAGAACCGTGGCCCGTGGACTGTGGAGCACATTCTCGGTTCAGGGTCAAGATGCGGCCGTGGGATGATGCTGCGTTTATTGTGTACGCTTTCGCGAAAGCGTCGTCATAAGTCACCACACTACTTACCAGCGAGCCTTTACCCATGTGAGCGAGTTCTACAGCCTCGTCCAAATCTTTATAGGGCATGAGCGTACTCACAGGACCAAAACACTCAATTTCATGTACCTGCGTATTTTCAAACGGCTTGTCTTCGCGCATGAGAATGGGCGACATGAATGCACCTTTTTGTGCGCGATCACCTAAAATTTCTACACTATCGAGATCACCGTAAACGATCTCAGCAGTTTTGGCAACTTTTTTGATTTGCTCTTTAAGCGTGTCGCGCTGATCGTTGTTGATTAATGCACCCATTCGGGTCTCGCGCAGCAATGGATCACCGATTACGGTCTTGGAGAGTTGATTGCTCAGTGCAATCTGCACATCTTCCATGTATTTTTCTGGCACCATGATGCGGCGTATTGCCGTACATTTTTGTCCAGATTTAGAGGTCATTTCTTTGCGAACTTCCTTGACAAAAAGATCGAACTCAGGAGTGCCAGGCGCTGCATCCAGCCCCAGCACGCTGCTGTTGAGCGAGTCGGCTTCCATAGTGAAGGGTACGCTTTCCTCGGTCAGGCGCGGATGTGTTTTCAATTTTCGGCCAGTCGCTGCGCTACCGGTAAATGTGACTACATCCTGAGAATTGATGGTATCTAAAATATTTGTAGTTAAGCCACTAAGTAGTTGTAAAGCACCTTCTGGCAAAATCCCCGAATCGATGATTTCCCGTACTACGGCCTCGGTAAGAAATGCGGTTTGTGGTGCGGGAAGTACGACTGCTGGCATCCCAGCCATCCAATTGACTGCACATTTTTCAAGCATTCCCCAAACTGGAAAATTAAAGGCATTGATGTGCACGGCGACACCGCGCTTAGGAACTAGAATGTGGTGCGCCATGAAACGGCCACCACGAGATAAGTCAATCGGGTCGCCTTCTACTGCATAATTTTGATCTGGAAAAAGTTTTCGTAAACTAGCGTTAGCAAACAGATTCCCGAATCCACCCTCAATGTCTACCCAGCTATCGGCTCTTGTTGCACCAGTGCGGTAGCTGATCTCGTAAAACTGTTTTTTACGTTTGGTCAGGTATAATGCCAATTTTTTTATCATGTTCCCGCGCTGCTGAAAAGTCATATCACGCAAAGCTTTGCCATGATCGCGACCGTATTGTATCGCGCTAGAAATGTCAAGTCCCTCTGTACTGGTCAGGCCTATTACTTCGCCAGTAATGGCATCGTACATGTTGCGGGTGTTCTTTTCTTCACCAGTTTGCCACTGGCCTTGAATGTAGGAGGGTAGGATCATTAGTTTATAGTAACGTCTTTAATAATGTGAATTAGCTTTCCGTCAGGGGTCATACCTTCAATAATCATTTTCATTTCGGTCAGACCTAAAAATGGCATAGTAAAATTTACCTCGCCATCGACCACATTAAGCTTTCCATGCCAGTCGATGACACCCAGTTTTTCAAACATAGGTGATGAATAGCTGTAGTATCTAGGGCGATAGAAGTCTATAGGTTCAGAAAAAGTCAGAGGCACATTATAAGCGCTCATAACTTTGCTAGATCTTTTAAAAGGTGACAAGCCGGGATCAGTTACGATTTTTACTACAGGTATATTCTGTCTGCCAAAAGCTCTCCCTCTACCTGAAAGATCAAATTCAACATAATCGACAATAGACATGTCAAAACCGATCAAGACCTCTGGACTGTCATAAATGACTCCATCAATCTCAAAAGCAGGTCGTGGATCTTGAAAACGTTGACCAAATTGATAAGTGATGTCAAGCAGTCCTTGATTTTGATTCACAATAAACCCGTTGCGTCCCAAGTACTGCTGGAGATTAACGATATTTCTCCTATCGTTATCATCAAAAAAATCGACCCTTCCTCTAGCTAGATTTTCGATCCTCTGATTCCTTTTTTCATTTGGATCGGCTTTTACCACTATCTCATCAAGAACCCCGTCCAGATTTGTAAACCCCTGTATTTCAAAGTCATTAACTTCCTCATCTATAGTAAGCTTATCAAATTCCGTTTTGGGGAAATCAGGTATTTGGTTAGGAGTAAATTTAGGATATAAGGAAATCTTTTTAGTTCTACTCTTTTTATCTAGTCCACCTACTCTGAATCTTTCATTACCTACGGGAAAATAACCCCTTGCCGAAAATGATCTGGTTTTTTCATCGATTGGAAGTATGGTTGTACCGCTTCCCTCATTACCATAAAGCAACACTTCCTTGAACTTAGAATCGTTTGATACACCTGTTATGGAAATTCCTTCTTCAAAATCATACTTAAACTTCTGCTGCCGTATATTCTGGACATTCTCCCAATCATAAACTTCCCAGCCCTGACAAAGCAAAACTTGATCAAAGGCCTGGACGCTCTTCAAATCATTGATTGGGAAGTAGTTTTCCAATCTCTCAATCTTACCCCTCACATAAGGAAAGAATCTAAATTTATGTATAATAGACCGGTTAGTTGTTGTGACCATAGTTTTAACAGGTAGAACGCTTACGCTCACCACCGCACTATCTACATCGATTCTCAAATCTGTTATTAATGAATCAAGATCTGACGTCGCTGTTATCACTGCATCATCAATGTATTTGTAATTCTTATGATTGAAGAATACTCGGTTGCCTACTACACCGCCGTCTTCATGAACCAAAGTAATCTGATTGACACCTGGTTGCAGACTGTCAAGCGGGACATTAAACGATCTTTTGAGCTCAATTAGTTCCACTTTGGATTGTACCAATTTCCCAATGCCATTGATCAAAAAATAAAAGTCGTCAAATGCATAATCTTCAAACGTTTTCTGATTAGTAACGAGACCTACACCCAAAGTTTCCTTATTCACGCTTGTTGTAAGATGTATACCATCAGATTTAATCAATGGCAGATCATAGCGGTTGGTCTGTTTATCTATCAGTACTTCTGCAACCCAATTAACTCCCTGCTCTGGCAGCCACATAAAGCTTCCTACCCCATTTTTATCCAGTTGAAAATCATTCAGTTTTTCACCATCTTTATAAATCATTACCTGCGCTGGGGTACCCTTGCCATATTGATCCTTTACCAAAACTCCTACCCGTGTAATAACCTTGTCGATCGCGTTTCCTGATTCCGGGAAAAACTGAACATCGAAATTGCGCACAGTCGTCTCTAGGGACTTTAAACCATCTCGCGTTGCAACAATACTTAGTTCAGCTTTACCATAATTTGGCTTATCAAAATTGCGCATCCAATTGGTAAATACCTTAAGATTGTAATTACCCGCTGGCACAAGCGAGTCGATACTGAGGATTCCCGTGGCGACACCGTTTTCTGCCAGCAACATCTGTTCTTTTATGACTGTTTGCTTTTCATCAATCAGCTGAGCGTATACGTTTTTTGTTTCCAGCAAGGGACGCTGGTTTTTCTCATTAATGATGTAGCTGGTAAAGCCTATATCTTCCTCATTCAGAAAAATTGTTTTGTTCAAATGGACGTAAATATTCTCCTCTGGAACCTTATTAAATATTGAAAACTTCTGTTCTAGGCTGTCTAGATTAATGCTTTGTGCCCGTAAGGTAGGCATGGCGAAAACCATTAGTAATATTACGAGATAAACAGTTCTCACAGCTGCGCATTTTCAATGACCATTGCATATCCCTGGCCCACTCCTACACACATGGTGATGAGAGCATATCGCTTTCGCGAAAGCGTAAGTTCCAATGCAGCACTATAACCTATACGCGCTCCTGTCATCCCCAGCGGGTGACCTATGGCGATGGATCCTCCGTTAGGGTTTACTCGGGGATCATCGTCACGCAATCCCCAACTGCGCAAACATGCCAGTGCCTGGGATGCAAAGGCCTCGTTCAGCTCGATAATATCCATGTCTGCCATAGTAAGACCTGCTTTAAAAAGTGCCTTGTTGCTAGCTTCGACCGGACCTATTCCCATGATACGGGGTTCTACGCCTACAACAGCACTGCTCAAAATTTTCGCTTTGGGCTCAAGAGCGTATTTGTCTACTGCAACCTGATTAGCTATAATGACAGCTGCAGCACCATCATTTAATCCACTTGAATTTCCAGCGGTAACGCTTCCATCTTTCTTAAATGCAGGTCGCAATTTTGACAGGATCTCAACAGTTGTTCCAGGTCGGATAAATTCATCTTTATCAAAAATGATGGGATCCTTCTTGCGTTTTGGAATCTCTACAGGAACTATCTCTTTTGCTAAGCGTCCATTCTCTTGTGCCTGCGCTGCTTTTTCCTGAGACCTTGTGGCAAATGCATCTTGATCTTCTCTGGAAATATTGAACTGCTCGACCAGATTTTCGGCGGTATTTCCCATACCATCTGTCCCGTACATCTCTGCCATTTTTTGGTTGATAAACCTCCAGCCAAAACTACTGTCATACATCTTGCTATCAGTCCCAAAAGCCGAACTGGGTTTAGCAATTACCAGTGGTCCGCGTGTCATGTTCTCGACCCCGCCCGTGATAAATACATCACCATCACCTGTTTGAATGGCACGGTGAGCATGCACTATGCTGCTCAATCCAGAACTACATAATCGGTTGACAGTCTCACCAGGAACGCTGTGTGGTAAACCTGCTAGTAACCCTGCCATACGTGCCACATTTCGATTATCCTCACCCGCCTGATTCGCACAGCCAAAAATCACATCTGCATACGCATCACTAGGAATTGAAGAATTGCGATCTGTAACGGCCTTAATTACATGCGCCGCCATGTCATCTGGACGGATGGTGCTAAGTGTTCCTTTGTAATTTCCTACTGGCGTGCGTACGCCATCAACGATATATGAGTTTTTCAAGTTTTCTAGCTTTTGCTCAAAGCTAAGAATTAGGCGGCAAATTACCGACTGCCTTAATCCTGCTTTTAAACTAAGCTAGAAGTTTAGCCGTTATATTTGGCCGCATGGATAAAATCGGAATCATAGGCGCTGGTACGATGGGCGCTGGTATTGCTCAAGTCGCAGCTACAGCTGGATGTGAGGTAACCTTGCTTGATCTCAAACAAGATGCTTTGGACAAAGCAAAAATGGGTCATGAAAAAATCATGACAAGGCTCGTTGAAAAAGGACGCGTCACAACATCAGATAAGGACGCCATACTTTCTAGGGTTTCTTATGTGGATAATATTTCCGCTTTCGCGAAAGCGGAACTCGTCATAGAAGCGATCGTTGAAAATCTAGAGGTGAAAAAGAACGTATTCTCGCATCTAGAAGATATCGTTTCACAAGATTGCATCATCGCATCAAATACAAGTAGCCTTAGCATGGCCAGTATTGCCGCGTCACTCAAACACCCCGAGCGCTGCGTAGGAATCCATTTCTTCAACCCTGCGCCGCTTATGAAATTGGTAGAGGTTATCCCAGCTGTTCAGACAGATGAATCAGTTCTTGATAAAGCTGCTGAGGTAATCAAAAGCTGGGGTAAAAATGTAGCAGTCGCAAAAGACACACCGGGCTTTATCGTGAATCGAGTGGCCAGACCATTCTATGGTGAAGCTTTACGCATTCTTGAAGAGGGCGTTGCAGATGAGCATACCATCGACCGCGCAATGTGTGATCTGGGATTCCGGATGGGGCCATTTCAATTGATGGATTTTATAGGCCACGACGTGAATTATGTGGTGACCGAAACTGTTTTTAAAGCTTTCTACTACGATCCACGCTACAAGCCCAGCCTCACCCAAAAGCGATTAGTCGAAGCAGGATGGCTAGGCCGTAAATCCGGTCGCGGATTCTATCAATATGAAGATGGTAAAAGAATCGAGAGCTTGTCAGAACCAGAAATGCTCACTGGCGCAGAGTTTAAAGGCATACAAAACCGCATTCTCGCCATGCTAATCAATGAAGCTGCTGACGCACTTTATTTAAACATCGCTACCGCAGCAGATATCGACGCCGCTATGAAAACTGGCGTCAACTATCCCAAAGGATTATTGGCTTGGGCTAACGAAAAAGGCATTGATTGGTGCGTTGCGACACTGGATGCGCTCTACGATCTATACCGCGAAGACAGGTATCGCTGCAGTCCATTACTGAGAGTGATGCTGGAAAAAAAACAGTCTTTTGAAGTCTAAGGTTGCGGGTGTAGAAATCCCTAAGAAAATGCTCTCACTCGACCCCTTCTCTTCTTGGCTGGGAATCAAAATCCTAAACTCTGAAATTGGCAGAGTCGAACTTGCTATGACCGTAAGACCAGAAATGCTCAACAGCATGGGCAAAGCTCATGGCGGAATCACTTACTCACTAGCAGATACCGCATTTGGTTTTGCAGCAAATACCCACGGGAAATATGCAGTCTCGATAGAAAGCAGCATCAATCATATCGCAGCCTTAGAAGCTGGCGATCTACTCACAGCCGTCTGTACGCTGGATGAGACCAGGAATAAGTTGGGGTTTCACATCGTCGAGGTTAGGCGCGGTGATGAATTGGTTGCACTCTTTAAAGGTGTGGTTTATAGAACCCAGAAAGAGTGGAAAGATTGAGTGAGGCCCATAAAACGTATTTATCTACATACCAAGAGTTTCATAAACAAATGTGTGTCCTGTTGCCTCATTAACAAAGTACCTAGAATAATCATGAACTTTCTTTGATGAGTAGGATTTAAAATTTAGGTCCGGCTGAAACCAAGATGGTGAGACTGTTTGAATTTGCTCATTATCAACTTTTGTTAAATCATTCTCTTTTACAAAATCTTCCCACCAGACTTTTTTGACTTTCATCTCAAGAAAGAGCTCATATTCTAAAGTGAAGTGAGGGCTTTGATAATATTCGCCTCTGATGAGCTTTACTTCTGGCGGTGGTTCAATACCTAACCAATATTCAAAAACTTCTTCCTTGTCAGTTGTATTATCAGAGTAGCATGAGACTATAATAAAAACTGCTATTGATATTAAAGGCGAGTAATTTAGTCTCATTGTTTGACTACTACAACTGCCCCGTCTTTTTCAAATATTTCTCCATCACCATGTACTGCAACAGCAACTCCAATTCTCTGTTTCTGAATTGCGCCACATGCTCGTGTGCATTTTTGATAATTTGGTTAAGCTCCGTAGGATGGTTGATGTAATAATTCAGCTTTTCTTCCACATCAGAAAAATCACGAGCTATTTCAATGTAATGATGATCGGGAATCAAGCTACCTTCCATAAACCAAGTTTCTACCATAGGTTGCGGCATTACCGCCACTGAATTAGATGACATCACCCACTTCAGATTAGTAGCGACATCACAACCTTCTAAACTTAAAATAAACTTGTATTTAAGCTGTTCTTGAATAGTCATTCGCTCTTTACGATGTTCTGGCGGTGAGGTTGTCGTTACACCACCCACATTGCACATGGGATGATCGTTATACATTTCAAGAAAAATCTTGCGATTTTCCTGTCCTTCATGAGCTTTACCTCGCCAGACCAGCATGTCTTTCTTCTCCTTAGTTTTAAACTCATCGTTAACCAGAATAAAGTGTCGCACCTTATCCCATTTCATTAGCACGCTATTGCTGTTGTCAGGATGATAAAGAGGTCTTGCCTTTACAAAAGTGGGGTCGTCTGGGACATGAGTTAAATCACCAAAAAACCGACATACCTTATAGCCATCATCAAAAAATCGGTGCACCTCAGCAAAATCGCGGTAGTAGGTGTCCTTTCGACTCTTTTCTTTAACATCTGCGATGCTATAAAATTTATCGTTAATAGTTTGATCCTCTAGTTTGCAGTAATAATCTACCCTGCTTTTTAAATACTCAGGATCGTATTTATCAGCACTCGCCAGCACCTGTTTTAGACGCAGTTTGTTATAGCTTTCGGGTGCTTTTTCTCGCATGAAAGCTTTGAAGTAGTAGGCAATCTTGCTGTTCTTATGCTTTGACGATAATCGCTTCCACTCTATACTCATTGCTTGCTCGCTTTTTTACTTCCCTTATACAAATCGTACTTCACTAGCCTACTCTCGATCTTACCGTTGTATAGCTTAATTTTTCGGCTTGGTTTTAGACCAACAGATTTCAGCGCTTCTAGATTTCCTGTGATAAACCAGGCAGTAGATCCAGCATATCTGGATTTAAGCGTATCCCCTATTAGTCCGTAAAATTTTTCCATATCTATGCTTATGCGCTCATCATACGGCGGATTGAACAGTAGAAAAGCACTCGCCGTCTGGTTGTCTCTAAAAAAGTCGCCCTTTTCAACTGTGATGAAATCTTCGAGATTGGCATTGGCTACATTTTCCTTTGCTTTTTGAACGGTATAGCCATCGGCATCGCGTGCGATGATCTTGCAGTCAAACTCCCGCATTTTCTTGAGACAACTATCTTGGATTTTTTCAAAAAGTGCATTATCGTAATCCGGCCATCGTTCAAAACCAAATTCCATCCGGTTTAAGTTTGGGGCGATGTTAGCAGCAATCATCGCTGCCTCAATAGCAATGGTTCCACTACCACACATGGGATCAATAAATGTAGACCGCTGATCCCAATCGCTCAATAACACGACCCCAGCTGCAAGCACCTCATTGATGGGTGCGATATTTGTCTTGTCGCGATAGCCCCGTTTGTAAAGTGGTTCACCGCTGGTATCAACCGACACATCCACTCGATCATCATTGATGTGGATGGACAATCTTAGATCAGGGTGTTTGGTATCTACATTTGGTCTATTGCCAGTCTTTTTTCTAAACTGATCTACGATTGCATCTTTAGTTTTTAATGCAACGTACTGACTGTGATTAAAATATTTACTAGCCACCGTTCCGTGAACCGAAAGCGTGTCTGATGGCGATAGATATTCTGACCAGTCGTATTGATAGATGCCGTCGTACAGGTCCACCTCATTCCGCGCCTTGAAACTGTAGATGGGTTTCAGGATTCGGACCGCTGTACGCAGCATCATGTTTGCCTTGTACATAAATCCAGTATCGCCAGTGAATGACACCATGCGCACACCCTTGCGTATGTCCATGGCACCCAGTTGACGCAACTCTTTTTCCAAAACATCCTCAAGGCCGTAAAGGGTTTTGGCAATCATGGTAAAGTTTTGGGACATGTAAACTGGATTAAGCCTGCAAAATTACGGTATTTTTGAGCCCATGCAGGATAGGCAACAGGAAACACAATGGTTTGAGAGTTGGTTTGACACCCCCTACTATCACATTTTATATCAGGATCGCGACTATACCGAGGCGGCAGATTTTGTTGCGGCGCTAGCTAGCGAATTACCCATTGGAGAACAGGATCGCGTATTGGATCTGGCCTGTGGGCGCGGTCGTCACAGCATCTATCTCAATAGGCTGGGTTATCGTGTTACTGGAGTGGATTTGAGTGAGAGCAGTATCGCTTTCGCGAAAGCGCAATTACAACAACCCCACCTGCAACAATCTACCGATCAACTGTCACCACTAGACGCATCCCGTATTGAGTTCAAGGTGCACGACATGACCCAAACCATGGATCAGGATTTTGACATCGTGCTGAATCTGTTTACCAGTTTTGGCTACTTTGATGATGAAGACGACAACCTAAAAACCATCAAAGCCATAAAATCAAACCTCAAGCGCGGCGGAAAGGCCGTGATTGATTTTATGAACACAACTTATGTCCTGAATCATCTAGTCGCATACAATCAAAAGACCGAAGACGGCATCACCTTTGACCTAAAACGCCGCCATGAAAATGGCTTCATCATCAAAAACATTAAGTTTACCGCAGAAGGGCGAGAACATCATTTCACCGAAAAAGTACGCGCCTTCACCCTCGCCGACTTCCAAAAATTCTTTGATCTGGCAGGACTTGAACTGGTTGATCTTTATGGCGATTATGATCTAGGCGACTACAATGAGCAAACCTCCCCGCGGATGGTGATGGTACTTAAAAGAGTTGATTAAATGGATATCAAAAAGTTTCCCTTAAGGGAAATGTCAGCCGTAGCTGATAAAGGGTGTTCGCAGATTCAATAAGAGAAACATTTTACCCCCTATCTCTTTCCAACAAAATCATCATCATCAGACTAAGCAGAATTCTAGTGTCGTCATCTGCTTGGACGTTCTCTACTTGCTTTAATTTAAAGCGACGACCGATCATCGATGGCTCTTTACTAAGTAACATCACCACATTTCCTTGCATATCCTTGACATCGTAGACTGGATGAAATATATAGCCGGTAAACAGTCCTAAAACTGGGATATCGCCAACGATATTGTCAGCGATTCTGGTCCAAGCGTTGCGTTCTCTTATGATGAAACGGGTCTGTTCATTATCGTCAACAACGTGGTATTCCACTTTCCAAAACGACTTCCAGCCCTTTCGCGCGACCTTACCGATTACCTCGCCGTGTTGATTGCTGATCGCATAAGCCGTATTAAAGTCCAGCCACTTATTGGCCTTGATGTTGTAAAGTGCCTCAGATCGTGATTCATCCCGAAAAACCGTTACAGCTTCGCGCAGCTTGAACATTTTTTGTCGCACGTAGGCCACATTGCGCCCAGTTGCATCAGTAGCGACAAAATCGTTGCTTAAAGTCGAGATCTTGAACTTAAGATCCAGCGGATATTGAATGTTTTCCATGTGTTAATCGATTACCTCCAGCTTTGCAAAACGCAGCAAGAGTTTTTTAAGTCCGCCAACTTCAAAGTTGATTTCGGCTTTTTTCTCGCCGCCTACACCTTCCATGTTGACGATTTTTCCAGTACCAAATCGCCCATGCTTTACCCTATCCCCCACCTTGAGTTTTGTTTGATCCTCCGTGGAAAGTTTCGGCGCTGATGCGCTTTCTACAGGACGCATCTTGCGCAGTTTTCTAATTTTTTCCTCGCTAGGTCTATTAACGCTAGGAGGTCTGCCGTTGCGGGGTTTGGTTTGTCGTAGTTTGCTCTTATCCGGCTCGTCCCACAAATGATCTGACAGCGCACTTTTATAGCGGTATTCGTCTGGCGGTGTCGTAAATTCCAGATATTTCGGATTGATCTCGTCAATGAATCGGCTGGGCTCTGCGTCGATGAGTTTTCCCCAGCGGTAACGGGTGAGCGTATAGGTGATGTAGGCTTGATGCTCGGCACGCGTGAGTGCCACGTAAAACAGACGCCGTTCTTCTTCTAATTCCTCGCGGGTGTTCATGCTCATCGCACTTGGGAAAAGATCTTCTTCCATTCCAACAATGTAGAGGTAGGGAAATTCAAGTCCTTTGGACAAGTGGATGGTCATCAGCGAGACTCTGTTGGTATCGCCTCTGTCATTGTCCATGTCGGTTGCGAGAGCTACATCTTCCAAAAACTCAGCGAGCGAACCGCGAGCTTCATCGACTTCCTTTTGCCCCTCGACAAAGTCACGCATACCGTTGAGCAATTCCTCGATATTTTCAATGCGAGAGATGCCTTCTTGCGTTCCGTCTTTTTTAAGTTCAGAAAGCAAGCCTGTTTTTTTGATGATGTATTCAGTGAGTTCAAAGACATCCTGCTGCGCTTCCAGCGCCTGAAAGCTCTTAATCATCGTGGCAAAATTCTTCAACCTTGTTCGGATACTTCCGCCTATCCCTGCACCAACTTGATCAATCTTTTCAATGACTTCGTAGATACTAACATCGTATTGCTTGGCAGCGACGATCAATTTATCCATAGTCGTCGCACCAATACCACGAGCTGGGTAGTTAATGACTCGTTTTAGCGCTTCTTCATCCTTGGGATTCACAATCAGTCGCAAATAAGCCAACACATCTTTCACTTCTTTGCGTTGGTAGAAACTTAGTCCGCCAAATATTCTGTAAGGAATATCACGCTTTCGCAGCGCATCTTCCATTGCCCGCGACTGGGCGTTTGTGCGGTACAAAATCGCAAACTGATCATGACTCAAATGATGCTGCATCTGATTTTCCCAGATGGAATTTGCCACATACCTACCTTCCTCTGCATCGCTCATCAATCGATGGACGATGATTTTCGGGCCCTCATCATTTGCCGTCCAGACCACTTTATCCAACTTTGACTTGTTGTGGTCGATGATGGAATTGGCTGCTTCTACAATGTTCTTTGTAGAACGGTAGTTCTGTTCTAGTCGGTAAGCTTTGACATTGTCATAATCTCGCTGAAAATTGAGGATGTTATTGATATTCGCCCCTCGGAAAGCATAGATCGACTGCGCATCATCCCCAACCACACAAATGTTCTGAAACTTGTCGCTCAATGCTTTGACGATCAAATACTGACTATGGTTGGTATCTTGATACTCATCGACTAGAATGTATTGGAATCGGTTTTGGTATTTAGCCAAAACATCTGGAAAGCGATTAAGTAACTCATTGGTCTTTAACAACAAATCGTCAAAATCCATTGCACCCGCTTTAAAGCAGCGCTCAACATATTCTTTGTAGATATCTCCAAACCTTGGCCTGCGCGCCATGGCATCTGCTTCCTGTAATTCTGGATCGGCAAAATATGCGCGGACGGTAATCAGCGAATTCTTTAACCCAGAAATGCGGTTATAGATTTGCTTGTATTTGTACACGTCTTTGTCAAGTCCCATCTCTTTGATGATGGCGCTCACCAGCCGCTGGCTATCCTGCGTGTCGTAAATGGTAAAATTAGACGGATAGCCCAATTTGTCAGCCTCCATACGCAACAACCTCGCAAAAACCGAGTGAAAAGTTCCCATCCAGAGGTTCTTTGCCTCACCTAGCCCTACGATATCTGCAATACGTTTTTTCATCTCGCGGGCGGCTTTGTTAGTGAATGTTAGGGCGAGAATATTAAAAGCGTCGACACCTTGTTGCATGAGAAATGCGATACGCAGCGTGAGCACTCTGGTTTTTCCAGAGCCCGCACCAGCGATCACGATCATTGGGCCATCTTTTTGTAAAACAGGCTTTTGCTGAGCCTCATTAAGTTGCGAAATGTAATCCTGCAAATCCTAAAATTTTGACTTGTAAAGATAGCGAGGTGCAGAGGGAAGTGGGGTGCTTAATGTAGGCATTAACATCAGCAGGCGGCAGGAAATATTGTGTTTAGTACGCTTTCGCGAAAGCAGGAATAATTTTGATTGCGAGTAGTGCGATGAAAAAATTATGAATTTAGACGATCAACAGCTAAAGATGCTCCCTTCCTCTAGGGAAGGGCTGGGGATGGGTTGGCGGGTGTGTGAGTGCAAATAACCCATTCTAAATCCTTCCCGAAGGGAAGGACCTCCCCAGCTTATAAAATTATTAGAGCCTTAAAGACTGACCTATTTTGAGATAACCATCCCCGCCAGCATACCCTCTGCTACTTTCTCACCGTCCTCATTCCTCATCTGGACGACGACCTTTAATTTATTGAACCTGAAATATTGTTTTACGGCGCTTACTACGACCGCAGTATCAGGCGGGACTTCTTTTAGAAAATTGACTTGAGATTCAGTAAAGGCAATGGCATCTGGCTTTTGCTGTTCGCGAACTAGATAAGTTCCCAAACATGCCAATCCGATTTGCGCCATGCACTCGATCAGCAGCACGCCGGGCGTGACGGGATGATTGATGAAGTGGTGCTTGTAGAAATAGGCTTTTTCGCGAAAGCGGTATATCCCCACCACGTGGTCATCATCCAGTTCCAGCAGTTTGTCCACAAACTTAAAGCCCTCACCATAGGGCAGGTTTGCAACTATTTTTTCTTTTTCGGACAGGATCATATTTACAATAAATTTTTAGTTGAAATGGGCAACATGCTTTTCTGAAATCATGTGTTTTTTGATACCGCTGAAATGCACCCTTCCCCTCGGGAAGGGCTGGGGATGGGTTCGCCTTTTTCTTGACCCATCCTAAATCCTATGTCATCCTCTTCGCTATTGCTCGTCGGTGACAAGTGGGAAGGACTTACTGAAAACTTTTTAATATGCTTGTTTTTTTCAATTCAGCCAAGTGCTCTCTAAAATCATAATTCTCAAGAAAACCACTCTTCTCACCTTTCTCCAGCTCACTCCCTAACTCTGGACTTGCTTGTTTTGCTACTGATTCATCCACTTTTTCGCTATTTCGAAACATTGGATAGTATTTGTCCTCATATTCCTCAATAGCTTTTGTCAATTCTTCTGCTTCTGCTCCCTCTGGGGCGCCTATTTCTGCGTGAAAAATTATCGCTAATCTCGCAAGGGCTTTATCGTAATCCGATTCTGAATTGATTGTCATCGAGATCTTTTTGTGTGTATTAAAACTAGCAGAACTCAGCTACGGATTAAAAATAGCTAATAAAATTCTACAAACTCTCACCCCCATCCACTTTAATCACCGTGCCATTGATCCAGCTGGATTCCGGCAGACACATTAGATAAACCACATCACCGACTTGTTCTGGCGTGGTGAGTTTTTTCATGGGATTGCGTTCTTTGCTGGCCTTGATCAATTCTTCTGAATTTGGAATGCGCTGTAGGCTGTCGGTTACGGTAACTCCTGCCTGTATGCAATTGGCGGTGATGCCTAGTTTGCCGTATTCTTTGGCGAGATTGCGCGTGATCGCTTCAAGCGTTGCTTTTGCTGCGCTTACGGCCGCATAGCTTTCCATGGGTCGGGTGCTGCCCTCGCTGGTAAAGCTTAGGATTCGGCTGCCGGTTTGTAGCAGGTTTTGTTTTTGTAATCGCTCACACCATGTGTACAAATTGACTCCCATGCTGTTGATAGTCTGCAGAAAATCATCGGTGGTCAAGCGGTCATCGCCGGTCATGGATTTTAGATTTCCTCGGGAAAGGCTGTGTAAAGACAGATGTAGTTTTTCAGCGCCCAGAAATTCTCGAATCTGTTCTAATGCAGTGTCGATTTTTTTTTCTCGGGTTGCATCGGTGTTGATGGTCAAAATTCTGACACCTTGCTCTTCCAGCTCGGCGAACTTGTGGTCGTTCTTTTCCTGATTCATGCGCGCATCGCGGTAAACCAAGATCAGATTCATGCCGTTAGCGGCTAACTTTTGCGCGCTAGCGTAGCCCAGCCCGCTGTTGCCGCCTATGATCAGTCCGTATTTGCCTGCTAGTGTTTTCACCATTTTAAAAGTACGCGCTGGGCGGTAAAGCCGGGGCCAAAACTCAGCATCAATCCATAACTGCCTTCCGCTTGTTCTTCTTGTATAAAGCGCTGCAAAACAAACAGCACCGTTGCGCTGCTCATGTTGCCGTAGTCTCGCAAAACGCCTTTGGTATGCTCGATGTCCTTGCCCAGATCAGAAAATAATTCCTCTACCGTCTGCACGATTTTTTTACCGCCGGGGTGAAAAACCAAATGATCCACGTCCTTTATCGTGAGCCCATTTTTCTCGAGAAACGAATGGATAATCGTATCAAAATGACCAGCAATAGTTTCTGGTACACTTTTGTCCAGTACCATCTGCAAGCCAGAATTGACGAGGTCAAATCCCATCATATGCGTAGCATCCTTAAAATGATACATCTCGTGACCGACGACTGCTGGACCGCTGTCTTCTTCATGCGAACTCATCAAGACACAGGCACACCCGTCGCCGAAGATCGCTGCGCTCACCATATTGGCCATGCTAAAATCGTCTAGCTGAAATGTAGCCGTAGGAGCCTCTACAGCGATGATAGCAGCGCGTTTGTTGGGATTGGCACGCAAAAAATTCTCGGCATAGATGATGCCGCTTACGCCGGCCACGCAACCCATTTCGGTGACGGGCAATCGCACGATGTCCTGTCGCATGCCCAGCTCGTTTATTAAGTATGCATCGATGCTGGGTATCATGATTCCGGTGCAGCTTACTGTGATGATGTAGTCCAGATCTGTGGCTTTCCAGCCTACCTGCTCGAGCCCGTCGATTACCGCCATTCGCGAAAGCGGTACAACCTCCCTCCTATAGATATCGTTGCGGTCCTGAAAACTCGTGCGCGTAAAGACCTCTACCGGATCCATGATGCTGTAACGCCTGTCCACGCCCGCGCCCTCAAAGATCTTGAGTGTCTTGCGCCGCAGCCGCTCGTCCTGATCTGCCAGCCATTCTTCCACAAAAGGCAGGATCTCGGCCGTATTTTTATAGTACTGTGGCAGCGCTGTGGACACCGCGGTTATCTTAACACTCATCTAAATGTATTGTCCAAATGTAACGGAAAGACCATTTCCATTGTATCTCGTGTCGCTCAATCCCAGCCGCGGCCGCATATTTTTCCAGATCTCGCCGCTTAAAACCAGAGGCAATGCTCACCAGCCCATCGTGATAGGAAATGGGGTGCCGCGTAAGCACTTTGCCGAAAACCTTGAAGAAAACATACGCCAGCCGGTGCCGCTGCAGATCGTTGATAATGATGGCACAGCGGGTAATCTGTTTGAATTTCTTGAGCCACTCCACCACCTCATCATCGTTAAAATGATGCATGGTAAGCGAGCTGATCAGGATGTCGCTGTCCAGATCGTCAGGTTGGATGTTGAGAATATCGCTTTCGCGAAAGCTTACTCGTTCCCGCCCCTTGCTCTTTTCACGCGCCGATAAAATGGAATTTCCCGAGAAGTCGAGCCCTAAGAAACTGACCCTCCCATCGCTGATGTGATCGTCCAAATACCTAAGCATCTCGCCGTCGCCACAGCCTGCATCCACAATGGTGACATGCTGTTTTTGAGTGGTTTGCAACAGGTTTTGTACTGCGCGTCTGGTAAAGCCAAAACCGCCCAGCAACCTATTGATTCTATTGATATCGTCCACCGCCTGCTGCAAATCTGCGGCGGGCACGCTGGGGTCGTCCATCAGTTCTGGGTCTGTGTTGCGGTGGTGGGAATCGTAGCGCACTAGAAGGGCTTGCCGTGGGTTTTTCTAACGATCCAAGGTAAGGCCGCGGGCACGACCGCAAGCGATCTGTAGGCAAGATTTGTGAGATTTTTATTCAGCAGGACGCGCTGCAACCAGCGACCGTAGCGCATGCGCTGGCTAAATTGCTTATTCCAAGCCGTTGAATAGGCCGCATTCATACCATCTCGATCAATGCTACCGCTCAAGAAAGCATCCACATGCTGCGCAGACAGCGCCGCGCTGTGGATCGCCATCGCCTGCCCGTTCCCACACAGCGGATGGATCAGGCCAGCCGTGTCGCCTATCATGAGAATGTCGTTTTCGACGGGGCGTTTTTCCTCAAACGATATCTGCGAAATGCTAATGGGTTTTTCCCAAGCCGGTCGGGCGGTTTTGAAGAAGTGATTGAGGTTTTTGTTTTGGCTGAGGACCTGCTCGTTGAACTTGTCGATGTCCTTGTAGGGCTTGAACGAGTCAAAAGTCGCGAGGTAGCAGCAGTTGACGAGTCCGTTTTCGATTTTGGAAAGCCCAGCGTAGCCGCCTTGAAAGCTGTGCAGTTCCACGAGATCTTCTGGCATGTCGTACTCATAATGCATCTTGACCCCCAGCCACGGCGACTTCTTTTGTATAAAATCTCGGTTCAGGCTTTTGTCCAGCACCGACCGTTTGCCCGTGGCCATAAGCACCACCTGCGACCTGATTTCCTGATCCCCCGCGCTGGCGATGAATTGGTCGCCCTGCTTTTTGATATTGGTCACTTTGGCTCGTAGGATATCACAATTCTCACGCGCTTTTGTAAAAAGCGCGTGATCGAGCGCGTAGCGCGAGATGCCTTTGGCACCTAGCGGCAGCTGGGTAGCGATGTCCACCCCGCTATCGCTGGTAAACCGCATGCGGTCAATCGTCACGGGCGAAAACTCGTCCAGATCGATTCCCTGCCGCTGCAGGAAGTCAGCCACTTCAAGACTTAGGTATTCGCCGCACAGCTTGTGCCGTGGGTAATTATCTGGATCGATCAGCAGCACTTTGTACTTTTTACCCAGCAGCATTGCGGCGGTGAGGCCGGCTAGGCCGCCGCCGATGATTGTGATTTGGGATTTACTATTAAATTTCAGAGATATATCCGCTTCGAATTCTCAAAGGTAGTCACATGTTTTTCTTATTGATATTTACATAATCAATTTTTGTAATAGTGAAAAATTGATTCGCTACAAATTGTAGCGTGGGCGGAAAATGCTATTTTGGTATTAGTTAGAAAAAACAATAAAATGGGCATAACAACTTTTAAAAGCAAAGAATACCCGCACAAGCTGATTAACTTCCCGTTTGGAGAAAGAAAAATCAGTATTGAAGAATTGAACTCAAAATTAATGACCTATGATGGTGATTATGAATCTAAAACTGCTCAAGTCATAGATGAAGGCATCTTCTATTATGTCACAAAAGAAGTATTTCAAATGAATGAAAGTGAAATTGTCAAAACTATCATGAGCGAGATATGATAAGGTATCAATTTTTTCCCCGATCTCATGGCATCACCCCTGCTATGAGCCAAATTATTAGTTGTTTTGAAACAGAATGCGACAATATTTCGTCAAGTAATTATAATTTGAGCAGCAATGGCGTTTTAGAACATCTTAGACCACATTTGGAAATTCTAGGTTTCGAGGTTGAAAAAGGAAAGACACGACAGGAAAAAATTCACGTTCCTGTACTCTTCGGACACAACAATCAAATTGACAAAAGCTTCAATGCGGACGCCCTAAGCGCTGATGGAAAAATCGTAATGGAAGTTGAGGCTGGAAGAGCAGTCGATAATAACCAATTTCTGAAAGACATTTTCCAAGCTTGTATGATGTTCGATGTTGAATATCTTGTTATCGCTGTTAGGAATGACTATCGAGGTTCTGACGATTTTATCAAAGTATATACTTTCTTAGAAACACTTTATATCAGCAGCCGACTTCACCTTCCTTTAGAAGGTATTTTGCTAGTTGGTTACTAGACAAGTAGAAGGTATTATTTTTATATCTGGATTTGATTTCAGAATCAATACCCCAACAACTCTTCTACCACCTCTTTCAATCGCTGCACCGGCAAATAACTATCCTCCAGCCCTTTCTCAAATGGTATAGGTGTGTCAATACTTCCCAGTCGGCGTGCGGAGGTGTTACGTGAGAAAGTAAATTGATATCAAAAGTATTACCTTTGATATAAATCTGTCAAATGGCCAAATCAGTAAAAATCCAAACTCCCTTGAGGCTTGATCAGGAATTGCTTTCAATTTTGAAGGAAAAGGCCGCGGCATCAAATCGCAGCTTAAACAATTACATTGAGACTTTGCTTTACAAACAAGTGGGACGCATCCCAAATAAAGCTACCATCAAGGCTATTCAAGATGCTAGACAGGACAAAACTGAAAGCATTGAGGACCTGGATACTTGGCTTGAGAAAATTTAGGGATGTACATTCTTAAGGCTACTAGCCAATTCAAAAGAGATCTCAAGAAGGTTAAAAGGCGCGCCAAGGATTTTGAATCAACGTCGCAGACATTGAAACTCCTTCAGGAAAATGGTCACAAAGCAATTCCTGAATTGATGCGACCGCATAAATTGAAGGGTGAATACAAGGACAACTGGGAATGTCACATCAAACCAGACTTATTGATCATTTGGTTTCAAATTGAAGATCCAAAAACCATTAGGCTAGTAAGAATCGGCTCGCACTCCGATTTGTTTTAAAATTGATTGTGGCGCGCGTTTGTAACGCGTGTCTATGCATTGTGCATTTGTAATGCATAGCTGCATGATCGCTTAATTTTATAAGCGATACGCAGAGCGTTGCAAACGATCGACTAGTACACTCGCGTCACAGACGCGCGCGACGCTGAGAGCTAATACCCCAACAACTCTTCCACCACGTCTCTCAATCGCTGCACCGGCAAATAATGATCTTCCAGTCCTTTTTCAAAAGGAATAGGCGTGTCGATACTTCCCAATCGGCGTACGGGAGCGTCCAATTGCTCAAAGCATTCTTCATTGATTCTGGCGGCGATATCTGAGGCTACGCTGCCGGTCAGGCTGTCCTCGGTTAGTAAGAGTACTTTACCTGTTTTGGAAACTGAATGACAAATGCTTTCCATATCCAGCGGGACGAGCGTGCGCAAGTCAATTAAATCAATACTGAAATCATTTTCTGCCAGCAGGTCCAGCACCCAATGTACTCCCGCACCATAGGTGACAATGGTGATCTCATTCCCCTCCTTGACAGTTGCAGCTTTTCCTAGCGGCAAATTGTAGTAACCCGCTGGCACTTCGCCGGTAATGGATCGGTAGAGGGCTTTGTGTTCAAAAAACAACACAGGGTTGGGATCTTCAATACTGCTGATGAGTAAGCCTTTGGCGTCTGTTGGGAAGGCGGGGTAGACAATTTTCAATCCAGGCGTGGTGTAAAACCAAGCTTCATTGGACTGCGAGTGGAATGGCCCCGCTCCTACTCCTGCACCGCATGGCATGCGTATGACGACATCGGCTTTTTGTGACCAGCGGTAATGGGATTTCGCGAGGTAGTTGACGATGGGGTTGAATCCGCTGGAGACAAAGTCGGCAAACTGCATTTCTACCACGGCTTTCATTCCTGCGATGCTCAGGCCCATTGCGGTTTCTACGATGGCGCTTTCGCAGATGGGTGTATTGCGCACGCGCTCTCTGCCAAATTGCTCTACAAATCCATCGGTGATTTTAAAGACGCCGCCGTATTCTGCCACGTCTTGTCCCATTATGACTAGTTCTGGGAATGCCTTCATGGCTTCTTCTAGTCCGTCCTTAATTGCATCGACCAGTCGGATCTTGGTTGTGTTTTCGGATGCGAACGCCTCCCGATGCTCGTGCGGTGCAAATACATCGGCTAGTTCTTGTTCTGGGGTGTTTTGAGAGTACGCTTTCGCGAAAGCGGTATCCAAACCTTCCTGAATCTCATCTTTAAAATCCTGTGCCCATTGCTCGATTTCCTGCTGTGTGATCACGCCGTTTTCCAGCAAATGCTGCTCAAAGCAGGTGACGGGATCGCGCTCTTCCCAGTACTGCATTAGCTCGTCTGGGACGTATTTTGTACCGCTGGCCTCCTCGTGCCCACGGCGGCGAAAGGTCTTGAATTCCAGCAGCACCGGCCGCGGATTCTCCCGCATCTCGCTCGCGAGACGGTTGACGGTATCGGAAACTTCCTGAATATTATTACCATCGATGATGTGCGATTCCATGCCGTAGCCCACGCCGCGATCTGCGAGGTTCTCGCAGGCGTACTGCTCGCTCGTAGGCGTGCTCAGGCCGTAGCCATTGTTCTCGATACAAAACAGCACGGGCAGCTGCCAGACGCTGGCCACGTTGAGCGCCTCGTGAAAATCGCCCTCGCTGGTGCCGCCTTCGCCCGTGAAAACGGCGGTGACTTTTTGCTCGTTTCGAAATTTATGAGACAGCGCGATACCACACGCCACACCCAGCTGCGGTCCCAAATGCGAAATCATACCGACGATCTTGTATTCCTGCGTGCCAAAATGGAAGCTACGGTCGCGGCCTTTGGTGAAGCCATCGTACTTGCCCTGCCATTGCGCAAAAAGCTTCCACAGCGGAATGTCACGTCCAGTAAAGACGCCAAGATTGCGGTGCATGGGTAGGATGTATTCGTCGGCTTGCATGGCGGCGGTCACCCCAGCAGCGATAGCCTCCTGTCCTACTCCGGCAAACCATTTGGAAATGCGACCCTGCCTGAGCAAGATGAGCATCTTCTCTTCAATCAGCCGAGGCAACAGCATCTTTTTGTAAAGCTGGATGCTAAGGTCTTGGTCAAAATCAGAATGGAATTGGATGGCAGGTTTGGGCTGGGTTTGCACAGGCATACTTATCGGGTCAGGTAACTCAAATGTAAGTTATTCTTCGCAGCGTGGCGCGCGTTTGCAACGCGTGTCTAGGAGGCAGGCATTTGTAATGCCAGCTTGTAAAGTTTTTTTGGTATTTCAGTGACGTATACATAAATATGAGTCATTAAAATGTACCGGTTGAAATAAGCGTTGCAAACGCGCGCGACTTCATGTGGTGGCGCGCGTTTGCAACGCGTGTCTAGGAGAAGGGCATTTGAAATGCCTCTCATTCTAAACGTCGGAAGCTACATTTACGCTCATTTTGAGAATGAATGAGCGTTGCAAACGCTCACTCAAGCGCTCGCGTCACAGACGCGCGCGACTCCTAAACTTAGTACCAGCTTGTGATCTCAACATTGCACAGCATACCGTCTGCGTAAAAACTGGCACTGCTATTCACCCATTCCCATTCGTGTCTGACGTAACCAGCTTCTACAGGATTGTAATGGACGTAGTTAATAGCAGCTTCCAGCTTTTTTGTCCTATCCATGATTTTGGGATGGAAACCGTCTTTCCAAACTTTATAATTTGAGGTCCGCTTCAATCGTTTTGCGTGAAACGCAAACTTATCCAGCAGCCAAGCTACTCTGCTTTCACCCACTTCATTGACAGCTTTGATGATTTCTTTAGAGGTAATTTTTTTGAAGTCGCGAATGATGTCATTCAAATCCTCATCCATTGTGCTAGCTACCAGATGAAGATGGCTAGGCATAATGACGTATGCGTAAACAATTAGTCCTTTTTCTAGAATGCAGTAATTCAGGGAATCTGTGATAATGTCAACGTATCGCTTCCGCGTAAAAAGATCAATCCAGTCCACTATCGTGATGGTCATAAAATAGATCTCATTCTGATCGCGAATTTTATAGCGTTCTGACATGAAACGAAAATAGAGAATTTAATAAATTTAGCTGCGTTGCAAACGCTTGACTCATGCACACGCGTTGCAAACGCGCGCGACTTCGATGATTATGTAGGCATAGACTTTTAGGCCTTTTTCTTAAATGCAGTAATTCAGGGAATCTGTAATGATCTCAACATATCGAGCGGGCGTGAAAAGATCAATCCAGTCCACTATCGTGAAGGTCATAAAATAGATCTCATTCTGATCGCGAATTTTATAGCGTTCTGACATGAAACGAAAATAGAAAAACCAATATTGACGCGCCGTGACCGAAAGATCCAGGAACTCTTATCATTTATAGGTGGCGCGCGTTTGCAACACATGTCTAGGAGCGTGGCATTTGAAATGCCATTTCAGTATAGAGTTAGATCAATACTAATGAGTGCTACAAACGCCTCATGCGCACGCGTTGCAAACGCGCGCGACATCCTGCTTATTTTTGCGCGTCCATCTGATCGACCATATGCCTAGGATTATCCTCTTACTTCTTCTGTTTTTTTCCGCTTTCGCGAAAGCGCAATATGTTAGGGATTCAATTGCAGAAAAAAAGCTCGGATTAAAGTTTAAGCCAGCTGCATTAATTCTACCCGCAGCGCTCATTACCTATGGTGCTATCGGGATACATAATGACCCATTGAACGATTGGGATCATGAAATCAGGGACGCGTTAGGCAATCGCGGACAGCGCACAATGCTAGACGACATCACCAGATTTGCACCCATAGGGGCTGTTTATGCTTTGGACTTTGCAGGTATCAAGGCTAAAACACCTTTATTGGACAGAACCATAATTTTAGGAGGTGCCACAGCATTAATGTTTACTAGCGTCAAAGTAACCAAAAACAACGCTGCTATCTTGCGACCAGGCGGCGGCTCGCTCACTTCCTTTCCTAGCGGTCATACAGCCCTCGCCTTCATGGGCGCCGAGTTCCTGCATCACGAATATGGACATCATTCGGTCTGGTATAGCATTGCTGGATACACGGTGGCTGGTGCTACTGGTTTTATACGTATCTATAATGACAAGCATTGGTTGACCGATGTGGTGGCGGGTGCTGGTTTCGGAATTTTATCCATGAAGATTGCCTACTGGCTATACCCGACGATCAAATCACTTTTTCAGTCCTCAGAAAAACCTAGTAAATTTGAGGTAGGTGTGGCGCCTGTGATTCAGCAGGGGGACTTGCTCATAGGTGCTTCGATTAAATTTTAAAATTGTTATGACAAATATCCCTAGTGTAGATCTCGCCGACTTCCTGAGCGATGACCCTAAACGCAAACAAAAATTTATCAATGAAATAGGAACTGCCTATGAGGAAATAGGTTTTGTAGCATTGCGCAATCATTTCCTTGATGATAAGTTGGTTGAGAATCTTTACAGCGAGGTTGAGAAGTTTTTCCAACTACCAGTTGAAACTAAAAGAAAGTACGAGCGTGAGGATTTAGGCGGACAGCGGGGATATGTTTCTTTTGGTAAAGAGCATGCCAAAGGCAAAAAAGAAGGTGACCTGAAAGAGTTTTGGCATTTTGGTCAGGAAGTCTCACCCGATGCCAATCTGGAAGAAACCTACCCCGACAACGTGATTGTAGAGGAGTTGCCTAATTTTAATGAGACTGGTATGCAGGCCTACCGAATGCTGGAAAAAACTGGAATTTATGTTTTGCGAGCGCTCGCGTTACACATCGGACTGGACGAGACCTATTTTGATCACTGGGCGAGCAACGGGAACTCAATTTTAAGACCTATACACTACCCCCCAATCACCGAGGAACCAGAAAATGCAGTTCGTGCTGGTGCACATGGTGACATCAATTTGATTACGCTCTTGATGGGTGCGAGTGCCCCCGGCCTGCAGGTCCAGCATAAGGATGGTCGATGGATTGATGCGATCGCAAAAGAGGACGAGCTGGTTATTAATGTAGGTGATATGCTTGAGCGTCATACAAACAATAAACTGCGTTCTACCATCCATCGTGTTGTGAATCCGCCGCGCGAGTTATGGGGAACCAGTCGTTATAGCATTCCGTTCTTTTTGCACCCGCGTAGTGATATGAAACTGGATTGTTTACCACAATGTATCGACGAGCAACATCCTAAGCAATACCATGATATCACCGCTGGAGAATTCTTGCACCAGCGTCTGGTTGAGATAGGGTTGATAAAGGAGTGAATTTGTTTCGCTTTCGCGAAAGCGAAATTTCAAAGATCATTCTAAAACCTAATAGCTTGATTACTGAGTCTCAATTACTCAAGGAGACTTTTCAAATTCGTCTGTAAAATCACTGCTTTTTATTGACATTTTCTCTTTGTCGAATTGATGATAATCGTATATTTGCAGCCGCTTATGAAAATAAGCAACGTTCTTTTTCAGGAGAGGTGCCAGAGTGGTAATGGAGCAGATTGCTAATCTGTCAACGTGCAAACGTTGCCGGGGTTCGAATCCCCGTCTCTCCGCAAGCATGCCTTCTGGGCAGTTCAATCAGTTCCGATACTGATTTAAAATATTATCGGGGTGTAGCGTAGCCCGGTCATCGCGCCTGCTTTGGGAGCAGGAGGTCGCAGGTTCGAATCCTGCCACCCCGACTGATTTGCCTTCTTACTTTATTGTAGGAAGGCTTTTTTGTTTTTGAGAAATAGAAAGAAGTCATCGCGTCCCGACTTCTGGTCGGTAAGGTCGCAGAGTTTTTGCCATGTGAATTCTGCAATCATACTCTTACTATTTTACTAAAAATGAATTTTTTAAGGCTATTTCGTCCCTGATTTTTTAATCCAATCAAATTTCTAGTAATACTGACTTAAAATTCCCATACTTGCTTGTTCTCGCAATCGATAGAGTTCTACCTACTCCCTATCTTTGCTGGAAACAGAAAATCATTATGAGAAAAGTTGCGATCGTATCCTACGCACGTACACCAATAGGAAGTTTCATGGGAAAACTCAGTACGGTTCCCGCTGTGCAATTAGGTGCCACAGCTATAAAAGGAGCCCTAGATAAAATCAATCTGGATCCCAGCCATGTAGGCGAAGTGCTGATGGGTAACGTGGTTCAAGCTGGAAACGGTCAAGCACCAGCTCGCCAAGCTGCCATCGCTGCTGGGATTTCTATTGAGACACCCGCGACTACTGTAAACAAAGTCTGTGCTAGCGGTATGAAAACCGTTATGATGGCGGCACAATCAATTGCGTTGGGAGATCAGGACATTGTCGTAGCTGGGGGTATGGAAAACATGTCGATGATCCCGCATTATATACATATGAGGACTGGTCAGAAATTTGGTCCTGCGACCTTAATTGACGGCATGCAAAAGGATGGCTTAGTAGATGCCTATGACCAAAACGCTATGGGCGTATGTGCAGATTTATGCGCAACCGATCATGGGTTTTCTAGAGAAGACCAAGATAATTTTGCTATTCAATCTTACAATAGATCTGCTGAGGCTTGGAAAAATGATAAGTTTGAAGATGAGGTAGTCCCTGTAAATGTACCACAGCGTCGCGGTGATGATTTAGTCATTGATCATGATGAGGAGTATTTGAACGTAAAGATGGAAAAGATCCCGCAGTTGCGTCCAGCATTTTCTAAGGATGGAACAGTGACGGCTGCAAATGCTTCAACCATCAATGACGGCGCCGCTGCGCTAGTTTTGATGAGCGAAGAAAAAGCTCATGAATTAGGTTTAGAGGTTTTGGCTTATATAAAATCTTACGCAGACGCTGCTCAAGAGCCAAAGTATTTTACCACAGCACCAGCTAAAGCGCTACCTATTGCTTTGGATAAAGCTGGCGTCACAAAAGATCAAATTGATTACTTTGAATTCAACGAGGCATTCTCGGTCGTTGGATTGGCCAATATGAAAATTTTAGGCCTAAACGATAGTAATGTCAATGTCTATGGTGGTGCTGTATCCTTAGGACACCCATTGGGTTGTAGTGGTGCTAGAATTCTCTGTACGCTGCTTAGCACTCTGCAGCAAGAGGGTGGTAAATTAGGTGCTGCTGCAATTTGCAACGGTGGTGGCGGTGCTAGCGCGATGGTCTTAGAACGTCCCTAGATGCAAAAAGCTAGGTGCATCGTAGCTGCAGCGCCTGTGCGCGAGCGCCCCTCGCATGCATCGCAGATGGTGACGCAGCTACTTTATGGTGAGTCGATGTCTATTATTTCCACTCAGGATGGCTGGAATCAAATCACCTGTGACTACGATGGTTATGAGGGTTTTATCCAGACAGCGCAAATTAAGAACATATCATCTGAAACGATTACAAAGCAGGATAGCATTAGGCTCGTTGAAGAACTGTTTGAAGAGGAACCTGGCGCAACTGGCACGACTATAGTCCCACTGGGAAGTGAAATTACCGATTCTCAGATCAGGATTGAGGCTAGCAGATTGCCTGCACAGAGTGTTGTCGTAGCTCAAAAATTGCTCAATACACCTTATCTATGGGGTGGTAGGTCCTCTTTCGGTATAGATTGTAGTGGTCTGGTGCAAACTTGCTACAAGCTGATAGGTATAAAAATGCCGAGGGACGCCTATCAACAGTCAGAAATAGGTGAAACCATAGTCTTTAGTGCAGAAACCCGACCGGGTGATCTTGCATTTTTTGACAATGAAGAAGGTAAGATTACTCATGTGGGTATCGTATCGATACCTGGACAGATCATTCATGCGTATGGTAGAGTAAGGATCGACTCACTTGATCAGCATGGAATTTACAATGATGAGGAATCTAGGTACACCCATCGACTTAGGATTATTAAAAGGCTGTAATCAGCAAGAAGCTTTAAGATTACGCTTTCGCGAAAGCGTAAGGTCAAAACTTTTAGAAACATAAATGCCAAGACTTCTCAAATTTGACGTAGTACACCCGATTGAATTTCTAGAGAAAAAGCAATCTGAATGGGCGGATTTGGATGGTTGGGATAGATCTGAGTATTTGAAAAGGTTGAATGGGTTGAGAAGTAATTATTCTGATTTTTACACCCATCATTTGAACAATTTTAAAGACTGGGAAGCAGAGGAATACTACCTGATGGATCCAGTTTTTGTAGAAAAGACAGCTGAATTTTTATTTGGAAAAAAAGCAAGATCACGTCGTTTATTACTGGGACTGAAAAAAAAACTTGAAGGCCAGAACCTGGATTGGGAGAATTATGTACTACATAAATATGTTGAATATTTTAGACCAGATGTAATTTTTGTTAGATCACAACCCAAGCCCAGCGCATTCTGGCAAAGCTTTAGGAATGATTCCTTATTGGTTAGCCGTTTATCTGCCAGATTGCCGAAACTTTGGCATCCCAATGACTGGGACATCATCTATACAGATCAACCAGATTTCAAGACTTTTTTTGATCTGCACGGTGTTACATGCATCATGAATAAGCAGGGTTTTGATGACAGAATCCCTGAAGAATTAAAACCTACGACAAGGAATATTGAGATCAGTTTTGTGGGCGGTCTGGGCACACAAAATTTCCTACAGCGCACTGAATTCATTAATTCACTTGCATTAAAAGGGCACGATTTCAAATGGTGGGGATACTGGTGGAAATATGGCAGTGATGGACGAGACTTGTCCAGCTTCCCTAAGCTAATGAAAATTTTCCAGGGACCGACCTCAGGCCTGGAGATGTATCAAATCTATAAGGATTCCAAAATAAATTTCAACGATTATGTTGATACTGCGAACAACGTAGGATTTAATCAGCGAATATTTGAAGTCATGGGATGCGGTGGATTTCTTTTGACGCGTGAGGCTAAAAATTTTGTGGATACTTTTCCAGCAGACATTTTTATCACTTATGAGACACTAGCAGATTGTCAGGATAAGATTAAGTATTTCCTGAAAAATGAATCTGAAAGGAAAGAAATTGCCCAGGCAGGACAAAAATTTGTTTTAGAAAACTACAACTACAGGAATATTGTAGCTAATTTTAAGCTGGATCTTGAAAAACACCTTTTCTAAGTTTTTTCCCTAGTTGTGAGTAGAACTTTTGTGGATCAAGCTTAAAAAGTTCAAGCGCATATAAAGCTGAGTTCTTATAATTTTTTTGTTTAATAGAGTCCCGATACAGGCTCAAGTAGGCCTTGAATAAGTGCGTATTGAAACTCAGATCTGGTTGAGGTTTCTCAAGGTATTTATTCAAAATACGCAGATCAAAAATGCGCTTCTTGAGATGATCTGTGTAACTACTGTTTGAAGTCACCCCGCCTGAGTGAATACGGTATATGGAAGAGTAATTATTGAAAAATTTGATCCGTCCTTTTGAAGCAAGCAGAAGCTCCATTATGAAATCTGCATAGTGAACCCTGGAAAACCAATTTTCTAACGGCAAAATACTTTCCTTTCTAAAGACGATACTTGAAGTATGCATAAAGCTATTGGCATTTTGATAAACAGATAAATAGTCAAAATCCTCTATCAGTTGCTCATCATGATAGAATAATTTATGTTCTTTTTGCGGTACTCGCTTATTTTCAATGTCAAGCGCTGTAGCCCTCTCAAACACTGCACTGTACTCAGGATTGTTCTCTAAAAAATCAACCTGCCGCTGGAGTTTTAGTTTATCCGTATAAAAATCATCACCATCTAATAAGGCTATATATTTCCCACGGCAGTTAATTAAATTAGTTAGATTATTGACTCTACCGGGAATCCCGCTGTTGTTAGTTTCATGGTAAATCCCGTAAATCAAATCAGGATTGTTGTTCTCAAACTCTTTTATGATTTCTTGCGTACCGTCTAAAGATGCATCATCCCCCACAAGGATTTCCAAATCAAAATTTACTTCTTGATCAATTACAGATTGCAGGGTTTGTTCAATAAATGCTCTATGATTATAGGTGATTACCGAAACGCTCAGAAGTGGATGGTTTTGTCGTTTGTTTATTCGGCTTTCAAACAAAATATTTCTTGCAAAGAGATTAATTAGGGAACTTAACATCAAAGGTAGCGGTATACTCTTTCTGCTTTTTCTGAAAAGAATCACAAGATTGCATAGGTAATGTGACCTTTTTAGAGGAATTTGCTTTCGGCAAAGCGGAATGAAAAAAGCCAGTAACAAAAATTACTGGCTTGAACATTCAAATAAGTTAGTACTACATTTTTGCCTTCAAAGCCTCAGCCTTGTCAGGCATTTCTAGAAACTCATAAAGGCTCGCAAGAGTAGCAATAATTCCTTTATCATCTGTTTTCATCTCGTGGGCCTTTTCTAAGTTCTGGACAGCTTGTCTGTAAAGATCCAACTGCTGATCTGCAGAGGTTTTCTCTAGGTTACCCTTTTCAATATATGCATTTGATAGGTTTACATGTAATGCATAAGAAGGGGCAAGGGCTATGGCGCTTTCGAAATTTTCAATGGCTTTGTCATAATCTTTGTTATTATAAGCAGCCATTGCTAGATTTTCATAAACCGCGGGATCTTTCACAGTCTGTTTGAGTTTTTCCGTTGCCTTTTCATACTCATCCATCTTTTCTAGAGTTAAAAGAATATTAGGTTTTGCAACCTTTAGACTAGCGTCATTGGGATATTTAGCCATGATTCTATCATAAGTAGTCTCAGCTGACTTCAAACCCTTATCGTTTTTATACAACCATACTAGTTTGGAAGCAATATCGCCTACATTAGAAGGTGTGGTTTCCACTTGTGGATTAGTATGCGATCCTGTTCGTACAGCCATATCACGCGTTGTTTCATTTGGGAAATTTTCAGCTTGATTATTTGCTTTACTTGTGGCAATGAAAATTGTCTCACTACCAGTATAGCCAACATTTACAAGCTTGTCATAATCTTGCATCGCCCGTGCAAAGTCCTCTGCTGCATAGGAAAGGTTTGCGCTATTGTAGAGCATACCATAATTTTCAGTATCCATTTGATATAGCTCATCTACAAGATCACGTGCCTTCTCCACCTCGCCAGACTGGGCAAGAGTATTTGCTACACCCAGCTTTTTATTGATCAAATAGTTTTCAACCATGCTGGAAATCTGATCCTGCTCTAGATCAAGCTCTTTTGCTTTTTTTAAAGCGGCTTCAGCATTTCTCAACTCTTCCAGTGTCAAATTTTTCTGAGGATTTCTTAAGTCAAGTATGTAAGCAGACTTGTACAAATTGTACTGCGCTGCATACTTGGGCTCTACCTCATTTTCATTGATGGATTCATAAGTTGTATAAGCCTCTGCCAGCTGACCCTTTGCCAAAGCGCTTTCAATGTCGCGCATTTCACGTCGTTGCGCCATGCATATTGTAGTGAGCATTATCAAGGCAATTACTAATCTATTCTTCATTTTTTAGCTTTTATCTTCTGTAATTTCATTAACTGTGCCATCATTCTCTAGTGAGTTACCAGAGCCTTCAATTTCTTCTTCCGACTCTGCATTAACCACTTTTGCAACAGCGGCAATACTATCGTTGTTTTTCAGGTTGATGAGCTTTACACCTTGTGTTGCCCGTCCCATAACCCTTAAATCAGAAACGTTCATTCTTATCGCAACACCAGATTTGTTGATAATCATCAGACCATCGCCCTCGGATACATTTTTTAAAGCGACAAGACTACCTGTCTTCTCTGTCACCGACATTGCTTTTACTCCCTTACCGCCACGATTGGTTTCACGATAGTCCTCAACTTTTGATTGCTTACCGTAACCATTTTCAGAGACGACAAGAATATTTGATTCTAGATCATTCACGGCTACCATGCCAATCACTTCATCCTTGTCGTGTGCTAGACGGATTCCTCTTACACCAGCAGCATTACGTCCCATCGGACGGGTCTTGGACTCGTCAAAACGAATGGCTTTACCGCTTTTTAGACCTAACATGACATGACTATCGCCAGTAGTAAGCTTGGCTTCAAGTAATGTATCGCCATCACGTACTGTGATAGCGTTTATACCATTTGTCCTAGGACGAGAATACTGTTCAAGACTGGTCTTTTTTACTGTTCCCTTTTTAGTACACATGATCACATAGTGACTATTGATGTAATCTTCATCTTTAATATCCTGAGTACAGATGACCGCTTTTACTTTATCGTCCTGTTCGATATTAATGAGATTCTGAATCGCACGGCCTTTAGAAGTACGACTTCCCTCTGGGATTTCATAAACCCTCAACCAGAAACACTTTCCTTTCTCAGTAAAGAAAAGCATGTACTGGTGATTTGTTCCAACGAATAAGTCTTCTAGAAAGTCTTCATCTCTAGTAGTACTGGCTTTCTGTCCTACTCCACCCCTATTTTGGGTTTTGTATTCACTAAGTGAAGTACGTTTGATATACCCAGCATGAGAAATCGTAATAACCACCTGCTCGTCTGGAATCATGTCTTCAATGCTCAAATCACCACCAGCGTATTCTATACGTGAACGACGCTCGTCACCGTACTTTTCCTTAACTTCAAGCAGTTCATCTTTGATAATTTGCATTCTGCGCTCTTTCTTAGCCAAAATGTCTTTTAGATCTGCTATAATTTCAATCAATTCCTGATACTCGTTGCGCAGTTTATCTTGTTCAAGACCGGTCAACTGGCGCAAACGCATTTCAACGATAGCTCTAGCCTGGATTTCTGAAAGCTCAAATCGCTCTATAAGCTTTTCTCTTGCCTCCTCACCATTTTTACTTGATCTGATTAGTGCAATTACTTCATCGATGTTATCGCTCGCGATGATGAGACCCTCAAGAATATGAGCTCGTTCTTCGGCTTTACGTAGCTCGTATTCTGTCCTGCGCGTTACCACCTCATGACGATGTTCCACAAAATAGTGGATCATGTCCTTAACATTGAGCAACTGTGGTCGACCATCTACCAGCGCAATATTATTGACGCTAAAGCTGGACTGCAGTGCAGTATGCTTGTAAAGCTTATTGATGACGATGTTAGGGATTGCGTCGCGCTTGAGTACATACACGATGCGCATTCCTTTACGATCCGATTCATCTCTGATGCTAGCGATACCGTCGATCTTCTTATCATTGATCATATCGGCGGTCTTCTTGATCATATCGGCCTTGTTCACCTGATATGGAAGCTCATCTACGATTAGACATTCACGACCTTTTACTTCTTCAATTCTTACACGGCCCCGCATCTTCACTCGTCCGCGACCAGTATGCATAGCATCCTTGACACCATCATAACCGTAGATGATACCCCCTGTTGGGAAATCAGGTGCTTTAATATGCTCGATAATCTCGTCAACAGTTATATCGTGATTGTCAATGTAGGCAACCGTACCATCCACGACTTCACTTAGGTTGTGAGGTGGCATATTTGTAGCCATTCCTACTGCAATACCGCTTGCACCATTCACCAAAAGGTTTGGAACCTTAGTAGGAAGAACTGTAGGCTCAGATAGCGTATCGTCAAAGTTGAGCTGGGTGTCCACTGTTTCCTTATCGATATCAGCGAGCATTTCCTCACTGATCTTGCGCATGCGCGCTTCAGTATATCGCATCGCAGCTGGCGGGTCGCCATCAACACTACCAAAGTTTCCTTGCCCATCTACTAACATGTACCGTAGTGACCACTCTTGAGCCATACGCACCATGGTATCATAGACTGAAGTGTCACCATGAGGGTGGTACTTGCCTAGCACCTCACCTACTATTCTCGCACTCTTCTTATATCCTCGATTAGACAAAACGCCCAGCTCGTACATCCCATATAACACCCGCCTGTGAACCGGTTTAAGACCGTCGCGCACATCTGGCAGGGCACGTGACACGATGACTGACATCGAATAATCGATGTAAGCCGACTTCATTTCATCCTCGATATGGATCGGGATTAATTTTTCTCCTTCTGACATTTATAAACCTATGTTTAATGTATCGTTAACAATAAGCAATTTACGTATAAAATCCAGTATTCATAAGGGTTCAGCGCAGATGAAACTCATCGGTTATCAACATTTTCAACTATACTTTTCCACATGTTTTCAATAGTCTCAAATGTATTTGTGGGGTTTTAATATTACGCTTTCGCGAAAGCGTATTAACCATTAACCCTATTTTATTAACTGGAATGCTTTTTGGAACGACCCAGTTATTACATTTAGACACAAATATTGATTTATGGACGATAATTTTTCTCCCAGAGTAAAGGATGTGATCGCCTATAGCAAGGAAGAAGCATTGCGATTGGGACACGATTTTATAGGGACAGAACATCTGATGCTGGGCTTATTGAGGGATGGTGATGGAAAGGCAATCGTCATTTTGACAAATCTTGAAGTAGATCTTGATATACTGCGTAGAAAAGTGGAAATATTGAGTCCTGCTAATCCTGGTAATCAGACACAGGTAAATGAAAAAAAGAACCTACACCTCACGAGACAGGCAGAGCGAGCTTTGAAGACCACATTCCTAGAAGCTAAGCTTTTTCAAAGTTCTTCTATAGACACAGCTCATTTGTTGCTATGTATTCTACGTAATGAGAATGATCCCACCACAAAATTGCTCAATAAGTTGAATGTGGATTACGATAATGTAAAGGAGGAATTTAAACTCATGCTTTCAGACGATGAGGGTGCTGGACTAGACACACCTCTTGCTCAATCGTATCCTGAAGATGGAGATGATGATAAGGACGACGGCAAGGAAAATATGTACTCTGGTAACAGCGGAGATAAAAAAGTCAATAAAAAGACCAAAACTCCTGTTCTAGATAACTTCGGTCGCGACCTTACTAAAATGGCAGAGGATGACAAACTTGATCCTGTAGTGGGTCGTAGTGAAGAAATCCAACGTGTTTCTCAAATATTGAGTAGACGTAAAAAGAACAATCCTTTGTTGATCGGTGAGCCTGGGGTAGGTAAAAGTGCCATAGCAGAGGGTCTGGCTCTTAGAATTGTCCAGCGAAAAGTATCCCGCATGCTTTATGACAAGCGGGTTATAACATTGGATCTTGCCAGTTTGGTGGCGGGGACAAAGTATCGAGGGCAGTTTGAAGAGCGCATGAAGGCAGTCATGAATGAACTGGAAAAGAATGATGATATTATTCTTTTCATTGATGAAATTCATACCATCGTAGGTGCTGGCGGTGCAGCTGGTTCGCTAGATGCGTCTAATATGTTTAAGCCTGCACTCGCTCGAGGCGAGATTCAATGCATAGGCGCGACCACTTTAGACGAGTATCGCAACAGTATTGAAAAAGATGGTGCTTTAGAAAGGAGATTTCAGAAAGTGATTGTAGAACCTACGACCGTAGAGGAAACCATTGCCATTCTCAACAATCTCAAATCTAAATACGAGGATCACCATAACGTAGAATATACCGAGGGGGCAATTCAAGCCTGTGTAAAACTTACCAGTCGCTACATGACCGATCGTTTCCTTCCCGACAAAGCAATTGATGCTTTAGATGAAGCGGGTTCTCGCATTCACATCACAAACATTGAAGTTCCCAAGCAGATTCTTGAAATAGAGAAAAAGCTGGAAGATGTCAAAGAAGAAAAGAATAACGTAGTAAAGAGGCAGAAATATGAATTAGCAGCCCAGCTACGTGATGATGAGAAAAAACTTGAGAAACAACTTGCTGAGGCTCAGGAGGCATGGGAAGAAGCCAGTAAAGAACACAGAGATCTAGTTACCGAAGAGAATGTAGCCGAGGTAGTAAGCATGATGACTGGGATTCCGGTTAATCGTATTGCCACCAAAGAAATGAAGAAACTAAAAGATCTTGATAGTTCTATTGAAGATCGTGTAATAGGTCAAAACGAGGCTGTAAAGGAAGTTGTGAAAGCTATCCAGCGTAATCGTGCTGGTTTAAAAGATCCCAATAAGCCTATCGGTAGTTTTATTTTTCTGGGACAGACTGGTGTGGGGAAGACTCAATTAGCTAAAGTTCTAGCTAGCGAAGTATTTGATTCTGAAAACTCATTGATCAGAATTGATATGAGTGAGTACATGGAGAAATTTGCCATTTCAAGATTGATAGGTGCACCTCCAGGATATGTAGGGTACGAGGAAGGTGGTCAGCTTACTGAAAAAGTGAGAAGAAAACCTTATTCAGTAATCCTTCTAGATGAGATTGAAAAAGCACACCCAGATGTGTTCAATATGCTCCTGCAGGTACTTGACGATGGCTATCTGACCGATAGTCTAGGCCGCAAAATCGATTTCAGGAACACCATCATCATCATGACATCCAATGTGGGTGCTAGAAAGCTTAAAGATTTTGGAGCTGGAGTTGGTTTTGGTACAAAGGCCAGAAAAGACTCTGAAGATGCAAATGCTCGCGGTGTGATTCAAGCTGCTTTAAAGAAAACATTTGCGCCAGAATTTTTAAACCGAATTGATGATGTAATTGTTTTCAATGCATTAGAACGAGAACATATCCATAAAATTATCGATATAGAACTTGCTAAGCTATTTGCCCGTATCAAAGATTTGGGTTATGAACTAACGCTTACAGATGATGCCAAGGATTATATTGCCGACAAAGGATTTGATAAACAATATGGTGCAAGACCCCTCAAACGCGCGATTCAAAAGTACATTGAAGACGCTCTAGCCGAGGAGATCGTGAATAGTCAACTCCACGAAGGAGATAGCATTCTTATGGATCTCGACCAAGATTCTAAGGAATTGAAGATTGAGATCAAAAAATCCAGTGTTGAAGAAGACTCTGAAACTAAAGCAGAGGAGTCAGCTACTGAGAAGGAGTAGAACTCCTGGTAGTATATAAATTAGAAAACCCGGCCAGATGCCGGGTTTTTCGATTCAATATGTTTCTCGAATTATTCAATTACAAGTTTGTGCACAGAACTCGTGCTCTCACTTTCAATTTGTAATAAGTAAATCCCTGAGGACAACAAGTTTGAGAAATCCAGAATGTTGCTTTTACGCTTCGCTAATTCCTGCGTTGTAATCTGCTTACCAGAAATATCAAACAAACGTATTTGAAAATTATTTTGCTCGAATAAAGGTGACTCGATGGTTATCTGACCATTCGACGGATTAGGATATATATTAAAATCAGCATTGACAAAGGACTCAGTGCTCAATGGTACAACTCTGGTAGTGCAAATTTCGATTGACCATGAATTGATGGTTCCCGTGTCCCCCTGAAAAAAGTCGACCCCCACTAAATTCCAAGTTCCGCTAGGATTAGAACCGTTAAAGACAGATAAAGGATTCGACGGATTATAAGGACCAGAACCAGTGCTTGTATTACCACAAGCAATTGCGGGGGCACCATCTTCAAAAGTGAATTGGATATTTGCGTTTTGAGTCGCATTGCAATCTCTAGCCCAGATATTAGAAAATTGACCAGATGTCGGTGATTGCAATTGGAGTATTAAATCACCGTTGTAAGGGTGAGTCACATCAGTCGTTACTCGTACAAAGTCAGGTTGTGATGTTGTAGTTACTTGTACTGGAACAAACGCAGGTGCTCCCTGTACATTTGTGCCGGGACTGTCTGGTATAACCGTGTTTACTACGCCACTAGAAAAACTATCACATACCACCTCTTCTCTAGCATTGACTGCAAACCTCTCGGTATTGACATTGAAAAAAACATTATTCACAGCCTCGATCATGATGCGGCAATCAATAGAGACTATGTTTGAAGGCACCGTAATCGCTTCTGAACCGTCGTTAGGTGTATTTGCCGCAAGCACTGTATCAAATGTCTGTCCGCCATCAGAGGATAGCAGAATATTCACGGTACTGGTATTTATGGGTGCAGCATTTGTGTTGGCTACGCTCCATGTAATAGTTTCTGTGGTATTTGGTAACCATGTGATACCGGAAGTATTTTGGGAAGTCACGGTAAAGGGTCCCGCAGAAACCTGACTTATTAATTGTGCTTGATCAGAAGCGCTTTGTCCACCGCGGGCATCATTATCCCTTACCGTTAAACGATAATTTATAGCGCGTGTAACTGCCGGAAGAACCTCCCATTCTGTACTGGTGCCACCATTTGCGAGAATGTCAGAAAGCTTCGGAATTATACGTGTTGGCGATGAAGTACCTTCTCTTGAACGCACTAAAGGTCCATTTGTTGATCTACTATCAGGGGTGCCGGCTGTACCTAGATCATATTGCTCCCAGGTATAGGTATGAAGTGATGTTCCTTGCGGATCTGTTGAACTTCCGGTTAGCTTATATGGGGTGCTAATTGGAATAAAATAGTCTGGGCCAGCATCTGCTGTCGGTGGATCATTTGCAATGGTTAATTCATTAGAACATCTTGCACTATTACTCACAAAATTAAAAATTTGGTCTAAGCTTATTTGATGGAAATAGGCATCACTGTTAGGCTGTACATTTTGAGGTGGACAGATACCTGCATACGCCATTATAGTCGTTCCACTTCCCACCTCATATGCAGTGGAAGCACTGCGTTGTCCACCACATGCAGCAGCATCGCCATTGTAGGAATGACTCGCACCAAATTGATGCCCTATTTCATGAGCAACAAAATCAATATCATAAGGATCACCTATTGGCGATGGGCTACCAGTTACACCTTGCGCTTTTCTGGAACCGTTGCACACACTGGCAAACGAGGCGATTCCCCCGCCCCCAGTTGAAAATACATGTCCTATATCATAATTACTTGAACCAATAATAGAATCAATGGCAGCTTGATTTTCGCTTAATAACGCAACTGGATTGTTGTTTGAAAAATTATCAGTGTCAAGGAAAACGATTTGATCGTTATTGGCTACGAGAATCATTTGAATCGCCAGATCACGCTCATAGATTTGATTTACCCTAGCTAGAGTCACCCCTATAGCAGCCATGACTGCGTTTCTACGATCTACATCTGGAGAGGCATCTGTAAGTCCTGCATTAAGGTACTGAAATCTAGAGTACTCTACAGTCGTACTTATCGCAATGCGATATGTTCTCAGTTGACTGTCGTTAGCATCCTCTATTCCGTTTGCGCTTAGTTGATCTACAGTAATGGAATTGTTATCAAAACCACAGGATTCTATGGCATCACCTATTACGTTACCCCTGGAATAAAGCATGTGGACATCGCCCGATTTATTGATGGGGTCTATGTATTGTCTTCCATGTTCAAACGATTCAACACTCGCATAAAAACCGTACGGGGTTATTGTCATGCGAATGCGGTCTCCAGAATTGTCGACGCTAACACCCTTATAACTACGAATGCTTGGGTATTTTGTTTGTAAAGCAGCCTCCATATCCCCTGCCTCATAAACTTGAAATGGCTTGAGCCCTGAAATGGTTGGTATGACTATCGTAACAGGTTGACCATTTTCATCATGAATTGAACCAGCTCGAGTTAGATCTCTGCTCAATGCATCTATATCTAGGGCAAAATATTCAGCTGAATTGACCTGAAAATCCAATACTCGAGGGTTGTCCACCCTGCCGTCATGCGGTGCCCAGTATTGCGCTTTATTCTGAGCCAGAGAGAAATTTGTAGCAGATATAATGCAGAGTACAAATAGTAATTTTCTAATCATTAGCGTGAATTTTTAGCTAAAATAGGATTTCTATCCTAGCGGTCTGTTAATTTTAGACTTTCGCTTAAGCGAAAAAATAATCATAACGACATCTGTGACCTACAACAAAAATCTACTCATTTTTCTTCTTCTGTTTATAATCAGCTGTTCCCGTAAAGATTTGGAAATTGAGGTGTTTACATGTTCAGATCCATTCAGTTGCAATGTCGAGATTATTGAAAATACTGTTTTTAAGATTTCTAAGGATGCATACGGGAAAACTTACATTGAGAGAGCACCTTCAAATAGCAAAAACGCTGTAAAAATTGAAATAATCAGAGAAGCAACTGATTCTTTGAGTGATAGTGAATACCGAGAAGAATTCATTATAAACTCAATTACAGAAAAATTAGTTCAAAATGATACGACGTTCTTTCATCCAGTGATTTATGGACAGATAGGAAATTTTAGAAATCAGAACTCTCATTATGTTGACGAGAAGGCCGTTATCCGCATAAGGACGACTAAAAAAGGTACTGAAGTGGAGATTACAGTCAACCCAGAAATCCAGCTGTTCATAGAGCAACACAAACTATTGATAAAAAAGTAATTTTAAGGTAGATCTCTTTTGTTTGGAACCTTTTTTCAGTTCAGAGTTTGGAGAAATATAAAATCACAAAATGCTTCCTTTCAACTGCGCAAGAAGCTGTTAAGAACAAATTAAGTCCAATTAAAAGTGATATCCTTTTTGATGTCTGGGTGCAAACTGTGGATTACTGGACATGACATCGCAACTTTCTCCAGCAATTCTTTATCATCATCTGAAAAATTTCCCTGCATGTCAAATTTGACCACAATCTCGATTACTCGTCTAGGACCATTACCCATCACCTTTTTTACATGAGCAACACTATCCTTTAAACTGATTTTATGACGATCTGCCATAATTCCCATGATCGTCATCATACAGCTGGCTAGCGATGTAGCGAGACAATCTGTAGGGGAAAAGGCTTCACCTTTTCCATTATTATCCTCTGGAGCATCAGTAACAAAAGTGTCACCACTTGCTAGATGCACATTTTCGCATCTCAATTCTCCTTGATATTTGACAATTGAAGTCATGGTTTATTATTAACACTGAAAAGTTCTTTGAAAGTCAGATCGTTCTGAAATTGCAGGATGTAGATCGCCTCGTTAAAATATCCGGCTGATGGAGATTTGACAAAATCAAATTTACTTTCTGCCATCACGGTGCGTCCATCTTTGATGACACTTTCATAAAAGCTATCGGCGCTGGCATTACGTAAAATCACATCCATAACTACATCAAAGCCGCGAGTAGCATACTTATTTGGAACTATATTATATCTTCTTAAATATGCTCGGATGAAAGAATTATCATCGCCATCTTCTTTATACATTTTTGGAAAAATGTAATTGAGCTTTGCAAGATTCTCGGTAGAGAGATCCATATCTTCAAAATCGTCCAGACCTACCATCGTGATTTTAAATTTATCAATTGCACTGGCATATTGGTTGGTCGCGTCATTAATAAATCCCATATTATCTACTGCAAGAACCACAACGTTCTCTTGGTCTGGTAACAGTTGGTCGAGATAGTTCTTTTTGTAGATGTAATTAGTTTTTAAATCAGGAATGATTACTCTAGCCTGTGGCAGGTACCGTGAAAACTCGTTTCTAAGTGATGGATTACTATTATCCGTAACAAGAATCACATTCTTACCCCTTGTATATTCAATTAAAAAGGCCATCAATTTTGACTTAAGCAACTGATCGGTAGGTCGAGTTTGAATTAGGTTTCTGTGCAAATTGAGATTACTATTTGTTAATGGTGAGACTACGGGAACATCTTTTGACATAAGAGACTGAGCCACTAAGTCTACATTTGTAGCACGCAATGGACCTACAACAGCATCGTAGGCCTCAAATCGATTTTGAGAAAGAATCTCTTTGATTGCATCCTTGTCCCCTCGTGTGTCAAAAAGATCGTAATCTACTTTTAGACCTAGAATACGGGCACTATCTCTTGCTATCACAGCACCAGAATAAAAATCCAACGCTATTCTCAACGCCTTATCGGATCTTAGCCTATCCTTATCTGTATTGATTGTATCTATTGCATTTAACGAGAATGGTAGCATCAGCGCTAGACGCTGAGCCTTGTAATTTTGAATACTGTCCACCAGATTAGCAAAATCACCCTCTAGCGAAAGCAATGATAAACTGTCCACACGCTTGCTAGGAATTAGAACCGTCATTCCTGCCTTGAAGCCATCTTTTAGTTCTGGATTTAATGCTAGAAGGCTATCAGCTGATAACCCAGTCAACTTTTTTAAAGAGTACATCCCAGTCTTTGAAGGAATGCGGTACTCAACAAAACCATCCAATGTTGCAACAGGATCTGGGACTTTAAGAACCATTCCGGGCTTCAACTCAGTTACCTCTGGATTGAGTTTTTTGATAGTTTCTATGGACGTCCCATTGTTCTCGGCAATTCTAAAAAAGCCTTCGCTGGGCTGGACGACATAGGTGTGGTAACCATCCTCTGAGTCACTTAGAATACTCAAATCCTTGATGGCTACCTCTTTTCCAAAAACTGGAATTCTTATCTCGTCACCTACACCTAACTCTTCGGCATATAGACGTTTATTAGCCTCTTTAATGTCTAGCACGGTAACGTCATACTTCTTTGAGAGACCGTAAAGCGTCTGCTTTCTTTTGACCTTGTGAATTTTGAATCGCTCAAGGTTTTTCTGGGTGAGAGCAAGGGACTTTTTAGGAATGATAAGCGTGATACCTTTCCTGAATTTTCTCCTTACATCTGGATTGAGAGCGATAATATCTTTCTCTTGGACATCGTAGAGCGCAGCGATTTTTTTAAGCGTCTCGCCATCTTTTACCTCATGGGTAATGTAATCCTGAAAAAAGAATCCTTTTGACACAAATTTTTCTGTGCCATGAAAAGTTTCAGATGTACTATATGAGTCCGCTTTCGCGAAAGCGAAACACCAAAAAGTCACCAGAAAAAAACAGGTGTATTTTAAATAATTCATCATTCTATTCCCATTCTATGGTTGCAGGCGGTTTTGAGCTGATGTCATAGACAACGCGATTTACACCCTTAACATTGTTGATGATCTGGTTGCTAGTTTCCTGCAGAAATTCATAGGGCAGATTTACCCAGTCTGCTGTCATACCGTCTGTACTTTCCACCGCACGCAAGGCCACACACTTCTCATAAGTGCGCTCATCACCCATCACCCCTACAGAATCTACAGGTAGCAAAATCGCACCCGCCTGCCAGACACGATCATACAGCTCCCACTTTTTCAAGTTTTCAATAAAAATTGCATCCACTTCCTGTAATATAGCAACTTTCTCTCTCGTAATATCTCCTAAAATACGAATAGCCAATCCAGGACCAGGGAAAGGGTGACGGCCTAGTATTATCTCGTCCATGGTCATGGAACGACCTACCCTTCTTACCTCATCTTTAAAAAGCGATCGTAAAGGCTCAACAATTTTGAGCTTCATGTATTCTGGCAGACCGCCCACATTATGGTGAGACTTGATGGTTGCGCTAGGTCCACCAGTAGCCGATACACTCTCGATGACATCTGGATAGATGGTTCCCTGTGCAAGCCAAGTAGCATTCTCTATCTGAGAGGACTCTGCCTCAAAAACATCAATAAATACCTTACCTATTGCCTTGCGTTTCAATTCTGGGTCGCTTTGTCCTGCTAGGGCATCCATAAATTGTGCCGTTGCATCTACACCTTTCACGTTAAGACCCATGTCTTTGTATTGATCCAAGACTTGATCAAACTCATTTTTTCTAAGCAGACCATTGTTTACAAATATGCAGTGCAGGTTCTTCCCTATGGCTTTGTGTAACAACATGGCCGCCACGCTACTATCCACACCCCCACTAAGACCAAGAACTACTTTGTCATCACCCAGTTGCTTTTGAAGTTTTTCAACGGTTTCCTCCACAAAGCTTTGTGGTGTCCAGTCAGGGTTGATTCCTGCAATGTCAATCAAAAAGTTTTCTAGCAATTGTTTCCCATCAGTTGAATGATAAACTTCTGGGTGGAATTGTATGGCAAAGGTATTTTCACCATCGATTCTGTAAGCAGCATTCAACACGCTTTGCGTACTGGCAAGTCTTACTGCATTGTCTGGCAATTCCTTGATGGTGTCACTATGCGACATCCATACTTGTGAGTTTTCGGTGATGTTTTTGAAAAGCGGCTCGTCGTCTTTGATAACGGTGAGATTTGCACGGCCGTATTCCCTAATGCTAGATGGTGCCACGTTACCACCATTGAAATGGGCCAAATATTGAGCACCGTAACAAACTCCCAATAGAGGTTTCTTTCCCCTGATATCTTTTAGGTCAACATGAAAAGCATCTTCTGCACGCACCGATTTAGGGCTACCGGACAGAATCACTGCCTTATAGCTGGATAAATCTTCTGGTCTATTGTGAAAGGGAATGATCTCTGAATAAACGTTTAATTCCCTGATTCTGCGTGCGATGAGCTGGGTGTATTGAGACCCAAAATCTAGTATCAGTACCTTATCGTGTTCCATGGTCAAATTTACTGGTTTCGCTCATTTCATACCGTTAGTTATAATTAGAAAAAACAGCCGATATCCACCTACTTATCAATGGAGTTCCAGCACGCTAAATCGCAAATCAAGCGGATGCAATTCCAGCTTTAATTGCTCAATCAATTCGCGCCCTTGAGTTTCGTAGAAAACCGAAAAATTGGTCTGGCGTTCCTGCAAGCTGCCATTAGGGAACAAGTCCAACTGCAGATTCCTTGCTCTATCTACATGGTCAGAAAGCTTTCTTTTCTGTGCTTTTAGCAACCTCTTTTCTAATTTTTCCAGTCCTTTGATCTGCTTGCGCTCTTGCGCCGCAACAGCGGTTTCAAAAGACTTTTCGGTTTTATGCGCTAAAAGATACAGATCCTTAAACTGCTGCTTGAGATGTTCTTTTTGTTCTGAGAAATCGATTTTGATCTCGCTCACCTGTTCAGTGACCTGATGACTAAGCTGAAAGGGTTTTTGAAAAAGATCAGTGATTTTCAGATTCAATCGCCTTAACCTATCAGATTGCTTTTTAGTTATCAGCAATGCAGAATTTCTTAGAAGCAAGATTGGAAAGGTAACAGATGATTTCTCAAAGTAATTTTTCAATTCCAGCCAGTAAGCAATCTCGCCGCCCCCACCGATGTAGCAAAGATTCGGCAGAATCACTTCCTGATACAGCGGTCGCATAATCACATTAGGAGAGAATCTATCGGGATAGTTCTCTAATTCCTCTAGAATTTCAGATTCCGTGAACTGTAAATCTGTTTCATCAATGATGAAGCCTTCATCTGTTTTGATAATGCGCTTTCGGTAATTATCTGTCAAATAGAAAAGATTGATCTCGCGTGGATGGACCTGTTGCTTGTATTCATCGCTCCAATTTTCCAGCGTCTCAGAAACAGCATTAAAACTGATCTGATCAGTGAGCTCGGTAGCTAAATGATCTTTTGCCAGAGCTTTTAACTTTGGTTCGTCGGCATCTATGATGACCAACCCTTCATCTTTAAACAACTGATGAGCCAAGAATCTTGTCGCGTCTGCAAGATTGTCGTGTTCTAAATAGGACTTTTTGAACAACCTCCGTAATTCGTTGGCCGCCTCACCTTCACCCAGCAATCTATCAAAAACTTCATAGACCTTGTCAAGACCCTCAGTCGATAACCTACCTACTGCACCAGAACTTTCACGAGAGTAAACCAACTTGCGATCACCAAAATTGAAAAATTGAATTTCCTCAAAATCATGATCCTCGGTGGCCATCCAGTAAACTGGTATAAACTCATTTTCCGGATACGTGACTTTCAGCTGCTTGCATAAATTGATTGTCGAGATGATCTTATATAGAAAGTAAAGCGGTCCAGTAAAGAGATTGAGTTGGTGGCCCGTTGTGACAGTAAAAGTGTTTTCATCATCCAGCAAATTGATATTCTGCAGAGTTCTATCAGCGTCAGGAACTTTTGCGTATTGTTTGAGAAGCACCTCTTTGAGCACCGCACGTTTCTCAGTTGAATCATGCCATTCCAGCTGTTTTTCTGCTATCTGCTCGCGAAACTGATGCAATCGCGGAAATCGATGATATAAATGACGCACATCCAGCGACTCAGATAGATAGTCCTTAATTAACGGACTGAAATATCTAAGCCCCTCTATTTCCAGATGTGTGTTATGCATGCGTTGTCATTGCAGATTGTCAATGTTACGCTTTCGCGAAAGCGTAATCATGAGAAAGCAAATTGTCTTACTTCTTCTTAGGTTTATAAACAGGCAAAAGCTTATTGCTTACCTCGCCAAAACCTACCCGCACATCACCATTTGTACAGTAACCACGCAGCGTAACCGTGTCATTGTCTTGGATAAATTTGCGATCTGTACCGTCATTTAACTTGACAGGTTTAGTTCCCTTCCAACTCAACTCCAGCATGGAACCGTAGGAATCTGGGGTAGGACCAGAGATCGTACCGCTACCCATCAAATCCCCGCTATTGACCCGGCAACCAGTGATCGTGTGGTGCGCCAGTTGCTGTGAAATATTCCAGTAAAGGTGCTTGTGGTTACTCTGGCAGATTGTTGTTGGCTTCCCGCCTTCTGGCGTGATGTCCACTTCCAGATGAATGTCATAACTCTTATCGCCGCTGCTGTCTAGATAATCCAGTACAGGCTTCTCCCTTTCAGGCGATGCACATCTAAATGGCTCTAGCGCGTCCATCGTGACGATCCAGGGTGAAATGCTACTGGCAAAGTTTTTAGCGAGAAATGGTCCTAGAGGTACGTATTCCCATTTCTGGATATCGCGCGCGCTCCAGTCATTGAATAGCACCATCCCAAAAATGTACTTCTCGGCTTCATCCACGGGAATCGGCTGTCCAAGTTTATTGGCATCAGTCGTGATAAATGCCATTTCAAGTTCAAAGTCCACTAACTTACTAGGTCCGAATACAGGTGTATCAGAATCTGCTGGTATGGTCTGTCCCTGTGGTCTATGAATAGGAATCCCGCTGGGAACGATGCTGCTGGATCTACCGTGGTACGCCACCGGCATATGCAACCAGTTAGGCAAAAGCGCGTTGTCTGGATCGCGGAACATGGTTCCCACATTTGTCGCGTGTTCCTTGCTACTGTAAAAATCGGTGTAGTCACCTATCAGAACCGGCAGCTGCATTTCCACCTCGTCCATTGCAAAAATAATGCGATCGCGGTGTTCCTTATTATCTCTCAACTCTGGATTGCCCTTATCAAAAATATCACCTATGCGGTTACGCACCAGTCGCCAGGTTTTCTTCCCGTCGCTAATAAAATCATTGAGCGTGTCCTGCATAAACATGTCATTAGTAAGGGGGATCATGTCAAAATAGCCCATCTCCTGCAGCGCGCCCAGATCAATTGCATAGTCCCCTATCCTAGTCCCTATCGTTATGACGTTGTCTCTGGTAAGAAATACACCGAAGGGAATATTCTGAATCGGAAAATGAGTGTCGCTGTTGTAGCCTATCCAGGATTTACGGGCCGGGTTATTAGAAACAAGAGGCATATTACAAGTCTTTTTGGTTCACAAGTTGATCTCAAATATATCAATCTGGGTAAGTCTTAAGCTATCCAGCACGTATTTTTACGTCCTAAAACTTTCACAATGTCATTTACAGATCAGGAACTATTGGATCTAGTACAAGAAGAGCATGATCGCCAGCGCAATGGAATAGAACTAATTGCCAGTGAAAACTATGTGAGTGATGCTGTTTTGCAGGCTACGGGATCTATTCTAACCAATAAGTATGCAGAGGGCTATCCAGGCAAACGCTACTACGGTGGCTGCGAGGTGGTGGATAAGATTGAAAACCTAGCAATTGAGCGTGGTAAAGAGCTGTTTAATGCAGAGTACATCAACGTTCAGCCGCACTCTGGCAGTCAGGCAAACACAGCCGTTTACCATGCCTGTCTAAATCCCGGTGATAAAATATTAGGATTTGATTTGTCCCATGGCGGACACCTAACGCATGGCTCACCTGTAAACTTTTCGGGGAAGCTTTACGAGAATAGTTTTTACGGTGTACAGAAAGAAACCGGCTTGCTGGATTATGACAACATAGCCGAGATCGCTGAACGCGAAAAGCCAAAAATGATTATCGCTGGTGCCTCTGCCTATAGCCGCGAGATAGATTATGCACGCTTTCGCGAAATTGCAGACTCCGTAGACGCCCTGCTCCTGGCAGACATCGCTCACCCCGCTGGACTCATTGCAAAAGGTATTCTGCAAGATGCTGTAGAGTACGCACACATTTGTACCAGTACTACTCATAAGACACTGCGCGGCCCACGTGGTGGAATCATCATCATGGGTACCGATTTTGAAAATCCATACGGCCAAAAACTAAAAAACGGAAAGCTAAAAAAGATGTCCACGCTTCTAAACAGTGCGGTATTCCCTGGCAATCAGGGTGGCCCGTTGATGCACAGCATCGCTGGAAAAGCAGTAGCATTTAAAGAAGCGTTGAGCGATGACTTTTTACACTATACCGTGCAAGTCAAGAAAAACGCTGCAGTGCTAGCTGAAGAATTTATAAAGAGAGGTTACAACATAATTTCAGGCGGGACAGACAACCACATGATCCTAATGGATCTGCGTAACAAAGGAATCACTGGTAAACAAGCTGAGGAAGCACTTGGAAAAATACACGTAACGGTAAATAAGAACATGGTACCCTTTGATACAGAATCACCATTTGTCACTAGTGGTATTAGAATCGGTACACCAGCTGTCACCACGCGTGGAATGGTTGAGGAAGACATGCATTTTATTGTAGATGTGATCGACCGATGCCTGATGAATATGGAGGATGAGGATGTTTTGAGTGAGTTAGCTCAAGAAGTTCATCACCGCATGAGTCCGTTGCCGATATATAAAAGCTAAGTGAACTAACTAAAAATAGCCAAGCCAGATTGAAAACGTAATGCAATTTTCAATCTGGCTTTTTTGTTATTACCGTTAATTAACTCTCAATCAAGGGGTTTAGATCTAAGAATCAAACTGCCCTCGTATTTTTCAGAATCAATCAATCTGGATCGCTAGGCGTAGGGTTTGTGTCATAACTCTCGTCATCGTCGCTATCGTTAGCATCTGGTGCGAGGGTCTCCACTTCTACTTCTCTTTCCTCACGGCAACTGGAAAACAGTGGCGCTGCTAGAAATAGTCCTATCAAAACGATGTAAATCTTTTTCATGTGTTTTGGTTTTGGATAAAAATAGAAAAGCACTCGATCCACTTATGCTATAAGGTTCTTAAATTGTTGGTTAGGTATTGCTTTCGCGAAAGCGTACATCGATGCCATCTGAAAATTGTAAATAATTGCCCAAGCGATGACGGTGCGACATGGTGATTATTCATTTCTTAAAAAATCCTACAGTCCAAGAAAGCAAGTACGTTGCAATAGGACCAACTGCGGTGAGGAAAGTATAGTTCCAAAATGTTTTCATGCCGTAATAACCGCCTTGGTAAGTTTGCGCTCCAATAAAATTGAATCTCAAATTCCCTGAAAGTAAATAAGACACTGGCACCCATAGTATAGCTAGAACAATAAAGAATTTTGCCAAAAGCGAGAAGAAGCGTTCGCTGCCTGTTGTAGGCTTACGTAACCTTGGCCTACTTTGAAAAACCAAAACAGACAATGCAATTAATCCAAACCAAGTAATGAATGTCCCTGCTGGAATGGTATCGTCTGCATCTAATCCAATTACTAAAACAGATGATCCACTAAACAAAAGAATAAGTGCAATCGACACTATCGCTGCACAGAGATAGATTATGACTTTTCTATTCATGGCTCGAAGTTCGGTCAAAGTTTTTGAATGACAGCTCCAGTTTAATCAAAGGACAAGCTCAGGATGAACGCAGAGCAGGCTAGCTAATTGATCTGAATGGTATCGCATAAGAATAGTAGCGGTTTTAATGCACTACTTTTCGGTCTGTTGCCGTTGTTTAATTTATAAATCTCATTTTAGTCTTAGCACTTAAACCGCTATTTTTATATACTGGCTTGTGCGCTGGCTTTTTCCATTATGTCATCGTCCTTGTAGGTTTTCTGCAAAAGTTATTCGGTTATCTTCTGGGTCAAAAATCGTTATAGTTTTCGCTATTTCTGAATCAGTTTGAAATTCAACTTTAATGTCTTTCTTATCCAAAGTCTTTTTCAACTCGTCAATTTTGTGAGTCATTATGGTAACTGAAGATTTACCTGACCGCTCTTTGTCTTCGATCAATTGTAAAACAACGCCTTTTTCAAAATCCCATTCGTACAGTGAACGCATAGGGTTATAATCGGACTTTCTACCTAATATTTCTTCGTAGAATTTTACTGATTTCTGTATGTCAGAAGTCATGATTCCAGCACAAATATTCTAAAAGCTCATATTTTCCAATTTTCAGTAAGTTGATTTTCGGTTCGTTAACCTTAAGCCACATGGTTACAGATTTTATTCAGCTGTCACGTCCTGAAATATGGCTACAGGTTAATAATGAAATTTAAGCTGCCTTTGT
>CAYZJT010000002.1:305685-328214 GCA_964478845.1 uncultured Flavobacteriaceae bacterium | reverse complement strand
GTGAGTTTTCAAAAATGTGCCCCAGTATATTTACATCTACCTGACTTTCAAAATCATAATTGGATAATGTGTGTGTGTGATTGTTTATAGAGCAGATCATTATCGATCTCCAGCGCATCAAGAATGGGGTCTGGTTTAAACAATCCACCGTTATAAGTATAGATTTCGGCACATTTCACAGTACCCTGGCGCCCTATGTCTAGAAAGTTGATGTATTGCTTAAAGAGATCATATAGTGGTCGTTCGTCGCCAAAATCCCAATCGTCCTTCCACTTATTCAAAATCTGTATGGTAGAATTAGACGGTAGCAGCATTCTATCCTCAGCAAAGAAGATGAATAAAAAGCGATCTATGAGTTTCTGCGATTTTTTGAATAAGGTGAGCTTTACATTTTTCTCAAGTTGTTAGATATCTTCTGTACGCTCTAATTCTGCTAACTTCTCCTTTACCGTTCTAGAGTTTCTTTTGATCAGATCACGATACAATTCTCTTTTAAAAACCGAGTAATCCTTGTAAAACTTTTTGGTGATTTCTTCCTCTTCTACAATGGACGCTTCTTTGATCTTGAGCGGTACATTGTTCAATACTTTATCCTTGTGAAGGCATAAATACAATAGGTTGAAATCCTTTCGCGAAAGCGTAAACAAATCAAATTCTTCAAACTCTGTCGCATCGTTGATGTAAAAACGCAGTTTTTCAAAATTGGATGTTACTACATAAACACAATTTTTTTGGTTGGCCTTGTAATCAAACGCTTGTCGCCGGATACTTTCCAGGTCTTTGGTATTGGTGCCTTTTAGTTCTATAACTCCTAGAGGGCTTAGGCTGTCTTTACTTCCCAAAGGACTTCTATTTCCCAAGGGACTTAAGCCCCTTGAGAGAATGGCACCATCGGCTTTCCGAGCATTTTTCTCATTCTTAAATTCGGTGGTGAGATTATAATCGGGATTGGGAAACAACGTATAGCCCAAAACTTTTACAAATAGCTCGTCGAGGAACTTTGCTTGATACTGCTCTTCCTTTGCACTTTTGATATTCTTTTGAATTGTGGTATTCCAGAAGTAGTTGCGATACTTCTTGTAAGCTTTATCTACCGTAGCTTCATCGAGCTGTGCGAGATGCGATTTTAATACTGAAGGTTGGAATAAGGACATTGAACAGATTTAGCCAATCCGTAAATTTAGGAAATGTAATTTCTCAAAAAGATGGTCTAGACAAGATTCCTAATTGGAATGGCCTAGAATACTCACAACGCAATAAGTCCTCACAAAAAATCCTTTCAATAATTATACTCATGAATATCAGCACCAAAACTGGGTAGTTTCGGTTTTTTCAATCTCCAGCGTTTCTTTTGAATCTTTACGATTTGCTTTTGTCTACCCATTTGCTTCAGGTGCTTGAGGTGATCGATTACACCACCAAAATAGGTAGTGCGGTTGGGTATCATTCCATAGGAAATCAAGATGGGATAAATCTTTCTATTGATTGCGGGATAATGAACATGGTTTACATCAGGAAACAGGTGATGCGCAATGTGATTGTTAAACCCGCCGAAAATAAAGTTGGCAGCCTCACTAAACGGATAGAAGTCGTTTGAGCTATAAATCTGATTTTCCAGCCATGATGCAGAAATACGTCCATCTTTATCGGTAGCAAAATATTGCGTCTGCCCCGTGTGATGAGTAATAAAGAATGTACATAACAAGAAAATGGATTGTAGCAAATGCATGATGAGAAAAGCTATTATGCTTTCGCGAAAGCGCATACCCGATAACCAATAAGGAAGGAACAGCATGTAGCCCAGATAAAATAGCTTCTGTGCCCAAAAACTAAGGTGATATCCAAAATTTTCCTCGCGAGCAGCTCGAGCATAAACAACTGAATCTTTGATAAAAATCCAGTATAACGAATAAGTGGAATAAGCCAACAGCGCGTAGATGTGCTGGAAGCGATGATACCATTTAAGTCTGGCGGTGGGCTCAACCCTGATCAATGAGGTAATCTGTAGATCGGTATCGTAATCTTTTACGTTAGGCGCAAAATGATGGGAATGTACATGGCGATGCTTCCATGATTGGGCGTGAGCACCTACAAGTGTGTAAAGGATGGTATAGCACAGGTTGTTGAGCTTTTTATTTTTGAAAGTAGCATTGTGGCTCAGGTCATGTGCAAAGTTGAAGGCGAGCAATAAGGTGCTAAACCCTAAACCCATGTACCCTAACAAGCTAATGATAAAAGTGCGCGAATTAAGAACAGTTAGGTAGCTACCCGTAATAAAAGCGAGATAAACAAAAAGCTTGATCCATAAAGTCTTGCGTCGTTTTGATTGACTGAGGTTCAATTCATACTCCACTGCAGTACGCAGTTTTTTGAGGATTTCATGATGTGCTGGTATTTTGAGGTGTTTGGTTCTCATGATATTGGGATTTAAAATGAATTTTGAATGCTTGGGTTCGCTGAACTATTGAAGACTTCAGCAGGTTTCTATTTAGGTTGAGAAAGAAATTGAGTTCGCGGTGAGTGATCGGCTCTTCCCATGTCTCTCAAAAACCTAAAATGTGCTGTGAGCGCTGCTAAATAGCCGACGTCGTGATATTGCAAGTTGTAATCGCGGCAGGTTTGTCTGAATATTTTGACCAGCTTTAGGTAATGCACATGGGATACGTCAGGCAACAAATGATGCAAGGCGTGAGCATTAAATCCACCTAGCACAAAATTTAGAATTCGGCTATCTGCATTATAATCGACACAGGTAAGCAATTGTAGTTTGGGCCAACTCATGTACAATTGACCATTCGCATCAGGCAACGGATGGCGTACCAAGTCAGAAAGGTGGGACACCCCTAAAACCGCTACAAAAATTAGTGATATCACAAAATGCTGAATTATAAAAGCAGCGAGCACATGCCCCCAGCCATGAGGCTTTAAGAGACAGGGCAGGACTATCATGTAGAAGATGTAGAATAGCTTGAAAAAAATCAGTTTTACAACTTCAAACCACGGCATTTTGATATCTATCGTGCGGCTGGTGAAACCCAGTAACATCCCAGTCTCTCTGAACAGAAACCAATTCAGCGAGTAGAAGAGGTACATAAACGGAATGTAGAATTGCTGGTATTTATGATACCATCGCACTCGCTGTGTGGGTGTAAGCCGCGTCAACGGGTTATCCAAAACATCGATATCGCTACCTTCAACATTAGTGTACAAGTGGTGCGAGTCATTGTGATGACTACCCCAGATATAGGCATTGTTACCCACTAGATTAAAGCTGATGTTGAACAGGATCTTATTCCATCGCTTGCTTTTAACCGCCACCCCATGTGCTGCATCATGGGATACATTAAATGCAATAAACATGGTAGAAAGTCCTACACCCGTGTAGGCAGCGTAGAACAAATAGAGGTTACCTGTGCTCATCATAAACAGATAGGCTAGACAAAACAGGGAGAAATAGAATATGATCTTAAAGATCATTAACCATCCCCCATGTCTTAATGAGCCTGTCTTTTGAAATAAAGCTTTTGTTCTATTTCTGAGGTCTTTATAGAAAAGTGTTCCCTCGTCCTTGGTGAATTTGAGTTTTTGCATGATCAATTCTTTTGACCAAACCTATCGCGTTTATCGCACAGACATTTGCGATTAACGGGTGTTACGATATATTTGATTTGCAAAAAACACAAAATGGACTATCAAGAAGTGTTGTTGTCCCGCTTTCGCGAAAGCGTATCCACTCTAGCCACGACACCCGTTCAAGCCCTAGCCGATTTACTGGATATCAGTTATGACGCAGCCTACCGCAGGATGTCTGGTAAGTCTAAACTGAGCATTCAAGAAGCCGTAATTCTATCTCGCGAAAAACACATCTCTCTAGACGCACTAGATGGCGCAGATCCATTTTCGACAACTGTTGGGGGAACGACAGGTAAAGTTCATGACATCGATTCCCTGATGGGTTACTATGAACTGACGCTAGAAAATCTGAGCAATCTGGGCAAGAAAAATGTACAATTGATTTATAGCGCTAAGGACATTCCGATTTTTCATCACTTTAATGACAGCATGCTGTCACGATTTAAGATCTATGTGTGGACTAAGTTGCTATCAGAAAAAGATGATCAGCAACCGTTTAATAAGTTTCAACTACCATTGGACCTTAGGATGCGTATTAAAGATTTACAAGCAATGTATGCGTCTTACCATGTTACTGAATTGTGGTCGGACACCACCATCGTAAGCTCACTTCAACAAATACGCAGTTTCTACCAAACTGGCGCATTGACTCGTGAAGAAGCCGCTGAGTTAATTGAAGACATACGTATTTTGTTGAAAAATATAGAGCAGGACGCAGCAAATCCCAAAAAGCTATACGACCTCTATTACCATGAATTACTGGTGATGACTAACAATGCTCTAGCTATAAAAAATGGACAGCCAGTCGCTGGATTCGTTGCTTTTGCCATGCTAGAATACGTGCGTTATGACAATGGCGCTATTGTGAATAGGATGCATGAATTTTTTAATCACCAGATCAGTCAGTCGGCTCATGTAAACGCTATGGGATTGCAGTCTAGGTCGGTATTCTTCCAGCGGTACTATCAGAAACTGGACGGACTGAAACGATGGCTGGAACAGGATCCTGTGGTAGGGTTTTGATGATTTTTGTTGAGATTATTAAAATCCCGAGTCTCGCTGCGCTCGCTCTGTATCCGTTCTAAATGATTGTCACCTCGATTTCTAAAATAAACCCTTCGACTGCGCTCAGGGTAAGCATTTTTAAGAAAATCGCAGATTTTCTAAAATGCTTACTTCCCAATACAAAATTGACTAAAGATGTTGCCCAGCAATTCATCATTGGTAATCTCACCAGTAATCAATCCTAGCGCCTCGGTGGCGGCGCGCAGGTCGACGGCAAGAAACTCGCTGCTAACTTCATCTTTCATGCCTTGTTGGACTTCAATCAAAGATTGATATGCGCGCTGCAAGGCATCATAGTGGCGAGCGTTGCTGACAATTGGATCATTGCTCTGTAGCAAACCGCTGTTGAAGCTAGTGACTAAAGCATTCTTCAGTTCCTCTACGCCTTTTCCTGATTTTGCGCTTAACGAAATCATCGGGATGTCCAATCCCAATTTGTCCAGCTGCTGCTGGATTTCGGAGAGCTCGATGCCGTTGATGGAGTCCAATTTATTGAGAATCAAGACCATCTTTTTATTTGCAAATCGCTCTTTCATCAATTGCACGCGCAGCATGCAATGTTTGACTCGTGCATCAGTCAACAATTGGGTGGCGTCCACGAGGTATAGAACGAGGTTGGACTGGTTTGCCTTGTCGTAGGAACGCTGTATGCCCATGGACTCGATAGTATCTGCCGTCTCGCGAATTCCTGCTGTATCGATAAATCTAAACCTGATCCCCTCAATATTGATCTCGTCCTCTATGCTGTCACGTGTGGTTCCAGCAATATCAGACACGATGGCTTTTTCTTCGTTCAGTAAGGCATTCAGCAGCGTAGATTTACCTACGTTCGGTTCGCCTATGATGGCGACTGGGATCCCGCTTTTCAGCACATTGCCCACGGCAAATGAATCAATGAGTTTACGCAGTTTTTCTTGAGATTCCTGCAGTAATTTTCTGAGGTCATCGCGATTTGCAAAGGCAACATCTTCCTCGCTAAAATCCAGTTCCAATTCGATCAAACTGGCAAAGTTCAGCAGCTGCGCGCGCAGTTCCTTAAGGTCATTTGTAAAGCCGCCACGCATCTGGCTCATGGCGATTTCGTGGGCCGTTCTGGACTCGCTGGCGATGAGGTCTGCCACGGCCTCGGCTTGTGAGAGATCCATTTTTGCATTCATGAATGCCTGTAGCGTAAATTCCCCAGCTGATGCGGTCTGGGCGCCATGTTCCAAACATAAATTCACTATTTCCTGCTGGATAAAAAGGCTACCATGACAGGAAATCTCGACCACATCTTCGCCGGTGTAGGAATGCGGTGCGGTGAACTTGGTCAGTACCACTTTGTCCACCACAGATTTTCCGTTTTTGATGAAGCCTAGCGTGGCATGACGCTCAGCAGCACTAAGATTTCCCTCGGGAGCGGCATTTGCTTTTTGTACAAAAAGTTTACCCGCGATCTTGTGCGCCTTTGGTCCAGAAATCCTGATGACTGCTATCGCCCCTACTCCGGGCGGTGTGGCGAGCGCCACGATGGTTTCGCTTTTGTACATGACACAAAGGTAGTGGAAAGGGATTGCGGTGACTGGGAAGTTTACGCTTTCGCGAAAGCGTAACAACGATAAACATATCTTAAACTCCCAGTTCTCAAACCATCACTCTGCTCGTTCATTTGTAAAGCCCTCAATAAGATTTTATCTTGCCGCGCTTTATACATTTAAAGAAATGGACGGAAAAGACAACCTGCAGAACGCAGACGGAAAACCTAAAAACCAAACAGATGACAACTTACTGGAAGATAGTATTGTTGAGACTTCTGAAAATCAGGAAATACAAGCTGAAAACATCGAGGTGGATTCACCCAGCACCGATACCGTGGTGGAAGGAACCAACAAGGTAGAGAAAACTAAAACCGATGACTCGACAACCCATGAGGATGCCATCGTTGGGGAAATTACAGCTGTAGAACAACAGGAAGACAAGATTGTTGAGGTAGATGAGGCGGTAGAGGCTAAGCTTGAAAAGAAAGAGCTCCCCGCTGAAACCTCCACTCAAGAAAAAAGTGATACCCAGGCTGTGTCAACCTCGTCAGAAAAGGAAGAGGAAGCTAAAGAAGCCCCTGAAAAAGTCTATAAGGAGATGACGATGAAGCAGCTAATTGATGAGCTGCGTCATTTGATTCAGGAATACCCTATCCAGAGTTTCCGCAAGCAGGCTGATGACATCAAAAAGGAGTTTGAGTCAAAAGACGCAGCAAACCGCAAAGAAAAAGAAGCCGAATTCAAGGAGGCAAATCCGCCGAGTGACGATCCACTAGCGCCAGAATTTGAATATAAAAACGAGCTTGCCCTACAATTTGCTGAACTGCACTCGACTTACCGAAAACTAAAAGGTCAATACCAGCGCGAAAAAAGAAAGCAGGAAGAAGAGAATCTGGCTACGCGTCGCGAGGTAATCGAGGGCATCAAGCGCCTGATCGATGAGGAGGAAAATATCGGCACGACATTCAAAAAGTTCAACGAATTACAGGATGCTTGGAAAGCTACGGGCAAGATCCCGCATGATGCGTATAACATCACGTGGGAAGACTATCGCCTAGCCGTCCAGAATTTTTACGATTACATCGATGTGAGCAGGGAATTGCGTGACAAGGATTTTGAGCGCAATCTGGATTTCAAGAAAAAGATCATCGCTAGAGCAGTTGAATTAGGCAACGAGGAGAATATCCACAAAGCTCTACGAGAACTGCAGGAACTGCACCGCATGTGGAAGGAAGATGCTGGTCCTGTTGCAAAAGAACATCGCGATCCCATCTGGGATGAATTTAGCGCGGCGACTAAAGTAATTCATGACAAGCGTCAGGCTTACTATGAGGAGCGTGAAAAGCAGCTGGAAAAAAACCAGACGATCAAGGAGAACATTATCGCAGAGATCCAAAAAATCACCTACAAAGGCGCAAAAAATCACCGACAATGGCAAGAGCGACTGCAAGAGATTAAAGTCCTTAAAGAATTGTTTACCAAAACGGGGCCTGCGCCAAAGAAAGTGAACAACCCGCTGTGGGATGAGTATCGCAAGGCAACGCGTGAATTCAATAAAGAAAAAAACAACTTCTACAAAGAACTCAAGAACGAACAGAACGAGAACCTCGCAAAGAAAATGAAGCTGGTCGAGATCGCTGAAGAGCACGAGAACTCAGAAAATTTTGCCGAGTCCATCGAGGTCATTAAACGCATTCAAGCCGAGTGGAAAACCATAGGCCACGTGCCGCGCAAGGACAGCGACCGTATCTGGAAGCGTTTCCAGAAGGCCTGCAACGGATTCTTTGACAAGAAGACCGCTCAGCGCAAAGAGGACAACAAAGAAGAACTGGACAACTATAAGCAGAAGGTAGAGATCTACAACAAGCTTAAAGAGTTACTTCCTGAAGATGACAAAGATGCGTTGCAGGAAAAAGTTCAGGCCATCATGGATGAGTGGGCTGCGGTAGGACGTGTCCCCTATTCTAAAAAACACATTCAGGACAAGTTTGATAAACTAGTAAAAGCCAAATTCAAAAGCTCTGGAATGAGTGAGGTGGATGCCGAGATGATGAAGTATCAGAACAAACTCTCCAGTCTAGAGCAGGGCGACGAGCGCGAGATGAAAAACGAGAGATTCTACCTCAGTAAGCGTCGTCAGGAAATCGAGGGCGAGGTGCGACAGCTGGAAAACAATTTGCAGTTTATCAATGCAAAGGATGACAAGAATCCGTTTTTAGTACAGCAGCGCAAGAACATTGATAATTTAGTTAAGGAGATGGAGCTGATCCAAGAAAAGGAAAAACAACTTAATATCCTGAGTAGGCAGCTCAAAAAACAAGGATCAGAAGATCAGGAATAAAGCAGATTGCCCCTTGAAATTACAAGGGGCTTTATTATAAAATCTTGTTAGAAAGCGATGCATAAGGGAGCCTGACTGTAATTTGCTGCAAAAACTGGCACGTTTGTTTCTTGCTGTTTGAAAAACTCGATCATGAAAAAAGTTTACCTCATTGCCTTTCTCTTATTCTCTGTTCTAGGATTTGCTCAACAGAAGGGCGCAGTTGAATTTGGTCTCCTAGGTGGTGTAGGTTTAAGCAATGTATCTGGGTTTGACAGTTTTGATGGGGTGGCAGAATTTAATTATGACCCTGCCTTCGCTTACAATTTTGGTGGTCAACTTCAATATTACTTTTCTAGAAACTTAGGACTACGAGCTAGAGTCTTGTACGAGCGTAAGGGTTATGAGGATGAAATCATCATTTTTGATGGCCGCAATAATCAGGCATTTACAAATGTTGAATTGGAGTACATCACGGTACCCGTTACTGTCGCGTATCATTTTGGGAACTCGCTGGATTGGTATGTGAATTTTGGACTCTACGGGGGATTCCTAAATAGTGCTAGGGATACAAGATTCAACACAGATCAGGAAATTGCTTATCAAAATTTTGATTTTGGTCTCGCTTGGTCGATCGGTTACCGCCATCAGGTAACTAACAGTGCCAAACTATTTATTGAATTAGACGGTCAAAATGGTTTCATCGATCTTTTTGAAAATCGTGCTTTCAACGATTTTAGATTAAACAGAACAAGTTTGAATTTAGGGGTTGTTTTCTTATTGGCTAACGGGAGGTAGGTTTTTTACGCTTTCGCGAAAGCTTAATTCTAATCAGCCTCTGAACAGATACTGATTCGGTAGACTTTCAAAGGCCTACCCGAAGAGTTTGCCTCTCAACCTAAAAACCAAGACCGAGCATAGTAAAAAGCCCGCTGCTAGCAACAATCCGATCATTAATTCGCCGTAAATGAGTTTCCCTGTAGCAAAAAGCAGGCTATAAACTCCAGCCGTTCCCAAGATAAATCCAGCAATCTTGTATTGAAAATTATGAAACTTGCTCTCAGATCCAAAAATCAGCTGTTCAAATTTCTCCAAAGTTCCTTGATCGCTTTTCGGCGTCAAGAAGGTAACCAGCAGCCATGCAAAACTGGTGATCAGTACATTCAAGCAGATCATTTCCCAGCCCTGCAACTCGCCAAAAATCTGATTCTGTAATCCCAGATTCTCAGACTGATTAAAAAAGAAGAGTACCGCAACCACAAATGAGACTATCATCGCAGTAATCTCTGACCATGGATTGATCCTGTACCAAAACCAGCGCAGGATAAACAACAGCCCTGACCCCGCCCCGATCTGTATGATCAGATCAAAGGCAAACTTTGCTTCCTCAAGAACCAGCGAGAGCGCTGCCGCTGCAATCATCATGAGCAACATTGAAATGCGACCATAGGTAACCTGCTGTTTTTCTGAGGCATTCTTATTAATGAACCTCGCGTATAGATCGTTTACCACATAGCTGGACCCCCAGTTTAGGTGAGTCGAGATCGTGCTCATAAAAGCTGCGACCAGCGAGGTAACAACCAGACCCAACAAACCCGCGGGCAAATAAGTCAGCATTGCAGGATAACTCAAGTCATCCTTAATAAAGCTGGCATTGAATTCCGGAAATTGGGCTTGCAGCGCATTCAGATCTGGGAAAATTACCAGCGAGGCCAGTCCGATGATGATCCATGGCCATGGCCGTAATGCGTAATGAGCAAGATTAAAGAACAATACTGCCCAGGTGGCGTTTTTCTCGTCTTTGGCGGCCAGCATGCGTTGGGCGATGTATCCACCACCACCCGGCTCGGCGCCTGGATACCAGGTGGACCACCACTGCACCGCTAGCGGAATGATAAAAATTCCCATGGCGAGATCTGCATTACTTAAGTCGGGTATCAAATCCAGTTTGTTAGAAACATTCGGGTGAGTGACCAAATTTGCCATTCCTTCGATTTCTGGCAAGTCAAGGATGTAGAGCGTCGCCCATATACTGCCAGCCATCGCGATGATAAATTGGATAAAGTCAGTGATCAGTACTCCTTTCAATCCACCCAATAAGGAATAAACTAGCGTAACGGAACAGGCAATCCCAAGTGATTCAAACTCTTCAAAGCCAAACATCACGTAACCTATCTTGATGGCAGCCAAACAAACTGTTGCCATGATCACTATATTAAAAACGACACCCAGATAAACTGCACGAAATCCCCGTAAGAATGACGCACTTTGACCGCTATAGCGTAATTCATAGAACTCTAGATCTGTTGTGATACCGCTGCGACGCCACAGTCTTGCATAAAAGAAAACGGTCAACATACCTGTAAACAGAAAAGCCCACCACACCCAGTTCCCAGAAACACCATCGCTACGTACGATCCCTGCAACCAGATTAGGTGTGTCTGCAGCAAAAGTGGTTGCCACCATACTTACCCCTAGCAACCACCATGGCATATTTCGGCCGGATAGGTAGAAAGAATTACTGCTTTTACCGCTGCTCCTGCTGACGATAATTCCCACTAAAAGTGAAACAAGGAAGAATGAAAAAATGATCAGAAAATCAATGATTTCCAGCTGCATAGATAAAAGTTGTTAACGAAAACGTTGTAAAAATCGTGAATTGCTAAATATAGATTAAGAAATTCTTGTATGTCCCTCTCGTGGTCTAGATTTAACTGGTTCAAAATTTTCAAATGAGCAAAAGTATCCGGAAAATAGGTGTAATGACCAGTGGGGGAGATTCCCCAGGAATGAATGCAGCTATACGTTCTGTTGTACGTACCTGTGCCTATCACAAGATTGAGTGCGTCGGGATTTACAGAGGATATCAAGGACTGATTGAGGGTGATTTCAAACCTATGGACGCTCGTAGCGTCAACAACATTATCAATAAGGGTGGTACAATTTTAAAAAGTGCCCGATCCCAAGAATTCCGTACTAAAGAAGGCCGTCAAAAAGCGTATGAAAATATGCAGGTCGAGCAGATGGATGCACTGGTCGTTATAGGCGGTGATGGAAGTTTTACTGGTGGAATGATCTTTAACCAGGAATTTGGTGTTTCCGTGATGGGAATACCTGGTACCATCGATAATGACATTATGGGTACTTCCTCCACCCTAGGATATGATACCGCGTTAAACACTGTGGTTGAAGCCATAGACAAGATCCGTGACACGGCTAGTTCACATAATCGACTGTTCTTTGTTGAAGTGATGGGTCGCGATGTAGGTCATATCGCATTAAATGCAGGTGTAGGTGCAGGTGCGGAAGAGATTCTCATCCCAGAAGAGGATTTAGGGAAAGATCGCTTGCTAGAAAGCCTGCGCAGATCACGCAAATCAGGTAAATCATCTAGCATCGTCGTGGTTGCTGAAGGTGATAAAACTGGTGAAAACGTTTTTGACCTGAAAAATTACGTAGAGGAAAATCTGCCTGAATACGAGGTAAGGGTTTCTGTTCTAGGTCACATGCAGCGTGGCGGTTCACCTACCTGCTGGGATCGTGTTCTTGCAAGCCGCATGGGTGTGAAGGCTGTGGAAAGCATCATGGATGGCAAAACCAACTACATGGTGGGTATCGTAAATGACGAGATCCAGCTATACCCTATCGATAAAGCCGTTAAAGGGAAAACCAAAATTGATATGGAGCTCATACGTGTGAGCGACATCATGACCACATAATTATTCTAAAATATCATTTCGCTTAAAGCGAAAACACAAAAATTTAAATCAATATAGAAATGTCAAAAAAGTTAAGACTAGGTATCAATGGATTCGGACGCATAGGCCGTATAGTTTTTAGAGCGACACTTGAACGTGGTAATGTTGAGGTGGTGGCAATTAATGACCTAGTAGATGTAGAGCAACTTGCTTACCTTTTAAAGTACGATAGTGTTCATGGCCGTTACGGTGGGACTATTGAAATCAAGGACGGTCATCTAGTCATTGATGGCGTGCAAGTGCGAGTGACCAGCGAGCGCGATCCCAAAAACCTAAAGTGGGATGAGGTAGATGTAGATGTGGTGGCAGATTGCACTGGAATTTTTACGGATTTAGACAACGCACAAGCTCACATCGATGCCGGTGCTAAAAAAGTGGTGATTTCTGCACCATCTAAAACTGCGCCCATGTTTGTGATGGGTGTAAATGATAATCAACTGACTGCTGATCACAAAATCGTTTCTAACGCATCCTGCACCACTAACTGTCTTGCGCCTATGGCAAAGTTGTTGGACGAGAACTTTGGTATTGAGGAAGCGCTTATGACTACTGTGCATGCTACAACAGCCTCTCAACTTACCGTAGATGGGCCAGCAAAAAAGAATTACAGATTAGGTCGTAGTGCGTTGAATAACATCATCCCTACCTCTACCGGTGCTGCTGTTGCTGTGACTAAGGTAATTCCTGAATTGAAAGGAAAACTCACGGGAATGGCTTTCAGAGTACCAACTGCAGACGTAAGTGTAGTCGATCTTACAGTTAAGTTGAAAAAAGAAACTAACCTCGAAGAAATCAACCAGGTCTTCAAAGATGCTTCAGAAGGAAGCATGAGCGGCGTTGTAGGTTATACAGATGAGGCAGTGGTTTCCCAAGATTTCGTAAGTGATCCGAGAACCAGCATCTACGATTCAGGTGCTGCTATCGAGTTAAACCCTACCTTCTTCAAGCTTGTGAGTTGGTACGATAACGAGTACGGTTATTCCAGCAAACTTGTCGATCTGGCAGAAAAGGTTAACAGCCTGTAATACTCAAATTTACTAGACCCTGATCATCATTTGTTCAGGGTCTTTTATTTTTATGCTTTCCCTTAGGGAAGCCTGTCCTGAGCTTGTCGAAGGACGAAAGCGTATCTTCCAACTAGCAGTAAGAATATTATATGATCATTATTACAGATAGTGGCTCCACAAAATGTGACTGGATTGCCATCGATAAAGAAGGCACCCAATTATTCAAATCGCGTACTCGCGGTATGAATCCAGCGATTCTCACGATTGAACAACTCAATGAACGCATTTTAGAATCACCAGAACTGATCAAACATAAAGACGAGGTCGAACTGGTTTATTTCTACGGTGCTGGTTGCGGTACCGAAAAACCTAGAGTTGCGCTGCAAGGAGTTTTGCAACAGTTTTTTGCCGAGGCAGATGAAGTAAGTGTAAAAGAAGATACGGCTGCTGCTGTCTATGCTGCTGTAGGTAACAAACCTGGAATTGTTTGTATTCTGGGTACAGGTTCAAACTGCTGTTTCTCTGATGGTAAAAACATTGAACAGCGGGTCACGTCACTTGGATACACATTGATGGACGAGGCCAGCGGTAACTGGTACGGGAAAGAACTGATCAGGGACTACTACTTCGGCGAGATGCCAGAGCACATACGCACTGCTTTTGCAGAGAAGTATGACATGGACTCTGATTTTATCAAATACAACCTCTACAAGCAACCCAATCCTAACGCCTATCTAGCGGGACATGCAGAATTTATTTTCAGCCACCTGAAAGAGCGATATGTCAAAAAATTACTGCGACGCGGGCTGCGTAAATTCTCGCGTCATATGATCATGCAATTTGCCGAGGAGATCAAACAACACGAGGTACATTTTGTAGGTAGCATCGCCCACTTTGCCGAGCGCCGTATCAAACAAGTCGCCGAGGAATTTGAATATGAAGTGGGGAATATTGTGCGCAGACCAATCGAGGGATTGGTCGCTTATCATGTCAAGAAGCTTAGAGCTTCTGCCTAAAGACTTCAATTTCTCCATTCTGGGGATTTAGAAAATAATAGAGTCCCACGCTCGGGTAATCTTGTATATAGCTACAGATAAATTCAAGTGGTGCAATCCGCCTGAAGTCGATGTTGTTGATGATCCATTGAGGGTATCCTCCTACTTGAAATCTTGTTTGTTGATTGTTCACTAGATTCTTCTTTGCTAGCTTGTAGAGTGTCCACGGTCGGCCTGGTGCAGCTTTAACGATTTGCTCGTGTACTTCTTTTTTCCTGTGAATAACCTCTTCCCAAATCGGTAAACTGTTACCGGTTTTAAGTGATGTCATTTCACCGTCAATTCTTTTCTCAATTTTTTCTAGCGATTGATATTGCGCATGATCATGAACACGATCTGGATTGATAAATAGCGCATAATGACCATCTTTCCAGTTGAATAAAGCAGAAATTTTTAGAGCCTCACCTTTTTTGTCGGTGGGAGATTTAAATCCAGTGGGCAGCGTGATTTGCTTGAGATGATCGGTGTATTCAGCTTTTTTGATCAAAGGCTTTAGCCGGTTTTCTGCTTTCATAATTTGATGCTCATCGATCGCTGAATCATCACTTTTTGATTTCATCAAGTTGTCATAGTACTTGGATGTCCCACCAAGCCAATTTTGTAGCTTTTTAAACATGCTTGCCATAGCTAAACGCTAATTTTATAAAAACACGATAGCATAAGATTACTCAATCTAAACTTCTCAACTAGCAAATGAATACTAAATTTAAAACAGCGCTTGTCACTGGTGCCTCGCGAGGGATAGGCCAGCAAATGGCTTTAGGACTCGCTGATCATCTGGAAAAAGTTATCATTCATGCCAGCAGTCTGGAAAATCTCGACGAGACAGAGAAGATGCTGAAAAGTAAAGATGCAGAAATTATAAAGGTTGCAGCTGATTTTTCAGATGAGGATGCCGCACAAAGCCTCGCCAGTAAATTAGAAGAGCGCAATCTTCACGTGGATGTCCTTTACAACAATGCTGGAATCATGATGCCCTATGATGATAGTATTCTGAATCAGCCCATTGATAACTGGCAACGAACCATGCAGGTAAATGTCTATACACCTTACCAATTGATCCAACAATTTTTGCCCGGCATGAAATCGCGCGGTGCTGGACTTATCGTGAATACCAGCTCTAGTATTCAAGGGGTGCCACAGCTTTTGCACTACGGTTGTTCAAAATGGGCGATCGATAAAATCACACTCGAGCTGTCTTATGACTTAAAAGATTCCGGTGTTACCATTCACAGTCTTGATCCAGGCTGGCTACAAACCGATATGGGTGGAGAACAGGCGCCTCATCAGGTAGAGGAGGTTTTGCCTGGCGCACTGCATATGCTTCAGTCAGATGATGCTCAGAAATATAACGGATGGCTCTACAAAGCCATCGAGCGAGAGTGGTTGAAATTGGAAAGGGATTAAGGTTACTGATTTAACTGGTGATAGAATAGGTTACGCTTTCGCGAAAGCGCCTTTCCTTCTACGCCTAAAATACCTGACAATAACAATTAGGCTGATCACCACCATCAATCCACTAGCCATCACAAAAACGCCGGTCTCAATATTTTCAAAAAGAACTCCACCTATAACCAATCCCAGCATGCTTGCAATACTTCCCATGGACGTCCCGTAGCCCTGGATGCTCCCTTGTGAGCTTCTTGAACCTGTAGCAGACAGCATTGCCAGAAAACTAGGCCACATCAAACCATTGCCGATGCTGAGCAAGGTATTTGCTCCATAAAGCACAAAGAAGTCTTGGATTTGTAGCATGTAAAAACTTACGGCAAGAAGGATAGAACCTATCAAAACCAATTGAAGATTTGTGAGAAATCGAGACAGGAAATTGAGCCCAGGTCCCTGCACAATTATCATTAAGAAACTGCTGTAAGCGAGAAACAATCCCAATTCCTGAGCACTCCATTCTAGAATATTGCTGGCGTAGATAGGCAGTCCAGCATAAAAGAGACTAAATGAAAAGAAGGTCAAGAAATAAATACTGTACAGCAACGGGATTCCAGAAATACGGATGATGCTGCGCCAGCTGCGCGTTTCCTGAGCATCGCTTTCCATTTCTCCTTCTGTGTAGCAGTCCTTGTGTTCAACCTGAAAAAACCGGCGTATATTTTTGAGCGAAACCAGTTTAGTATCGACTATACACGGATTGCTTTCTTCCAGTCGTGTACTGATGACGAAGATTGCAATCATCGATATGATAGCAGCAAGTAAAAGCGGAAGCACCTCGCCCAAAAAAGTAGTCGCCAGAATCCCAGCAACGGCAGGACCCAAGACAAAAGCAAGGCTGGTGGACGATCCCATTTTTCCGAAATTCTTGTTTCGATTTTCATCGGTTGAGATGTCTGATAAGTAGGCATTTGCCACCGAAACATTACCCCCGGTAAAGCCGTCAAGAATGCGCGCCAGGAAAATGATAATCAATGGCAGCGTCATCAGATAGCTACCTGTAACCTCTGTGTTTTGTGACCAAAGTTCAGTTTCTGGCAGAATGAAAGCAAGTAGAAAAAGGCACCAAGCGATAAAAGTTCCACCTTGAGAAATGATGAGTACCTTTTTACGCCCGATGCGGTCCGAGAGCCTTCCCAAAATAGGTGCTCCTATAAACTGAAAAAATGGATACATCGCACCGAGGATCCCATAGATAAAACCGTTACCGCCAAAATCCTGGACGATAAAAATCAGAATTGGGATGACTATACTATAGCCCAGAATCCCGATAAAATTGACCAGTAAAATTGGAAAAATGCGTGCCTTGAAAAAATTAAGCACGGCATTCATTCTACTGTTGTTTTGATGAAATGGTCAAGTTCCTGGCGTGGATAAATAGCTCCACCGTTCCCACAAACATGATTGCGTAGCCTAGGAGTTCAATCGATTCTTCACTGGCATCCTTGACTCGGCGCATGTAGGTGTCCTCGCCCATTAAGGCCTCCCAGAGTTTTCCTTTTCCATATAATCTGGAATAGAGTTGCACAATTATAAATCCAACAGTGAGCACACCAATTGCCAATGAATTGCGCATTGCATAGACTTGAAAAGCAAATAGTTTAAAATTTCGCCATAGAAAAACGCCCAGCGGAATCAATAAAATCAAAACGATTGCTTGCCAAGCCTTGTCAAATAAATGGGTTTCTAAAAAAGCATCTTGCTCTCGAGTGAAGAGCACCAGATAAAATATGCCCAGCACAAATCCCATGGCATTTGCCACCTTGTAATTTTTGAAAATCAATAAACTCAAAACTCCCGATGCCAGCAAAAAAACAGCTTGCGCAATCTCAGTCACTGAATCTTCTTTAACAGCCTGATTTACCGCATCACTAGCAAAAGCAAGCAAGATCAATCCCATAACGGCGGCATAGCAAACCGCCCTAAGCAGAACGAGTAGGAAACCGTATTTGGGAATCGCAGGCAATTGATCGGACATGGCTAGAAATTTCTAGGCAAGGTAATCAAATCTGCAAGTGCAGTTCAACCCCTGTTTCACGAGCGTTTCAAACAAATCAACTTTGGCAGCTTGATTGAATCGCGCATACTTCCTGCAGGCATTCAGACATTTGTTCTAGAAGTTCGAGATCTTTTTTGTCAAGACTGCCAGGCCTAAAGTGGACTACATTGTTTCTGATTTGACGTACTATATTCAAATCATTGATAAAGGTTGATTGATGAAAAGGAACATTCAACTTTTCCCAAACCTCGTCGTTCCCCAGAATATAGGTGTAGTCAGAAAAATTGAGATCGCTCAACGACCTAGGCATGCGGTCATCCTTCTCATAGTTTGCGCACTGTGCAAGGAATCGCATTTCAAACTTGCCGTCCAGCAGCATGCGTAGCATGTTCTCGATTTCTTCTAGGTGGATGAATGGTGCGATCTGATCGAGGTACTCAAGATTGATATCATGCGCGGTAATAGGACCCTTGACGGTACGGTCACTTTCTTGAACAAAGACGACCCCGCTGGAAATAATCTCACGTATTGCTTGGAACAGCGGCATGTCCAGATCCAAAAGCACAAATTCAGTAGACATGACATCTTCCACCGTTTCGGCTTTGGAATCGCTGATAAGGGTTTTTGCGATCGATTCCCAATCGATAACACCTATGATCTTCTTATGATTGAGCATCACGGGCAGTTGCGAAAAATCGTTTTGCCACATCAGATAAGTCGCCTTGCTTAATTCATCATCAGGCCGGACGGAAACCGGTGCAGTGTCACAGGCATTAAGCTCGGAAAGACGCTTTATCGGATCAAATTCTTTATTGCCGTAGTTACTCACATGATCTTCAGATATGCGTGCCTTTTCGGTTTGTAGGATCCGAACAAAGCCATCCATGGTTCCCGCCTGCAGACTGGGCTTGATGTACAAATCATTGCGGCCCAGTTCTTCATTGATGCGCCACACGTTGCTACTGGTGCGACGCTTGTAATCATCAAATCGCTGTAGGATCTTGCGCCGCTTGATTTTGACGCCTTTTTCTCTGCTCAACGCCTTATCCATCAATCTTTGAAACGAGTCTTTCACCTAGTGCCTAGAATTTTGCACTAAGTAAGGTGCAATTGAAGTGGCAGCTTGCTAAGGGTAGGTTAAATGGAGGGATTTGTGAATTTTCGCTCCTGCCTGCGAGGGGCACGACAGGCAGGTTAGCGAAAGCGAACTCGAATTAGGCAAATTGAATGGCTTGTAACTAGGATTTTTTAGAATAATATTTTCTGATTTCTATCCCGCTCCAGAAAGTTAACAATGCGACAAGAATCGTGGGCAATAAAGCTGTGTAGATATCAGAGCCTATGACAAAACGCCACATGACAGCAGCAGCCAATAAAACTGTAGATGTAATTGCAAACCACAAACCAAATTTTGTTTCGCCAAAGGATTTTACCTTTCGAATTTCTGGCCAGTCATTTACTCTTTCCTCAAAGTCGATTACAAATTCAACAAATCCTATACTGTCACATAAGTTATCATTTGAGCTAAGTCGTACTGTTTGACCACTTCTCAACTTTATTTTCAGTCCTGCGCCACGCACTCTGTGCGTTTTGTACAGCTCAATTTCCTTGAAATCTATTGTGGTTGATGAAAGAGTGATTTCTGTCTTGGACAATCCAAGTCTTGAACGCCGTATCGCTCTATTTTTCATAAAATAGAATAGCAAAATCGCTATCCCAAAAGCAATAAATACGCTTATTTCAAAGTCAACGATCAATGTTAAAACAGCAATTGAAAGTACTAATACAATTATGCTTATTAAAAGCAATCCCAGAAAATGCCAGCCGGTCGTCAGATTTACATCGTAATATTTACCTTTTATACTAAACCTGTAGAGCTATAGTCTGTCTCTGATTCATACTAATAATGGTAGCTCAAAATAGCATAAAACTTGCACTCTAGTTAGTCGCGACCTACTATATCACCTCTTCCCCAGCTTCAGGCTTAATCACTACACTAGCAACAATACCAGTCAATAACGCAAGTGCAATTACCCCCAGCGATGCCCATTCTGGAAAGTGATAAACCTCCAATAATAACATCTTGATTCCAACAAATGCAAGAATCACAACGAGACTGTAGTTGATAAATCGAAATTTCTGAAGCATACGTGATATCAAAAAATACATGGATCGCAATCCTAAAATCGCAAAGATGTTTGAGCTAAAAACGATAAATGGATCGGCAGTGATGGCGAGGATAGCAGGAATGCTGTCTAATGCAAATAGGATGTCAGTGAGCTCGATGACCATTAGAGCTACAAAAAGCGGAGTTGCGGCTTTCTTCCCGTTTTCGATAATGAAAAACTGCTGTCCCTCGCGATGATTGCTGATCGGGAAGAAGCGGCGTAGCAGCTTCATCAATTTGCTATTCTGGGGGTCAAAATCGGTGTCATCATGGTTGAACATCTTATAGGCTGTGTACAGCAAAAACGCTCCAAAAACATAAATGATCCAGTCCACCTGATTGATCAATGCCACGCCAAAAAAGATCATTAATGCCCTAAACACAATCGCCCCAAGAATTCCCCAAAACAAGACTCGATGTTGATACTTTTCAGGGATCGCGAAGGATGAGAATATGACGGCGATAACGAAGACGTTGTCAATACTTAGCGATAATTCAATGAGATAGCCAGTGACATATTTGAGAACTGCTTCATTTGCGGTGAGTCCAGTTGGATTAGCAAGAAGTCCATCGCTGAACAACCAATAGATAATTCCAGAAAAACCAAGGCCTATCGTTACCCAAATTGTCGTCCAGATGGTGGCTTCTTTGGTTTTGATGACATGCGCTTTGCGATTAAACACACCCAAATCAAGTGCAAGAAAAACGAGAATCGCAACTGAAAACAAAATCCATGGCAGCATAGGCAATCGAGATATAACAAGCGAAAATAGAGTGGGCTTATTCAGTTGATACCATTCTTTGCAAAGTCTTATCGGTTTGTGGTGAGGGATGATGAACACACGCGTAGCAAACGCGCGCGAAAACCACGCCAACATTGATGTGGCTCATGCTTGCGTGAGGGATAGTAATGAAAATCCTGCGGGGCGCTGAAGCCTCGCAGATTGTAATGGATAGCCCGACCGCGCGGCGCTTAAGCTGCGGGGTCACGCCCTAATTCTATTTACTCAAGTACATCCTACGTCTTGCATATAAATCGTAGAACTCATCGTCCTTAAGGCTGTCAACAAAAAGGATGCTCTCGCCGGTTGATTTCATCTCTGGACCCAGTCGCTTGTCTACATTTGGAAACTTGTTGAACGAGAACACGGGCTGCTTAATAGCGTATCCTTCCAACTTGGGATTGAATTCAAAGTCGGTGACTTTACTGTGACCCAGCATGATTTTGGTGGCGTAGTTGACGTATGGCTCACCATAGGCTTTAGCAATGAATGGCACGGTACGGGACGCACGGGGGTTAGCTTCAATTATGTACACTGTATCGTCCTTGATGGCAAACTGGATGTTGATCAAACCAACTGTCTCTAGCGCAAGCGCGATTTTCTTAGTGTGGTCTTTGATCTGTTGCATGACCAGATCACCTAGGTTGAAAGGCGGCAAAGTTGCATTTGAGTCCCCAGAGTGGATGCCGCATGGCTCGATGTGCTCCATGATCCCGATGATGTACACGTTCTCACCATCGCAAATCGCATCAGCCTCGGCCTCGATAGCGCCGTCTAAATAATGATCGAGCAGCAAGACATTGTTAGGGATTTTACGCAGGATATCAACCACGTGCTCTTCCAGTTCCTGCTTATTGATGACGATCTTCATGCCCTGACCACCCAATACATAAGATGGACGGACAAGAATCGGGAAGTCTAATTTGTCAGCAACTTTTAAGGCCTCATCAGCCGTGGTAGCAGTATCAAATTTTGGATATGGAATCTTGAGATCTTTGAGCAAAGTCGAGAATCGGCCGCGATCTTCAGCGAGGTCGAGAGCCTGATAACTTGTACCCATGATCTTGATGCCGTAGCGGTCTAGTTTTTCGGCGAGTTTGAGGGCCGTCTGACCGCCCAATTGAACGATAACGCCTTCTGGCTTCTCATGACGAATGATGTCATAGATGTGCTCCCAGAAAACGGGCTCAAAGTAAAGCTTGTCGGCTGTGTCAAAATCTGTAGAAACAGTTTCTGGATTGCAGTTGATCATGATAGTCTCATAACCGCATTCCTGCGCGGCGTAAACGCCATGCACACAGCAATAGTCAAACTCGATCCCCTGCCCTATTCTATTCGGGCCAGAACCGAGCACAATGATTTTTTTGCGGTCGCTTACGATGCTTTCGTTTTGTGAGAAACGCTCACCATCAGCTGTCTGCATGTCTGCCTCAAAAGTCGAGTAGTAATATGGCGTTACTGCAGGAAATTCTGCAGCGCAGGTATCCACGAGTTTGTAAACTCGGTTGACATTGAGTTCTTCGCGCTTGTTGTAGACCTGGCTTTCTAGGCAACCCAGCATGTGGGCGATCTGACGATCTGCAAATCCTTTTTGTTTGGCTTCAAGCAACAAATCACGCTGCAAAGTATCAATGTTGTATTTGCCGATTTCCTGCTCGAGCTGATAGAGTTCCTCAATCTGCTTGAGGTACCACATGTCAATTTTGGTAATGTCGTGAATGCGCGAAAGCGAAATTCCCATCGCCACGGCATCGTACAGCGCAAAAATCCTGTCCCAACT
>CAYZJT010000002.1:0-305675 GCA_964478845.1 uncultured Flavobacteriaceae bacterium | reverse complement strand
TAGCGTGGGTCAATTTATCGATCACTTGATTGTAATCGGTATAGCTTTTACCATCGGCGCCTAGGCCGTTGCGCTTGATCTCAAGTGATTGTGTTGCTTTGTGAAGCGCTTCTTGAAACGAGCGGCCTATTCCCATCACCTCACCTACGCTTTTCATCTGCAAGCCTAGCGTGCGGTCTGATCCTTCAAACTTGTCAAAGTTCCAGCGCGGAATCTTCACGATCACATAATCCAGCGTGGGCTCAAAAAGTGCGCTGGTAGATTTTGTGATTTGATTATCCAACTCGTCCAGCGTGTAGCCGATGGCTAGTTTAGAGGCGATTTTTGCAATCGGGTAACCGGTCGCTTTACTCGCCAAAGCACTTGATCTACTCACACGCGGATTAATCTCGATCGCGATGATGTCTTCTTTCTCATCTGGGCTTACCGCAAACTGTACGTTACAACCGCCTGCAAACTCACCGATGCTGCGCATCATGTGGATGGCCATATCACGCATCTTTTGGTAGGTACGGTCAGATAATGTCATCGCAGGTGCGACTGTGATGCTGTCACCCGTATGTATTCCCATGGGATCCATGTTCTCAATCGTACAGATAATGACTACGTTGTCATTATCATCACGTAGCAATTCGAGCTCGTATTCTTTCCAACCGAGTAGCGCCTTATCGATAAGTACCTCGTGAATGGGTGAAGCCTCTAGTCCTCGGGTGAGTAATTCTTCAAATTCTTTTTCAGTATGGACAAAGCTTGCTCCATAGCCTCCCAATGTAAATGATGGCCTGATCACCAGCGGGAAGCCAAATTCCTGCGCGATCTCTTTTCCTTTCAAGAACGATCCAGCGGTTGCCGCAGGTGCAACTGGCACACCTATCTTTTGCATAAGTGCCTTGAACTGGTCACGATCCTCTGTAATGTTGATCGCGTCGATGTCCACCCCGATAATTTCTACACCAAATTCCTCCCAAATGCCTTTTTCATCTGCCTCGATACACAGGTTGAGTGCGGTCTGTCCTCCCATGGTAGGCAGTACTGCATCTATCTGTGGATGATCCTGAAGAATTTTTTTGATAGATTTTGTTGTAAGCGGCAACAAATAGACATGATCTGCCATGCTGGGATCTGTCATGATCGTCGCGGGGTTTGAGTTGATCAGGATGGTTTCAATCCCGTCTTCCCGCAGCGATCTGAGCGCTTGTGATCCTGAGTAGTCAAATTCACAGGCCTGTCCTATGATGATGGGACCACTCCCTATTAGCAAGATGGATTTTAGATCAGTTCTTTTCGGCATTTTGGTACAGCTTTATCTTGTGGTGGAAATGTAAATTTAAGGCATAAAAAAAGCGTTAACCCTAGTGGACTAACGCCTTATAAAATATTAACTCACAATCACTTATCGTTTGTGTCTTCTTTCAGTTGATACTGACAATTTCTTGCGACCCTTTGCACGACGACGGGCTAGAACCTTACGACCGCTTACCGATGCCATGCGCTCTCTAAAACCGTGCTTGTTTCTTCTCTTCCTCTTGCTCGGTTGGTATGTTCTTTTCATTGCCATATCGTGGTGGGATTTCTATGTCGTTGTTTCTGCCGTTTCCAGCTCAAATTTTATCGGCTGCAAATGTAAGACTATTTAAAAAATCTGCAAATTTATTTTCTGTGGAATTTTTAGCCCTGTGCCTCTGACAATTTCTGTCGATAGTGAATTTTTTATTCCGCTTTCGCACTTCGGCTACGCTCAGTATAAACTTCCCTGCGGGAAAGCGTAACAATTTCAAGCTCTTTAGAAATTAAAGTTATGGTGCATACTGAACTGCAGCTGCCACTTGCTCACGCTATCTGAGGTCTGTTTCATCACACCGGTCTGGAATCATATGTTTTCATTGAGAACGTAACCCAGTCCTAAATAGGTACGGTTGCGGTCAAACAGTTCTACAAAATTGTTGTCACCGATCTTGCGCTCGTTATTGATAAAAAGCTCGTTGTATAGAGCGGCATAAACCACGCCTGGCGAAAGCTCATTGCCCTTGAAGGGGATGTTTACAAATAGCATGTATCGGTAGCGTATCCTGAAATCCTGTTTTTCTACCCAGCGTTGCTCAAAGCGGTAGCGGTGAGTGAGTAATAGTTTATTGAACACCTTGGTACTAATCAGTGCTTCCTGATACATCCTGTTTTCCAGCCCTATCTGATCGCTATCAGTACCAAATGTTCCTGTTGAAATATTTGCATAGCCCAGCGTGAGCAGGATGTTAGGGTTCTTAGGAGTATATGTGAGCCCTGATCTCAAAAGCAATTGCTCACGATCACCCAAAATCTGAAAATCACGATACTGGAAATCCCCCTGAATTCCCCATCTAGTACTAGCACTGAATTTGGCATTGTAGAAATACATGTACCACGCACCCAGCTGATCACCATCAATCTCTTGAGCACTAGAAAAATTAATGCTGGCAATAGCCAGCATTAAAATGACGATTAAACGCTTCATACTAACCGCGAGCCTTTTTTGAGGCCTTGGTTTTTTTGCTCATTCCCGCAAACTTAGGAAGAGAGGTAATTGTCTCTTCTATAAACTCTACTTTACCAGTACTCAACTTCTAAACTGCACCTACGATCACTAGGTCACCGACGTCATACATACGGCTCAGAACAGGCTCCAATCCTCTAAGCAATTTTACCTGCTCGACGACATTTGCCTCTACGGTGATCGCCAGTTGCTCTTTTTCAGAGGCACCTTCTTTCATTGTCTTCAAGGATGCAGGTTTAATTGAATTAATCAATGTCACTACGTGTCCCGGTGGGTTTTCAGGAAGTTTCATTGCCGCTGTAACAGCACCACAGCTCTCATGGCCTAGTACAACAATCAGCTTTGTGTCCAAAGCTACAGTAGCATATTCGATGGTTCCTTAGGATGCCTCTGCCATTACTTGTCCTGCAGTACGAGTAATAATCAAGTCACCTACTCCCTGATCAAAGATCATCTCATTAGGAACACGACTATCTGCACAACCGATAATTGTGGCAAATGGTTTCTGACCCAGCGAACTATTTTTTAGATCGGCATCTGATTGACGTGGTGATACACTTTTGTTTTCTACAAACCTGCGATTCCCGTAGACCAATTTTTTTAGCCCATAATAAGGATCTGCATATGCGCTATCGCAGTCTGCAAAGTAGGTGTTGTCTTCTAACTTGAGAAGCTCATTCTTGTTGTCGCTCTGTGCTATTGAAAATGACCCCAATGCAAGAATTGCGATAAGCAAAACATTTTTCATAATTGATTTTAATTTTGAGTCCCACCTAAAGGGGGGCTGAATCAAAAAAAGTTCAATTAACGATTTGATTAAGAATTATTTTAAAATATTAAACAGTATAGAGAATTAGGCTAAAGGAACTGCAAAAAGATCAAAATCTTCTGCTGCTGTAATCTCTACGTCAACGAAGCTTCCTACCGATAGATAGTGTTGTTCTGCATCGATAAGGACCTCGTTATCCACATCTGGACTATCGAATTCTGTTCGGCCTACAAAATAATTACCGCGCTTGCGGTCGATCATCACTTTGTAAGTATTACCTATTTTTTGCTGGTTGAGTTCCCATGAAATCTGCGACTGGATTTCCATGATTTCGTTTGCACGTTCTTGTTTCACTTCCGCTGGCACATCGTCTTCCAGATGGTAGGCGTGTGTATTTTCCTCATGAGAATAAGTAAAGCAACCCAATCGCTCAAAACGCTGGTCTTTCACCCATTGCTTCAGAATCTGGTAATCCTCTTCAGTCTCTCCTGGATACCCTACAATTAAAGTAGTTCTAATGGCCATGTTTGGTACGCTTTCGCGAAAGCGAGACAGCAACGCATTTGTCTTCTCAAAAGTTGTCCCACGGCGCATGGACTTGAGGACAGGTGTAGATATATGCTGCAAGGGTATGTCGAGGTAGTTGCAAACCTTCGGCTCTGATTTCATCACTTCCAGCACGTCCATGGGGAATCCAGTAGGAAATGCGTAGTGCATCCTGATCCACTCAATACCTCCTACTAAAGCTAAAGCCCGCAAAAGATCTGCTAGCCGGCGCTTCTTATATAGGTCAAGACCATAGTAAGTCAGGTCCTGAGCGATAAGAATCAATTCTTTTACGCCGTTAGCTGCGAGTTTCTCTGCCTCAATGACTAAATCCTCGATGGCTGTGCTGCGGTGTTTACCACGCATGAGCGGGATCGCGCAAAACGAACAAGGACGATCACAGCCCTCTGCAATCTTTAGGTAGGCGTAGTTCTTGGGCGTGGTGGTAACTCTTTCGCCCACGAGCTCATGCTTATAATCGGCACCTAGCGCTTTGAGTAGTGACGGTAATTCAGTCGTACCAAAATACTGATCTACATCTGGAATCTCTTGCTGCAGGTCTGGTTTATAGCGTTCAGAAAGACATCCAGAAACAAAGACCTGATCCACCTCTCCCCTATTCTTGCGTTCCACAAAATCTAGAATGGTGTTGACGCTTTCTTCTTTGGCATTGTCAATAAATCCACATGTATTGATGACTACGACATTTCCTTCCTCCTCATGGACCACATCCTTACCGCTGGCCTTCAATTGCCCCATCAGCACCTCGCTATCATATACGTTTTTAGAGCAACCTAAAGTCACGACATTGATGCGATTCTTCTTCCTTGTCTTTGTTCTCATAAGCGGGTACAAATTTACGGCTACTCTATCATCTTGCAATTTTGTATAATTCTGCCACTCTGCAATAAATCTACATTTTTCCATGTTTGATTCTTCATTATTCACGAATGGGAATTATGTTCGCCGAAACTTTTAAAACACACACAATGAAAAACAGTTTGTACATTCTAATTGCGGCCCTGATGTTGAGTGGATTTACTAAAGCTCAAGAAATAGATTTTGGTGTTAGAGCTGGTGTCAATTTCAGCAACCTAATTGGCGACGGCGTCGATGGATTAAATCTAGATTCTAAATTAGGTTTAGCAATTGGAGTAACTGGCGAATATCAATTCAATGAAGATTTTGGTCTTAATGTAGGTTTAACTTACAGTGAAAGAGGCTGGAAAGAGGAAGCTTTAAATCTCTTTGGACAACTAGAGGAAGGCGACTTGCGATTTACATACTTGACTATTCCTATTTTAGCTAAGTATTACATAGGGGATAGCGGATTTTCTATCAACGCAGGACCCCAAGCAGCCTTTAACATCAGTCGTTCTGGTGAAGTCAATGGTGAAGAAATTGACGATGACTTTATTGCAGAACCAGAATCAATTGATGTGGGACTACTAGGTGGAGTTTCTTATAAATTCATGGAGGGTAGTTCACTTGAAGGATTTTTGATAGATGCTCGTTATAATTACGGACTCACAGAAGTATTTGAAGGCTCAGAGGCGAGATGGTCAATTCTACAGTTGAGTGTAGGTTACGTTTTCTAGTAACTTGATGTCTCAAAAAAAAGCGCGACAATTGTCGCGCTTTTTTTTTGGGGATTTCTAGAACATGAACGTAAGAAATATTAGAGATTCTGCCACACCCAGATGGCAATCTCGTCATAATAGAAATGCAGAAGCATCAGTAAGACAATAACTGGGATGGCAAAAAACCACGAGTAGACTTTTCTCCAGATAATCCCGATAGCTACGACAAATAGCACAAAATGGATCGCAGCCTGAAAGAGCACCGGATCATAATGATTGCTGGGCATCATGGGGTTTTCACTCACCGGATTCTTGAAAATAGGCACCATAGCCACGACTGCCATGAATAGGCAGTAGATAGCAGTAATCTTTGTGGAAATGATTAAACTATTCCGGGTGAAGAGAGGTGGCTTTTTATCTGCCATGAAGTTGGATTATTTTTTTCCTGCGTTAAAAAGCGTGTCTTTTTCGGTTTTGCTTAGGCTGTCGTAACCACTCTCGCTTATTTTGTCGAGGATGCGGTCAATTTCTGCCTGACTAGGCGCAGATGCGCTACGGGCAGTTGTCGTGGTCTTTGTAGCGCTTTTATACACCGTTTTCATTTTTGCTTTTTTGCGTGTGGTTTTTTTCGTACCGGAATCTGATTTCTTGAAGAAGTTGGCAAAGTAGTCGCCTACCTTGGCAAAACCTTCTAGCACGTCCACACCCTCCCTCATTCTTACAGCTGCCCAGTAACCCAATCCCATGCCAGCAAGATGGGCAAGGCTACTTCCTGCTTCAAACCTAGTAAGTAAACCTATGAGATTCATGGCTAGAAAAGCATAACCCAGGTACTTCAATTTGACATTGAAAAACAGTAGCCTGATTTCACTATCAGGGAAATACGTACAACAAAAGATAACGAGTGCAAATACACCTGCGCTAGCACCGATAGCATAACCCGGGTTGAACCAAAAGTCAATCAGGGATGTAGCCAGCGTATAGGAAAGACCGCCAGCCAAAACACCCATAAAAAACAAAGTTAGATATTGCCTACCATTAAATAGGTTAAGCATGTATCTGCCTGCGATATGTAAGCCTATGGCATTCCCCAGTAAATGAAAGATTCCTCCATGGATAAAAGCGTGGGTAATGTAAGACCATGGCTGCAAAAGCGGCGCTACAAAGCCACTAGGTAAAACCAGCTGTGAATAAACCAGCTTGAGAGTAAGCGCCAGTAGCCAGGCAATCAGACTGGTGATGACCACTACCGTGATGAGCTTGCCACTCGTATCTAGTGCATTGTATTTATATCGAGCATCGTCTATGAAACTCATATTAATCGATTCTATAATTGTTTAGGTCGTTTTTCTTCCAGTACCATACCATAATAAAGCCAAAAACAGCCCCGCCCAAATGCGCAAGATGCGCTACGCCCGGCGTTGAACTAATAATACCAAATGATGCCAAAGCCTCCTTACCTATGTAAAAACCTATCAAGTATTTCACCTTGATAGGGAACGGAATCAAAAACAAGTAAAGCGAGCGGTTTGCAAATAGGTACATGTAAGCGGCCATAATTCCATAAACAGCACCGCTGGCGCCTACCGTAGGTATCCAGAAATCGCGTACGTTAGGATGGATCAATCTACCCTCATCATAGGCAGTCTCTATAAGCAGGGGATCATAACCCGCTTCTTTCAGCTCTTGAACTGCCATGAAATATTCTACATAATCAATCGCTCCTACCACCACAAAAGAACCTACGCCACATGCGATATAAAAAAACAAGAACTTCTGGCTCCCCATCCAGTTTTCAACATCAATCCCTAAGATTAATAGCCACAGCATATTGAACAAGATGTGGCTCAAGTCTGATGCACTGTGCATAAACATGTAAGTGATCGGCTGCCAGACCTGAAAATTGGGATTTTTAATGAACCAAAGTGAAAATATATCATATAACTGCGGAGCAATGAACACCGTACAGATGTAAAAGACCACATTTAAAATGATCAGGTTTTTCACCATGGGTGTTAGTCTACCAAACATCTAATTGAATTTTGAGGCTAGTTGATCGCCAGTCAATTTGTCAAAAGTCCGCTTACCCTGAGGAGTTATGGTTGGCTCAGCACAACCGAATAATTGATCTAACAAATGATTCATGCCAGCGGGTTCCATGGCATCACCGCTGCGCACCGCCATACCTTTTGCTAGCTTAAGCGCTAGGGTACTCTGTGGATGGTGTTGTGCATTAGGCAGTTCTAGTTCTTCCTGCATTACCACAGATTCTAAAACTCGGCTTACTTCACTTTCCTTTAATTCTAAAGGGATGCCTTCTAGCTGGACTTGATCAGCCTCCAGCGATTTGAATTGAAATCCAGCCAACTCCAATTCTGATTTGCAGTTCTGCAGTACCTGTATTTCCTGCTGGTTCATTTCAAAAAAAATAGGAAATAACAATTGCTGACTCACCCCATTTTGACCTTCCAACTTTTTTAATAGTTGCTCGTACAGAACCCTTACATGCGCGTTGCGCTGGTGGACAATGAGTAGTCCGCTTACCAGTGGCTTGATAATAAATTTATTCTGTAGCTGAAAAACAGTTGGCTGCTGGTCCTGATTTTCAAAAAGACCAGTTTGTGATTCAGGCATTTGTGGCAAAGGGTCGCTATTTAAACCACTGTAAAGCGCTTCCCATTGCGGTTGCGGCTCTTCATTTCTGAATCCTGAAGCTGGTTTAAAACTAGATTCAGTTTTTGTTTTTGTTCCGCTTTCGCGAAAGGGATTAAAATCGGGATCCACCTCTATTCTGGGAGAACTGATGTTTTGTTGTCTGGTTACCTCGTAAGGCACTTCATATTCCCGCTCTTTGTTGAAATCGATTTTATTCAATGAAAACTGACCTAATGCATGTTTAACACTTGCACGGATGATGGTGTATAGCGTATGCTCATCGTCAAACTTGACTTCGGTTTTTGTGGGATGAATGTTGATATCTACACTATCTCGCGGTACATCTAGGTATATAAAGTAACTGGGATTTTCCTTCTCCCTAAGTAAACCTTCATATGCGCTCACTACTGCATGATGCAGGTAACTGTGCTTGATAAATCGGTCGTTGACAAAAAAATACTGTAAACCTCTGGTTTTACGCGTGAATTCTGGCTTGCCGATGAAGCCAGAAATTTTCACCAGCTCTGTTTCTTCGTTTACAGGTAACAATTTATCGTTGGTACGGCTTCCCATCACGTGGATGATGCGTTGTTTTAATCCAGCGACTGGTAAATGAAATAGCTCAGAATCATTGTGGACTAGTTTAAACCCAACATTGGGATGCGCGAGTGCCACGCGGTGAAATTCATCGATCACATGGCGCAGCTCAACCGTGTCGCTTTTTAAAAACTTACGACGGGCGGGTACGTTGTAGAAAAGATTTTTAACGTCAATAATTGTTCCCTGCGGTGTCACCACAGGTTCTTGTGAAATCACCTTACTACCCTCAATAATTAGGTGTGTTCCCAAGTCAGATTCCTGCTCGCAAGTCTTTACACCTACATGAGCAATTGCTGCAATAGAGGCGAGTGCCTCTCCCCTGAAGCCTTTGGTATGCAAATTAAATAGGTCGTCTGCTGTCGAGATTTTGGATGTGGCATGGCGTTCAAAAGCCATGCGTGCATCCAGCATGCTCATTCCCTTGCCGTTGTCAATCACTTGAATCAAGGTGCGCCCCGCATCTTTAATGACCAGCTGTATCTGGCTTGAACCAGCATCCAAAGCATTTTCTAAAAGTTCCTTAACTACACTAGATGGTCGCTGAACCACCTCGCCAGCGGCTATTTGGTTAGCCACATGGTCTGGTAAAAGTCTGATTACCTCGCTCAAATTTTGAATTTAAAAATGGACAGGTCAAATTCGATGAGCCATAAGAAAGCCAAAATCAAAATCCCTATAATAATGTATAGTCGTTTTTTTGTCGCGGCATCGCTACCCTGTTTGTAATCATTCATCGCGTTGTCAAAATTGCTGCGCAGATTTGGTTTTCCTACGGTCGTCCTGTATTCATCAAATTTGTGTTTGATCTCAAATGGACGCTCGCCTTCCTCCATCTTGTGATAGCGCGGCTCGTATTCAAAACGCTTGTTCTTCCTTCTCGACAACAATCCCATAGATTTACAAATTTACAGTTCTGGCTTTGAGTATGTCCAAAGAGCGTACCCCTTCCTCAAAAAGTTATGAAAATTTCAACACCCCATCTCTATTCACTGCTCGTAGAATGATTAAGTGACTACGCTTTCGCGAAAGCGAACCAATATTCTTAATAATGTTTTAGGATAACGAGTTAAACCATGTTAAGCCAACCTCTCAACACGATCTATGGCCTTATCTTGAAAATAAAATTATGAGCAAAAACGAAGCAAACCCTGAAAAAACAAGCAAGAAAGAACAGGCGATCAATCTTGAGGCAGTGCATGGAAAGGATATCAACCACCAGGTGAAGGATAAAAAGGAGCATCACCAGCCTCGTGATACGGTGACCGCAGACAAAAGAAAATCGTAAATTGAAAAGTCCGATCCCACCGATCGGACTTTTTTAGTGCACCAGTTTCTAGAATCAGAATTAGCAGTATATTTGCAGCCGCTATCGAGAAAGATGGCAATGTACTGGAGAAGTGGCAGAGTGGTCGAATGCACCGGTCTTGAAAACCGGCGAGGGTCACACCTCCGGGGGTTCGAATCCCTCCTTCTCCGCAAAAGAAACCCGTGGCGCCAGCTGCGGGTTTTTGTTTTGTTTGCTTTCAAGCTCGCTTGAAAAAGCAGGCAAAATGAAAATACGCACCGCGCTATCGCGCGGTAGGGTTTTATGCTTGCTCAAGATAATTTCATGTGGATCACCTTTCAGGGATCACATAAGTAATCCCTCTTACTTTAATGGGTCATCCTTTGTACTAATTTTAGTTTCACTAATAAGATAATGAAACTCGTTAGTAATACAACCTAAAATCCAGTTGGGTACACAACTCGGGATGCTTGTAGAACATTTGTCGGACGATCTCTTTTAGATCATCATTCTCATAGAACAAGCTAAAGAAAATCCGGTCAATCGTATAGGCACTGGTCATTTGTTCAGAGGACGAGCCATATCCCGAGATAGCTCTGGCGCCAGTCACGTCCAGAAAATACTGGCATTCATCATCAGTTAAATCTAGTGCTTTCTTGTTGGCAAAATGAATCACCTTGCCTTCCATCATTCCAGTAAAGAGCTCTGCGAGTTCTTCTATGCTGTAGTAGTAACCATTGATCAGGATGCTATTTGCCTCACCCGGTAAAACGAGATAGATGATATCATAATCGCTAAAACTTTCATCATTGTACAGCAGATTGTTGAGGCTTTCCTCTAGCGATTCTATGGTATCGCAGGTTTTATAGATACTGGCAATTTGTTGCTTATCTGCTATATCTTCCAGAATAGTTACTACCTGCGTTGTTTCAAATTCATCCTCATCGGGTACTACCTCTAGGCAGTAGATGAAGTTTTCAACTAGAGCATCTATGGTTTGAAGATTTTGCATCATCAAGATTGAGGTTCCAGATTTACTGTAATAGGTAATTGTACGGCGTCAAAGTTATTATTTGCAATGGTATATAATGTCATGATACTGCTTTCGCGAAAGCGTAAAATCACAACCTCAAGGTTATTAAGATTTTCTAGGTATAGAATGTACCTCAAGAATCCGTTGCTTCTCTGCACGTGCCAAATCAGACTTACGCTGCCCGTAGAGTTTGGTTAGCGCATGTTTTCTGGTTTCTGATATATCAACGATTCGGCGTGGGTAGTCCACGCCGTACTCAAATCCAAAACCGATTTCCCCCTCCAGCAGCCATGGCTCGATCGCGTATTTAGCGGGCAGATCAGCTAGTTCGGGGATGTATTTTTTGATGAAAATTGCTTCTGGATCGTGGTCTTGTGCATTTTTGGTAGGGTTATAGACTCTGACTGTATTCGTTCCAGTCAAACCAGCCTGCATCTGAAATTGCGGGTAATGAATACCAGCTTCAAAATCCAAAAACTGCTTTGCCAGCCAGGCGCTGCCTGTCGTAAAATGTTGAAACAAGTGGTGCGTCAAAAATGAAACTAACATTGCACGCATCCTGAAATTCAGGTAACCGGTTTCTGCGACAGCCCGCATACTCGCATCAACCAGTGGATATCCGGTCATCCCTGACTTCCAAGCCTCTATGTATTTCTTATTTACTGGATAGTCCAAGTCTAGAAATCCCTTGTTTAGCGCCTCAAATTCCTGGCGGGGCTCCTGTTCAAACTTCTGAATAAAATGACTTTGCCAGCGTAAACGCGCACTGATTGCATTGAGCTCACGTTTAAATTTTCCTTCCTGTTTCTTTTCTCTGACCTTTTGATATACTTGACGTATGGACAGATTACCCCAACTTATATAAGGCGACAACCTGCTGCAACCTATCCTACTCTCCTCTGGCTTGGAAATATATGCGCTATAAAACTCAAGGCGATTTTCAAAAAAGTCGGTCATGACCTCGTGGGCTACAGTTTCACCCCCGCGCTGAAAGGTATGGTTTTGCAGTTTAAGCTCGTAGATGTCAAAATTGTCTGCGATCTCATCTACTCTAGCTGCTGAAACAAGTCTTTGAGTGTCAAATTCCGGTGTTTCTTGCGCTGCCGTCATGTACCTATACCACTGCTGCGACCACGTTATGCGATTTCTTGCTCTTCTCTTTACACCATTGCTTTGAAATTCATACCAAGGGATTCCATGTTCCTTGCATAACTTCTGGACCGCGATATCGCGTTCATAAGTTATCGCCAAACCCGTTTCCTCATGTGAGTAGAGCGCCTTAAGCTTGTATTTAGATAAAAGAAGTTCAAGGCAGTCTACTACCTCACTTTTGACAAGCAATAGCCTTGAACCGTATCTCTCTAGGCTGCCTTGTAGATCAGTTAGGGATTCTGAAATATAGCGCTCATGACGCTCGCTGTAATGTGCATCATTCCAGAGGCTAGGTTCATAGATGTATAAAAAAAGGACCTGATCACCAGAATCCAATGCAGCGCTTAATGCCGTATTATCTTCTAGGCGCAGGTCCCTTTTAAACCAATATATCGTCATGATTGATCAATGACGGCAGCGACTAATCGTCTGCGATGTCTTCTAGTCCTTTAATGGTATCAAGTGTATTTTTGATTCCGTTCAATTGATACTGTACAACCTTGCGTGTAGGTTCTGGCAAGCTGGTATCCATAAGCACTTCCTCATACTCTTCTACTGCGGTCTTATCACCTCTTATGCATTCCTCAAGTACAGCCTCGTCACTTTTACCGGTTATCGCAGTTTTAAAGTCCATCCAAGTGCGGTGTACACCGGCCATCGCGCTACCAGATTTTGCAGGCTCTGCATTCAGGTCGCGTACTGCTTTGTCTAACTCGTTGATGTACTGCGCACGTTGCGCAGCCTGACGCTGGAAGTAGTTTTTCAGCTTTGGATTGTCTGTGTCCTGTAGGGCATTTTTGTAGCCTTCCTCGCTCTCGTAATTCTTAGAGAGCAACTCATTCAGGGCCTTCACTCGGTTTTCATGCAGTTTTTTGTCTGCGGCTTCTTTTGTTGTTTTCATGGGTGTTTGATTAGTACGCTTTCGCGAAAGCGTAATTCATATTACATTTTTTTAAACTTCCAGGTTTTAAGCACTGGAATCGAGGTCAAAAGATACTTCTGCAGCTCTCCACTGCTAGCGAATGTTGTGTTATCTACTTCATAAACTTCTGTTGTAATCGTGAACTCGCATGGCTCAAAAATCCATGGATCCACGTTGAGTTTCCCATCTACGCAATGCATAAAATAGGTCTGGCCTGAGATGCTGTGATTGATCTCAATCCTGCGCTCATTTGTAGGTATCTGGCCCATAGCTAGGATAAGTGAACAGCGGTCACAAAATTTGAGCACCTGATAATACTCGGTTGCTTGCGACTTGTTGATCTTAAAAAGTCGTCGTAACTTGATCTGTAGATCGTTCAGAAAATCAAAGTACTCCTTAAGTGGTTTGTAGTCCTGTGCCTTTGATGCATAGAGAAATTCAAGATGCTGAGCAACCAAGAGGGTCACCCACCCCGATCTGTGTCGCGACTGATGGATCAATCGCTGGCAATGCTCGAGCATATCGCTGGGCGTACTTTCCAGATTTGTGAAATCAACGGGATGGCCCTGTGCATCTACATTGTTATTATTTTCAAAATGAACCTGCTCATCATCGTGCTCGATGATCGCGCATAAAGTTTTTATCCAGTGAGGTGGGCGGTGCTTTGGATCAATATGCTGCGCAATCTGACCGGCCTGAAGGCCGTGTGCGTAATGCGTTATGATTTCATAACCAGACCTGACCCGATTTGCAATCATAAGTGGGAGATCAAAATTTTAAAAGTACTTCTTCTAGTGAATCTTCTGATTTAGCAGAATGCAACACACTTACATCGCCTGTACTTTCAAAAACTGCGGCCTTGACTTCTGACATTTTGATGACATTTGCCTCGCGTAATTTGGCGATAAGCTCGCTCTCGATTAGGTTACAGGCTTTCAAGTTTTCATAGAGAATTTTCCCATCCCTCATCAATAAGACTGGTGTATTAGTTGCTTTTTCTGCAAAGAGTTTTGATCTGCGTTGCAGTAAGGCAAAGATGATTTGAAAAAGAATGATGGATGCCAGCGCTACCAGCCCATTGCCTACTGATGTCTTTGGGTCAATAGACATGGTTGCAAGTATGCTACCTATGGCGATGGTCGTCGCAAAATCAAAACTGGTCATTTTAGCAAAGGTGCGCAGCCCTGCGATCCTCACCATAATAACTAGCCCAGTAAATGTGAGAAACACACTTGCAAAAATTATGGCACTAGTAGTGAGGTCTGGCAGGAGCCATTTTCCAATGTTTTCAAAATCAACTTTCATTGTCAGATATTTCATAGCCTATTGTTTTGAAACTACCGCCATTGCTGTCTGGTGCACTGCATGCAGTGATGCCAATGATCAAATCTGTACATGCTTGAAGTAGTACAAAATCTCCAGCTACACTTGTGGGCGGCAAAACCTTTAATTTTCCCTTATTGTCAAACTGTACGTTCATAAAGATATTGAAAGCAGTAGGAATATCGTCTTCCTCTATTCCATACTCTGACAAATTCTTATATAGATTGTTGTGGCAGCTAGGGTGATCGCTTTGTAATCCGCTATACATGATGGTAAAGGTTTGCGGACTGCAAGGTGCAAGCAGGATATCATTCCGCTTGTTAGTATCCCTAACTATCCTAAGAAGCTTGTTACCACGATTTGACCAGAGGTAATTGTTTTCAGTAATAAGTATCGATTCTTCAAAATCCATCGTTTTACCTGCACTTAGCTTCTCCCGGGTATCTTCTGCATTAAATGCTACTAGGTCACTTACCTGTCTACCTTCAATATCTATCACCTTTATGAATTGACCCTTGAAAACTTTAAAAGCAGCGCCACTTTGTTTAGGTATTATCTTCATGATTTTGAAAATTTATAAGGACATTGCCAGTGCTCAGTCACTGCTCTACCGCTGTATTGCCTAGCTTCTGAGCGTGTACCAAAATCTTCAAGCATAGGGTTTATAGTACCCTGAAGTTTCTGGTCTCGACGCCGTATTAGATTTCTTACTCGATCATAGCGATGGATACTGCGCAAAAGCTCAAACTGATGATGCAAATTGAAAACTACCATAGCGTAAGGAGCACGACGTGCCAATCTAGAAGATTTAGGATGCATTCCAACGATATAAAATGAAGTCTTATGTAAACTATAACTAAACTCTGGATTTTCTGGATCAGGCGAGGTCGTAGGATCCCATTCACTATTGTCTTCTTCCCACAAATCTGCGAGCAACTTCCACAAAGCTTTTTCAAAAATTATTTCAGATGAAAAGGGATCTTGTTTAAAAACAGCAATAAAAGAGTTGAAATCCTTACTTTCTGGATCCTGTGCATCTACATAGACTTTAAGATCAGCAAGTAATTCCGAAATGGTTTCTGGACTATTCATTGTTCCATAATCTTTGACTTCCACAGTGTCATCCATAAAAACGCTTTGAGCCATGACACAGGGATGATCATCTAGGATGAACTCTCTTACCTTTTGCTGTAGAATTTCATTCATAATCAATCTAATTTTTCTGGTGAACCTGTACGATCTATGTTTATGATCGCTTACAAATTGAAGTATTCAGTTAAGACAACACCACTTAGCATAAAGCCTGAAACATCCTTGCAACTCAGAGAATTCTGCAGCTCACGCTATACTGAACTATTTATTAAATACCGTAGAGTCTTTCTAATTCACTTTAAACTAGAACCTCTGTCTGGTCCTCTCCTTGAGACAATTTTTTACCCTTATGCGTAAGGCCGATCATTCACATAAAACTGCTCGGTTGTAAATGGATCGGGCTGCTCATTCAGTGAAATAGGTTCATTTGTATTCTCATCCCACTTTACAAAACCCTGACGGGCAAAAGCTTTCAAATGTTTGTCCATAGGCCAGACGCCCCACTTAGAATAAAAATAATTGCAGTTACTGATTATGGATTCCATCTTATCCACAGGCGGACTATAAAACCCATGGTGCTGATGATAGGCAATGGTAGGAGATAAATAAAATGGTACGCCTTCTTTCTGGCAGGTAAAACTCATATCGGTATCCTCTGCGCCGTAACCAAAATAGTTGGGGTCAAAACCTCCCAGAAAATCAAACCTTTCCTTTGTGATGGAAAAGCAAAGACTCCAGAATAGTCCTGGGTCTTTACATTGTGAGATGGCTTCTACGGTGGGACGCTTGTGGTGTTCTATGCTTTCATTAAATAGGATCTCATTTGTAAAATCTTCTGCAGGTTCATCATATAAATAGCGTGGAGTTCCCATGACCAGCCCATCTACTAGATTCAGGTTACGACACATTTCTTCCATATAATTCTCGCTGGGAATGCAATCCACATCCAGAAAGTGCAAGTTCCTATAGCTAGCGAGACTGGCACCCAAATTACGTGCCTGACCTATGGGTAGACGTGCACTATCATCACCATCGATTTGATTGATTGAGATATTTAGCCCGTAGTGATCCTTAATAATGGGAAGGGTTCCCATATTGATTACAATGATCTCCTCTGGCTTTTTGCTGCCCAAGGCCAAACCGCGCAACAAATTATTAAGTTGTTTTTCTCGATTGTAGTGTATAGTAATCAGTGTATTCATAAAGTTTTAATTTATAGTGACCAGCTCACGATCATTTACTAATCTGTGGGTAAAGTCTTTGAGCGAATTAGCAAACCCACTCATATCGCCCGGAATAAAAGAATCAGGTACCTTCTTAGGTAGTGTTTGCAGCTCCTTGATAGCCCTTTTGAAATCTGATCTTAGTAGTTGGACTGCCAGTTGCTGCTCAACCAGGAAATCGGCTATGCGGTGCTGCTCGTTATAAGGTCGCTTTTGCGGAACACAAATAAATTTCCTGCGCATGGCCAGCAACGTAGAAACCGTACTGCTGCCGCATGCAGTGATGATAACATCAGCCTCGGCCGCGTAATCAGTAATGTCATCTACCACACCGTGGTGCGTATAATTAGGCGCGCTGGGTATAGCGTAATATTTCCCTATGGTTTGTATTTCGGCATCTGGGTACTCCTGCGCTAATTGTAAAATATCATCGGCTGTAAAATCATGACCACCCATACCCATGATAACAAGTATGGATTGAGGTTCACCGCTCATATCTTTTGTAATTCCCGTGGTGATAACCTCCAGTCCAGCAGGCGAAATGAAACCAGTATAAAAGGTCTTTTCCTTGATCCAGGAAGGCATGTCGGCATCTTCCATCTCTTGAGGGTAGTACGCAAAAAGGAATACAGCCCCTCGGTAAGCTTCTATATGACCAGTATCTAGGCGATCACCGGGCATGCGGCGATAGGCATAGGGAATACTAGCTACGCGACACAAAGTGGCTACCTCTACACTTACATCGACCAGCATGAGCGAAATGTCATTTTTCATGACCTGATCGAGAATGTAGCGACTGCGTTCGGTTATCTTTTTTAAGCCTACTGGATTGTGATGCAAAAAGCGCGGCTTATAACCTCGCGGCAGGTTGATCTCGCGACCATCGACATCCTCATCCAGAAGTCTATGCACACTTGATCCATTGCTAAATTCATACTGACTGCTGGTGAAAATTTGCAAAGGCTCAGATAGATGCTCGCTTAATTGTTCTGCATAGCTGCAATGCCCATGTCCCTGATAGTGTGCGTAGTATCCGATCATATGGCAAATGCTTTATGTTCTTGTTCTTGCAATATATTTTCATAAATACTGATGTACCCATCCACCATGCGCTCAGCTGAGCAAAAGTTTTCTGCGCGAGCGCGGCATAGGGATCTCTCCTTTGCCATTACCTCAGGAATAGCTGCCATAAGTTCATCTACCTGACCCTTTTCGACAACCACGCCGCAACTATCGTTAATGATCTCGATACTGGCGCCCGCGTCGTAGGCAAGAACAGGCGTCCCGCAGGAAAGTGATTCCGCAAGAACTAGGCCGTAAGGCTCGTTCCACAAACTAGTGAACAAACAAGCCTTTGCATTTGATAGATAGACCTTGATTTCCTCATGTTCTAGATGTCCTACGTATTCGACAAATTGGTTTTCTAGATAGGGTTCTACATACATTTCATAGTATTCCTGATCGTATCTAGGACCAGCCAGGACTAGTTTTGTGTCTGTATTGATGGCAGCAATGATGGCGTGATGCGGCGACTTCTCTTCACATAGCCTACCGTACCAAAACAAATAATCCCCACTAGGCGCTGCTTCATAAGGCCAGCTTTCTACCTCAATACCGTTGTAGACCACCTCTACCTGATCTACACGCGTTTCCCACTCATGCTTCATAAATTTACTTACCGTGGTAAAAGTGATGTTCTCTCGCCCGGTAAGAATGGTTACACCGCCTAGCACTGATGGGATAATGGGAGTATGGAAAGTATGTACTACGGGAATCTTGGCAAAGGACAAGTATGCTAGCGCGGCGCAGTTGAGTGAGTGGTTGTGGATTAAATCGTAGTCCTGCTGTGCTATATGTTTTACCGCTTTCGCGAAAGCGATATCTACTATAGATTGATTGCCTTTTTTAAGCATCGCCACATCATTTTCTGTGAGCCCGGCGCTAGTTACATCTACGGGAATAAGTTTTGCAGCAACATCAGTTTCTGGATGGGCATATAGCGTAACGTCATAACCTCTCGCTATAAGGCGCTCTACCAGCAGACGGGTAATCATCTCGAGACCACCAGCAAATGGTTCATTAAGTGAGTAAACAGAATGTGCGAGGATGGCTATTTTCATTTTGGTAGGATAATATTATTTCTGGGTTGGGCATTTTTAAGTGCGTAATAGAGGTGCAGCCTGCTTGTAAATCGCGCGATGGCACTAAACAAGATGAACCCACCCAACCAAGCACTTAAAAACGTAAAGACGATCATGCCGCTTAAAAAGAGGAGCGAATTGAATAATACCTGTTCCAGATCTACCCCTACTCCTTTTGAAAATTTGTTTGTACGAGCAAATGGCCGGCTGGGATTCAAGAGGTATCCCCACCACGCGTAGGCACCTTCCACACTATTTGCGACATGGACAAGAAACGCACTACCCGCCGATCTCAAAGAACCCAAACTCAACCAGAATGTTACAAAGCTGCAGATTGAATTCATGTAGATGGTAGCCAGAGCGAGAGAAAGCATCGCACTGGCATTAATTAAAATCCCTGTCAGGAGAAGCATGGCTACTGCGATGACAAAAAGCCACGGCAAACCGTTCAGATTAATCCATGAGGTGAGCTGGGTGGCAACAAGTGACTTGGTTTTAAGTTTGAGTCCAGGAAGCCTCAAGGCGTGCACGAGCACCTGAAAATTCCCAAAAATCCAACGCATGCGCTGGGTTTTGAGATCACTGGTAGAACTGGGCATGATCCCCTGTCCTATTACCATGTCGCAATAACCGATCGTATAACCCTGTTTGAGCATCTGGACACCCAGATAGGCATCTTCAGTAATTGAATTTTCTGGCCATCCATCTATAGCGTCCAGGCACTCAACAGTTACCAGCGTAAGGGTTCCGGTGGGCAGATTTTTACGCTCTTTGGAAGCCTTGGTAGAGTAAAACTTAAAATAGTGCTGAAACTCGAGCGCCAGGGCGTTGTTCTCTTGGTGATTTGTATAAGACTGTGGGAATTGAAGAAGATCTACATCTTTTTTGTAAAACTCTTCTACCGCGGCAGTAAGTGCCGTAGGCTTCAGAATATAATCTGCATCTACCGTAAAAATGAGATCTGTATGTGGGTGCATGATCTCACGGCATTTGTTGAGCGCACCTGCTTTATAACCTTCTACTTCTGGACAGTTGTAGAATCTCACATTAGACAGGTATTTACAAACCAACTCTACTGGCCGTACAAGCTTTGCTTCTGGCGTATTGTTGTAATAGACAATCACCTCATAATTCTCGTAGTCTAGCCTGGAAGCCGCTTTCACGGTTTTGATGACGCTGTTCACAGGTTCTTTGCAAACCGCGATGTGAATGCTCACAAATGGTTTGGGTCGTAAGGCATCCCTTTCAGTTTCCTCAAGATCTTCATTTGCGTAGGCAAGCTTAAGACGCTGTGTACTTATGTAAAGGGCTAGCAAAAAGTTTAGTACCAGAAGTACTAGACCAAAAACAGGAAAATACAGACAACTTACAGTTACGAGCGTAACCATGATGGCCAAGACGTAAAGTGAAGATCTATACATTTTTGAGTGCTGATTAGGTTGTGAAACTAGGCACCCAAATTGGGACGTATGACAATAATTAAATCACAATCAACAAATTACAATTTGCTTATGATAATCTTTTTGTAAGAAAAAAAACTAGCTCTCTGAATTTCAGGAACTACAGGGGTATGAAAAAAATACGTTAATTGTCCCCCCTCTTCATTTGCATGCGATACTGATTTGGGGAAAGAACAAACTTGGCACGGAATATTTTACTCAGATAGCTGGCACTGTCTATACCCACAAGTCGTGAAATATCATTAATCGACAACGAGGTGTCTTCCAACATTTCAACGATCAGATCCATGCGCTTTTTCTTGAGATATTCATTCCCCGTAGCATCAAAATGTCTTCTGAAGAGTTTTTGTAAACGTGGCTCAGACACTTTTAATTTAGTAGATATTGCTCTTACTGTTCCATATTTCCTGAAGTCTTGTTCAACAAGACCTTCTATCTTTCTCATGAGTTCATGATCCTGAGTATCTAGTTTTGTTGCTTCAACTAGATCAACATAGTCCAATAACTGCACCGCGAGAATTTCAAAACTTTTAGAAGCCAAGAACATTTTACGTACAAATCGATCATACTTAAAGCTGTCAATAGATTGAAAGATATTGGCAATTTTTAATGTGTACGGACCTTCAAAATAATACTGGTTTTTTGCCTCGATATCAGTCATGGCTTCTTTTAAATCAGAATCTAGAGAGTCTACCGTACAGGCTAGTTCTTGAACAAATCTTTTACGGTTGATTTCAACACTATTTAATTTTATCCATCGCTTAGCCCTGAAACGTAAAATGTGTCCCCCGTTGTTTTTGCTACCTACAATTAGGTTTTGGAATTGGTTTGCCTCGTGTAGCTCTGGATCGTCTTCAAAAGTATGAGTGATTTTATCGCTAAGGTTATACAATAATTTAAGCGGATGAATTTTATTGACTGTAAACCTAATTTCAGTTGCCTTCTTAAATTTACAGTTATACTGGAGCCATGCGAGACCACTTGGGAAATTCACACCTTGAATAAACCCTTCACCATAGTTTTGCGGTATTTCTAATCTATAGATCTCGCAATCTTCAATAACTTCTGCATTCAAGGCATCTGCAAGATTTTGTAAAACATCTTTAATAGGCAGGGATCTAACTTGTAAGATATGCATGGAAACGGTCGGTTTTATGTTAATTACACTAGAATTCCAAATATATAAAAGAAGGCTTTCCCTTTTTTCTGTAGGATGCTATCAAATTTTTAATGTTTTATAAAAGTAATCACATCTAGACGTGATAATCAAGATAGCTTTGTCTAAAAAGGTTGATGTTTGATTTAGCCATCATAGGTTTTGGTCCTAGAGGTCTGTACGCTTTAGAAAGCTTCTTTTTATCACTCTCTGAGCAACTGGCGGGTATGGATAGTACGCTTTCGCGAAAGCGTAAACGTGCCAATTTCAAAATTTTAATTTTTGAATCCAATAAGTTTCTGGGCGCTGGAACAGCTTGGTCACCTGAACAATCTGAAGGCAACTGGAATAACATAAGTGATCGTAATCTAGATAATTTATCGGGAAGGGATGGGGCTGTTCTAGGTGATCTGGTGATACCTGAGTTTCCTGATTTTACGACTTGGTCTAAAAAAACTTTTGATCATGAAATAAGTGAGGAAAGAGACCATTTCTTCTTGCGGAAACAGATGGGAATCTATCTAAATGAGAGAGCAAATAGCATGGTTGACGCCTTTTCTGACCGTGAACAACTTAAAGTGATTCAACACAAGGCAATCAGCTTAAGTAAAAAAAGTGATGGGTTTGATCTGGCCACAAAAAACAAGGTTTATCAAGTTAAAAACGTACTACTTTCTACAGGTCATCTACCTACTAGACCGAGTGATGAAAATGTTCACCTGATGAAGCATGCTTATGCTACTGGAAATTTTTTTGTGAGCAATCCTTATAGTAGTGGAAGTGATAAACTGATCTCCAAAGCTGACAGCTTAATAATAAAAGGAATGGGATTATCTATGATCGATGTGGTGCGGCAAGCATTAGATGCAAAACGAGGTGATTTTATCGCTAGAGAAGAGAGTATCTATTTGAAGTACAGTAAAGTAACGAGTAAAAAAATCTACCCCTACTCCCTAGACGGTTTACCGCCTATTCCCAAACCCGTAGGGCAAAAAATAGATCAACTATTTCAACCTGATGATTCTAAGGTAGACATTTTTAAAAGCAGCGTTGAATCAAGCATTAAGGAAGGTTCAGACGTCATTGCTACGGTCCTAAAGGAAATGTCCATTCTGGCAGCTGAAACCTTTCTAGCAACAGTTAAACATGATGAGTACCAAGACCTATCATTTGAAGAATTGCGTGAGCTAATTGAAAAATGGTATAGAGATCCTACAGTAAAAGATGAATTGATCATCGATTCTGATCTAGAAATTGCGGACTATATGAAGGTCTTTTGTGAGATGGCCTATGGAGAAAGACAATTTTCGTTGGATTATGTAGCTGGTCATACCTGGCGCAAACTTCACCCGACGCTTTATGATTTATTTGCTCACTCAGAAGCATCAGATAGCGATATGAGTGAACTAGTAAAACTGGATGAACAGTTGAAACAATTTACTTATGGACCACCTGTGGAAAGCATCTTACAATTAATAGCATTAGCAGAGAACGGTTGTTTGAATTTTGACTTAGTGAAGGACCCAGAGCTGAATCTGGTGGATGAAGGTTATCAACTGCAGAAAAGTGGTAAATCTGTCACTGCTGACACTCTAGTGGATTCAGTGCTTGCAGATCCTGTGTGGCTTGAAATAGATGACCCGCTCATAAAATCCATTCAAGCACAAAATCTTGCTGAGGTTGTAGGACCAGAACTGGGCATCAGAACAAATGAGAACTCAATGCTAGTTGTAAATGGCTCAGCGGTCACTGGTCTATATACGTTAGGCAGACTCACTAAAGGCTCTGTTTTAGGAACAGATGCCATACTTGAGAGTTTTGGTGATACAGTTAGAGCATGGGGCGATGCCCTTGCCCGTTGTTATCTAAATGCTAAGTAAATCGCCATTTATCGGGTTTTAACTTAATTAATCAAAACCCGCAGTTAATCCTAGTTAATTGTAGATAATAGCCGTTGTTCGCTTTCTATTTTTAGTCTTATTAAATTAAACTAACGAATATGGAAAAGCAAAATACCAAAAACGGTTACGGGGATAGAGACTACAAAAATGATATCGATCAAAAAGAAGGTGTCAACAACCACCACGATCAATTAAAAAGTGGTGAACCTATCGCAAAAAACAATCAAAATTCAGAACAATTGGATGAAGCTGCCCAAGCGCAAAGTCAGGGAACGATTAACTCTGATAAAACAGAGCAGGATTATAGCAATCACGAGACCAAAAATGCCCAGTTTCAACAAGTAGAGGGACAAACAGGTGATTCAAATCAGTTTGACCAAAAATTTGCAAAAAGTGGTAAGCCAGATGAAGGTAAAGTGGTTACCAGTAATGATGTTGATACTACGCATATCACTAGCGAACAAACACATGGTAACACCAGTGGTTACGACCAGGGCTATACTAGCGATGAAGGATTGAGACAACTAAAAGATATGAAGCCATCTTCACAGATGAAGAGTAACTCTCCTGAAACGAGCGAGGAAAGTCAATTGAAAGGAAATAGTGCGCAAGCCACCGCGCATGAAGGATATCATCAAACAAAATAAGCATTGTTTGATTGGTGGTTGATTGGTTGAGAAAGGCCTCTGGGTAATCCAGAGGCTTTTTTATTTTATGGATTTTTGATTTTGACAGGCTGCACATTTGGCTTTGTAGTGTCGCTAGGAACTATAGACTCGCTGAACTCTTTAACTTCCACTTTTTCGGAATCCATGCGGAATTTTAGCCAGCTTTGCATTCTAGCCGCGATTTGCGATTTTTGATTTTGCGGGATTAAAGTGTCTGCGTAGGTTATAGTAAAAACATCTACAGTATCAAAAGCTTTGGTCAACTGGTTACGTCCTACGACAGGTGCATAAGAAATGGCACTTATCTCTGGGTACAAATATTCGGCCTCTTGTGCGAGGACTTTAAGATTTTTGAAACTTGCCATAGTAAATTCCAGCTCTCTTTCTAAGGCGGCAATACGCTGGTCTTTATTCTGGATGAGCTTAATGTCATTAATTCGTTCTTCTTGTAAACGTTCTACATCTTCATCATTATCTGAGATTACCGTGTAACTATTTTGCAAAAACTCGATTTTACAATCTTCAAAAGTCTCTTCACTATTAAATTTATAAGTCCAGTCATCTAGTGTAGGTTGTGGAACTTGTCGTCCTAGTAGAATCACTTCTAATTTTTTATCCTCATGATTCCAATCAGCCTGGGCTCGTGTGCCTGGGTGAGTAACCACCTCGTTAACAAATTTTCTTGCCTGCGATACATACTTGGTTTCTGTGTAGAGATTGTAAAAAAGGTAGATGGACGGAATTAAAACTAGTATCCCGAGAGCTGTTGCAATACGATTTACCCTTTTACGCTGCTTTGCATTAGCGTATTTGACCATCGGGAAACGCAAAAACTTACAAACTAGGAAAGTAGCAAGTGCAATGAAAACGGAATTTATAAAAAACAGATATAGTGCCCCGGCAAGTTTCAACCACTGCCCGGTCGCAAACCCATAGCCAGCGGTACATAGTGGTGGCATAAGAGCCGTACCTATTGCCACCCCCGCTATTGCGTTAGAAATAGTTCCCTTTTTTGCCTTTGCAACGATGAGGGCAAGACCACCAAATATGGCCACCAGCACGTCTAGTATGGTAGGCTCCGTTCGAGCAGCAAGTTCTGACCCCATTTCCTGTAATGGCGTAATTGCAAAATAGATGCTGGACGTAATTACAGAGAGGATTACCATTACTAGCATATTTGTGATGGATCGCCTGAGCATCCTACCATCATTGATAGCAGTACCTAATCCTACTCCCACAATTGGTCCCATGAGAGGGGAGATCAACATCGCACCTATCACCACTGCTGGGCTATTGGCATTAAGACCTACGCTTGCTACCATAATACTAAAGATCAAAATCCAAGCATTATGACCTTTAAAGTTGATGTCTTTACGCACAGACTCGACTGTCTCGCTGCGATCAGAGTCTTCCCTTATGTCTAACAATTGACGTAAGAAATCAGAGAAGTTTTTCAGAATTCCGCCAATTGATTTATCATCAGCTTCTGGCTGATTTGCGGGCTGGTTAGGTTGTGTGTTTTCTTCGGTCATCATCCCATATGGTTGCCATGCTTATCCATGACGAGATTGCGCACGGTTTTAATTTCCTGTTCAGCTGTTTTAGGTAAGATCATGAGCACATCATCCTGATCGACAATGATGTAATCACTCAAACCCTGAACAATGACTTTTTTCTCAACTCCTGTGCGCACGATATTACGTTCAGATTTTATTTCTGTTAGCTGTGCATTGATCGCCACACTTTCTTCATTTTCAGAAAGTTCTTCATAGAGCGATGGCCAAGTACCAAGATCATTCCATTGGAAATTCACGGGTAAGACAAACACCTGGTTGCTTTTCTCGAGGATGGCATAGTCCACAGATATTTCATCTGTATTTGGATAATTTTCTTCAAGGAACACTTTTTCAGAAGGAGTGTTGTAATCTTCTATCCCACTCTCAAATAAGGAGTACATTTTAGGTTGCGCTTTCGCGAAAGCGGAAGCCACACCGCCCGCACTCCAAATAAAAATCCCTGCATTCCACAGAAAATTACCTGCGGCGAGAAATTTGACAGCCGTATCGTGATCTGGTTTTTCCCTGAACTGATCTACCTTTTTTACTGCCTCATTATTTTCGGAATACTCAATGTAGCCATAACCAGTCTTGGGCGCGGTGGGTGTAATTCCCATGGTCATGAGCGCATCTGGATTATCAATACAGAAAGAAAAAGCCGTGCGTAGATCCTTCAAGAAGGCTTTGGTGTCTGGAATGTAGTGGTCGCTAGGTGCGACAATCATTTTGGCATCAGGATTTTTTTTCAGGATCTTGAGTGCTGCTAGCAGTATACACGGTGCAGTATTGCGCATGGCAGGTTCTGCGACAATATTCTCTTCTAAGATATCTGGTAGTTGTTCTTTGACCAGATCTACGTAATCTGCATTAGTAAGAATGATAATCTGACTGGGAGGAATTTCCTCCTGAAGCCTATCATAGGTCATCTGAAGTAGAGAACGTCCCAACCCTAGAAGATCATGGAATTGTTTAGGAAAGGATTTTTTGCTGAGTGGCCAAAATCGGGAACCTACCCCACCCGCCATTATGACGGCATAATTGTTTTCTTTCATTCCTTGACAATTTCAACTTGAGCATTAGGCTGGAATACAAAAAGCCTCTGGGTCTCCATTTCAAGACATTGGTAACGCTTTCGCAACTTCTTACCTTTTTTGAATAATCGCCCTTGAAACATAAACAATGCACCAGTAGAAAGTTCAAATATAAAGGTTTTAGCATCCTCAATATCGTAACGTTTAAGTGCAATACTTAGTGCAGAATCTGTGTCACTACTTGCTCTGGGATTTTTGAAATGTCTGGCAAGCAAGGGCAACAATTCTGATGGGAAAATTTCCGGACGCAATAGCGGCAGCATCAAGTGCTGGAAGGTAAACTTCCATTCCCGCCCATGTGGTTTTATCATACCCCCATATTTCTGGAAAGCCACAAGATGGGCAATTTCATGGATCAAGGTGATCAGAAATCGATACTTGTTGAGGCATGAATTAATGGTAATGACGTGCAACCCATTGCCATGGTGTCTATAATCTCCATGACGTGTTTTGCGCTCGTTCACGATCTTTAGCTGGACTGCATGATGATCCAACAAGGATAAAACAGGTTCCAAGGCTTGCAATGGGAGGTATTTACTTAAAGGATTCAAAGTCATTGGAAAAACTAGTGGCAAAGATGCTATTAAAACAACGATACGCCTAAATTTGCTCGCATTGCAGAAAAAGTAAATCCTGAAGCTATTTTATGAGAAAAGAGATCAATGAAAAAGGCTGGAATGATCTAAAGACTAATGACAGTTGGGCCACATTTAAAATTCTTTCTGAATTTGTAATGGGGTATGAGCGCATGTCAAGAATTGGTCCCTGCATCTCAATTTTTGGTAGTGCTCGATTGAAACCAGAAAACAAGTATTACCAGCTCGCCGCTGACATTGCGACTAAAATCGTTGAAAGTGGCTACGGGGTAATTACTGGTGGTGGACCTGGTATCATGGAAGCTGGAAACAAAGGTGCTTATAACGCAGGTGGAACCTCTGTGGGTTTAAATATCGCTTTGCCATTTGAACAACACGACAATCCATATATCGACCATGACAAGAGCCTTGATTTTGACTACTTTTTTGCTCGTAAGGTGATGTTTGTCAAGTATTCACAGGGATTTGTCGTAATGCCAGGTGGATTCGGTACGCTTGATGAATTATTTGAAGCGCTTACACTTATCCAAACCAATAAAATCGCAAAGTTCCCTATCATTCTGGTAGGTACTGAGTTCTGGAGCGGTTTGATGGATTGGATCAAAAGCACACTGGATGAGAAATTCTTTACCATCAGTCCTGAAGATATAGATTTACTACATCTTGTTGACGATAGTGAAGAGGTCGTTCAGATCATTAACGACTTCTATAGAAAGTATAGCTTAAGTCCCAATTTCTAAGACACTATTTTATTTTTCAACTCGTTTGCAATACAGCTGCTAACTAACCAAAAATTCATTTCTCAAATTTTGCAGCTTACATGACAAGGTTTCTTGCCCTCTTTTTATTTTGCTCGCTAGGTTTAGCTCAGCACGCTACTAATATGGTAGTTAAGCTGGTACCCGAGAAAGACATATTAGATATCAATCAAGAGCTGACCATTCATAATGAGAGTAATAAAGAATGGTCTGAGGTTATTCTATTGGATTGGGCTAACGCCTTTAGCACACAAGAAAGTGCATTAGCTGAACGATTTGCAGAAGACTTTAAAAACAACTTTGAATTTTCAAGCCAGGATCGCCGTGGTGGAACTGCCATCATTCCCAATAACTATAGCGAGCAAGGAATTGAAATTCTCAGGTCTAATGATGCTGTGGACATCCTGAAATTGAAACTTCAACAATCCATTCCACCGGGTGAAAAGAGAACCTTCAATCTAAGATACCAAGTCAAAATTCCTGACGCTTCCTTTACTGACTACGGTAAACACAGCAATGGCAACTACTCAGTCAAGTACTGGTACCTGCATCCAGCACAGTTTGTAAATGGTGAATGGGATTACCATTCTCATAAAATGCTGAACGATTTCTATGGTAGCACCATGGATTTTACAGTCTCCCTACACGTCCCTAAAAACTATCAAGCCGTCTCAAGCATTAGCACAAGTCTTACCAGCCAAGTGGATAAAAACCGCAGTTATCTATTTGAAGGCAAAAACTTAAAAGAAGCTAGGCTTCACATTTTTGAAGAAGAAAGCTTATTCAAGGAATACAATGTACCAGGTGCGGATATTGTCACAGATATAGTTGACAAAAATCTGAATTTTGAGTCTAAACTCATTTTCCTGAGTAGGATTTCAACCTTTCTAAAGGATCGCCTGGGGGCCTTGAGAGATGCACGCTTATTTATCAGTGAGGATTACTACAAAGAAAATCCAGTCTATGGATTAAGTGAGCTACCTAGCTTCATCAATCCCTATCCAGCAGGTTTTACCTATGAGGCAAAAATGCTCAAAACCATGACTCGCAAATGGGTGGAGAATGGTATAAATGTGAATCCCAGAGAAGATGGATGGATTCAACACTCCATAATGGTTTACCTACTCATGGAGTACATAGATATCTATTATCCAGAGCTTAAAATTTCAGGTGCGTTAGGTGAGATCTGGGGAATAAGAGGTTTTAAACTTGCTCAATTAAAAATAAACGATCAATATCCCCTGCTTTATCTCAATAGCGCAAGGCTTAATCTAGATCAGGCAGTTGTAACACCTATCGACTCATTAATCAAATTCAATGAGCAACTGGGAATACCTTACAAGGGAGCAGTTGGTTTAAGGTATCTTCAGGATTACCTAGGCGACAATTCTCTTGAACAATCTATTCGGGATATTTACAGCCCATCATCTAGAACAATTATAGATCCTGAAGCCTTTGAGCAAGTTCTACAATCTAAGACTGCTTTACCGGTTGATTGGTTTTTCGACGAGTACGTCACCACACATAAACGCATTGATTGGAAGATCAAGAGTGTAAGAGAAGAAGGTGATTCCGTCTATCTGAAGATTAAAAACAAGTCTGATTTTAAGCTTCCACTGCCCGTTTTTGCGTATAGAGAAGATAGCATAATCACTAAAAAATATATTCCAGGGTTTCTAGGAGATAGTATTGTTGCGCTTTCGCGAAAGCAGGCAAACAGGGTCGCCATCAACTATGAACAACTTATTCCAGAGTTCAATCCTCGTGATAATTATCGAACATTAAAACCATTCCCATCACTTAATAGACCAGTGGAATTCAGGTTTTTTAAGGACGTTGAGGATCCAGAAAAATCTCAAGTATTTTTTATTCCTGACTTTGAATTCAATATCTACGATGGAATCGCTCTGGGGAGTCGATTTTACAATAACAATATTCTAGCTAAACCATTTCAATATAGCATCAAGCCTGCCTATGGCTTTAGGTCTAACAAAGTGGTGGGTAGTGTAAGCTTTAGACACAATCATCCATTGCAGGATCGCAATGAGCCGCTGTTTCAAATCACTTATGGGGCGAGCGCCAGCAGATTTTCATACGAGGATGATTTGATGTTCCGCAGGGCTTCAGGTTACCTGAGTTTCAATTATAGACCTAAAGATCTGCGTAGCAATCGCCGGCAGCGATTGACTTTCAGAAATATCTTTATTGATCGGGACAGAAACCCAAACACGCCTATCGACGAGCCAGATTACAATGTATTTGCCATCAATTTTAGCGATGCAGATCCGAATTTCCGACGATTTTTTTTGTACAACATTGGCGCTGAGGTTTCACCTAAATTTTCCAAAGCAACTTTCAGAATAGAATGGAGAAAATTGTTCAAAGACAATAGACAACTGAACCTGAGGTTCTTTGCTGGAACATTTTTGCACAACGACTCTCAAAGTGAAGGTGACTTTTTCTCTTTCGCCCTAGACAGACCTACCGATTACCTTTTTGACTATAATTATTATGGTCGATCTGAGGAAGAGGGACTATTCTCGCAACAACTCATTATTGCAGAAGGTGGCTTTAAAAGTCAATTGGAACCAGCATTTGCAAATCAGTGGATCACTACCGTAAATGCTTCTTACAGCATCTGGAAATACGTTTTTGCATATGGCGATGTGGGTTTTGTGAATAACAGTGGTAGCGGCCCAAAGTTTGTGTATGATAGCGGTATCAGACTAAATCTTCTTCAGGATTATTTTGAATTGTATTTTCCAGTATATAGCAACAATGGCTGGGAAATAGCTCAAGACAATTATGATCAGCGTATTCGTTTTATCGTATCCCTAGATGTTGGAACTTTTGTGAGCCTTTTCCAGCGGCGCTGGTATTAGATGCATTATTGCCGCTTGCTACAGTAAGCCGTATTTTTGTTGAACTATGGAAGAAATGTTGTCAGCACGGGTACAGGAAGAGAGTCAATTGAAAAAAGAAGACTTTAAAGCAGAAGTCCTCAAGGATTATAAAATCGCTGTAACCAGTAGGGAATGTAGCCTATTGGGTCGTAGGGAAGTACTTACAGGTAAGGCTAAGTTTGGAATTTTTGGCGATGGTAAAGAATTGCCACAGCTTGCATGGGCTCGTGCATTCAAAAATGGTGACTTCAGAAGTGGCTACTATAGGGATCAAACCTTTATGATGGCCATAGGTGAATTGAATATTCAAGAGTTTTTTGCTGGACTCTACGCTAACATTGACATCACTCAAGAACCCATGAGTGCAGGACGACAAATGGGTGGACACTTTGCTACTCACAGCTTAAATGAAGATGGTACATGGAAGTCCTTGAAGGATCAGAAGAATTCTAGTGCCGACATCTCCCCCACTGCTGGTCAGATGCCTAGACTTCTTGGACTTGCGCAGGCTTCCAAGATTTACAGACACAACAATAAACTAGACAAGGACAATTTATTTTCTGACCAAGGCAATGAAGTAGCATGGGGGACTATAGGTAATGCCAGTACCAGTGAAGGGCTGTTCTGGGAAACTTTTAACGCGGCAGGTGTCCTTCAAGTTCCTATGGTCATCAGTGTATGGGATGATGAATATGGAATTTCTGTGCATGCTCGACACCAGACTACAAAAGAAAACATTAGCAAGATCCTTTCTGGATTCCAGCGCAATGAGAAAGAAAATGGATTTGAGATATTCAATGTAAAAGGATGGGACTACGTACAGCTGGTCGAGACCTATGAGAAAGCTGGTGAACTAGCAAGAGAGCAGCATGTTCCAATTCTGATTCATGTAGATGAATTGACCCAGCCGCAAGGACACAGTACCAGTGGTTCTCACGAGCGATACAAAGATGCTGACAGGCTTCAATGGGAAAAAGACCATGACTGTAATGCAGTTTTTAGACAGTGGCTTATTGACAACAATTTTGCAACTGATCAGGAGCTGAGTGATCTAGAAAAAGAAATTAAGAGAGAGGTTCGTCAAGGTAAAAAAGCTGCTTGGGAAGCTTACATGAATCCTATTCTCGCAGAGCGAGACGAGGCAGTCTCATTACTAAACAAAGTAATTGAGAAACACGACGATACTGTCTTCGTAAAACAGAGTGTTGCAAAATTAGCTCAACAAAAGGAGCTTTATCGCAAGGATATTTTTGAAGTTGTGCGCAAGGTTTTGAGATCCGTTCTTCAAAATCAAGGTTCTGAAATAGATGCACTTCAATCGTGGCTGAACAATTATCGCAATACACTTCAGGATAGCTATAGTAAGCACCTATACAGCGAGTCAGAAAAGTCTGCCACAAACATTGAACCAGTTGCGCCCATCTATGCCGACAATAGTGAAGAAGTGGACGCTCGAATCATCATGCGTGACAACTTTGACGCTATACTTTCTTCTGACCCTAGAACACTTGTCTTTGGTGAAGACTCTGGTGAGATAGGTGACGTGAATCAAGGGCTGGAAGGCATGCAGGAAAAGCATGGTGAACTCAGAGTTAGTGATACTGGAATACGTGAAGCCACCATTGCCGGTCAGGGAATAGGATTAGCCATGCGGGGGCTCAAACCCATTGCAGAAATACAGTACCTGGATTACATTCTTTACTGCCTACAGATACTTAGTGATGACCTTGCTACCCTACAATATCGTACTGCGGGAAGGCAAAAATCACCATGCATTATCAGGACTCGAGGGCATCGACTTGAGGGGATCTGGCACAGTGGTTCGCAGATGGGTGGTATCATCAATCTAGTAAGGGGGATCAACGTTCTTGTTCCAAGAAACATGACGCAAGCTGCTGGTTTTTACAATACCATGCTAGAAAGCGACGAGCCTGCTATTATCGTGGAATGCCTGAATGGCTATCGATTGAAAGAGAAGCTACCCAATAATTTAGGTGAGTTCAAAACGCCAGTAGGTAAAGTCGAAGTTTTGAGAGAGGGAACAGATATAACTGTTGTGTCATACGGCTCCACCTTGCGCATTATTGAGCAAGCAGCTCAAGAGCTTGAGCGCGCCGGAATTGATATTGAAATCATAGATATTCAGTCATTGCTACCGTTTGATCTAAATCATGATATAGTCGAGAGTATCAAAAAAACCAATCGACTAATTGTAATTGATGAAGATGCGCCTGGTGGAGCAAGCGCTTATATCCTCCAAAAGGTTTTAGACGATCAGAACGCCTACAAATACCTTGACAGCAAACCTCAAACGTTAACGGCACAGGCACACCGCCCAGCCTATGGTAGTGATGGCGATTATTTCTCTAAGCCTAGTGCAGATGACGTGTTTGATAAGATATATGCCATAATGCACGAGGCCATGCCTAGCAAATTTCCCATGAGATATTAATATGGCTGACATCGAGAGCCATACTTCTAGCGCCTGGCGTAGAAAGCTTCACGAGGTAATCTATGAAGCAGACACGCCAGCTGGAAAACTGTTTGATATTGTTCTACTCGTTGTAATCATTGTTAGCTTGATCCTGGTCATGCTGGAGAGTGTACCTAGCCTGGGTGAAAAATACGCTGATGATTTCATCACCGCAGAGTGGATAATTACAATTTTCTTTACCATAGAATACGTCCTCAGAATTATCGCGGTCAACAAACCGTCAAGGTATATTTTAAGTTTTTTTGGGATCATAGACTTACTATCTACCATCCCACTTTATTTGACTTTCTTCTTTGGTGGCATAAATGCGCTGATAGCCGTAAGAGCTCTCCGTTTATTGCGTGTTTTTAGAATATTGAAAGTCACCAGATACATAGGTGAAGGTGATAAATTGATGAAGGCTATACGTTCCAGCACCCCGAAAATTGCGGTGTTTTTGTTTGCAGTTCTTGTTCTTTCTGTTATCATGGGAACGCTCATGTACCTCGTGGAAGGGCCGGAACATGGTTTTGTCAGCATTCCAGTGTCAATATATTGGTGTATCGTAACGCTTACAACAGTAGGCTTTGGAGACATTGCGCCAGTTACGCCTTTAGGTCAATTACTAGCCACCATAATCATGATTATGGGGTATGGGATCATTGCTGTACCTACTGGAATAGTGAGCGCAGAGTATTCTGGGGCAAATAACAAAGAAGAAGAAAAAAAACTGAATCCCAATTATCGACATGTGAACACTCAAGTTTGTCAGAACTGTTTAGCCAAAAAACATCAAGATGACGCAAAGTTCTGCCATAAGTGTGGTTGTTCATTAGATAATTGAAATTCCGCTTTCGCGAAAGCGTAATAAATCCATCCTCAACACCATTGATTACTACTGATAAGACAATTATATCTGTTGTAGGACCTACCGCGATAGGCAAAACAAGATTATCAATTGAACTTGCTCAACACTTTAATTGTCCTGTACTGTCTTGCGATAGTCGGCAATTCTACAGAGAAATGGTCATAGGTACGGCGGCACCTAGTCCTGCGGAACAGTCACAAGCCCTACATTACTTTATCCATGATCGCAGTATTTCTAGTGAGTTGAGCGTTGGTTCTTATGAAAAGGAAGCTTCGCAACTAATTGAAAAATTGTTTGAGTCTCATGATGTCCTTGTTCTTGTAGGTGGCTCAGGGCTCTATGAGCAGGTAGTTCTGAAAGGGTTAAATGAATTTCCCGAAGTTTCTGAAGACATCCAAGAACAATTAGATCAAGATTTAAAGAGCAATGGAATTGCATATCTACAAAATGAATTACAGCAAGTAGATCCTACTTTTTACAGCACGGCAGATATTGATAATCCTAGGCGTTTACTACGAGCTTTAGGAATTTATCGAGCCAGTGGTCTAAAGATGAGTGAGCTGCAGGCAAAACCAATTCCTAAAAAGCCTTTCAAAACGATACGCATAGGTTTACATGCTGAAAGGGAGGATTTATACGAACGTATAAATCGCAGGGTAGATGAAATGTTTTGCCAGGGTTTAGTTGATGAGGTGAAGAGCCTTTCCAATTACAGAGATAACCGAAGTTTAAGAACTGTAGGATATCAGGAAATATTTCCTTACTTGGAAGGTGATTACACGCTTGAAGAAGCAATTAGACTGGTGAAGCGCAATTCTAGGCGTTACGCAAAACGTCAACTCACCTGGTATAGAAATCAAGAAGATATTGATTGGTTCAATTATAAAACCCGCCCTACAGAAATAATAGAACGGGTTGAAGAAAAATTGAAAAAATAGATTGCCTAGTAATCTACTTGATCCTTTACCAGAAGACGGAATCCCTCACCGTGAATATTCACGATCTCGACATTGTCATCCGGCTTAAGATACTTACGCAATTTTGCTATATATACATCCATCGATCTAGAGGTAAAATAGTTGTCATCTCTCCAGATTTTAGTCAAGGCAAGCTCTCTTGGCATCAAATCATTCAGATGCAACGCCAGTAATCTAAGCAATTCATTTTCCTTTGGGGATAATTTGATAGGCTCCTGCTCATTGTAAGATAGGAATCTCAGTTTTGAGTTTAAATGAAAGTTTCCAATCTGGAACTCAAATTCTTTAGAGTCTGCAATGCTATCCTGCCCTTTGCGCTGGATAATGGCTTTGATCTTCATCAATAATACCTCGCTATCAAATGGCTTGTTCAGATAGTCATCTGCTCCTACCTTGTAGCCACGCAATACATCTTCTTTCATGGCTTTTGCCGTCAAGAAAATGATAGGTACTTCTTCGTTTTTCTCTCGTATCTCTTTAGCTAAAGTAAAGCCGTCTTTATAAGGCATCATGACATCTAGGATACATAGATCATAATTGTCTTTCTTAAATTTTTCAAAGCCTTCCATACCATTTTTGGCGTGCACGACATCAAAGTCGTTCATCAGAAGGTAGTCTTTGAGGACTGTCCCAAAGTTGGGATCATCTTCTACCAGAAGGATTTTTTTGTTTTCAGTTTCCATAAGCATTGAAATTTAGGTGATTAAAGGTAATTGAAAGGTAAAGGTGCTTCCTTTACCTTTTTCGCTCTCGACATATATGTGACCGTGGTGGTCTTCGATTATTCTTTTTGAATAGGCCATTCCTAACCCGTGACCCTTTACGTTATGTATATCGCCAGTATGTTCTCTATAGAACTTCTGAAACACTTTACGACTTACCGATTTGCTCATTCCTATACCCTGATCACGCACTTTGACAACAATGAGATCTTTGTAGTTTTCTGTATAGATATCAATCACTGGTGAATCTGAGCTGTATTTAATGGCGTTCTCTAAGATGTTTACGACGACATTGGAAAGGTGACTTTCGTTCCCTAAAACCTCTGTGCGCAATGCCCCAAAATGTGTTTGAAGCAAACCATTATGTTGTTCCAGAATAAGTGAAATATGGGAAATAGCATCGTCAATGATTTCGTTAAGATCTACTCGTTGCTTTTCAATATTTAATTCGTTCTTTTCCAGTTTTGAAATCTGCAAGACATTCTCGACTTGGCTATGCATGCGCTTATTCTCTTCACGGATCATGCGTAGATAACTCTTTACTCGTTCTGGGTCTGACGCAATTTTAGGATGCTTTAATGAGTCAAGAGCCAGGTTGATTGTAGCGATAGGCGTCTTGAACTCATGGGTCATGTTATTAATAAAATCAGTCTTTATCTGCGAGATCTGACGCTGCTTGAAGATTTGGTTGATGGCATTGCTGTATGCAATTACGATTACCGCGGTAAATAGAAGGCTTAGTAAGGCCATTCCAGTTACAGATGACAAGATGACCTTCTCCCTACCCGGGATGTTAATTAAGAGCTTATAAGGCAAAGCACCTTTTTCTGCAGATTCAAAAATGCTGTGACTCCAGGTTGCGTTCTCTTCAAATTGAAAATTTTCTGATGCGATGCGCGTAGGATAACCTTGTTGAAAAATTGCAAACTCAAAATCTGTGTCGATACCTCTATCCTGTAACTCTGCTTCTATTAGATTCTGTATTTCTTTAGCACTGGTTCTGAAGGTTATAGGTAATTTGTGATTATTCTCACGGACTAAATCACGGTAGGCGATTAATTGATACTCCTCTACATCGATAATTTTATCTACGGTAGTATACTTAGATCCTGAGCCATCTAGATTATCATTGGCTATTTTCTTAGAAGTAGCATTGTAGAGCCTTGTAAATGTTATACTGTCCAGATCCAACTCAAGTAGTTGGGGATCTAATTTGTAACTCTCTGTAAGTAAACTGTTTTTATACCTTGAAATCTCCTGTTGACTCCCATCTCTTTCAACGTACATTAGTTCAAGAAGCTCTCTGCGGTCCGGTCGCACACCGAGACTATCTGCGAGATTCTCAAATGCTAGGTAGTACTTACGAACCTCACGTAGCTCGACCTCCTGAACAACGTCTGACAATGTTTGTTTCATGGCAAAAGAAAACTGCTCTTCTTTTTTTGAAATAGAATCTACAATCCAGTAAATCTGGACTGTGATAATCCCTATTAGTGATAGGGACATCAAACCAATTAGGATGTACAGCAGACGTTTTTGCACAAGTCAAAGGTAGCTTTATGATATTCTGTTAAAGACCTTTTAACCCATTTTTAACCTGTGAAATGCTTATGATATCCTCATTATTTTAACAGGTAACTGTCTATATGGTAACAATATTTCTGAATCTTTTGAAATTCAATATTGAAAATAACATAATTTACCAAATCGACTTTTTTGAGATCCGACCACTGGTTATCCATTCTTTTGATGATCTCATCTCGATTAGCACCATCGCGCTCCATAACTCTTTTCATACGGACCTCTCGCGGTGCAGTCACTAATATTATGTCATCACAAGCTTCAGCGCTGCCACTCTCGAGAAGTATCGCTGCTTCATAAAGGCAATATGGATGGTCCTGTCGACTTTTCCACTGATCAAAATTAGTTCTGACTCTTGGGTGTATGATGTTGTTCAACGCCTTAAGCTTATCCTTTGAATTAAAAACTTCTCGAGCTATATATGATTTATTAGCCTGATATTTTCCTCCTTTCAATACAAAGGATTTTTCACCGAGCAGATTTTGAACTGCAGATCGTACTTCTGAATCCTCATTCAGGATTGATTTCGCATGTTCATCGGCTATGTAAACGGGAACTCCAAACGTTTTAAAAAAGTCTGCAACAGTAGTTTTCCCAGACCCTATTCCCCCAGTCAAACCCACGACTTTCATTCCACTTTTGATTTTATCGTATAAGCCTGTAGGGCTTTGTGTAATAAGACTACATCTACTCTTGTATAAGGAAGTTGATCGTTTTCCTCTTTTAACCTCAAATCCAATTTGAAATCGCTATGCTTGATGCTATCTTTTAAACGCGAGATCACCCTGTATTCAACCAGAATTGAATCTGGTATTTTACTTAGTTTCTCGGATTCTGCAGAACTGGGTGTGTCTACGGCAAGCATAATCTGACCTGTTACCACCTCATCAGCAAAAATGGAATAAGTAACATTTTCAGGACTTACCTCTAAATTTTCAAACTCTTCAGATAAAGGATAATCGATTTTAGTTTCTGCTTGTGCAATCAATATTGGTTCTTCCTTAAGAATAACTGCTTTAACAGGCTTCAGGTTTTTGTAAACACCTTTCAGGCGCACACTATCTGGCGTAAAACCAATTGAATCACGCTTTACAAAATTCTCAGAATAGATCACTTCTGTCTTTAACTCTAAAGGGACCAGCTTGTCTACAAGCACATTTTCACTTAAATCTATTTCCTGAGTATATAAGTTAATAACGTTTAATCCGTATGGTAAATTAAGCCGCTCATCTATCAATCGATAACGGTACAAATCAGTATCTGTGGATTCTAGCATTTGCTCAAAATTGATTTCAATAGATCCATTGAACAGATTGTATAAATGTAGATAGACTCCCTTGCCCTTTATTTTGAATTGCAATTCAGGAAGGTCGGAACTTGTAGAAAGTTCTATTCCATCAGGGACATCTACAAACGCAATCTCTTTTTCCACTACAAGCTCGTAGGTATCATTATATCTCAAGAAATACCAAACCACTAAGGAGGATATCAAGATGGTAAGAAAGACTCGAGGACGAATTTTAATTTTTCGCATCAAAAAATAATTCTGGCAAAGCGTTAATGGGTTCGCGACTCAAGATATTGATCTTTACGAACGCGGTGGCAAAACCTTGGGCATAAGATACAAACTGAATTATGGTGGCGAGAATTGCGTAGATTCCAACTTTTACCCCATGTTTTAGCGTACCGCTAATTCCAACAAGCATAAAATATGTCAGATACAAGCAGCCAAGAAAATAAAGAGGAACAAAAAGCAAACCTAGCGCTAAGATCAACCCAGCACTAAAAAAGAGGGGAAACCAAAAAACCAACTTTCGGTACTTAGGGAAGTCATGGTTTAAAATAATACGTGCTTTCCCAAACTTTGACATCTGCTTGGCAAATTTTGACCAGCTCATCCGTCTTTTATGGTAAACATACCAGTTTTCTACCAGCGCAGTGGACAAACCCTTACCCCATAACTTCAACACGAGTTCAGGATCCTCGCCTGGATGCAAATTGCTGAATCCCCCCGTTATCTCAAAAGCTCGCCTTGTAAGGCCCATGTTAAAACTACGGGGCTGGAAAGATTTTGACGTGGATTTATACCCTCTTACACCGCCGGTAGTAAGAAAAGAGGTCATGCTAAAATCTATAGCCTTTTGCAATGGTGTGAAACTGGGATGTGCACGATCTGTTCCCCCAAAGCACTCTGCCTGTCGATTACTTAAAAAGCTCTCTAGCGTCTCAAAATAATCGGTTGGGATCAGGCAGTCGCTATCCATTAGAACAAAAACATCTGCCTTGGCTCTGGACATTCCATAATTCCTACTATCACCAGGGCCCGTATTTTTCTTAAAGTGATAGGTAATTGGTAAGCTTTCGCAAAAGCGAGAACACACATCTTCACAGGACTCATAAGACCCATCTTCCACAATCACGATCTCAAACGGGTATTCACGCCTCGCTTGATAAATGCTTTGCAGAAGTTCCTCAACTTCTGCCGGGCGATTGTATACTGGTACTATTATGGAAACTAGTGGTTTCATAAAAAAAAGGGCTGCTATTTCTAGCAGCCCTGTAAATTAAGAATTACAAAAATTACTCTCTTGCAATTTTAATTGTACTTACCGCTTCACCTGATGTAACGCGAACTAGGTATAGTCCAGAACTATAAGAACTCATATCTAATTGAATAGATAGATTATCAACTTCTTGAGAATAGATTCGTTGACCCATTAGGTTGAAAACTTCTATGCTGTCAATAGTAGTAGGCGCTGATAAGTTTAGCAAATCATTCACTGGATTAGGATAGAACTGTAAACCAGCGATATCAACAGAACCAGAACTGTTTGTGGCGTCAACCTGGAAGTTATCAACATAGAAATCAATGCCATCAGTATCTGCTACAGTACCTATGTCAGATTTGAACGCAAATCGAACTTTACCTGTGATACCAGCAAGATTGATATCTTCAGTTTGACCCGTATGGCTTATCATGGATGAGCTGTCGTATGTCTTCAACACTCTCCAGCTTACGCCTAAGTTTTCTGTGATAAGTAATTCGACCTTATCATCACTACCCCACGTCCCAGGCGCATCTACAAATATATCTGTAACAGCTACATCAAATTGCACGCCCAGACCATGACCAGCTGCTCCAAGATCAATCATTGGGGTAATCAACCAATCGTTGTTTTGTCTATTGTCATCTTCTACTGTGATATAGGCAGCATTTCCACTAGGCGGATTTATTTCATTTGCAAAATCAAAGAAATCCCATGCATTACTAGTGGTAAAAATTGGATTCTCTGCAATTGTCCTGTTATCAGCTAGAGCCCAACAAGCGTCAATATCTGTTGTGAAAGGCCAGAAATATGGTGCCGTCTCAGTTGCACAACCTGTTGTAAATGTTTCTGGTCCAGACCATGTTGATTGATCAGTAGGATCACATACCGCACGTACGTAAGCGTCGTAAGCAGTACCTGGTGTTAGGCCATCAATTCCAGCTGGGTTTGTTGTTGATGTAGCTGTAAAGGCAGCTGGTGATGTTCCTTGAGGTACGCCAGCAGGTTGAACCTCTACCTCCCACTCAGTCTCACCAGCATTTGCATTCCAGTTGAAAACAGCTCCCTCACCAAAGATTTGGGTAATGGAAAGATCAGTTGGTGCTGGACAGGTTGGTGGCGGTGCACAGGTCACTGATGCCGCAAAACCAGATGCCGAGATAGAACTATCAGAAGTAAAGACAAATGTCAAACATCCTGAAGGTGATGTACTGAACAGAGGCACTTGAGTCAAATCACCTGTTCCAGTACCGCTAGCTCTATTGAAACACCATCTTGAATTGATCGCACCTCTAGGCGCTCGAATAATTGGTGCAGTTACATCTTCACCATCGTAAATAGTAATGTAGTCAAAACAGGTACTGTTTGAACCTTGTTGCAAATTGAACTCTGTGAAGTTCACATAAACAATATCACCAGGATTATCTGGACAAATCGTATAAGTAATGTTTTCATCATTGCCATAATTCCCCATAGCGCCCCCAGAATCTAACAATAAGTCGCCAGCACAGTAATCTGGTATGGTTTCTACAAACACACATTCAAGATCAGATCGATCTAAAGGCCCACAAATCGCACGAATACAAATCTGATAATCCGTACTAGAGTCAAGACCCGTCAGGGTGAATGGATTAGTATTTACAGTTAGGCTTTGGGTAGCCGGATCGCCTTCAATCACAAAATCTGGGGCAAATAAAATTTCCCATTCTGTTGATGATCCATTATTCGTCCAAGCTAATTCTACGCTGTTACGAGTCACGTTTGAGGCAATAACATTTGAGATATTAGGACAAACTTGCGGAGTTGCTGCCGTATAAGTTACTGAGGGCTGGCTATCATCACCAGGACCACAATTCAATACGACAATAAAGTCGTAAGAAGTATTAGAGAATAATCCATTTACAGTAATAGTACGCGGTGCTGGTGCTGCTGCAGTTGTACCTGTTTGAATATCTACATTGGGATCATTAATACCACTTATAGGACTAGGACCATAATAAACAGTGTAGTCAGTTTCAGTGTTTCCTTGCGCATCGTTAATGTTAAAAGAAATTTCATTTGCCGTTGCAGTTCCTGGCGTAAAGCTTATGATTCTCGGACAAGAAGCCGTAGTCTCAAAAGTTGCTGGACCACGATTTGCACTTTCCTCATTGTTTGCTGGATCACAAACCGCTCTAACATAAACGTCATATTCAGTTTCTGGAGTCAGGCCGGCTGGTCCAGCTCCCCCGGTACCATCACCTAAAGATGCGGTGACTGTGGAACCTACAATATTTACGTCTGCTGTGGTAAAAACTTCTTCAACACCACCACTGCCTGGAGTATATGGCGATGGCGAGTACTCAACGATCCATTGCGTTTCAGAACCGTTTGTGGTCCATTGTAAGTCTACATCACGTGGCTGAATGTTGTTCACGATAAGATTTGTAGGTGCCGGACAAGTGGGACACATGACAGTTTCAGTGTACACATCATCCTCTGTGATAGGTGCTAGTCCAGCGTCATACAGTAGTATCCCCTCTGAATCAAACAGCCTGAAAGATGCATCACCAGGTAATAGTGGAGCGTAATAATCCAGTTCAAGCGCATCTCCATCATTTACAGTAAATGTCACTTGAATCGTGTTTGGAAATCCAGAAGGCATGTTGACAAAAGAACCAGTCGCTGCTACGGTTCCGTTTAGCAAGACTTCTACTCTTGATCCGCCTGGAATTGAAGGATTATCAAGCCAGCCAAATCCGAAGACGTCATCTACTTCCAGTACGTAATCACACTGGGCATTAGACAACCATGGCATTAAAAAAGCCGCAAATAGGAGTAATTTATATCGCATATTGGATCAATTTTAAGGTTTCGAATATAAAGATTTAACCTGTAATTAACCCTGTCAGCTATAAGAAATTACGCAACATTTTTTCAATTCGCTTTCGCGAAAGCATGAAATCAAAAAGTATAAAACAAAAAAGCCGTATGAAAGTTCAGATGGCTTGTGATCTTGAAGATAAAAATCTTTTAAAACTTCTCTATTACTTCCTGACTTACGCCCGTATTTGAGAAGCCTCCATCATGAAAGAGATTCTGCATGGTTACTTTTTTAGTGAGATCAGAGAAGAGTGTCATAGTATATTCAGCGCAATCCATAGCAGTTGCATTGCCTAAAGGACTCATCTTTTCGGCATAGCTTAAAAACTGGTCAAACCCTTTGACACCGCTTCCCGCTGTTGTAGGCGTGGGCGATTGCGAAATGGTATTCACACGCACCTTCTTTTCTTTCCCGAAAAAGTAGCCAAAACTACGCGCTATGGATTCTAGATAAGCTTTGTTATCCGCCATATCGTTATAATCTGGGAAGGTGCGTTGAGCCGCCATGTAGGTCAAAGCGACAATACTACCCCACTCATTCATGGCATCTTTTTCAAATAAGACTTGCATGGTTTTATGGAACGACAGCGCACTCACATCCCAGCCCTTTTCTGTCCATGAATAGTTCTGATTTGTATAATGCCTGCCCTTTCTAACATTAACGCTCATTCCTATGGAATGAAGAACAAAATCCAATTTTCCACCTAAAATCTCTGTTGATTTCTTAACCAGATTGTTCAAATCATCAAGATTTGTCGCATCTGCTGGTATGATCTCACTTCCTGTTGTTTCTGCCAGCTGGTTGATCTGGCCCATTCTCATGGCAACTGGTGCATTTGTCAATACAAATGTTGCGCACTCACGGTGAGCAAGTTCAGCAGTTTTCCAAGCGATTGAATTTTCATCCAGCGCACCAAAAATTATCCCTCGTTTTCCTTTCAGTAAGTTATATGACATGGTTAGAATTTACTAATTAATTGAGCAAGATACGAGCATTTTCTCGGGCTGCTTCTGAAATCTGGTTTCCACTCAGCATCTGTGCAATTTCCTCAATACGCTCAGTTGAATCCAATCGTTTAAGATTTGAGGCAGTTGAATTTGCGCCTTCAACCTTAAACACTTTAAGGTGGTCACTTCCAGCTGCTGCAATTTGCGGCAAATGGGTAATCGTGATTACTTGCATGACCTCACTCATCTGATTCATGATGCCTGCCATTTGTTCTGCAATGGCACCACTTACCCCAGTATCGATTTCATCAAAAATAATGGTAGGCAAAACCTTACTTTGTGCGGTAACTGATTTGATTGCCAGCATTAATCTAGATAACTCACCACCTGATGCTGCTTTATCGAGTGGTAATTTTTGAGATCCTTTATTTGCTGTAAACAAGAAAACAACTCTGTCAAGACCGCTTTCCTTGGGTTGATCGAATGGAATCAGCTTTACTTCAAATTCTGCCTGCGGCATTCCCAGCTTTCTAACAGTTCCAATGATCTCTTCAGAAAGCTCTTTCGCGTAAGCGGCATAAACAATTCTCAAGTCCTCCCCAACAGCAAGCAATTCAGTGCTAGACTTGTCAATTTGACTAGACAATTTTTTTAGGTCTGACTCAAAATTCAGACTTTGATTCACCTTTCTTTCCAGTTCATCACGTATGATGATTAGTTCAGCTACAGTATCAGCCTGATGCTTTTTATAGAGGTTATTTAAGAGTGTTAAATTGGACTCGATATTGTTCAGTCGCTCTGGGTCTGATTCAAGCTTATTTGATTCTAATTCAATCTCGCTGGTAATATCCTCAAGTTCGAGTCTCGCTGATTCTAATCGCTCTAGAATTGATTGATATTCCTTCTTGAAGGAACTTATCCCATCCATGTTTGAATTAGCAGTCCTTAAGGAATCAAGAATACCCAAATCGTCTTGACTAATTAGATTCTGAGCTTGATTGAGAGCATCAGTAATTGCTTCTACATTGTTGAGCTGTTCATATTCCGACTGTAATTCATCCTCGTCTAGTTGATCAAGATTAGCATCCTTGAGTTCATTGAAAAGGTAGGAATTGTAGTCTAGTTCCTTAGTCAATTCTGCCTCACGGCTTTTTAGGTCTTTGTATTTTGATTGTAAATCCTGATAATTTTTAAAGAGAGAACTGTACTGCACTCGAATTTCCTTGCTGGCCTGCTTATTTTTCTTTGTCTGGCGATCGACAAACGACTGCAGCACATCTAATTGAAAAGCCTCTTGAGCTAATTCAAGCGTTTGATGTTGTGAATGAATATCAATGAGCAGATCGCCCAGCGCTTTCATAATCCTGAGGTTGACTGGTGTGTCATTAACAAAAGCACGGCTTTTCCCAAATGGTGAAATTTCTCTTCTTAGGATAGAGAGTGGCTCGTAATCTAGGTCATGATCAACAAAAAAGTCTTGAATAGCCAGTTGATCAATTTCAAATTCTGTCTCGACAACGCATTTGCTACTAGAATCTCTGATAACAGATAAGTCAGCTCGCTTACCCTGGATTAAGCCAAGCGCACCTAAAAGAATGGATTTTCCTGCACCCGTCTCACCAGTTATGGTAGTCAAGCCCTGCTGCAAATCCAACTCCATGGATTCAATCAATGCAAAATTTGATATGCTTATTTTCTTTAGCAACTGTAATTCAATAAATTAATGACAGAATCAGATGTTCAGATTCTTAAATAAAACTAAGTAAGAAAATATAGAAGCAGGTAGTTTTTAAACCTTGATTTCGCGCCATTTCGATGCGTTAGTTGGCGAAAGCCGTTGTAACGTACTTTTAAAATCAGCAGTATTCACCGCTGGACCACCAGAAAAGATGTTCTTTAGTTCGTCTGCTTTTGCATCAAAGAAGGAACGTAGCAAAAAACTATTGGGTCGCCTGTCATTCATGTCCTTAAAAAGACTGACTGCATCTATAATAGTTTGTTTTGCCTGTTTGGGATCTTCAGCAAATTTGTCCATTCCTTCTCTATGATACTTGTACATCACCTCGTGAAACTCGGCATAAGTGTCTAGCATGAGGTCATCTGTCAAGCGGAATCTCGATATCAATCCATCATTAGGACTCCACCCTGGCGCACGACTATTACCCTGAGCAAGGTTGGCTATTTGCTGCGCTTCCCTGAAATATTGATCCCCACCGTTCAATTCAAAAGATGCGGCGTCCATTCCTAGAAAAACATAGACATAATAAGTAATAATCGAGATCAGGTTGTTCTCATATTGATTGTCATTGTAAAAGAATGGAGCGTATTCCACATAGCTGAAAGCTATATCATCGTCCTTAAAATTGAAGACAGATGTAGAATAAGATGAGTTATAGACTGGCCTTGACACAGATAACTGGAAGTTTCCAGAAAACTGGTCGTTCAGATAACTATCCACGATAAAAGTGAGCGAACAGTTGATGCGTTCTTCCTCTGCAAATTCAACCTCTGTCCATTTTGTATTATTCATAAAATCCTGAAGCGAAGTTTCAAGGGTCTTGAATATGGGCTGATTAGGCTGTGCAACGTTTTGCGCATTAACTGTAACAGTCGCATTTAACTCTTGCGCCTGTAATGTTCCAGTCAGAAAAAAAACACTAAGTAATGCTAGCAATAATCTCATTCACAATGTCTTTTGCAACTTCAGTTTTCGATTTCAGCGGGAATTCTTTAACTGATAATTGCCTATCAATTATACTAATTTTATTGGTATCACCTTTAAATCCTGCACCTGTGTCTCGCATGGAGTTCAAAACGAGTAAGTCTGTGTTTTTCTTTATTGCTTTCGCGAAAGCGTGCTCCATCTCATTATCTGTCTCGAGAGCAAAGCCAACCAGAAAAGGTGGTTTTTCTAATGCACCCACACTCATTAAAATATCTGGATTCTTAACGAGTTTAATAGACATTTCATTGTCTGCCTTTTTGATTTTGCTTGTGGCAGGTTTCACAGGGCGATAATCTGCGACGGCAGCTGCAAAAACCGCAATATCTATATCCTCAATCCTGGAATGTACTGCGTCGTGCATTTCCTGCGCGGTCTTTACATCAACAACCTCAATCAAGTCACCGGAAATCGTGACGCTAGATGGCCCCAGAACTAAAATAACTTTAGCGCCATTTTGAGCAAGCTGTTGGGCAATGGCAATTCCCATCTTACCGCTACTATGATTGCCAATAAACCTCACGGGATCAATCGGCTCGTGGGTAGGTCCAGCTGTGACCAGACATGTTTTCCCTCTCAGTGGCATCTTAGAGAGCAAGTCATTTTCGATAAATTGGATTATTTCTTCTGGTTCAGCCATTCGACCTTTTCCAGACAAACCGCTGGCTAATTCACCCTCGCCTGCTGGAATCATCCTGTTACCATAGACCGCAAGTTTGTCAAAATTTGTTGTAGTAGATGGATGTTTATACATGTCTAAATCCATTGCTGGTGCGAAATAAACAGGACATTTTGCACTACAATAAACGGCAAGTAGCAAATTATCGATGGTACCATTGACCATCTTGCTCATCGTGTTTGCCGTAGCGGGAGCAATAATTAAATAGTCAGCCCACAGGCCTAGCTCGACATGATTGTTCCAGGTATCACTCTCATCATCTGGATTTGTAAAATGTGAGAGGACTTGATTTTTAGAAAGAGTAGAAAGGGTAAGCGGGGTGACAAAATCCCTAGCTGCTGGAGTCATTACTACCTTAACAGTTGCGCCTGCTTTGATTAGCAGGCGCACAAGGAAAGTTGTTTTATAGGCAGCAATACCACCAGTGACACCTAATAGTATTTTTTTACCATCTAAAACAGATTTCATTAAAGTCTATTCTTCAATAGTCGTATCGCGGTGGTAGATTTTACCTTCCATCCATTCCTGCACTGCAAGCATGTGTGGTTTAGGCAAACGCTCGTAATACTTTGATACTTCTATCTGTTCTTTGTTTTCGAAGACCTCTTCAAGAGAATCATTGAATGTAGCAAACTCTTCCAGCTTTTCAGTCAATTCAGCTTTCATGTCTGTATTGATTTGCTCAGCGCGCTTTGAGATAATAGAAATTGCCTCATACATGTTGCCTGTAGGCTCTGTAAGCTTGTCTCTATCGTAAGTAACTGTAGAATTTGGAGTTTTAGATGCTTCCATAATTAAATTGATTCGTAAGAATTTATTTCATCAAGCAACTCGTCTGCCCTTTTGCGATACTCACTTTGAGGGTGTCGCTTGATGAAAGTGTTATAATATTTTTTAGCCTGTTCCATTCGCTCTGGAATCAGATTAAAGGTACTTTTTTTAGCGTACTGAAATTGCGAATCCAGTAAGTAAAACTGAGCATCATCCATGTAAACGCTACCAGGATGCTCGACGATAAAATTTTTGAAAGTCGCAATTGCAGGAATGTAGCTTTCTCTATGATGGTAATTCTTAGCGATCTCGTAAGCCTTTTTATCCAGTTTCAATCGCAACTCATCCACTAGAACATTCGCCTCGTCCAGATACTCTCCTTTTGGATTGATGTTGATGTATTCTTGTAATTTAGCCAGTGCTATCTCGGTGTCGGTTTGATCTTTACTAAAGATAGGTGACATCTGGTAATGGCTTTTTGCGGCCATAAATTCAGCGCGCTCGTGCTCTTCATGTTGCGGATAATCACGAGCAAAAGACTCGTATTGATAAGCACTGTTGGGGTAGTTCTCATCACCATAAAGCGCATCTGCAAACCTGATTCGAACGTATTTTGCACTGTCCGTACCGCGATATTTGGCGCGTACCTGCTCAAAAAGCTGTAGAGCCTTTCCGTACTTCTCCTTTCGCATAAGCGTATCAATCATGGCAATCTTGTCATTGTAATTGGTTGACTTGAGTGCTTTGTTGAATTGTCCACACCCGACCAGTGTGACTGCGATGAGTAATAAAAAGACTAGTTTTTTCATGCTGCTTTTAGAGCGGCTGCAAAGGTACTGTTTTTCAATCATAGATAAAATCTGTGAGTTTCCTTAACAAACGTACCGCTACCTTTTCTAGTATCGATCCAGAAAGTTACCGATCTTATTATCCAGCTCTTTGTCCACTTCGACCAGCGGTAGCCTCACTTTTGAACCGCAGATTCCCATGTGTCGCAGCATACTCTTGATTCCGGCTGGATTCCCTTGTCTGAAAATAAGATCGATGCTGAATGCGATTTTATAGTGCAGCTCATAGGATTCATCCACGTCACCATTAAGTGCGTAGCGTATCATGTCGCCAAAATCCTGCGACAGCGCCTGACCAATAACAGATATCACCCCTGCTCCACCAGCCAGTGTGATGGCATTGGCCAACATGTCGTCACCTGAAATCACCAGAAAATCCTCAGGCGTGTATTGAATCATGTTGAGAGCAGCAGCCATGTCACCTGCAGCCTCTTTGATCCCAATGATGTTTTCACAATCATGTGCCAGTCTCGCTACAGTTTCAACGCTCATGTTAGACGCTGTTCGTCCAGGCACGTTGTAAAGTAAAATGGGCTTATCGGTAGCTGCAGCTATTGCTTTGTAATGCTCGTAGATTCCTTTTTGGGTAGGTTTGTTGTAAGCAGGTGAAACAGAAAGGATGGCCGCAAAATCTGTTAGGTCTCGCGACTGGATTTCTTCAATTACCGTGCGAGTGTTGTTACCGCCTATTCCTACGACCATGGGCAACCGACCGGCATTAGCCTCTTTGATCGTATTGAGCACAGCATCCTTTTCATCTTTGGTAAGCGTGATACTCTCTGCAGTGGTCCCTAGCGCCACCAGATAATCTGTACCATTATCTATCTGATGATTGACCAATTTTGCGAGAGCCTCGTGGTCCACATTTCCATTATCATCAAATGGTGTAACCAGCGCCACACCCATTCCCATCACTTCTTGCATCTTCTAGAATTAAAAATTTGATAAAGCAGCTAGAGCTGCAGTCTCAAACAAAAGTATCATTTTAGCAGTTGAATTTGGTTAATATTATTTGAGTGAAAAAGATTTTTAGTGGTCAGCTTTTTTACGCTTTCGCGAAAGCTTACATCATAATCATACTCCTTGCCAGCTGTAAGAATCAAGAGGTTTTAGAACTCCGGGAAGTAAGCGGAAAACAATTATCTATTGACGAAAAGATAGTTGCTGTCGATTCAATCGATCGCATGATCCAACCCTACCGCGAGAAAATGGAAGCCGGTATGGACGAGGTGCTTACCTATGCACCTATTGCGATGCACAAAAATGACACCCCGCTAAACACCGCGATTGGAAATATGATGGCCGATGTGGTACGCCAGCAAGTCAGTCCTATTTATAAGGAACGGACTGGCAACAATATCGATATTGTTTTACTCAATCACGGCGGGATAAGAGCTGCGCTGGCCGCTGGACCTGTCACTACAAGAGATGCCTATCAAATCATGCCTTTTGAAAATAAGATCGTAGTAGCAGAACTTTCTTCCGAAAAAACTCAGGAGATGATCGACTACCTCGCTAGTGGTAAAAAAGCACATCCCTTTGACGGGATGCAGATCCATCTGGACGTAAATAAGCAATTGAAATCTGCATTAATCAACGATCAGCCATTAGATAAAAACAAAAGTTACCGAGTAGCAACCAGCGATTACCTCTACAACGGTGGTGACAACATGACTTTCTTTGCAGACACACAAGTAGTCGACACCGACTATAAACTGCGCAATGCCATGATCGATTTCTTTAAAAAGACTGACACGCTCAGGTATTCAAACGACGATCGCTTTAAAATTCTGAAGCAATGAATCGTAGAAAGTTTATACATTGGGGTGGGCAGGGATTACTCGCGGGGGCTGCGCTGTATTCAAATTTTTCCTTTGGCGCATCCAGATATTTCATGGGCGAGGAAGGCAAGCGTAAGATTACCATTCTACATACTAACGATACGCACTCGCACATCGATCCCATAAGTTCAGGTCGCAATGCTGGGAAAGGTGGTGTAGCCAGACGGGCTGCGATCATCAATAATATTAGGAAAGAGAATCCGAATACCCTTTTACTGGACTGCGGCGACATCTTTCAGGGCACGCCCTACTTCAACTTTTATGGCGGTGAGCTGGAAATCAAGTTGATGAGCATGCTGGGGTATGATGCCTCGACCATCGGGAACCATGATTTTGACAATGGCATAGGCGGACTCTACAAGCAACTACCCCATGCCAACTTTGGTTTTGTGATTTCCAATTATGACTTTTCCAATACCATCATGGATGGAAAAACCCGCAAATACCTCATCAAAGAATTGGATGGCATCAAAGTAGGGATGTTTGGATTGGGAATCGAGCTTGAAGGACTGGTTGACCCAAAAATGTATAAAGAAACCAAATACCTAGATCCGATCGAGATTGCCAAGGATCAAGCAAACTACCTCAAAAATGAACAAGGCTGTGATCTGGTAATTTGCATCTCCCACTTAGGCTATGAATACAAGACCGATAAAGTTTCAGACCACGTGATCGCCAGAGAAACCAGCGGGATAGATTTGATCATCGGCGGGCATACACATACTTTTCTAGACGCGCCTCAACTTGTCAAAAACAAAAACGGCGAGGACGTCCTGATTAATCAGGTGGGTTGCTACGGGATTAATTTGGGCAGGATAGATTTTAGCTTTCGCGCCGTGCCTGCCGGCAGGCAGGGAAGTGGGATGTCAAGGACTAAGGCTGTTGTTTATGATATTTGAATTATTCCTTTAAATATCAAAGTGGGTCATCATAACATGTATTCTCTGGAGATTTTGGACTAAAAATCAAAAATTGTATATGAGTTATCATGACGACCTGCCAGAGCAAAAATGCAAGCGGATAACTCTCGAAAGTATTTATCCATCCGAGATTTGTTTCAGTCAGGAACGTTGCAATTAACAATAGACATAGGAAGGATGCTACGTTAATCAATACTATTTTTTTAGTGCTGGCTTTAGTCTTAAAGCAAATAATGGCCAGCAGTGAGGTTAGGAGTGGTGAAATAACGTAGAAAGAAATAAACAGTATGCCAGACATGAGTTTATCAACAATTGGTCGCTCGTAGTCATATGTCACTTGAAATGCGCTCTTCAAATAATTTTCGATACCGAAGCTGATAATAGGTATGACAAAAGGTCCTGTCATCCAAAGCGAAAATGTGAACATTTTGTACCGTTTAAAATAGAAGAAGTTGTTGATCGAAAGAACTATAGAGAACGAAAGAAAGACTAAAAACAATAAATCAAAACCGCGATCCAATGTCAAAAGAATTGCAGCTATTAGAATCTGAAATAAAATAGGAATTGTATAATTCTTATTCATCAGTAAATGACTGAACTAACTCCCCTCACTTATCATTTCAGTACTTAGCTTTTCAGCTTTAGCCAGTTTACTAGGACCCATGTTTTCACCTCGCACTAAATAGTCTGTTTTGCTGCTTAGCGAACTAGAGACTCGGCCGCCGTTGTCCTCGATCAGTTTTTTGATCTCGTTGCGGCTACGCTCAAAAACTCCTGAGATCACAAAGGATTTGCCGTCTAATTATGAATTTTACCCTATTGCTTATTCAAAAGGAAAATCGACTCCCGTGGGATGTAATCAAATAACGAAGTGCAATTTAGATCGCTGGGACTGGTTCTCAGAGCGTGGATAAGTGGTGGTAGCACCCAGATAACCATTACTGTTTTTTCAAGTACTGTGGAATTAAATGGCACCTCAGGTCTTAAATAAATACTGTTCTTATTTCCGCATGAATCCCTACTTTCAAAATGATAAAAACCATCAATGCTATATCGATAGCCGTATATTGAAGAATCAGACGTCCTTGAGTCTTCAATAAGGTTTCCATTTGAATCTTTTAGGATATACTCAAAATCTAATTTATCGTAGTTTATGCTATTAATTTCACTATAGAAGTTTGAAATGCTAATTACAAGAGTCAACTCAACATTGTTATAAGTCCCGATCCAGGTGCCTAAAAATGGCGCTCTAGTACCGTTCAAATCGCTAACATGCGTGACGCCATTAGGAATTGATTCACCCATGCTATAATGCGCTGCCGCCTGTTCCAAAGAGATTGTCTGTGCTGATAGCTTGGTAAATGCTATCAGTAAAAAACCGATTAATAGTAGATGTATCCTTAGCATGGTTTACTCTTTAATTGATTATTATCATCCAACTCAAGTTTTGTCAAAACTCCGTTATTGTTTTGTTTGAACAATTCAACTTCCTGACCGTTGATAAGAGAAGAATCTCGAATGAATTTTAGAAAGCCCTCTTCTGGACTTTCTGATAATGCTTCTATAAATTCTTCCTGGATTTCTTCGGACTGTAAAACTTCTATTGAGGCAGTGGGAGGTACTGCATTAGGTGAACCAGTATATTTCAATACATAAACACCTTCTGAAGATACTGCCGCACAGAACGCTTTTTTTGCGTTCAGACCATTTTCCAATTCAGAGGCGGTAGCGCTTTGAGTGTTCAAGACAGCATCGTACAAAAAAGTGACATCAGTCAGAGATGGCAACTTGATCGGCGCATAGTTCTTTACTATGAATTGATTTGGATTGTTAGGATTGATTGTTCTCGTAGTATAGTCATTATAATGAATATGGAAATTGCCTACAGTATCATCATCCAAGACAAATTCCATACCATCGCTATCGCCACTTGTATTGGGGTTAAAAACAGAACTGTAGGTGTTTGTGGCTTTATCGTAATTGATTTTAAATCCAACTTCCCTGCGTAAAGCTGGTAAATTTCTCTTAAGATTGGTGATAGCGCTTTGGTTTGTCTGATCGTTCAATAAATTTTGCACTTCTTCGCAGTTAGGATCAACGATTTGGAGTTCAGGCTCACCTAAATTAGGATCAAGACCGATCTGGATTAACGTTTCTCTGTCAATGCTAGGTGGTGGATCACTATCACCACAACTGCCGCATGTACCGCCACCAGATGCGCCACCTCCTGAGGGACCGCCACCAGTGGGACTCCCAGATCCTGCTAAACTTTCGCAAGGCACCTGATGAGCTACACTTACCATTCTCCACCCACACGACCAATGGCCGCGCTGTACTCCATCATCGCAAGGTTGGGTTGAATTATGGTCACCGCCCTCTCCACAAAGAACCTCGACACAGTAATATTCCTCATGAGTCTCATACCTGTATCCACAAAAATAATTTGTAGATGCACTAGGTAATAAAGTAGTGTCATAAATACGCTGTAAACTGGCACCCGCTTCATCTATACTGCCGTCTGCATTCACAGGGTAATCGATCAAAAATTGTATCAAGGTCGTATCGTTCACAACGGTCAATTGATAATTACGTAGTAGACTTTTCTCTTCAATGCTATCTTATACGATCTTAAAGGTATAGTTATCGTAATTGGGCGCACTATACGACTTGATAAAAGTAGTATCGAGTACAATACCAGCTGTTGTAGTTGCATCAGTTGTTGTTAATCCTGAAGATGCAACCGTCTGTCTTTGAATTAAATTACCAAACCGCTCACCTAGCACCTCGTCTCTTATAAGATCGTTAATGGTGACATGCTTGCCCTAAAACCAGATCGCATCGCTACTTTCATTATGACCTGCACTGGTATGAGATTGGTTGAGCTCAATGATGTCATCTTGTTGACATGCAAATAACATCAAAGTGAAAATTGAGAATACAGCTAAAATCCTAAGAAATGGCTTGACTTTCGTTTTGAGTTTTTTCATCTGGTTGGTTTTGAACAAGATAAATGTAAGAAAAATTTGTATTCTTAACAAATGTAAAAACAAACAAACTTCTTACCCTTCAATTAAATCCATCAACTCCCCCTCACTTATCATTTCAGTACCCAACTTTTCAGCTTTAGCCAATTTGCTGGGCCCCATATTTTCACCTCTTACCAGATAATCTGTTTTGCTGCTAAGCGAACTAGAGACTCGGCCGCCGTTGTCCTCAATCAATTTTTTGATCTCGTTGCGGCTACGCTGGAAAACACCAGAGATGACAAAGGATTTACCATCCAGTTTATTGGTTTGGTTTTCAAGTTGCTTCTCGCTCAGACTTAGGTTCAATCCGTAACTCTTAAGTCTTTCAATTACTGCGATATTTTCTTCTTTACTGGCAAAGTCCACGACAGCCTGAGCGATTGACATGCCTATTTCAGGGATGGCGGTGAGTTCGTCTATTTTCTTAATTTTATTCGCTTCAGAAGTTGAAAAGAGATCATCAGACTGACCCGCTGGCATAGCAAGCAGTGCGTCGATATTTTTGTAGTGCTTGGCCAGTTTCTTAGCGATAGTTTCCCCCACATACCTAATTCCCAAACCAAAAAGCACTCTCTCGAATGGAATCTGCTTACTGGCTTCTACCCCATCCAGCAGGCGCTGTGCACTTTTTTCTGCCATGCGTTCTAATGGCAACAACTGCTCAAGTTGCAGTTCGTACAGATCTGCATAGTTTGATATGAGTTCTGCTTCTACCAAAAGATCTACCGTCTCATCCCCTATTCCATCGATGTCCATGGCCTTGCGAGAGATAAAATGCTGGATGCGTCCCTTGACTTGCGGCGGACAGGAAACCGTATTTGGGCAATAATGTTGTGCCTCACCTGCCTCGCGCACCAGTTCTGTCCCGCATTCTGGGCAATGGGTGGCATACTGCAACGGCTGCGCATCATCTGGTCGCATCGATAGATCCACCGCAACGATTTTTGGAATGATCTCGCCACCTTTTTCTACGTAGACCATGTCGCCTTCCCGCACGTCCAGCTTTTCTATCTGGTCGGCGTTGTGCAGGCTCGCTCGCTTTACCGTCGTTCCTGAAATTTCTACCGGCGAAAGATTTGCGACTGGTGTGACTGCGCCAGTCCTTCCGATTTGATAGGTAACTTTCTCTAGTCTGGTTGAAACCTGCTCGGCGGCAAATTTGTAGGCCATGGCCCATTTGGGAGCCTTTGCGGTAAATCCTAATTCCTCCTGTGCTTTTAGATTATTCACTTTGATGACTACACCATCCGTCTCGTATGGCAAGTCATGTCTAGCGGTATCCCAATGCTCAATAAACTCAAGCACCTCATCCATACTAGCAGCAAGTTTGCTTTCAGATGGTACTTTAAAACCCATTTTTCTGCATAATCCCAGCGACTCATATTGCGTAGAAACACCTAATTCACTCCCGACCAGCTGATACAGCAAACATTCCAATGGTCGTTTAGCGACCTCGCTGCTGTCCTGCAACTTCAGGCTGCCGCTGGCAGTATTGCGCGGATTTCGGTACAGCTCCAGCCCCTGTTTTTCTCGCTCTGCATTCATGAGATTGAAACCTTCCCACGGCAGAACAATTTCGCCACGAATCTCAAAGTCCTGAAGCCTACCTCCCTGCACAACCAGCGGCACCGAGTTGATTGTTTTGACATTAGCCGTTACCTCATCCCCCTGGGTACCATCACCACGAGTGACCGCTTGAAATAGCTTACCATCTTTGTAAGTCAGGCTAATGCTCGCGCCGTCGTATTTGAGTTCGCAAGTGTATTCAATCGGTCCATCAATAACTTTTTGAATGCGTTTCTGCCAATCCCTCAAATCCTCAACAGAATAGGAATTGTCCAGCGAATACATTCGTTGCTGATGAACGACCGTTTTGAAGTTTTTAGTAACCTCGCCCCCTACACGCAGACTGGGACTCGATGAATCGTAGAACTCGGGATGTGCAGCCTCTAGTTGCTTGAGCTGTTCCAGTTTCTTATCAAACTCAAAGTCAGAAACACTGGGATTGTCCAGTACGTAGTAATCGTGGTTGTGTTTTCTGAGTTCGGCTCTGAGCGATTCTATCTGTGATTTGACGTCCATTGATTGATATCTACGGGTGGGACGTAAAGGTATTTATTAGAAAACATGGGGGCTTAAGAAAAAAAGCAAAAGTTATTCTGACTGCCAGCACTTCATCATGCGCCAGTTTTGATTCAGGTCTTTTCTGATTTCGGATTCAAAACCGTGTTCCTTTGCCAAAGCCTCCATTTCGGTTTTTAAGTATTGATTGATTTCGAAATAGACAAGAGTCTTTTTGTGAGATTTGGCTAGCTCTAGGATTTTACGGTAAAAGATCAGCGGGTCGGTGTCGCTAACAAAGAGCGCAGTTGCAGGCTCATGCTCTAGAACATTGCGATGGATCTCCACTTTTTCAAATTCGCGAACGTAGGGTGGATTGCTTACAATAACCTCGTAGAAATCAATTTGATTTGTCGCAAGTATGTCCTGCTCAATAAAACGAATGTTCTGATTTGGTAGAATGCGGTTTGCGTTGACTTTTGCTAGTTCATGTGCCTTGCCACTCACATCGGTGGATGATAATTCCGCTTTCGCGAAAGCGTGACCCAAAGAAATATTGATACAACCAGAACCTGTACCTATTTCCAGGATACGCCGTGGTGGTTTCCCCTGATGATCCCTAATGATCCAGTCCACTAATTCTTCTGTCTCCTGACGAGGTATCAATACATGCTCGTTGACACTAAATTCATGACCGTAGAAGTGCGCCTTGCCTGTGATGTGTTGAACTGGAACGTTTTGTTTGAGCTGTTCAAGGCTTTTTTCAAGCAGTTGCGTCTGCAAATGATTCAGAGGCTCGTCCTTATTAATCATTAGCTGAGTAACAGAAAAATTGAGTAGATCCTCACATAATAATTTAAAGATAGCCCTGATTTCATCCTGCGGATATACAGGTGCCAGAGATTTCAGAAAATGATTTTCTAAATTTTGAAGCGTCATTACGTCAGCTTATATTTAAATTTTAAATATTCCTTAATATGAAAAATCAACCAATGCAATGGTATCATCTCCTTCTGAGTGCCGTATTTATTTCAATATTTACCACCGGTGCATTCTGGGCTTACATGGAATTTACTTACGAAGAACCCACTGATATTAGTATGCTAATCATATTCTTTTTGAGTCAAGTAATTTCACTGACGCTAGTATCATTGTATTCAAATAGAAAAAACATCACCGTGGGAAAACCCAGCGAAAACAAATAAGCCGCGCTTTTCAGCACGGCTTACCTAATAAATCAATTCTGACTAAAACATCTCTCGTCCAGAGAAGTGGAATGCTGCCTCGATAGCTGCATTCTCGTCGCTGTCACTACCGTGTACTGCGTTTTCACCCATGCTGCGCGCATACATCTTTCTAATGGTTCCTTCGGCTGCATTTTCTGGATTTGTTGCACCTATCAACTCACGGAAGTCTGCTACCGCGTTGTCTTTTTCTAGCACTGCTGCCACGATAGGACCGCGGCTCATGAATTCAACTAGCTCGCCGTAGAAAGGACGCTCGCTGTGTACCGCATAAAAGTCCTGAGCATCTGCAACAGTCATTTGCGTAAGCTTCATAGCCTTGATACTAAAGCCATTTGATGTGATTTTTTCAAGGATTGCACCTATGTGACCGTCTTCTACCGCATCGGGTTTGATCATGGTAAAGGTGATGTTATTTGCCATTTTTAAATTTTTGCGCAAAAGTAGGTAATTAGTTGATAGTTGCTGGTTGTCAGTTGTCGGTTATTACGCAAGCGCTAAAGGGAGTTTTGTTGTTTTGATATTAGAAACGAGGGATGAGGGATGAGGAATGAGGGATGTGGGATGTGGAATGTGGGATGTGGGATGTGGGATAAAAATTAGCGATTTGATATTTGGAAGTTTACATTTAGAAAACAGACTTCCCACTGCGACTGCTTACTGGGCACTTGCCATAGCTTCCCTTGCCCATTTCAGCAACAAATCAAACTGTTCTTGCCTCGTAATGTTTGAGGTGTCGAGCAATCTTGCTTCCGGCAACTGCACAAGAGGACTATCTGCTCTTGAAGAATCGATGCGATCGCGTTCAGTTACATTTTGAAAAACCTCTTCATACGAAATGCTGTCTCCTCGTTCTTTTAGCTCATCGTATCTGCGTTGGGCACGTACTTCTGGACTGGCGGTCATAAAGACTTTAAGTTCAGCATCTGGAAAGACCACGCTACCTATGTCCCGACCATCCATCACCACACCGCCTGAATGACCCATCGCTTGTTGCTGCTCGACAAGTTTTGCGCGCACCTCAGATATTTTCGCAACTGCACTTACCTGATTGCTTACTTCCAGTGTACGGATTTGCTTTTCAACATTTCTACCGTTAAGATACACATCACCATTTCCAGTCTTAAGATTGACCTGAAAAGAAATCTCAATTCCTGGCAAGCTTGCAATCAATCGATTGCGGTCAATACCATCGGATTTTACAAGATCATTTTGAATGGCAAACAGTGCTACGGCCCGATACATCGCTCCTGTATCTACATAAACAAAATCTAGAGCTTTGGCGAGTTGTTTTGCAGCGGTGCTTTTTCCAGTGCTGGAATGGCCATCAATGGCGATCGTAATTGTCTTCATCTACTGCAAATCTATGTTCAAGCCAAAGAAACTTGTGTTAGCCGCAAGTGAATATCGCGCGTGAGAGAAACTGAACCGCATTTTATGCATCTTTAATGAAAAACCGCCGCTCAATCCTGAAAATGCCCTGGCCTCGTCAATTCTCAACTCTTCTGCACGCCTGAAACTATAACCCAGGCGGATTTCAAAAACCCGCTCGGGGAAAATCTCTACACCTATTACGGTATGCCTTAAGGCATTATTGAAAAATCCAGGTTTTTCACTAGTGATGTTCCCTTCCAAATCACGCTCTGCGGTAGCAGGGTTCTCATAAGTCAAGTTCCACCGCTGAAGGTTTTCAAGAGTTACGTGCAAGCGCAAGGGTGCGTATTTCATCGTGTTTGAAAAACCAGCAGAAATCTCAAGTGGTAATGGCTCGCGTAAATCTGCATAAGTGGTGAACTGAGTTCCAAGGTTGCGTACTACGACAGCAGCTCTGATCGCTTTATCCTCGTTGTAGTACAACGCACCAATGTCCACTGCCCCACCTAGTGAGCTATATTGTTCTAATCGGCTGGATATGAGTTTAACGTTTGCGCCTATGTAGAAATCAGTAAATGGGATGTTATAGCTGTAACCTAGTGATACGGCTGCCTCGCTACCTGAGAAACTCCCTGTCGAATTGCCCATCTCGTCATAACCATCAAAGCTACCATAGTTCAAGTAGGTGATACCACCATGAAAGGTTTGTAGGCGCCTGTCCCAGGTGTAAGCATAGCTGGCGGTGCCGTAGTTGATATCAGCCAGGTAATTGACGTAATTGACTTGAAGCTGGTTGTCCATCTTGTAATTGATGGTTGCTGGATTGGTCAAGCCAGATGTGGGATCGTAATCCACTGCCGTAAGCACTCTCCCGCCCAGCGCTGCCTGACGTGTTCCTGTGATCAGATTTAAAAATTGATATGTGGATTCTCCTCCTAATTGCGCTTTCGCGAAAGCGGAAACAAAAAAAACAAGAATCAGGAAAAACCTCATAAACAACAGTGACTGCGTGAAATACGGCTATTGCATTAACGCCTGCAAAGTAACTTTATTTTCAGGCTTTGACGCAGCCTGATTTTGTGCAATTATCACAACACCATCCTCATCGATTTCCTGCAGTTCAACTTTGCACAATTGATTAACCAACTCTGGATTATAGTAGGTTTTGACCTTGACGTAATTCTGTGTAAATCCATGTATAAAACCATTGTGGTTATCTGCTTCCCATAGAACAGTTTTGACTTTGCCTAGCTGGCTTTCGTAAAATGCACGACGTTTTTTGGCACTCAACCCACGCAGCATCTTAGATCTCTTTTTTCTAATATTCAAAGGAACTACACTTTCCATCGCAGCAGCCTCTGTATTGTCCCTTTCTGAATAGGTAAATACATGCAGATATGAAATTTCCAGCTCTGACAAAAAGTTATAGGTATCGAGAAAATGCTCATCGGTCTCGCCTGGGAATCCTACAATAACATCCACGCCTATGCAGCAATCCGGCATAGCTGTTTTGATAGCAGTTACCCGATCGACATAGAGTTCCCGACGGTAGCGGCGTTTCATTTTTCCCAGCAACTCATTATTCCCAGATTGTAATGGTATATGAAAATGTGGCACAAAATTGTTTGATTGTGCAACAAAGTTTATCGTCTCATCCTTGAGCAAATTAGGCTCTATAGAAGAGATGCGCAGGCGTTTCAGTCTGGGAACTTGGTCTAATGCCTTAACCAAGTCCAAAAAGGTATGCTTGTGCCGCTTATTGCCAAACTCACCCTTGCCATAGTCGCCTATATTCACCCCAGTAAGTACGATTTCCTTGATCCCGCGATCACTTATCTGCTTTGCATTTTTAAGCACATTCTTTAGTGAATCACTGCGAGAGATGCCCCGAGCTAGAGGAATTGTACAATACGAGCATTTGTAATCGCAACCATCCTGGACCTTTAAGAATGCCCTTGTGCGATCACCTATGGAATAGGATCCCACATAGAAATCTGCTTCATCGATCTCACAAGAATGGATAACAGATGGTTCATCTTTGGACAACTGGTTCAGGTAATCAGTCACCTTGAATTTTTCGGTTGCGCCTAGTACAAGGTCTACACCGTCCACACTGGCAAGTTCTTCAGGTTTGAGCTGAGCATAACAACCCACTGCAATGACAAACGCGTCAGGATTTGTTGATAGTGCTTTCTTAACGATGCCTTTAAAACGCTTATCTGCATTTTCTGTAACGCTACACGTATTGATAACATAGGTATCAGCTTTTTCTGAAAAGTCAGTTACCTGATATCCATCCTGTTTAAAAGTGCGAGATATGGTGCTTGTTTCACTGAAATTGAGCTTACAGCCTAGCGTGTAAAAGGCGACCTTTTGGGACATAAATTTTCGGAAATTCAGAATTTGTAAAAATACTGTGATTGAATAGTTTATTGAAATTAAAGGTAGCTCGCTCTACTCAGAGGATATCGCACCATAAATCACATTTGTAAGCGATAGATTTGAAGCAATATTCACTCAACACTACCTCAACATTTGTGTAATGTTAACAGATATAGACCTCAACTTTGAAGCGGATATAACATATAACTTGTTGTTTATAAGGTTATTACAATATACTTGTTATTATATATGCTGGACGATGAGATCATTTATAGCTTTTCTAGCGAAATCGTGATAGTTGATTGTCTAACTTTAAAGGAAATACTTAAAACAGGTTACATTATGAAAAAAATTACTCTTTTATTGGCTATAATGTCAACAATTTTAATGAATGCTCAAACCCTTCCTTTGGATTTTGAGGATGGAACTACAGTCCCTTCATTTCAATTCAATGGATCGCCATTTCAAAACGTAGCAAATCCTGACAATAACAATAATGCTTCTAGTCGAGTCTTGAGGGTGGATAAAAGCACCACTTCAGACGGTGGGAACGCAGCCGCTTGGTTTTCTGGATTTGGTTTTGCTAATACTGGTCTAGTCGATCTATCCAACGGCACTACCCTTACCATGAAAATATGGTCTTCTCAAGCAAACGCACCAGTAAGAGTAAGACTGCAAGGTGGTACTTTCCCTGCTTACAATTTTGACTTTACGACCGGAGCTACAGCTGGAGTTTGGGAAGATATAACGATGGATTTTGCGGCTGCAAACCCTGGAATTAATGGTTCAGAAGTTTATCCCGAGTTAGTGATCCAACCTAATTTTGATTTTGCGTGTGAAGGTGCAAATCCACCTTGTACTGTAGTAACAATTGATGGAATTTATTATTTTGATGATATTGTACAACCCAACTCTACGCCGCCTACAGCAGATGCAAGTTTATCAAATTTGACCGTTGACAGTACCCAAATCCCAGGATTTTCACCTAATGTTACCACCTACGATTTTGAGGTGGCAGCAGGAACTACAACTGTACCTACTGTTGCCGGAACGGCTACTCAAGCCGGTAGTGGTGCTTCTAATGTAAATGTTACGCAAGCATCTGGAATTCCAGGTCAAGCAAGTTTGGTAGTTACGGCGCCTGACGGAACAACCACGCGCACTTATACTGTCAATTTTGCAGAAGCTGTGGTCCCACCTTCTGGCATTGCACCGCAGCGATTGAGTGATGGTGATAACCTTATTGTATATAGTGATGTTGCACCTGGCACTAATGACGCAGTAGTCACAAATTTTAATCTTGATGTTTTTGGTCAAGGAAATAGAAGCGCAGTTGATTTAAATAACGATGCGACAAATGAAACATATCGACTGGAAGATGTTGCCTTTTATGGTGCACAATGGGATGCAGAAGATGTGAATTCATACAACTTTGTCCATATGCACTACTTCTCTGAAGACGTAACGGAATTCCGATTCTTCCTTATCGATCAATCTGCTGGAATACCTGGTGGAAATCCAGAGGAACCAAGATTTGTAGTGAGCACCTCTGGGGGAGATGCTACTTTACAGCAGGGATCGTGGCAGAGTGTTTTTATGCCGTTGAGCGTATTTACAAATTTCCCTACACCTAACTTTAATTACGATTTGAATGACATCTTCCAATACAAGTTTGAAACCACTAATGGTACAATGTATTTTGATAACGTATTCTTCAGTACAACAAGTACCTTATCTACGCAGAGTTTCTCGATCAATTCATTGCTGATTTCACCAAATCCAGCAACTGATTTCTGGAATTTCAATGATCCAGTCAATACGATTCAAGAAATCACTTTGTATGACATGACCGGAAAATTGATCTCAAATCAGCAACCTAAGTCTAATAATGCCCAACTAGATGCGAGTACTTTAAATTCAGGTATCTATTTGGTAAATATTCTAACTGATGCAGGTAACCAAACTGTCAAACTAGTTAAGCAGTAAACCTGTTTCTTATAAATCAGAAAGCCGTTCTATCCGGAGCGGCTTTTTTATTACCAAAGTATAGGTTTCTTGCCATTCTCCTCAAGATATCGATTACATCTGGAGAAATGCTGGTTTCCAAACCAGTATCCACGGTTAGCACTTAATGGTGACGGGTGACCAGATTCTAGGATCATGTGGCGCTTTTTATCAATGAATTTGGCCTTCCCCCGCGCAAAGCCTCCCCAGAGCATAAAGACTAGATTGTCTCTTTCCAAAGCAAGCGTTTTAATAACCTCATCAGTAAAGATCTCCCACCCCTTTTTCTGATGACTTCCAGCCTCGCCTTTTCTTACCGTCAGGACCGCATTGAGTAATAGCACACCTTGATTTGCCCAGCGCTCGAGATTGCCAGATTTCGGATAAGGCACACCAGCGTCCTTTGAGACCTCCTTAAAAATGTTCACAAGACTGGGCGGATGGGGGATACCATCTGCTACACTGAAGGCTAATCCGTTTGCTTGACCAGGACCGTGGTAGGGATCCTGGCCTATAATCACCACTTTGACATCCTCAAAAGCTAATCTATTGAACGCATTAAAAATCCTCTGACCAGGTGGATAGCAAGTGTGGTTTTCATATTCGTGTTTTACGAAAGCGATCAAGTTTTCAAAATAGGATTTACTGAACTCCTCGCCTATCATCTCTTTCCAGCTGGGGTTTATCTGTACGCTCATGAATAATAAGTTTCGGTGAATGGAAAAATAAATAAGATCACATAGTCAGGGCTCATACTTAACAACAAGATAAGTCCTCGCTATCTTTGACCCACATGAGAGAAATAACCAGCGCCCACAATGCAATTATCAGGCAGCTAGAGCAATTACAGCGCAAAAGTCGCGCTCGTAAAAAAGAGGGACTTTTTATTATTGAAGGTGTGCGAGAGCTGGGACTAGCAATAAAATCTGGGTATGTTATCCAGAGGTGTATTATTTGTCCAGAAATTTTTTTGAACGATGGATCAGCAAAGCCTGAACTAATTAGAAAAAAGCTGAATCTGCAAGAACAGACAGAGTTAATATCTGCAACCGCTGAAATCTATCAAAAAGTTGCTTACCGCTCAAAGACAGAAGGATGTATCGCTTTCGCGAAAGCGAAAAACCACTCGCTACAAGACCTCATATTATCAGATCCACCTTTAATTTTAATAGCTGAATCCATAGAAAAACCTGGTAATCTAGGTGCCTTGTTACGCACTGCTGATGCTGCTGGAATAGATGCAATAATTCTTTCTTCACCTGTAGCAGATCTATATAATCCGAACGTGATCAGGTCGAGTGTAGGAGCGGTATTCACCACACAAATTGCCATTTCATCTACAGAGGAGACGATTCTTTACTTGCAGAAACAACATATAAATCTGTACAGTGCCACGCTTCAAGACAGCACCACTTATACAAGCCAGGATTACACCCTTCCTACCGCGATCGCCGTGGGCACTGAGGACAGAGGATTGAGTGAACAGATGCGTGTTGCGGCTAAAAGCAGAATCATCATACCCATGAACGGTATTATCGATTCCATGAATGTTTCAGTAAGCGCATCGATTCTGATGTTTGAGGCAGTAAGACAACGTCAACTTTCCTAAACAAGCAAATGCAATCATCTACACTACTCACCATAATCATTGCAATTTTAGTCACTGAGTTTTTGATTAATAAGATTGTAGGATACCTGAATTATACTTGGTTTAATCGTCCAGCACCAGAGGTGGTAAAGGATTTACTTGATAGTAAGGAAAAAGTGAAATCACTTAGCTATAAGAAGACTAACTACAGGTTTGGTGTTTTGTCTAGCACTTTGTCGTTTGCGGTCATACTTTTTCTTCTCTTGCTTGACGGCTTTGCATTTGTTGACAGTCTGGCAAAAGAAATTTCAGATCATCAAATCATAGTAATGCTAGTCTTTTTTGGGATTTTGGGATTAGGAAATGAATTGATCAGTTTGCCCTTTGAACTCTACCAGACTTTTGTCATAGAAGAAAGGTATGGTTTCAACAACACAGCCTTAAATACTTTTATATCTGACAAGCTAAAGTCTTACTTACTCGCAATCATACTCGGTGGTGGGTTGCTTGTCATCATATACATGCTTTTCAATTGGATGGGTGGGGATTTCTGGTGGGTTGCCTGGACTGTGATGAGTATAATCAGCGTTTTTCTGAATCTTTTTTACAGCCGACTCATTGTGCCGCTGTTCAATAAGCAGGAGCCTCTTGAGGATGGTGAGCTTAAAGACAACATTCATGAATACGCTAAAAAGACTGGATTCTCTCTCGACAAGATTTTAGTGATTGATGGCAGTAAGCGATCTTCTAAAGCAAATGCCTATTTCAGCGGTTTCGGCAGTGAAAAGAGGGTGACGCTTTATGACACCTTAATTTCAAAATTATCGATTGGAGAAATCGTTGCTGTATTGGCGCATGAAATAGGACACTATAAAAAAAAACATATTGTATACAACATGATTCTAGGAATTGGTTCTACCGGTTTACTGTTCTTTCTTTTCTCAATAATGATTGATAATCCCATGCTATCTGAGGCACTAGGTGTTTCAAACACCTCGTTTCATGTTGGTTTAATAGCTTTTGGTTTGCTGTATTCTCCAGTATCGATGGCTATAAATCTTTTCACGAACTCTCTATCAAGAAAATTTGAATACCAAGCCGATGCGTATGCCGCAAACACTCACAAGGCTGAAGCTCTGGCGAGTGGCTTGAAAACGTTATCAAAAGACAGTTTGAGTAATCTCACGCCCCATCCAGCTTATGTCTGGTTTCATTATTCGCACCCCCCATTAGCCGATCGACTCACTCAAATCCTTTAAATTTCGTAATGGCTCGCTTTCGCGAAAGCGTAATATCGTGAGAGATAAGTCTACCTAGATGATTGAAGGGTGCAATTAATTTACATTTGCTTCACAAACAATCTAGATGATCGTACCAGAACTTCCGTTCAATGAACTTGAAAGACAGGCTGCTCTTGATAAGTATGACCTAATTGACTCCATGTCTCAGGAGCGCTATGATGAAATTACTTCAATTGTTTCTACTATATGTAATGCACCAATAGCAATGATCACGCTAGTGGACAAGGACCGAACTTACTTCAAATCGAAATACGGCGTAAACCTGAATGAGGCACCAAGGGAACTGTCGTTTTGTGGACATGCCATCAATCAGGACAGTGATTTAATGATTGTAAAAGATGCGCGTAAAGACCCCAGATTTGCTGACAACCCAATTATTCAAGAATATAAAACAGTCTTCTATGCTGGCGTCCAGCTAGTAGATTCCAATGGTTTTAAACTAGGAATGTTGTGTGTTTACGATCACAGGCCCAGAAGACTCAACTCAACACAGAAAACAGCTTTGCGCGCTCTTAGCAGGCAGGTAATGATCATGTTTGAAGAGCATTATCAAAATATTCAATTACGGAAAGTGCGACGTGAACTGAAGGACCGAAATAAAGAACTTAAGGACTTTGCAGGTATCGTGTCCCATGACTTAAAGGCACCTTTATCAAATATTATGATGATAAGTGACCTAATACTACAAAAGGAGCCTAATCTAAAGGCAGAGTCTTGTTCATACATTGAAAAACTGAAAGACAGTGCTACAAGTATGAGCCGTTATATTGACGGTATGCTTACCTTCTATCAAAGTGATGAGTTAGTTACCGGGGACTACGATGAGGTAAGCTATATTGACATCATAGAAGATGTAATCTCTATGACTGTTCTTGATGAGCATACTAAAATAGTCTATCGCCCGACCCAAGAAACTACTATCGTAACTAACCACATGGCACTTGAGCAAATCCTAATAAATCTAGTGGGTAATGCCATCAAGTACAGTGATAAGGAGACCACGCTAATTGAAATTAGCCTAGAAATAGAAGATGGTTACTATAAAATTGCCATACGCGACAATGGCAGTGGAATAGCCAAAGAGAAACTACCTAGCATTTTTAAGTTATTCTACACAGCAACTGATAATGATAAACACGGTAAACCTGGAACAGGTATCGGGCTGGCGACGGTAGCACGATTGATTGAACATATGAATGGTCGAATAGGCGTTGAATCTGAGTTAGGTGAATGGACAGAATTTACAGTCATGCTACCTAGACCAGAACTATTGCAAGATTGAGATAAGAGTTCCTATTATTCTCTATTGCTCGAACCTTAGTTGAATTTGTTTCAAGTTCAAAGACGGTATTTTGCAATCAAAAACGGCTCCAAATTGGAGCCGTTTTTTGTTTGCTTCATTGTGAGTTTTTATCTCACTACCAATTTTTTAGTAGTACTTGAAACACCATCAGAGATCTTCACTAAGTATAAACCGCTATTTAGTTGAGAAACATCCAGCCTTTCATTAAAATTTGATGAGTTATTATAACTAGAGTCTAAGACACTTTTACCCAGAGCGTCAAATACAGTTACATTCACACGGTCGCCAGAGAGCTGTCCATTAATTGAAATATTTACAAAATCTCTAGCGGGATTAGGGAAGATCTTAATCGAGTCCGCAAGATTGAGAGTATTCTCTAAATTAAGTGTACCTACATCAACGCCGTTAACTAAAAGAGAAAAATCTTGAGTTGATCCTGTTCTTGTACCATCCCAGGTCACAGTAACGGTATAGTTACCTGAAGGGTTATCAATTTCAACAATTTCAATATTGTCTACATCATTAACTCCGCGAGTCGCAGGCGAAGAAGGTCTAACGGCATTAAGTCTCCATGGATAAAAATCGTTACCATTTGAGTCTGTAACTTTCAAATTAAGATTATTGATAAGATCAGCTCTCCTATCATCTTCCCTAGTATTAGTATTAACACCCCCTGGCCTGTCAGCCCATGCAATTGCAATAGTCAATTTTGGTTGATTTGAAGTGTAGGTCAATGTGAAGGAGTTCGCGCTACTATTAATGGTTGTTTCTCGTAATTCGGTTGTACTACCCAATTGCTGTAAAAAAGAAGCAGCAGCCTCAACATCCATAAGTCCCCAGCCAAATCTAGCGTCTGGACCAGGAGAAGAGCCTGCTTCCCTCGCGGTAGATAAAATTAGTGCCCTCATACTAGCTGACTTCAAATAATTATCAAAAACCCCGGGAGTATTTGCTAATTCTTGCAATAGCATTATGCCACCAGTTACCATTGGTGAAGACATTGAAGTACCGCTCCTTATACCATAAAAAGAAGTATTATTGGGATTAGCTGAACTAACATCAGTACTCACCACCCCGACACCCTTAGCGGAAATATCTGGTTTAATTCTGCCATCATCTGCCGGCCCCCATGAGCTAAAGGTTGACATCTGAACGGAATTTGGTCCAGTATAATTTGAGACATTATTTACCGCAGCGACGGTGAGACTATTTTTGCTTAGAGAACGATCTGTTAGGATGTCGTAACCATTATCTCTAGAATTATAAATGCCACCAGGTTGTGCTCCTCGATCATTTCCAGCTGAAACTACAGGTAGGAGATAGGGTGATTGGAAAGTTATATCGTCAAATAGGTTTGCCAAAGCATCATATTTGCCAAAAATCGCATTATTCTGTGTGGAAGGTGGATTCAAAGCCCGTCCATAAGAATGATTTGAGACGAGCATGCCTGACTGAGCTTCTGTTCGGATTTCATTGACGTCATTACCGAAATCGTAACTGGCCAAAACACCACCAAAAGCAACACCTCTATTTCTAGAATCACCTGAGCCGTCACCAATAATTGTCCCACCCACATGTGTACCATGACCACTGATACCGGTGTTCCCATCCAGTTGAAGTATTCTGTTTATGAGGTCAATATGATCAGGACGCACATAACCACCATCCCATATACCTGCATCGATACCCGCACCTGTTAAAGATAGCCCAAGGCCCCCACCAGAATAAAGATGATTTGCACCAATAGTTTCAACCCCACCCAAATTATAGACCGCGGTGAAGACAGGTTCTCCAAAAATATCAACATCATCAAGAACGACTAGTTCTCCATTCTCATCATAACTTCGAATAGGAATATTATTTGCTTGAGCATAAGCAGCAACACGTTGAGCTCGCTCATATTCTAATCTTTTAAATTCTTGGACATTCAATGACTTCTCAACATCCGTAGTGGAAGGATTTTGAGCTACACCTTGACTTGCAAAAGATGCAAATATTAGTATTAAGGTAAAGAAAGTAATTCTATTCATCATGGATCAGGTTATCTTTAAAAAAACGTAGTTGCAACTAACTAATCTACACGTTCAGATAAATATATTTGCAGTGTAACTAGAAGTTGGTTGCAATTTATAACCAAAACTTACAAATATCAAGCCAACAGCTAATTAGTGTACCAACATTTTAATTAGTTTCAGAAAACATCAATCTCATGAAATTTATTGTCTCTAGCAGTTATCTATTTAAAAATCTGCAAACCCTAGGTAGCGTTATAAGCAATAATAACACGCTACCCATTCTAGATAATTTTCTGCTTGATCTTACCGCTTCGGCTCTTTCTGTTTCATCAAGTGATATGGAAACTACGATGAGAACTAATCTAGAAGTTGAAAGTAGTGATAGTGGGAGTGTGGCAGTTCCTGCTAAACTGCTACTAGACACACTTAAAACATTTCCAGAACAACCACTTACCCTTATCGTAGAACAAAATATCATGACTATAACCCATGATAGAGGTAAATCTGAAATTGCTTGTGCCAGTGCAGATGAGTTTCCTAAAAGTGTAGAATTACAAAATCCTAAGACTACAAATGTTCCAGGTGCAGTTCTGTCAGAGGCGATCAACAAAACAATTTTTGCTGCGGGCAACGATGACTTAAGACCAGTCATGAGTGGGGTATTCTTTCAATTGGCAAGTGACGGGCTGACCTTTGTTGCGACTGATGCTCACAAGCTAGTTAAATACCGCAGATCTGATTTGAATGCTGAATCAACAGCAGAATTCATCATGCCTAAAAAGCCACTCAATATCTTGAAGTCTATCCTGTCCTCGAGTGACGATGATGTGACCATTAAGTTCAATGAGAGTAATGCATCATTTGAATTCGGATCAAACTCTATCATCTGCCGATTAATTGATGGGAAATACCCTAATTACGAGGCTGTTATCCCGAAAGAAAATCCAAATAAACTTACGGTAACAAGAACGGAATTCCTGAATTCAGTAAGAAGGGTTAGCATTTTCTCTAACAAAACCACCCATCAAATACGATTGAAGATGGCAGGATCTGAATTGAATATTAGTGCAGAAGATCTTGACTTTTCAAATAAAGCTGACGAGCGCCTAACCTGTGACTATCAGGGCGATGACATGCAAATAGGATTCAACAGTAGGTTCCTCATTGAAATGCTCAACAATCTAGATTGTACAGATGTTTCTCTTGAAATGTCATTACCTAATCGGGCTGGTATATTAACTCCTATGGACGGACAGGACGAAGGTGAAGAGATAACTATGCTGGTAATGCCAGTTATGCTTAACAACTAGGAGTGAATCTCTAAATGCTAAGATCCCCTTTTAGAGGGGATTTTTTATGTCGTTTCCAATCCAGCAAATTCCTGTTGCAAGGCTAGTCTAAGACGCCTGTAATAATCTTCCTCTAGCCACTCTTTGTAATTATTTGTATTGTTGATTATACAGTTGGCATACCTGCGCACCCTGTCTTTGATATCATCTTTGAGAAGCTTGGCGAGAATCCTGGCGTCAAAAACATCTTCACTGTTTTCAATACACCATTGCACATGCTGCGCAATTGATTCATCTAGGACTTGCTTTGACTTAACACCTTCTTCGGTCACACGTTTATAAGCGCCTTTAATATCAAAACTAAAATCTGATGTATTTGGGAATTCAGCTTTTATGCTATCAGGCATTTTGTAAACAAAGTTGCTCTCTATCTCTTCATCTGAAACAATGTTTTCAACATAGAAATCAGGAGATCTAAAAACCTGTTGCCAGTCTACAGGTTCATTCCAAAGTCCAAATCGAGCAACATTATTACCTAAGTCAACGATTTGGAACTCCTTTTTATCATCTAAAATCCTTGAACCTCTACCTATCATTTGGTAATAAAGCGTCAGAGATTTTGTGGCACGATTGAGAATGATGCACTCAACCGATGGCTCATCAAATCCTGTTGTAAGAATACTTACAGATGTTAAGACTGCGTCGGGTTTCTCTCTAAACCACTTTAAGATCTCTTTTCGCTCTTGCTTAGAATTGGTGTTGTCTAGGTGTCTGATCTGAATTCCAGCGCGTTTGAAGGTGTCCTCGACCTCAATAGAAGTGCGTATACCGTTGTTAAAAATCAAAGTTTTTTTACCTTTCCCTACCTCATTGTAAGCCTGTAGGAGCTTGTCCTGCATTGTGGCATTCCCATACAGTTGTTCACTGGACTTTACCGTATAATCACCATTCATACCTATGGTAAGACTACTTAGACCTACATCGTATGTATGGGTAACTGCTTTGGCTAAATACCCTTTTTCTACAAGTGAGGCAATACTATCGCCCACAATAAGTTCATCGTAGTTGTCCTTCATAGGCAACTTAAAATTTGAACTCAAAGGGGTTGCAGTGACACCTAGCATGAAGCGGTGGTCAAAAAACTTAAAGAGCTTTCTGAAACTGTTGTAATGGGCCTCATCTACAATGACTAAGCCTATATTCTCCAGCTCAAGCTTATCATCTTGAATCCTATTGTTGAGCGTTTCAACCATCGCGACAAAACACTCAAACTCCCCTTGATCATGCAACTCTTTCACCTTAGAGTTGATGATTTTGTTTTTCACCTCAAAGCTAGTGAGCATTCTAGAGGTTTGCTTACAGAGCTCTATCCTATGAGTAAGGATGACAACTTTTTTATTCTTCTCTTTCAAATACCTTCTCACAATCTCAGAAAAGATCACAGTCTTACCACCACCTGTAGGTAACTGGTAAAGCAGGTTGTAATCGTTAGATTGATTATTTATCCTATCAAAAATCGCTTCAAGGTCGCGCTCTTGGTAGTTATAAAGCGACTTGATTTGATCAGAAGAAGATGGCATAATTGACTCAGACATGTATGAATTTGAGGGTTGCAAAAATACGTCAAATTAAAGGTTTGCTTTTCGCCCCAAACACCAGTGTTTACAACTGGTTTATTCCATCTTATTTAACAGGGCTTTGACTAGCAAGGTTTAATTTTGCTTAAGGTAAATCCGATACAAGTGCCCAAGATCTCAAATCAAAAAAAAAGAGGGAAAATTCAAATCGATAGAGCGCATCGTTACTATAAGATCACTGGGTTTTATTCATTTGTTTGGGAGAGCATCAAGAAATCAATGCCACCGGTTTTAATCGTGATAGCTATCCTTGCTCTTATCCATTTTTTTGTACTTCCTATACCTGAAGCACTGGAGCTAGCAGTTGAGAGCTTACCAGATGCAGGTGTTCTCGCATTTTTTTATGTATCAGAAACTGCGTTGGGCTTGATCCCGCCAGAGTTGTTCATCGCATGGGCAGCAGAAACCTCTACACCTATTTTTAATCTGTTTTTGATCTCACTGTTCTCCTATCTCGGTGGGCTCACTGCATACTTTATAGGACGCAGAGCGCTTAAAATCCCCAGCCTACATCATTATCTTGAGGTAAAAATGGCAAAGCAACTAGTGATGGCTCGCAAATGGGGTGGTGTTCTCATAGCGGTAGGCGCACTTCTTCCCTTACCTTTTTCCATGGCCAGCCTAGTTGCTGGGATGCTACGTTATCCTTTGAAAAGCTGGATAATAGTAGGGCTGCTCAGATTTGTGAGATTTGCTCTTTACGGTGCTGCAATCTTTTCAGCATTATAATGTTATTACGCTTTCGCGAAAGCGCAAACATTTAAGTCGCATCAGGAAATAAATAAGCCCACCTAAAAAGATGGGCTTGTAATAGTTGTTGTTGAGACTTGCAGAATTACTTCTTGCCCTGCTTCTCTTTTCTAGCGTTAACTTTAGCCTGTTCCATACCTTTTTCGACCATATCAAAGAATTGATCCAGTTTAGGGAGAACAACAATTCTTGTGCGACGATTTTTTGCTCTACCCTCAGGTGTGTCATTGCTGGCTACTGGCATGTAGTATGATCTACCTGCTGCGGTCATCCTTACGGGATCTACATTAAAATCTTCCTGTAGCACGCGAGTTACCGCTAGTGCCCTAGCTGTACTTAAAGCCCAGTTGTCAGAAAATCTTGAGCTGTTGATAGGTTGGTTGTCTGTGTGACCCTCGACCATAATGTCAATTTCTGGCTTATCGTTAACAACAGTCGCTACCTTTCCTAGAACTCGTTTTGCATTTTCGTTGATCTTATCACTACCACTAGAGAATAACAATTTATCGCTGATGGAGATGTAGACCACACCTTTCTCTACATTGACATTAATGTCTTCATCCTCTAGGCTTCCTAGCGAACTTTTCAGGCTAGTTACTAGCGCAAGCGTTACGCTATCCTTTTTAGTAATGGCATCGTTCAGACTTTTGATCTGCAAGTCTTTTTCTCTAAGTGATTCTAGAGATCGCTCAAGGTTTTCACCACCTTGTTTAGTAAGCGTGATGAACTTGTCTTGCTTCTCGTACAACCTATCTTTCTCTGTCTTGAGCTCGTTCACTCGATCTTGTAGGTCATCTATTTTTGCATTTGCGATTTTCAAGTCTCGGTTTGCTGCTGTGAGCTCGACCGATGCTGTATCCAGAAGTTCCTGGGATTTTTGTGCCCTTGCCTCTGCAGCTTCTAGGTCTTTCTTAGAAGCACATGATACGATAAGCGCGCCTGCTGCAATTGTTAAAAAGATCTTTTTCATGTTGATATTTAATGTATTGTTGATTTACAGTGAAACAAATGTAATTATTGACTAAGGATTATTTAATCACTTAACAACGATTTACAGTTCAGAAAATTTTGTTCTCCCTTCAATAAAATGTTTCCAAACTATGGAAGTAACCCGTCGAGTCACTTTGATTTCTGTTCTTTCAATTATTTGAGTTCGCTTTTTGATCAATTGCCTCATGTTTGTATAGAGCGATCGATGAGCCTTCAGAATCATGTACAAATTTGTGTACTCGCCTTTCAGGACAAACCTCAGTCCCGCAGCGCCGTCTAAAACCATGCGGGTGAATAGGATCACAGTCCACGTTTTACGGTGGTCATTCTTCACGATATTGAAAAGGCTATTCCTAAAATTAAGGTATAATTTTCTAGGATTGTCAGAAGAAAGGGTGCCACCGCCCAGATGATAAACCACACTTTCTGGCAAGCACTTAATTTCATACCCAAAAAGCTGTAGACGCCAGCAAAGATCAATCTCTTCCTGATGCGCAAAATAGGACTCGTCAAAACCCCCTATTTCCCTGAATAGATCCCTTTGTACAAAAAAAGCTGCGCCGCTTGCCCAGTCAACATCTACAGTGTCATCGTATTGCCCTTTATCTTCTTCGAGATTGTCAAATATTCGACCTCTGCAATATGGGTAGGCTAGTTTGTCAAGATACCCGCCAGCTGCACCAGCATATTCAAATCTGTCAGGATGGTTAACATCTAAAATTTTAGGTTGAGCCGCTGCAAGATTTGGATTTGCTGCAAAAAGCTGAGCCATTCTATCGCACCATCCCCGCGTAACTTCAATATCACTGTTAAGGAAACACAACACTTCATGATTAACCATTTCGATGGCTGCATTGTATCCGCCTGCATAGCCTAGATTTTTATTCAGACAAAGCAGTCCAACTTCTGGATAAGTGGTTTTTATCCACGCTACAGAGTCATCTGTACTGGCATTGTCCACCACATAAATTTTATGCCCCTCACTATGTTCAACTACAGAAGGAAGAAAACGTTCTAATAGATGACGACCATTCCAATTCAAGATAAGGATTCCGATACTCATATATTAAAAGCTGGGATATCCGAAATAAAGTTGAATTGCTGTTGTTTGTAATCCATGGTACAACATATGTTTTGATCACCGTTTGAGACCATCAAATAATCAGCCTTCAAAACCAGATTATAACGAGCGATCTGATCAAACACATCCTGGGAAATTTTAACCGTAGGTGCTTTGCACTCAACAATGAGAAATATACTGGCATCTGGCTTGTAAACTACAACATCGTACCTTTTAGTTATTCCCGCAACCTTGATTTGTTTCTCTACACTAATTGATTTTTGAGGAATACGCTTTCGCGAAAGCAAATATGAAATTGCCCCCTGCCTCACTAGTTCTTCAGGAGTAAAACTGACAAATTTTCTCCTGATGGGATCAAATATCTCACGGCCATTTACAGTATTTTTGATGTTGAATCCCGTGGTGGGCAAGACAATCCCGCTCATGGCGCAAATCTACTAATTGAGTTCCTTTGAATGAGTGATGCCTCAAAGATCCTGAAGGATCTAAAAAATAAAGCCTATCACCCTGTTTATTTCCTTTGTGGAGTTGAGCCTTTCTTCATAGATCAAATTTCTGATTTTATTGAGAAAAACGTTTTGGACGAAAGTGAAAAAGCATTTAATCAAACTATTCTCTACGGCGGGGAAACTTCAATAGACGAGATACTGGAAACGGCTAAGCGTTTCCCCATGATGGCAGAATATCAAGTGGTCATTGTCAAAGAGGCGCAATTACTTGCTCGCACTCTGGATAAACTTGAAAATTATCTAAGCGCCCCAGTTTCATCTACTATTCTGGTGATGGCCTATAAGTACAAAGTGCCTGATGCTAGAAAGAAAATCGGGAAGTCCATCAAGAAAAATACAGTCTTCCTAAATTCAAAACCCATTTATGAAAACAAGGTTCCTGACTTTATACAAGAACGACTTCATGAGTTAGGGTACAAGGCAACACCAGAAGCAACGAGGCTCTTAGTAGATTCTCTGGGAACAGATTTATCTAAGATTAGCAACGAGCTCAAAAAGCTTGCGATAGTTCACAATTCATCAAAAGAGATCACCCCTTCATCAGTAGAAAAACATATTGGGATTTCAAAAGACTTCAACAATTTTGAATTGAGAAAGGCTATAGGAGAACGGGACATCGTTAAAGTGCACAGAATAGTCAATTATTTTGGCGAAAACCTCAAAGACCATCCAGTTCTGCTGACTGTTGCACAGCTTTTTAGTCTTTTTTCCCAACTGCTCAAAATTCATACTTTGAGAGATCAGAGTCCACAATCTGTCGCAAAAGCTGTGGGGATCAATCCATTTTTTACAAGGGAATTGATAGTTGCGACCAAAAACTACCCAATGAAATACTGCTCAAGGGCGATTAAGTTATTGCGAGAATTAGATGTTAAATGCAAAGGTGTGGGATCCACAAATGCAGATCATGCTCAGCTTTTGAAAGAGTCAATTGTGAATATCATGTCTAAATGAGCAGCATAGTGCTTAAATCATGGATTTCTGCTGCTAGACCCAGAACATTGCCTTTAAGTGTAAGCGGTATCCTTACAGGTGGCGCCTATGCTTTTTTGAACTTAAACGACAAACAACTTCTCTTTAATACTTCTGAAAACACGGGTGTTATGGAGAACAGCCTTATCACATTATTTCTAGGACTGATTACGACAATAGCGTTTCAAGTACTTTCAAATTTTGCTAATGACTATGGTGATGGAGTAAAGGGAACCGACAATGAAAACCGAGTAGGTCCCGCTCGAGCCATCCAAAGTGGTATCATTTCTCAAAAGGCGATGAAGAGGGGGATAATTGTAAACAGTATCGTAGCGCTTCTTACTTCCATAGTATTGATTTATATCAGTCTAGGATTAGAACAATTATTTATTTCACTTGTCTTTTTAGGGCTTGGTGTGGCTTCTATATGGGCTGCAATCAAATATACCGTAGGTGACAGTGCCTATGGCTATCGGGGTTTAGGCGATCTGTTTGTTTTCATATTTTTTGGTCCGGTAAGTGTCCTCGGGATTTTCTACTTGATGACAAAAGAGCTAGACAATTTTCTGATATTACCAGCAATCAGTGTGGGTTTACTAAGTGTAGCAGTATTGAATTTGAATAACATGAGGGACATGGAGAGCGATAAGCTTTCCAATAAAAATACTTTGGTTGTAAAACTTGGAGTCAGAAAAGCAAAGCTTTTTCATTATTCATTGATCGCCACATCTTTTCTTTCCAGCTTTCTGTTTTTCATACTTAAGATTTCAAATGGTATTGATTTCCAAAGAGAGCTGATTTTTTTGCCTTGTATAGCTTGGATACCGTTGCTATTTCATTGCATTAGGGTAAAAAAAAATATAGCTCCCGCCCTTCTAGACCCAGAACTCAAGAGAGTTGCGCTATCTACTTTTTCTTATGCAATTCTTACTGTAATTACTGTATTGATCGCCATTTCAATTTAACCTCATTCATCATTTATTGATTATTTGCTAAAGCTCTACTCACAATTACTCTTAAATGCTTGTTATCAAAGGTTTAAATCAATTAGGTGAAAAAATGAATCCGTTATTCATTGCATAACGTTTTTTTCCGTTTATATTTATACTCAAATTGATGCTTATTGATACACAATTACGCTAACTAAAAAATTTTTACGATTATGGCTAGAGCTATGTTTGAATACACCAAGACTGTCTTAGAAAAGGTCAGTTTTGATGTTCGGCTGTTCTGTAGAGAATTGGAAAAAGCGGTTGAAAGATTACTACCTTATGAAATCATTGAACTGCACATTTGGATCAAGCAATTGATGTTAAGAAATCCCGAGTTAGCCACTTGCGTCTCACTACCCGATAAATAGGTACACAGATACGGATTGTTAAACGGCTCAAAGCAAATTTGCTTTGAGCCGTTTATTTTTTTGATTATCCGTAAAATTATTTCTGAGCAAGTGGGCTTATGATCTTCACATCCTGAAATGCGATCGCCCCTTTTACCACACTGCTAATCACCTTATATAAAGCATCTATTATCTGCAGTTTTAGCTCACTTTTGTTATAGATCAGGCTCACTTCCCTCGCTGGAGAGGGATCGTTAAAGTGTCTCAGATTGGACTTCCGCTTCTCATTTACATCCAGTGTGTTTAGATACGGAAGAAGGGTCATTCCCAATCCCTCATCTGCAAGCTTAATCAGAGTCTCAAAGCTTCCAGACTCAAGTGCAAAACCAAAATCATTCATGTTTCTTGAGCCACTACAAAAATTCAAAACCGAATCTTTAAAGCAATGCCCATCTTCTAATAACAATAGTCTTTCAGTATCTATGTCATCTATGTCTAGACTTTTGATTTCAGGCTTTGCGGCAAAGCTTGGATCGTAAACGACAAAAGGTTCATAGTACAAGACTCTTTCCTTGATATTGTCATTCAACAAAGGCGTTGCGGCTATCGCAGCGTCTAGACTGCCGTCATTGAGCTGTTCTATGATATTTTCAGTAGTCAACTCCTGTACCCTCAGATTGACTTTTGGGAATTTTTTGATGAAGACATTTAAAAACATAGGTAATAAAGTGGGCATCACAGTAGGTATAATGCCTAGCTTGAACTCACCACCCACATATCCTTTTTCTTGATCGACAATGTCCTGTATTCGATCGCTCTCATTGACAATATTTCTAGCTTGCGTAACAATTTTTTGACCCGCATCAGTTAGCTGAATTGGTTTTTTTGAACGATCAAAAATCTGAATGTCTAATTCATCCTCTAACTTTTGAATTTGCATAGACAGTGTGGGCTGGGTCACAAAAACCTTGTCTGCTGCCTTAGTAAAATTCTGATATTGTGCGACGGCAAGAACATATTTGAGCTGTGTAATAGTCATAGCAAATATTTATTTCAAAAATAATAAATAAACTCTATCATACAGGGTGCCTGTAATAACCCTTTTGAATAATTAACAGCCATTTAATTCAGTGTGGTCTGATCTCAAAATATTTTTATCTCAAATAACTATATCCAATGTCTAGTATCACCCTAGGTGGAAATACCATCCACACAAACGGAGAATTACCCGCTAAAGGAAATTCTGCTCCAGATTTTAAACTCCTAAACAATAACCTTGAAGAAGTAGACCTAAGCAATTACAAAGGTCAACGGATTGTAATGAATGTTTTTCCTAGCATCGACACAGATGTTTGTGCAACCTCGGTTAAAAATTTTGACAAACGTGCAAAGGAACTCGAGAATACCACGGTTCTAAACATTTCTAGAGACACACCCTTTGCGCAAAAGAGGTTCAAAAATGACAATGACATTGACAACGTAGAATTGTTGAGCGATTTCAGAAATGGAAAGTTTGGAGAGGATTATGGTCTATTGATTACAGATGGTGCCTTCAACGGTTTGCACTCTAGAGCAGTCATAGTTTTAAACGAAAACGGCGAGGTCATTTACAATCAGCAAGTACAAGAGATAGGTGAAGAGCCAGACTATCTTGCTGCACTCAAGTCATTATTATAATTGGGATTATACAAATTCACCAAAGGACGGATAAGAGCCTGTGGATATGCATTCACAGGCGCCGTAACTTTGTTGAAATCTGAACCCAGCATTCAAGTTCAAGCTCTCATAGCCATTATAATGACTGTAGCTGGCTTCTATTTTGACATTTCTAGGTTGGAATGGATTGCCCAAACCTTTGCCATAGGTCTCATCATGTCTGCAGAAGGTTTGAATACTACTTGTGAGGCTATTGCAGACTTCATCCATCCAGAGTACCATGACCGCATAGGTCACATTAAAGATATAGCTGCAGGTGCTGTTTTTATTACTGCAATCACAGCAATAATCGTCGGCGGGATAATTTACGGGCCCAAAATCAGTGTCCTTTTTTGACCTTAACAATGCGCCCCTCTCTTGTAGCTACAACCCTAGATATCCCTATTTTTGCTGGTTTATAGAAGTGAATGGCCACCAGAAAAAAGAGCAAGTCACCTAAATCAAAATCCATTAGTGAGAGAATTAAGCTTACACGGCTTCAGGAAGTCGTTGTAGGTAGCGCACTGATGGGTTTCGGATTTTTGTTGCTATTGTCTTTTATATCTTTCCTATTCAGCTGGCGTGAGGATCAAAGTACTCTGGGGGATCTGACTAATCGCTCAGTTGAAGCCCAGAACTGGGTGAGCAAACTGGGTGCGGCTCTCGGGAACTTTTTTATTTATGAAGGCTTCGGCGTGGCCGGTTTTTCGATTGCGATTCTAGTAATAATTACCGGCTTTTACCTGTTTTCAGCCGGTGCAACTGTTTTTTCGCTTTCGCGAAAGCGTACTCTCAAGTTATGGTTCTGGGGAATACTAGTTATGCTATGGTTATCCGTTAGCCTTGGATTTTTCACTGGGTTGAGCACCATTCTACCAGGTAAGGTAGGCCTAGAAACGAATGATTACCTGCAGGACTACATAGGTCAAGTAGGGACCATCATACTACTTGTCTTCCTACTCATCTGTTATCTAGCCATTAGGTTTGAAGTCACGCCAGAAAAGCTAACAGCTTATTTCAAAAAATGGCGACCCACGCCTGCAGCCGACACTGGTCATGCTGCCATAAAATCTATAGAAGAGCCAGAAGAGAAACCTCTGGAAGTTCAGCCGCTTAACGCAGATCAATCAGAAGATTTACCCAAATCTGCGATCCTGAATTTAGAGGTTGATGAAGAAACCACTATTTCAAAAGAGACCGATTCATTAGCACCCGAACCAATAAATAAGGTGATTGTAGAGCCCAGCAGTGACGATGATATAGGGATGGAAATTGAGCAAGCTGCAGATGAGGAGGAATTAATTGACAGCAGTAGCAAGAAACTGGTAGAGGATTTTGGTGAATTTGATCCTACACTAGAGTTGAGCAATTTTCAATTCCCTCCACTTGATCTTTTGAAGGACTACAGCCAAGGCAAAACATTAACCATCAATGAAGCCGAGTTGCAGGCTAACAAGGATAAGATTGTCCAGACGCTCAAAGACTATAAAATTGGCATTGCAAAAATTAGCGCTACGATAGGCCCTACGGTGACGCTCTACGAGATTGTTCCGGAAGCCGGTGTGCGTATATCAAAAATCAAAAACCTCGAGGACGATATTGCTTTGTCTCTCGCTGCCTTAGGTATACGTATTATCGCGCCGATACCAGGGAAGGGAACCATAGGTATAGAAGTCCCTAATCAAAATCCCAGTATCGTCTCAATGCGATCTGTAATCGCATCGCCTAAGTTCCAGAAAGCCGAAATGGCTTTACCAATCGCTTTTGGAAAAACTATCAGTAATGAGACTTTTGTAGTAGATCTCGCAAAAATGCCGCATATGCTCATGGCTGGTGCAACTGGGCAAGGTAAATCGGTTGGACTCAATGCGGTGCTCACCTCCCTACTCTATTCAAAACATCCGGCCGAGGTGAAGTTTGTACTGGTCGATCCTAAAAAAGTAGAACTCACACTTTTCAACAAGATTGAACGACACTATCTGGCAAAACTTCCTGATAGCGAGGACGCCATTATTACAGACAACACAAAGGTTATCAATACCCTGAATAGTCTCTGCATAGAGATGGACAATCGCTATGAGATTTTGAAAGAAGCGATGTGTCGCAACATCAAGGAGTACAACAAAAAGTTTAAGGCGAGAAAACTCAACCCTGCTAAAGGCCATAAATTTTTACCCTATATCATACTGGTCGTGGACGAGTTTGCAGATCTCATTATGACCGCCGGTAAAGAGGTCGAGACCCCAATTGCAAGGCTGGCTCAGCTTGCTCGGGCTATTGGCATACATTTAATTATCGCTACGCAGAGACCTTCTGTAAATGTGATCACTGGTATGATCAAAGCAAACTTCCCAGCTAGGGTATCGTTTAGAGTTCAGCAGAAAGTTGATTCTCGTACGATTCTAGACAGCGGTGGTGCAGATCAATTAATCGGTCGCGGTGATATGCTTTACACATCTGGAAATGATATTGTCAGGATCCAGTGCGCTTTTGTAGACACGCCAGAAGTTGAGAAAATCACAGACTTCATTGGCTCTCAAAAAGCATATCCGGACGCACACCTTTTACCAGAGTACGTAGGTGAAGACGGTGGCACAAGTCTTGATATTAGCATTGACGAAAGAGACAGTAAATTCAAGGAAGCAGCAGAAATTATAGTTACAGCACAACAAGGAAGCGCTTCACTCCTCCAGCGTAAAATGAAACTAGGTTATAACAGGGCTGGTCGCATCATTGACCAACTGGAAGCAGCTGGAATTGTGGGACCTTTTGAAGGCAGTAAAGCGAGGCAGGTTTTAATTACTGATCTTGCACAACTTGAAGTACTACTGAACGAAGAAAAATCAAACTAAACATGAAAAGAATTACGGTCATACTTTGTTTTCTAAGCATAGCAATGATTAATGCGCAAAACAACTCAGACCAGATGTCGAGTAAATTGCTCAACGAGGTATCCACTAAATTAAAAGGCTACTCAAACTTGGTCTTCACGTATAAAGGCAACTTTAAAAATGTGAAGTCAGGTGTGGACATGAATCTTCAGGGTGATGCAAAAATTAGCGGCGAGAAATATAATGTCAAGTACAAAGGAATCACTTATCTATTTGATGGTGAGAAGCAGTATGTTATCAATAGAGAGGATAAACAAGTAGACATTAGTTCTGCCTCAGGAAGCGATCTTGAAATTTCGCCTTCCAACATATTTACTTTTTACGATAATGGTTACAACAAAGTTTGGGATGAAGAAAAAAATGAAGGCGGCAGAAGGATTCAATACATCAAATTGATTCCAATTAAATACGATGCAGACTACAAGAAAGTAATGTTAGGTATTGATACCGTAACTAAGCACATTTACAATGTCATTATCACGGAAAAGTCTGGTACCGTTGTCACTTTCACACTGAAATCATTGAAGACAGATCAGCCACTGGCTGCAAACACCTTCACTTTTGACAAATCAGATTATCCAGACTATCAGGTAGAAATTCTGGATTAAAAGTTGAAAATACTTGACCGTTACATACTTAATCAATATCTAAAGACCTTTATCAGTGTCTTTATCGTCCTGCTTTTTATATTAATTCTGCAGGCAATATGGCTTTACATTAAAGAGATAGCTGGTAAGGATCTTGACGCGATTACCATATTCAAGTTTCTTTACTATAACATACCTATCGTCATTCCCATTGCTTTGCCGTTAAGTGTTTTGCTTGCGGCAATTCTTGTTTTTGGGAGTCTCGCAGAAAACTACGAGTTTGCTGCTATGAAGGCCAATGGAATTTCTCTACAGCGTGCCATGCGCTCCCTGGCTATTGTAATTGGGATTATAGGAATCACGTCTTTCGGATTTGCAAACTATGTCATTCCATGGGGTCAATTAAAGCAGAAAAATCTGAGAAACAACATTGCGAAGCTTAAGCCAGCGATGGCAATTACAGAAGGCGTCTTCAATCAATTGGGCGAATTCAATATTAGAGTTGCAAAGAAGTACGGTGAGAACGGAAAACTACTCGAGGATGTGATTATCCATAAGAAAACTGGAACTCGTACTGGCAATTTCACAGTTATAAAAAGCAAACGTGGTGAATTAAAGAGTTCATTGTCTTCCAATGTCATCCAGCTAGTGCTCTACGAAGGGAATTACTATGACGACATCCAGCTGCGGGACGCTAAAAAGATGCAGAATCTGCCCTTTGTCAAAAGCTACTTTGACGAATACACTATCAACATTGATGTTTCAAGACTTAACGAGGTAAATCTTGAAGAAGAGTCTGTCACAGATAACCACAAAATGCTGCGAATGGATGAACTTGCCGTACGTATTGACACTTTGGAAGTGATGATGCAACGCAACATGGAGAACTACACTAACACACAACACGCGAGATGGGCACCGGGTCATTTTAGAAAGCTGGTGAAAGAAAGCGTGGATACGCTCAAAACATCTAACAATCCGCCACAGTTCTTTGATGAGCTAGACCTAACAACGCAAAAAAGAGCAGTAGACAATATAAAACGTAAGGTATCTAGTGAGCTAGCTTTGATACGCAACCGCCAATTGCAATTGAAAAATGAGTATAAATGGATTGCCGCTCACGAAGTGCAGATCCACAAGAAGTTTGTTCTTGGTGTCGCCTGCGTAATTCTTTTCTTTATAGGCGCGCCACTAGGTGCAATCATACGTAAAGGTGGGATGGGTCTCCCGCTGGTAGTAGCTACTGTTTTCTTTCTTGCTTACTGGTTTATCGGTCTTTTTGCGGAGAAATCGGCTCAGGAGGGTGTATTTCCTGCATGGTTCGGTGCGTGGATGAGCACAATTATCATTTTCCCCATAGGCTTGTTTCTTACTTATAGAGCCACCACAGATCAAGGATTGATTGACATGAGTGCAGCCTGGAGACCCTTCCTAGGGGTGTTTAAAAAGCTCAAAATGATAAAAGCAGCAAAAGGCTAATCTCTATCTTTGTTGCTACATACAAGAATTATTATGGTCACCCAAGAGGTAAGCACCGAATCCGATATCAGATTAGACTCCATTGAAAGCGCCATAGAGGACATTAGAAATGGTAAAGTCGTAATCGTCGTCGATGATGAACACAGAGAAAATGAAGGCGATTTTCTGGCCAGTGCACAATCCGCCACACCTGAAATGGTCAACTTTATGGCCACCCACGGTCGCGGTTTGATCTGTACACCTATCACAGAAAAACGAGCCAAAGAACTGGAATTACCCATGATGGTCAATAATAATTCAGACCCTATGGAAACTGCCTTCACAGTTTCGGTGGATCTGCGAGGCAATGGTGTAACTACTGGGATTAGTGCTAGCGATCGAGCCAAAACTATTCAAGCGCTAGTTAATAAAGAAACTCAACCTCACGATTTTAGTAAGCCTGGTCATATTTTCCCGTTGAAGGCAAGAACTGGTGGCGTATTACGCAGAACTGGTCATACTGAGGCCGCCATCGATCTAGCCCGTCTTGCTGGACATGAACCTGCAGGAGTGATCGTAGAAATCATGAATGAGGACGGCACGATGGCTAGACTACCACAGCTGGTTGAGATTGCCAAAACTCATGACCTAAAACTTGTCTCTATAGAAGACCTTGTCGCCTATAGGATGCAGAACGACAGATTGATTGTCAAGGTCGAGGATTTTGAGATCAAAACCAGATTTGGTGAATATCGCCTACGCGCATATCAGCAGACTACAAATGATCAAATTCACATAGCACTTACACTTGGCGACTGGAATGCGGGTGATACAGTTTTGATCAGAATGAATAGCACACAGGTAAATAGCGACCTCTTCTCTACCCTTACCAGCGAGGCTGATCGCAAGCTGGACGCCATGTTTGAAAAACTAAATGACGAGGGAAAAGGAGCGATAGTATTTATCAATCAGAGATTTGAGCCTGAAAACATGCTAGGCAGGCTTCAACAACTTAAAAACCTCCAAAAAGAAGGCGAGAACAAGGCTCCCAGACGTAATCTAGACAACAAGGATTATGGCATCGGTGCGCAAATCCTGCATGATCTAGGCGTCACAAAAATTAAGTTGATGACAAATTCTGAGCAGAGCAAGCGTATAGGAATGATAGGTTATGGTCTGGAGATTAAAGAGACCGTCAATTTTTAGTTCTTACGCTTTCGCGAAAGCGGACATCTAGAACACTTCTCAAAAACATGAGTTCAGAAAATCCTTATTTTGTCAAAACCACTGAACAGGAATCTTTGCACAATGATCTTGAGGAAATGAGTGCGCTGGACCTGGTCAGAGCGATAAATAGCGAAGATCAGAAAGTTGCACTTGCGGTTCAAATGTGTTTGCCTGAAATAGCTAGGCTCATCGACGAAATCAGTGAGCGCATGAAGAATGGAGGAAGGCTTTTTTATTTAGGTGCTGGCACGAGTGGTAGGCTAGGAATTTTAGATGCTAGCGAGTGTCCGCCTACATTCGGGGTTGAACAAGGACGTGTGGTAGGTCTAATTGCCGGTGGGGATTCTGCAATCAGAATCGCCGTTGAGGGAGCTGAAGACGATACAAATCAAGCAATAGCAGATCTTGAGCAGCATAATTTAAATACAAGAGATATAGTAATAGGTATTGCAGCAAGTGGCACTACTCCCTATGTCGTGGCTGGGATTAATGCTTGTAATGAACATGGGGTTTTAACTGGTGGAATTACTTGCAATGCAAATAGTCCATTAGATGAAGTCGCACAGCATAGCATTGTAGCAGTAGTGGGTCCAGAATTTGTAACTGGTAGTAGTCGAATGAAGGCTGGAACCGCTCAGAAAATGATACTCAATATGATTAGCACTGGGGTGATGATTAAATTGGGCAAGGTGAAGGGAAATAGAATGGTTGATATGCAATTGAGTAATGACAAACTTGTGGATCGCGGTACTCGTATGATTATGGACACTCTGGGTTTTGATTATTTCAAATCAAAGCAGCTACTTGAGGAATATGGTAGCGTGAGAGCAGTTTTCAATAGTCAAGATATTTGCTGATGTCACAACCTTCTACAGATCGCAATATTCTAAGCAAAGGCGTGAAAAGACTTTTGCTAAGCCTGCCATTCTTTATCGCTGGGCCTATACTGATTTATATAGGCGCAGGACATGAAGCCCCTATCATTTTTCTCATGCCCGGGATCGCTTTTGCGATCTTGGCTTTGGTTTTTATGTATCAAGGAATAAATCTGATCCTAGATTCTATGTTCAAAACAAAGAAATCAAGATGAGAAATTGTCTTTTACTCATACCCATTCTCTGTTTTCTCAGTTGTAAGGAAAAGACGGAAACTAAAGATGCCCGGAAGGATAATAGCAACTCATTAACTATAAGCGGCAAGCTACCCGTTCAAATTGATAGTATCCAACAGATCAATATCATGGGATTCTTTGTCGATCCTCTTTATTCTGGTAAAATCCTGACTTCTGGTGAATTTGAAATTATATTGCTAGATAACTTTACCGATTCAACTGCTGTAGCTATTGACAAATACAATCAAAGTCCAGAAGCACAGTATCGATTAGAACCTACAACCATCGCTGATTATTTTTCAATTACTGATGAAATTGAAGCAGGTGGAATGAATGAAAAAGCAGCGCTTGCAGGGAAATATTATACGTTTGCCACAGATGAAGGCATGACTATCTATCCATTTAGCAGTAAGGAATTTTTAGAAAGTGTGGTTTCGGGTAATCTTAATACAGCAGGATATTATTATTACTTTCTTTTCAGTGAGGGACCTTTCAGTTTATCAGGAGATTATGCTATTGATTTGGGAACTTCAGAAAAAGGAGATTCCATTAGTCAGACATATCATTACGATGTTAAAGGTGACAAAGGCTGGAACATTTTGAAATATACCGCTGCTGATGTCAAGAATCTAAATGACAGTATTCAAGTAGCGAAATCAATTAAGCAAGAGTCAGTAAAAGATTTACCATTAGACTTGGAATGGTTAGTGCAGAGAAGAGAAAAGTCAACTCACTTAACCAATTAAGACTTTGTCCAGACAATTAGCACATACTATTTCCACCATACTCCTGTTTTTGGGATGTGCAGCTTTTGCTCAGCAATCACAAGACTCAATAATAAATGTAACTAGTGATAACTTTTTCAGAGACGAGGCAAATTTTCCCGGGGCCCTTGTGTATCTCAAAACCACAAACGAGCAAGTCTATATAGAGCATCGGGGAATTAAAATGTGGTGTGATCAGGCGCTTTTGTATCAAGAGGACAACTTTGTTAGAGCAATAGGTAACGTGCGGATGAAACAGGGTGATACCATACGTATGCAATCCAAGTTTGCAGAGTATAGCGGAAATACGAGGCTAGCTTTTGCCAATGGTGACGTGAAAATGTCAAACCCAGATACTACGCTAGAAACCGACAGTTTATTCTTTGATAGGAAAAGACAACAGGCCTACTATAGGAGTGGTGGTACCGTCAGGGATAGTTCCAGTACGCTTACCAGCAATTACGGTCGTTACTACATCAATGAAAAGAAATACCAATTTCTACAGGACGTGGTTGTCAAAAATCCTGAATACACCATCTATTCAGATCATTTAAACTTCTTCTCAGAGCTAGGTCATGCTTACATGTATGGACCATCTACTATAGTGGGTGACGCAAGCACGGTTTACTGCGAGAGAGGATTCTACGATACCCGACGTGATAAAGGTTATTTTGTAAAGAATTCGCGCATTGATTACGATAACCGCGTTGTTTACGGTGATAGCCTTTATTTTGATAGAAACACCTCTTTTGCCAGTGCTACCAATAATATAAAGGTGTTGGACACTTTGAACAATTCGATTATCACGGGTCATTATGCAGAGGTTTTCCGCGATCGGGATTCAGTGTTCATTACTAAGCGTGCCGTCGCCATTACGGTTCAAGAAAATGACAGTATTTACATCCATGCTGATACACTGATGGTAACAGGCGAGCCTAGCAAGAGATTAGTCAGAGGATTTTATGATGCCAGGATTTATAAAGGTGACTTGAGCGGCAAAGCAGATTCCATAGTATCTATTGAACATCTCGGACTTACAAAATTAATTACGCGACCAGTGCTTTGGAACGAGGGAAATCAGATGACTGGCGATAGTATCTTCCTCCAGAGTAATACAAAAACCGAAAAGCTGGATTCGCTACACGTTTTTGAGAATGCATTCATTATTTCTAAAGACACCTTAGGTGACGGGTATAACCAAATCAAAGGGAAAGAGATGTTTGGTTATTTTGAGGATAACAAGTTGAATTTGATCAAATTCAATAGAAATGTTGAGAACTTGATTTACACCAGGGATGATAACGATCAACTCATAGGAATAAATAAAGGGAATAGCGGTACGATGGAAATTATTCTGGACGGCAATGAAATGACGACAATAACCAGCTATAACCAGTTCAGTGATAAAACTTATCCAGAGGATGAGCTAAGAGAAAATGTGAGGATCATGAGAGGTTTTGTCTGGCGTGGGGATGAAGAACTAAAAGAAATAGGCGACCTTTTCAAAGATAAAGAGCCAGTAGAACTCACGCCTATTCAAGGACTACCCCTACCTGTACTAGACGATGACTTCTTCACACCATTCAAAAATCTTGAAGAAAATAATAACTCACGACTTAAACCTAGAGATCTCCAACCAATAAAACAAGGCGATTCCATTCCCATACCTGACAAACCAGCCGGTGGTTAATTATGCGCGAAGATTTTTTTAAATATCAAGCTCAAACCACACCATACGCTAGCGGTCTAGAGGTAGATCATGCCTCAGGGAATTACATAGTCGATACCAGCGGTAAAAAATACCTGGACATGATAGCTGGTGTAAGTGCACTGCCTTTAGGACACTGCCATCCAGCTGTTGTAGGCGCCATTGAGATGCAGATCAAAAAGTACCTGCACGTAATGGTCTATGGAGAATTTGCACAGCAACCAGCCGTAGATCTATGCAAAACAATCGCAAGTCTATTACCAAAACCATTAGACACCACTTACCTAGTTAATAGCGGTACAGAAGCCATTGAAGCTTCCATTAAGTTAGCTAGGCGTGCAACCGGCAGAAGCGAAATTATCGCCATGCACAATTGTTATCATGGCAATACATTAGGTTCATTGAGTCTTATGAACTACGAAGAGCGTAAGGCGCCCTTCAGACCTCTTCTGCCAGCCATCAAACACATTTCCTTCAATTGCCACCCGGATTTAAAGAAAATTACGAAAAGCACAGCGGCTGTAATTATCGAAACCATTCAGGGCGGTGCAGGATTTATAGTCCCGAACCCTACCTGGATCAAGGAACTTGAAAAACAATGTAGAGAAACTGATGCATTGCTCATTGTGGATGAAATCCAGCCTGGATTAGGAAGAACAGGAAAAATGTTCTGTTTTGAGCATTATGGAGTTATACCAGATATGGTTGTTTCAGGAAAAGGTCTAGCTGGCGGCCTTCCCATAGGTTCTTTAACTGCCAGTCATGCTTTGATGTCCACTTTCAAAGACAACCCCATGCTTGGTCACATCACCACTTTTGGCGGTCATCCGGTGATTGCAGCCAGCGCATTGGCGACGTTAAAAACGATAGCAGAAAGCAACTATTTAGAAAACAACTTGCACTTAGAACAAGTTTTTAGAACTCATTTGTCTCATCCCCTAATTCAATCAGTACGGGGAAAAGGGTTGATGCTGGCGGCAATACTTGACCCAAACATCGATACAGCCGCAGTAGTCACTGAGTGCATGAAAAGAGGAGTTCTATTTTTTCTGTTGCTTTTTGAAAAGTTTGCCGTGAGGATCACGCCGCCTTATACGGTCTCTGAAAATGAAGTGATTCATGCTTGTGCTGTCCTGTGCGATGTACTGGATCACTATAGTAGTTGAACAGCTTTTGCAGCTGATTTTGTATCCACAAAAGATCAGAAAATTAGGATCTTGATGAGGGTTACGCTTTCGCGAAAGCGAACAAAAACACACCACAAACACACTGTTTATAACCTTTTAAGAAAGAATTTTAGCAAGTGGCATGCAGCCGATTAAAATTTGGAACTTAGTAACACGTTAACTCCAAAAGCATGAGGTATGGGCTTAGAACGTGAAAACAGAGCAGATGATAGACTGATAAAGTTTGAGAAAATGCTCAAGTCTAATCAAATCCGTTTCTTTGACAGTGAAGAATTTGAAGACCTCATCGAGCACTATCTAGAGGAAGGGGAAGTCTCAAAAGCTCGTAAGGCAATCGCAGTGGGTATCAACCAGCACCCATCTAGTGTAAACATCAGATTGTACCAGTCTGAAATGCATATCCTTGACAACCGATTTGATCTTGCAACGCAAGTCCTAGACCATCTGTATTTGATTGAACCCAACAATCCTGAGATCTTTATCCAGAAGGCTAATATCCTATCAAAAAGTGACAGACATCAACTGGCTATAGAACTGTTGAAACACGCGGTGAGTCTGACAGATGACCACGCTGATATCCTGAATTTGATCGGAATGGAATATTTATTCTGTGATCAATATGCAGATGCGCTGAACAATTTTTTAAAATGTCTTGCTATTGATAGTTGTGATGATGCCGCACTATACAATGTAATCTATTGCTTTGAATTTTTGAATCAAGAAGAGGAGGCGATCGCTTTTCTAAACGGTTATCTTGAGATTGAGCCATACAACCAGGTGGCCTGGCATCAACTGGGCAAACTCTATGCTGATTTGGGTAGGTCCAAAGATGCATTACAGGCTTTTGACTTTGCTATTATTTCTAATGATCAGTTTATAGGAGCCTATCTCGAGAAAGGCAAACTGCTAGAGAAATCAGGCCGTATTGAGGAAGCAATTGATCTATACCTATTGACTCTCACCCTAGATGATCCCACCTCTTATGCCTATTACAGGTTAGGACGGTGCTATCAACTAATCGCGAACGATTCCTATGCCTTGAAATATTACAAGCTTGCGGTTGAAGAAGACCCTCTCTATGACAAAGCATGGTTTTGCATTATCGATTTATACCTTGGCAAAGGATACTTTGATGAAGCGTTGTTCCACGCTGAAAAAGCAGTAGATGTAGATCCTGACAACGCAGTTTTTTGGTACAAATACGCTCTGGCAAACAGTAAATCCCAAATGCTAGAAGAAGCAGAATATGGTTACCGTAGATCGATTGAACTAGGAAACTTTGAATTATCACTCTGGCTTGATAGAGCAGATATTCTATTTAAGCTGGGAGAATTGTCTGCGGCTATCTTGAGCCTAGAACAAGCGCTGGAAATACATCCTCAAACCTGTAGTCTCTTGTACAGACTAGCTGCGTTACATTACATAAAAGGTAGTTTTCTAAAAGGCAGATTTTATCTAGATACCGCTTTACGAAATGATGCAGAAAGAGAAATCTTTTCTGATTTCTTTGATCTTTTTCCAGAATTGATTGATCATTCCGAATTGAACTTTTTGAAGACTGCCTAGCACATGTGGTTCTTCCATCGCTCAGTTCATCTTATTGATCTTTTAGACGGAATTGTGGACATTCATAATCACATCCTACCAGCCTTAGATGACGGTGCTGAAGATCTTGAATCCTCCGAAAACATGATCCAAGGCATGCGTGATTGCAATATTTCACATGCAATTGCCACCCCTCATATCATGGAAGATTTTTATAATCTAGATGAGCAAAAGATCAGGGAGAAGTACAGAAGCACGATTAAAGAATTAGGACCAGATGACCGCTATTTCCTATCTAATTGTGCAGCAGAGTACATGATTGATCACACATTCATTGAAAAGTCCTGTCATCGAAATTTGCTACTTATCTATGATAAATACGTGCTCACTGAGTTCTCCTACTTCCAGCAACCAAATTTTGTAAATGAAGTGGCATTCAATCTCAGGACAATTGACGTAGTACCAATTCTAGCACACCCTGAACGTTATCGCTACCTAAATAATTCAAAACAGTATAATGAATTGAAAAATGCTGGGTTTCATTTTCAGCTCAATTTACTTTCCTTGGCTGGGAATTATGGCCGGACCGCTCAAGAGAGAGGTTTTAAACTATTAGAGACCAATCAATTTGATTTTGTGGGTACTGACGCTCACAACGAATCTCATTTAGAGAGTATTCAGAAATACACAATCCCTAAAAAATATAAATCAGCGTTTATTCAAGTCGTAAACAAACATAAGGAGTTGATTAATGTGAACTAAACAATCTTCTGATTTTGGCTAAGATACCTTGAGGCTTACTGCTGTAGTGATAGGAATACTTGCTTCCGTAACCGAAATTGGACTGCTTCACATCATTGAGAACTAAGGAAACGTTGTTCAACTTTTTGCGCTCTACATTCTCTTTGATAAAAGATAGTAATGGTTTATCGGTGTAATTAGCACGAGTCACGTACACAGTTACGTCTGAGTATTTTGATATCAGAAGTGTATCAGTAACCAATATGGTAGGTGCAGAATCTAAAATGATATAATCATAAACGCTGGAAGCTTTGTCAAGTACACTCTCCATCCTTTCAGACATCAAGAGCTCTGCTGGATTAGGTGGGATTGCACCTGAGAGAATGATATCTAGGTTAGAAACTTTTTCATGAGTGACCTTTATATCATCTAGCCGGATATCATCGTTTGTCAGAAGCTCCGTAAGTCCTTTTTGGTCTTTAGTCGCATTGGGAAGATACCTATGGATTTGAGGGTTCCTGATGTCTCCTCCGATGAGTAAAACCCGTTTATTAGTAAGGGCAAGTGTAAGTGACAGGTTGTAGGAAACAAATGTTTTACCCTCTCCTTTAACGGTTGATGTTACCAGTATGGTAGGTATATCCCTCCTAGTGGATGTGAGTGCTGATAATTTAAATTGAAGATTGGTCCTTAAAATCCTAAAAGACTCAGCTAGAATTGATCTATCATTGGGCTCAATGCTTTCTTTAGATGAACTTTCAAACTTGGGCAATTCACCTAGAACAGTGATATCCTGATGTAGATGCTCGATATCATGTCTTGATTCAATTTTGTTGTACAGTAGTTCACGTAAATAAATAACGCTGTACGGTAAAATAAAAGATAGAATCAGGCAGCTTAAAAGAATGATGATGGGTTTGGGTGAAATAGGTACTGGATTGGCTAGAGCATAGTCTACTATTTTAGCCTTCGGTGTAGTAACGACAAGTGAAATTGCTGTTGTCTCTCTTTTTTCACTTAAAAGTAAGTAAATGCTTTCTATCACTTCTCTGTTTCGTAATATAACTCGCTGTAAGCGCTCGTTCTCCGGAACTCTTCTCACCTCTTCTACCGTACGGTTTAATTCACGCCTTAATCCCTTACTCTGCGCTCTTAAACTTGATAATACTTGATCCACCGATAGCTTTAAAGAAATCCTTAGCTCCTCAAGTTGTTCTTTCAGCCGTATAACTGAAGGGTTTATATCTGAAGCAGATTTAAGCAAGCTTCTGTAGTTCAAAAGCAACTTATTGTATTGGACTGCAAGATCTTGTAGATTGCCATCATCCACTCCTAATGCTTCAGGAAGAATCTCAAAATCAGAACTATTCAAATCTCTCTGGATACCCTCAACAATATTAATTTTTGTTTGAACATCTAACACCTGATTGGTGTAGCCTGTAGATTTTTCCAAGTTCAAAACAGACTCAACTGCAATATCTGTGAGACTTCTATCGTCTTTGAATGTCTGTAAGCTGCGTTCTAGGCTGTCTAAATCTTTCTTAACCTCACTCATTCGTTCCTGAATGAACTCTGCAGTTTTACGAGCTACAGCATTTTTGTCTTTAATGGCGTCCTCATTATACTTATCTATCAAAGTGTTCACTACTTCTTCAGCTCGTAATGGACTTGTATCGCTCACCGTCAGATCAAGGACAGAACTCCTTTTATCAACCTTTTCCACTAAGAGTCTGTCGTAATAGGATAAGACCGCAGTTTGTATGCTGGTTATAACAATTTTTGTATCTGGAAACGAAATGATGTTGTTTGATTGCGAATCATCGTATATAACGATTAGTTCTAATCCATTGTAGATAAAGACTTCACCGTATTCAACAGTTTTTTCTGATTCTGCAACATCCTTAAGTTTGAACTCGAGGCTAGAATGAGGCAGTATTGTGAAATTAACAGGTTCAAAATTCTCCCTAAGTCTTTCTTCATTTAAGACTTTGATACTGACAGCTGCAGTCTTGTAAACTGAGCTCTCTTTAATATTACCCTGAATTAGATAGTTGATATATAAATCCAATTCTTTGACAACCTCAGTCAAAAGTCTTCTTGACTGGAAGACTTCTATTTCATTCTCGACAGTATTATAGGTATTACCTAAAATGTTCAGATCGCCTAGCGCCCCCATTTCAGATAGCCCACCCCTCTTAGTGTCTTTAATCAAAACAGATCCAGTTGCTTGATATACTGTTGTGCTGTAACGATAAATCGCATAGCCTGCAAGCATGAATATCAAAAAACTAAGAATGAACCAATACCAATTCTTAAATATTAGTTTGAACTGTTGCGTTAATGAAAAATCATGGATTGATTCAGACATGAATTAACGAGTGTTAGTCACCAATACAATGATTAGCGTTGATAAAATAGAAGCGATAGATACGTAGAAAGTAGCGGTGCTATAAAAACCAGAAGTTTGTATTTTAGACTTATTCGGTTCAACAATAACAATATCATTCTGTTTTAGATAATAGTAATCTGTATTAATAAAACTCGCAGATGTTAGATCCAACTCCTCTGAATTTTTACTTCCATCTCCACTTTCTCTAATAATCTTAACTTTCTTCCTATCCCCAGTAATATTCAAATCACCTGCTAACCCTAAAGCTTGAAAAAGCGTCACATGGTTATCCTCAAGAAAAAAAGTACCTGGTGTCTTCACGTCCCCTAGCACAGTCACTTTAAAATTTTTGAGTCTCAACTCGACTGAAACATCATTTACAAAAGGGTGTAATACCTCAGTGAGTCGTTGTTCAGCTTCAGCAATCGTAAGTCCAGCTAATTCAATCCTCCCTATCTGTGGGAATTTAATATAACCTTGATCGTCGATGATGTATTCAGGTATCCGTGAAGCTTGACTGTTAGAGGAATTCGATGGAATATAAGATTGTTTGTAAAAGCTACTTACAGCCTCCATTCGTTCACTGGCCAGGTTAATCGTTAATATATCATCTGGCTGAAGTGTAATCCCAACCCTACTGGCCTGATTTATATCAATTTGTTGGATGTCTTGTACGTAACGTATTTTCTTAGGGGAAACACAACCGACAACAAATAGGGTTAAGAGTAGAGCAAAGCACCTCATGCGTAGCATTTGAAGGCAAATATACCCAAGTGAGATACAACCTATGGTTTATCTAGGTATTGATAAACACTGTTATTGCTCTTAAATTCTGGTATATATTCTTTGAGCAAGCTTACAATTCCGATTTCATCCCTGTTTTCCACCTGAACACCTAATTCAATATGAAAATTGACCATATGATCATAGGAATAGGTCGGTACTTTTGAGATACAGATTTTGTCATGATATGTTGGAAGCACCTTTGAACTAGAGGTCAGAAGTTCTTCATAGAGTTTCTCGCCAGGTCGAAGACCAGTAATCACAATATCAATATCTAGATAAGGCTTTAACCCGCTCAATTTGATCATCTTTTCTGCCAAATCCAGTATTCTAACCGGCTCACCCATATCAAAAACAAATACTTCCCCTCCTGTTCCCATCGCTCCGGCCTGAAGAACTAACTGGCAAGCTTCCGGAATCGTCATGAAATATCTGATGATATCTCGGTGTGTAACTGTTACTGGTCCTTTGCTGGCTATTTGTTTTTTAAAATGGGGAATTACAGATCCATTAGATCCGAGAACATTTCCGAATCTGGTTGTAATAAATTTAGTTTTGACTTTGCCAGAATCATGCAGAGCATGAAGATACATTTCTGCTGCCCTCTTGCTGGCACCCATAACATTAGTAGGGTTCACTGCCTTATCAGTACTTACAAATACAAACTTTTCTACGTTGTATTCTGTAGCAAGGCTAGCTAGATTGATAGTCCCAAGGGTGTTGACATCTGCAGCTACCACAGGATTGCGTTCCATTAATGGCACATGCTTGTAAGCTGCAGCATGGAAAATAATGGAAACTGGATGTTCATCCAGCAATAATCTCATGTGGTGATTATCACAGATACTAGCCACCACACAATTGATTAACTCACTATGGGCAGATAATTCAAGTTCAAGATCATATAGAGCAGACTCTGCCTGATCTACAATAAGAATTTTGCTGGGCGCAAAATGTATCAGCTGTCGTACGATTTCGCTTCCAATGCTTCCTGCACCACCTGTCACTAAAATCGTTGAACCTTCAAGGCAAGCATCCAAGCGCTTATTATCAATTTCAATAGTCTCGCGGGGCAGTAAGTCCTCAATTTCAAGAGCTTTTACTTTGTCTTCAAAGTTGTCTGCATTGAAACTGAACAATTGATCAGTTTTTAGTACTTCAATTTGGTTGTCGATACAATAGTCGATTAAGCTTACCACTCCAGGTTCATTGTAATCTGGATTTATAAAGATCAAGCCGTCAACATTCTGAGAAAACTTTTGATGAGCTGAATTAGGTTCAAAGTAGTAAACCTTTTTATTGAAGATACGTACCCCTTTATATTTTTTACTTAAAGAAACAAATCCAGAAAATGAATAGGTTGAGTTAGTTGAACTGATCATTGACTCTCCTAGCGATATGGCATCTTCACTAATCCCTACGATGGCGACATTCTTCACGTTTTTGGATTTCGCATTTATGAGGGTTCCATACAATCCTTTAATTGATATCCTGAAAAAGAGCAGCAATCCAAAATTGAATACCATATTAATGGCAAGAAATGGAACAAGGAAGATTTTTTGATTGAAGAATAACAACCATGTATAATTAACCAATAAAAGGCATACAGTACTGCATAGAATTACTAGAGAAAGCCTGAAAATATCATGAAAGGTGCTAAATCGTATGACCCCATGATAAGTCTTGAATAAGAGAAAGAATGCTAAATAGGTGCATAGCGTCATGCCTAAACGCTCACCTATAGAGAATGTCTCGTACCATGCGTGACTTGTAAGCTCAATGTTGACATGCGTAATTACAAAGCCTAGCGCAATTAATCCTATATCAATTAACAGCACAATCCATCTAGGCAAATACTGCCACCTTAAAAGCCTCTGTATATAGTATGTAGACAATTATGTTCTAAAGTTTTACCTAGATCAATAATACTTAAAAATATGCAAAAGAAAAAGGCTCTTAATAAATTAAGAGCCTAAATATGAAGTAATTAAGGGAATCCTTACAATTTACGTCTCCTAATTTCCCTAATACCTACCATAACACCTGCAGCGAGGGCTAGAGCAATACCAGGCAGAGGGGCCACATCATCTACATCTGGATCAAATGCTGGCTGAGCCGTTAATGAGACCGTACCTAAAACAAAGAATAAAAGAATTGCTAGTTTTATTTTCATGTGATTATTTCTTAATCAGTTGGATTGTTTGTGATTTCGCACCCTCCTTTACAGTGAGTAAATATAAGCCATTATTCAAAGTGTCAAAACCTTTTATAGTTTCTCTAGACTCAGATTGTTGTTTTGTATAAGTTTTAACTAATTGCCCAGTAGTACTATAAACACTGATCTCAAGTTCATTTCCGCCCTGCAATCCTGTCAAGACCAGTTCATTTGATACTGGGTTAGGAAATGCATTAATATTTAGCTTACCACTAATAGGATCAATACCCAGTGTCCTATCAACAAACTCAACATTAAATCTGCTATTGCTGATACTGGCTGGATCGCTTAAGTCAAAGGTCACAGCAGTTTCACTCATACCATTTTGCAAAGCTGTTCTAGTATTATTGAAATTATCGACTAGGAAAACTTGCATTGATGATGGGAAGTCGTTCTGAATCTTGAACGTATAGTTTTGATATTCAACCCTCTTCAGATCAAGGTTAATTATATCACCATTAGCTGGAATCTCGCCAGCAAGGATGGATAAATTTTTTCCGTCTTGGACAGCACTAAGCGTCTCACCAGGGTTACTAAACTTCACCACATCTTCACCTCTCACGTAAGTATCTGAGAATTGATTTCCGAACATCATTAGCACCCCATCTCTGGCAGGTAGCGTAGTATTTAGCTCACTGCTTTCATACATCCATATATTTAAAGAGGTAATGTTGTTTGTATTATAAACTGTTGTTGTGAAAGGATTATCGGTTTTAAAGCTTTCGCGAAATTGCAGTGTTGCTGGCCCATTGCTTAGGGTTTCTACGAAAACGGCCTGAGAAGGCTGTATGAATTCATTGACATCAGAGGTATTGGTATTGGATCCAGTTGCAAAACTATAAGTCACATACTGTCCTTGACCGGTAGAACTACTAGATCCTGGTGGGCGTGAAGTGGTTCCCGAAGTCGGATCCCATATCACATAGGAATTTGTAACTATGTTTGTGGTTGAAGGATCATTCAGGATCTGCCCCATCCTAACCTGAGCTTGGTAAGGATTTCCTATCAAATTAAAATCTCCAGCCGTTTCACTCAATTGCACTGTCGTACTAGTAAACGTACTGGCGTCTGCAGCTGCATTAGGACTGGCAAATCTAAATTCACCTATCGCAAGCTCACCCTCTGTAACTATCGTGGTAGGCGTAGGTGTTGCAGAATTAGGTGGTACGTTAAGATCTACAGTGCGATCTCCTCTTATCAATAGCCTAACTGGCATACCTGCGCTTAAAGCATTACCCCTAGTAGCTGTTACCGCTTCCCAATTTTGAGTGACATTGTCATAGGTAAAAGCACTTGGATTATTAGTACCACTTTGGTCAAAACCATTGGCAAAAGTCCCTCCTGTGATTTGTGTTCCTTGGTTATCGATATAATTGACATCACCTGGATTCCTACCCGACTGCTGCCAGTTGGCAAAAATCCCACCGCTCATATCAACTGGCGAGGAAACAAATCGAAATGCACGGTTTGCTGGGTAAAATTGTTGTACTCTCACGTCTCCATTGATGCTACCTGAGGTTACTTCGTCAAGAACCGCTGTTTTATGAAGACCGTTTTCAATCCCACTCATAAAAGTGACGATATCGTCACCAATGTTAAGAGTTCCATTTTCTAATCTAAGCGAACTATTGATACTCAAATTGGAATTAAGTACTAATCCAGCGCCGTTGTTCAAAATGAACGTGTCCACCTCAAAGTCGTTCCCTTCTATAAATTGTCTGAAGGTTCCGGCAGCGTTGATGGTAGCTTGAGTGGCCAACAAAGCACCATTTTCATTGAGTGAACCAGCAATATTCAACACATGTGTACCTAGATCTAGCGTAGCACCACTTTTGATCGTAAGATCTAGCGCATTGATATCATCTGTGACCGTATATGTCCCATCTTCTATGATTAAAATATCCTGATTGGTAGAGTTATTTTCTGGCACAGCTGGTGACCAGGCTCCACCTGTATATATATAAGTCACCCTACCCCTCAAGGTATTGATATAAACACTGTTATCATCACCGTTACCTAAACCAGGAGAAGCGGTATCTGCAGTTATCGTAGTCCAGTTAGAAGGATCATCTAAAGAATTAAGGCTAGCATCGCTACCAGTATATTCTTTTGCATTTCCTGCAGTTGGAGTCGTAATTGTGGCACTAGGATGAGTTATTGCATAATCATGAATAATCATATCAGAAGCGTCTCTTATGGCTGGACCATCATCACGGTCACTATCGCTATACCTCGCCCATCCACCAGAAAAATAGAACGTGTTGTTTGAAGCAATGGTCACACTCATGTCGGTAAAATCGGTATCAGGTTGTAAGGTGGTATCGACATCCTGACCATTGTAAACAACGATGATGGTACCAGCCGGTACAGATGCCCATTGAGCTATATTTTTAAAGACCATTGATGAAGTACTGAAATTCCCATCGTCTCTATCGCCCAGTTCATATCCACGCAAGTCCAGGTTATCCTCCACAACGACTAGCTCTACCCACTCCCCATTTCCAGAAGTACCTTGTGAAACCTCGTTAATAAAAATCTTTAGTTGTGCACCCGTTGCATTAGCGACAGTATATGAATTTGTAGGTGATTGTCCAGTATTGTTTGATTCATCAGTGGCGCTTGCTATAAATTCTACTGTCCCATCAACATTAAATCCGGGAATGGTTACTGAGAATTGATCTGGAGTACCAGTGGCAGTAAGTGAAAGCGATCCTGACTGCGGGGCAAGATTAGTATCAGTCGGGATAAAACTGTAATTCAATACAGGATTCTGTATGTTGTTATTATCGTCTGTAATTGAATAGGTAACATCTACAGATGTATTGACATTGACCGACCCGCCCGATGTATCAGAAACGTAGGTGACTACTGGTGCAGTGTTTGCCGCCCCCTCATTATCAATAATATCCAGTTCTGCAACATTCTCTGGACCGATGGTAGCATTAGTACCTCCAGAGATATTTTGAAGTTGAAATTCTAGAGTCTCATTTCCCTCCACATCTGTATCATCAGTGATTGGAATGGTCGCTGTTTGCACAGCCGAACTACCTGCTGGAAAAGTAAGCGTCTCGGTAGTAAAACCGCCTACATCTGCTGCGTCTCCAGAAAGCAATACTACATCTACTGTGGTTGCTGCAGTGGCACTTGGGTTTGTGATTGAAACAGATAGCAATTGCTGTGCACCGCCCTCATTAACTTGATACTCGGTTGTAGCAAATTCGACTACTGTGTCATTGGATCCAGTAACCACTAGTTGAGTCACATCAAATCCATCACCAGATCCATTTATGTCAAATGCAAAGCGTACGGTCAATGATGTTTCACCATTGGTAGGTATATTTTGCCAAGCGGGATCAGTATTCAAAGACCCATCACTTGTGTATGCCGTTGCTGTAGTAGTATTAGAGCCAAGTGTATACGACCATTGAAAATACTCATTAGAGCCATTAAATACTGAACCGCCGACAGTCGAGGCATCACCGTCAATACTAAATGTATTCACACCTGTTAAATCAATTGTAGCTGTTGCAAAAAATGCCTCGCCGCCAAAATCTTCGGAAGACATGCTAGTGCCATCCGACCCAAATACATTGTCAGTACCATCCGTACTTGGTGTAGATTCATAACTGATCGTCCAATTATTTCCGGATAGACTTTGCGTGGGTGGAGCTGCTGCCGGTGGACTTGAACTAGTATGTCTGAATTCTGTGACAGTACTAAAGTCTGCATTATATAAAGTAGTCTGTGCAGTCGCATCAAATGCAAAGACTAATGTCAGGAATAGTAAAAAGTAAATGTGTAATTTTCTCATAATGTCATCATTCATGGGCGCTACGGTACATAGCTGTGCAAAGGTTCCGCGAAAGTATGTAAAGACTGTACTGTTTAACAGTTTATTACTGAGGAAAAACCCTGTTTCAATTGTACATACAACGTTAATTTACAGTAAGTTAAACTTACGAAAAATATTATTAACCGTTTTTAAGATCCTTTTACGATCAGATTCCTGCAGATTTGACCCAGATGGAAGGCATAATCCTACATTAAAGAGGTGCTCGCTCACACCATTCTTAAAGTTCTGTGCATCCTTGAATAGGGGTTGTAGGTGCATGGGCTTCCAGAGGGGTCTGGATTCAATATCCTCGGTCTGCAAACCTAAACGCAAGTCTTCGCGCGTCATGCCATTGCATTGATCGGGATCGATGAGGATACAGCTTAACCAGTGGTTTGAATAATAGTTTCCGCTAGGTTCACTATGTACCCGTACACCTTCTACCCCATCAAATAGAGACTGATAAAAATCATGCATTTTGCGACGCAATGCTATGTGAGAGTCCAGCACCTGCATCTGTCCACGGCCTATTCCCGCGCTTATGTTGCTCATGCGGTAGTTGTAGCCCAGTTCAGAATGCTGATAATGCGGTGCATCGTCTCTGGCCTGAGTAGCTAGAAATAACGTACGGGACTTCTCTGTGGCAGCCCTGCTTACCAGTGCCCCGCCCCCACTAGTGGTGATAATTTTATTTCCGTTAAAACTCAATGCTGCGTAGTCGCCTAAGGTGCCGCATTTCATACCTTTAAATGTACTCCCAAGTGCCTCTGCTGCGTCCTCTATGACGGGTATGTTTTCCGCTTTCGCGAAAGCGTGGATCTCATCCACTTTATAGGGCATCCCATACAAATGGACAGGAATGATCGCCGCAACACGTTTGCCTTGCTGCCTGCACTTAACCACTGCTTCTTTTAAAAGATCTGGACACATGTTCCAAGTCTCTGTCTCGCTATCCACAAAAACTGGTTCTGCGCCTAAATAAAGTATGGGATTTGCACTCCCGCAAAAGGTAAAGGACTGGCAAATCACCACGTCACCTTTTTGCACGCCAGCCTGGATAAGCGCTAGATGGATGGCAGCTGTACCACTACTTACCGCAGCTACGTGGTGATTCCCACCCAGATAAGTCTCTAGGTCAGACTCAAATCCATTTACATTAGGACCCAGTGGCGCGATCCAATTAGTTTCAAAAGCTTGATTAACAAACTCCCGCTCTGCACCACCCATGTGGGGTGTACTCAACCAAATTTTCTTTTCTTCCATCATTTAAATAAGCTGCTCAAAGTACGTGCTATTATTTTGACATCTAGCAACATGGACCTGTTTTTACGGTATGTTAGGTTCATTTGAACTTTCTCGGGAAAAAGGATATGGTCATTATAATAGATGGGGTCCTCTTGTTGCGCCAGTAAGGCCTCTTCGTTTTTGTATTTGATGGCAGCATCGCTGGTAAGGCCGGGCTTGAGCTCCAGCACCTTTCTATCATCACCTTCTAATTTGTCATAGTACCCAGGTATATCTGGTCTAGGGCCTACAATTGCCATGTCTCCTTTGATTACATTAAGAAGCTGTGGCAATTCATCAAGTTTTGACCTGCGCAAAAATCGCCCCATCTGTGTTACCTTGCCATCAACCATGGTCTTTAATTTGTAGATTTTAAAGGGTTTGCCGTGCTGGCCTATTCTGATCTGATTGAAATAACCCCAGCTAGAAGTGCTGATAACAGCTAGTATCCAACCAATTAATAGTAATGGCGATAAAACTAAAATACCCATTGTCGCCAGTAAAAGGTCCATCCATCTAGGCATCTAGATTGGTTTTGCTGGATTACCTACCACGACCTGATTGTTATCCACATCACGAGTAACGACTGCACCAGCACCCACTATACAATTCTTTCCTATCTTGATTCCTGGCAGTACTACAGCATTAGCACCTACTTGTGAGAGCTCACCTATCTGCACATCGCCGCATAAGACCGCACCAGGTGAAATGTGAGCAAAGTCACCAACAGTGCAGTCGTGCTCAATCACTGATGATGTATTGATGATAACTCCCTTCCCTATTTTGCAAGATGCGTTGATCACTGCACGTGGCATGACCACTGTTCCTGTATTCAGGATCGCGTCCTGCGCTATGGTCGCGTCCTTATGAGAAGTAAAATCAATTACTCGTTCATTAAATTTTGTGAGGAGCTTTTTCCTTATTGAGTTTCTCCCAACCCCTAAGACTAGTCTGGCATCTGCTGGAACATGGTGGATTACTTCAAGTCCCTGGCATTTTTTGAGCTTTTTGTCATCGTCAATAAAACCTCTGACCTGTATTCCTGCTGATCGACAGACTTCCAGAACTACTTTACCGTGCCCACTAGCCCCATAAATGTACACTTGTTTATTCATTGCCGGCAAATTTAGTAGTTGTGGCATTTGTGCCATCGGTTATGCCTTTTCGCGAAAGCACATTAATCAACGTTCTGATTAGAATTTTAAAGTCCAGAAAAAATGATTGATTCTCTACATAATAAACATCAAACTCAAGTTTCGCTTTCCATTCAACCGCATTGCGACCATTGACTTGCGCCCAGCCAGTTATGCCAGGTTTCACCTCGTGACGCTTGGCTTGCCGCTCATTATATAAAGGAAGGTATTCTGGCAAAAGCGGTCTGGGTCCCACGAGACTCATATCGCCTTTCAATACATTGAACAATTGAGGTAGCTCATCTATAGACAGCTTTCTAGCCATAGCCCCGATAGGTGTTAGCCGTTGTGCATCTGGCAGAAGATTGCCCACTTTATCCACCGCATCAGTCATGGTTTTAAACTTGATGATGGTGAAGATTTTTCCGTTCTTTCCTGGACGATTTTGCCGGAAGAAGGGTGAGCCTCCATTTAAAAAAGCCAGCAAAACTGCAGTAACTGACCAAATGGGGAACGTGAGAATCAGCAAAACAAAAGCAGCAAACAGATCTGCGATAGGCTTGACAATATTTCTATAGACCTTCTGCAACTTTATTCAATTCCTTAAGGTAATCGCCAGCAATCTGTTCACGATCAAAATGTTCTTTTGCGTATCGATAACCATTCTCTCCCATTTGCTTGAGCAATTCTTTTTTACCTAAAACTGATCTCACACCAGCTGCAATTTCACTGGCATTTTCAGGTTCCACGTAAATCCCGCAATCAGCGTCTTCCACAAGTGTACGACTTACCCCATCGATAGCCAACAGAATTGGGACTTTGCATGACATGTAGTCAAAAGTCTTATTGGAGTAAATAGTTTTGAAAGTGTCTACTTTTTGGAGTACCGATGCGCCCATATCAGAACTCAGGATGTATTTGAATATCTCACTTTTGGGAACTGGATCTCTAAAGATCAAGTTGTTAAGTTTGAGATCTGCTACTCGTTGCTGTAATTTTTCTTTTACCATACCAGAGCCGATCAATTGAAAAACTACTGGTGTGTCTTTTAGCAGGATTGCAGCGTCGATCAATTGATCGAGATGATTTGCCACACCGTGGGCACCAACGTAAGTAATCACAAAGTTGTCCTGCAGACCTAGCTCTTTTCTAAAGGTTTGAGCATCAAAGTTCTCTGCGGTTTTTTCTGCGAGCGAGAAATCTGCAGCATTAGGCATGAAAATAATCTTTTCTACAGGCACGCCTTTTTGAATAAGCTTGTCTCTAAACGCAGGTGTCAATACATTAATCAAACGTGCTCGTTTATACATAAAAGCTTCAAACGCATACGCAGCTTTTATGATCCATTTGTTCTGCAGTACGCCTGTATCAATGGCACTTTCAGGCCATAGATCCCTGACTTCAAAAACTATGGGAACAGACTTGAGCTTTCCCAGAATGTATGCTGTTATCCCTACAAATAGTGGCGGCGAGGTGACCAGTATAACATCGTGCTTTTCCTTGACCTTAAATAACCCTACATAAAGACTAGAAAAAACAAAGGAGAAATAGGCCCATAACCTCCCAATGAAGTTGGTATTGTAACTCTCAGACACATGAGAACGCCAGACGTCGACGCCATCGTAGAAACTAGGATCGTGGAATGTTAACTTACCCTTATATCTATGTAATTTTTTCCCAGTGCCGTAATGCACCATACCAGCGAGCACGGTCGTTTTTGAACCACTCCTAGCCCAAGTCCTCGTAAGCTCATTGAATCTGGAACCACCCCCATCTCCTTTCTCAAGAAAATACTGGTGAATCAGTAAAACTTTCATGAGCTGGTTATTTTGATCTGGGTGATGATTTTATCAGAACTGGTGGCAAATGTATATCTGATTGAGGGTGTTTTTACACCGTAATAGCTGGAACACCACTTTTTCTCAGTTTTAGGTTCCAACTCTTTCCCATCAGCATCTGTTACCTGAAAATCTAGATCTTTTTCATAGTCTGGATTGATCTGCCAGTGCTGTAAAAGCTGTTGTCCTTTCTTCAATTCAGCTTGATCAATGATTACCCACTGTTTCTCACTTTTGTTTTTTACAACTGATCGACGCAATAGGATGCCCTTATTATTCCAGCGATAAGCCACACAACTTGCAGATATCCTATAGCTATGGTCATCCTCTTCTAGCTTTGTATCGGCGCTCTTGATCCAGTAGTTCCAGATAAATCGGCTGGCTTTTTTCATATGGCTGTCGCCATCGATGGTGATCGTATTGTGTGCTTTTGAACTCAGGAAATCTTGCAATACCTCTTCGGGTGCATTGTAGAGATAGCTGCCAGGATCCCAAAGAAGATTTCGTTCACCATCCCAGATGTCCAGGTGTAAATTATCTGACTGAGCAGGTCTATCTGTATAGCTGGAATTACAGAAAAAAGTCTTCGTGCCGTCAGTATCGTTGGTGATGGAGTAGCCACCATTCAGATATTGTTTTGCTCGCTCTTGGGGTAAATCTTCCACCTCAAAATAACCTAAGCCGTACCACAACCCTGAATCACTGGTTTCAGTTCTTTTGTTATTCAGCGCTTGATTCAGATCATCCAGCTGGGTGCGGTAATCTCTGTAATCTCTGTCTGTCCATATGAAAAATAATGCTCCGTCATTTGACCCGTAATTTGGTAGATGATTGGACTGCGGTTGTAAACAGTTATATAGAAAGTCAAGTGTTGATTGTGTTTTTGAGTATACGCTTTCGCGAAAGCGTACTCCATGCAATCTCCCTAAACTTAATGCAATCGTGAGTAATTGAACCACCACACGATGATAATTCATCGAGAATTGCAAGTAAGTGCCGTTGTCGTAGATCTGATAATCGATCTCGTCTTCAAACCATTTCTTTCCCTTCGCACTCCACATCTTTGATTCTGGAATAAATGGAAAAATCACCCCAGAAACCCATAGCATGAGCGTTTCGGTAATGGCGTGGTTGTTTCTGACGGCGATGCGCGAGAAATTGATGTTCTCATGAACATGATGCAGCTGCCAGTAGATGCTGTTCATGATTTTGGCAAATAGTCCCTCAGTTAGGTTATCGCTGTCCTTATAATAGTAAAGCGCGTAAGTCCAATTGAAAATCCTCAAACTGATCTCCTGGCTACAGATGTAATTAGGACCGCGATTGATGGGATTATTGTCTATAAAGTCTTCAATCTCGCTTAAGACAAAGTTGCTTTGATCCTCGCTAGTTAGACTGTCATAGCGCATCAAATCCTGTAGAAAACCAAATCTCGCTTTTTCCCATACGTATTTGATGTCACCAGTTTCTTTGGAAAGATCTGCTATGTCTGCAAAGTGTTTGCTATTGCCAAAATCATAATCAGTGATCGGGTGAGTCGTCCAGTTATAGTCTGTCCCTATATTAATGATCTGCGAAGAAAAGAACTCAAACTTACCGTCTTTCAAATCATCGACACGCTTTTTGAGCTTTGTCAAATCGGCGTGACTGGGATCTAATTGTAGACGACCATTGATGAGGAATTTCGGCGCACTGGATCGCCAATCCGCAAGACTCAGAAAATTTTTAACTGGGGGATAAGTCGGGAATCGGCGGTGGAAAAGACCCAGTTTTTTTGCCAACTGATGGGTTGCACGATAGCGCGTGTAGCGCCATCCCATGTTTTTCACCAGATCAAAAGCAAGAAGCGCTTTATTCCACACGTATCCAGCTTTTCTCTTTCAGGCTGTCAAGCGCAGCGAGCGAGGCACGACTCACATTGACAATTTCTTCAAATGGTATGAGGGGTGAACCACCTGACTCGATTTGTTGCTTTAGTAACGCAAACTGGTTGTGGTGTCCTTTATCCATTTTGGATTTCATTTTACTGAAACCTTTGAAACCATAAGCCTTCAATTGTCGCCAGTTGTCAAGAATCAGCGTACGCTCTTGCGAGTACACCTCTACCCTTTCCTTGCTGTAGGATTTGCTGCCATTTGCGAAATAGTTGATTACTCCGTTGGACCCGTTTTCGAATCGCAGTAGCAAACTGGCATTATCCGTATTTGTTAATGGACTTGCACCCATCGCGTTCATGCAGATACTGGCGACTTTGCTTCCTGTCAAATAGACCATGAGGTCAATGAAGTGACAAGCCTCGCCTACGATGCGACCACCGCCCACTTTCAAATCATGAACCCAAACATTACCGGGAATATGACCGGCATTCATGGTTGCGGTAATGTTGATGGGCGTATCGCTGTCGCCGAGCAACTGTTTCATTTTTACCGAAAAAGGCGAGAATCTTCTGTTGAATCCTACCGTTAATGTTGAGTCCGCTTTCGCGAAAGCGTCCACCACTTCATCCAGTTCTTCATGAGAAAGTGCGAGTGGCTTTTCTACAAAAACACTCTTACCAGCTTCCAAAGCGTCAATCGCCATGGGTGCATGCAGGTTATGTCTAGTCGTAATCGCCACTGTCGTAATCGAATCACTTTCTAAAATGTCTTGATAGCTTGTGGAACTGGTAGGTATGTCAAATTTCTGAGCCAGCGCGGTTCCAGTCACGCCACCAGAACTCACGATAGCCTCGACCGGGAGATCAACTTTTCTGAGTTCAGGTAACATGGTCATTTTGGTAAAGTTACCCGCGCCTACGATAGCCAGCTTTCCTTTTTTGAACTGCTTTTCAGGATAGGTGACAGTAGAGACGTGTTCAACCTCATTGTATTTCAAAATACTACCGATGGATTTGCTGCTTCCTATATTTCCGTAAATCTTCTGGTAGTCTGCGATGTCGATCTGCTCTGTAATCAGAGAATCCACCTGAATGCTTCCTGTTGAAATTGCCTGCAGCACTGCCTGAAAATTGCGCTGTTCTGTCCAGCGTACAAAAGCCAGCGGGTAATCCTGACCGTGTTGCTCATAACTGTCATCATAACGTCCAGGACCGTATGAGCAACTCACTTGAAAAGTAAGTTCCTTCTCGTAAAAGTCTGCACGGCTCAGGTTGAGTCCTATGACACCCACAAGGATGATGCGACCACGTTTGCGTGACATTTGCGCGGCCTGGGTGATGATATCGTTGCTTTTGGAAGAAGCAGTAATGATAACTGCATCGGCGCCCACACCATCAGTTGACTGGATCACCGTTTTCACTGGATCAGAACTTACCGGATTGATGGTCTCAATGCCCATTTGCTGAGCAATTTCTAATTTGTCTTGCGCCACATCCAGACCTATGACCCTGCAACCGCTGGCTTTAAGCAGCTGAGCAGTAAGCAAGCCTATCAGGCCTAGTCCAGTCACGATAATTGTTTCACCTAGCGTAGGCTTGACCAATCGAACACCTTGCAGCGCAATGCTGCCGATTACTGTAAAGGTGGCCTGTTCATCGGTTACATTGTCTGGGATTTTAGCTACTAAATTTTTAGGAACGTTGACAAACTCAGCATGCTGGCCATTTGAAGCTACCCTATCCCCTATCTGCACATGGTCGACGCCATCGCCTACTCCTATAACCTCACCTACGTTGCAATAGCCTAGCGGTAAAGGTTCACCCAACTTATTGAATACCGCCTCCAGGGTGGGCATGAGTCCATCGGTTTTGATTTTATCCAGCACCATCTTGACCTTGTCTGGTTGCTGGCGGGCCTTTGCAATAAGCGATGATTTTCCAAACTCAACCAGCATGCGCTCGGTTCCCAACGACACTAGGCTGCGCGTAGTTCTTATCAAAACATGCCCACGTTTGACCTGCGGTGCGGGAACTTCTTCTAGGATGGTTTCACCTGTCTTGAAAGATTGTAGGATTTGTTTCATATCGACGCCAGCAGTTTTTCCCATTCGCCCTTTGAATAGTCACGATATGGAACTCTTAGATCGCTGTGCGCCAAAAATAAAGCTTGGAAGTGGGCGAGGTCGTTGAATATAAGTAAATTCTCTGGATAGCCAAATTTTTCTGCTAAATGTCTAATGTAAGGTGCTGCAAAGACGAAAGCTGGCTTGCCAGTTTGTAAAAATTCGAAGACAGGTAGTCCCACAGTCTCCGATTTTGACGGAAAAAAAAGAAAGTCCGCCCTCTGGTATTCTTGGAACATTCGCTTTCGCGAAAGCAAACCCAGACCAACCACGGTATTTATTGATGAATCTGGTGGCAGACATGTGTTTAATGTCACTTGCTGATCTGACCAGAATGTATCCAAATCAAAAACCAGCTTTATGTTTTTATGAGCAGCGATTGAGGCAATGGGCATAAAGCCAATACAATTGTTTTTAGATGGCACCGTATCAGATTCTTCTTTTAAGAAACCTGGCCAGCAATCGATGACTTTATCTTGTAGAAAAGGGTATTTCTCAATCAATTTTTCTTTTACAAGCTCTGTTTGTACAACAAAATTGTTTGTGCGGAGAAACCTTTTGATGACCCAGTCGTAGATGCGGAGTTTAGCGTCTCTTGATTGACTATCCAGTAATTTGAATTGGTGGAAGTAGGTGATCCCCAGCGATGAATCAATGATGTAATTGAGGTTTGTGAAACTGATTATCTTTTTCGGCTTGTATTTTTTTACATAGCTGCCGATACCTACTGTTGCAAAAGATATGGTTGAGAAGCCAGAGGTGGACTTACTTATAACCTTAATATGTTTAGGAAGATTATTAAATTTTAGTCCTGTCAAAACAATATACTGATGATTTCCGTTTACTCTCAAAAACTCGATGAAAGCTCTCACTATTGTTTCTGCTCCACCGTGTTTTGCTGAAGTTGCGTTGATAAGAACTGTATGACTATGATGAACCTCCTTCAATTTTTTCGATTAGATTATTAAAAATTGATTCACTGTGATAAGCCTTTTGTGCAATCTCCTGGCTTTTAATCATCATACAGTAGAGTTCTTGTGACGATAAAGCTTGAAAAAAAGCGATTTTTTCATTGATTTTTTGGGTGTCGTGCGGATTAAATATAAATCCATTGAGACCGCTTTTTACAAGTTCAGGATGGTTACCGCACCTTTCAGAAACGAGTAAAGGTAAACCCATCATGGCTGCTTCTGGGAGTACTAGGGGACTCTGATCGTAAAAAGAGGGCAATACTGCTAAATGCGCATTTTGGTAATAAGTATATAGTTTGGATGGTGATAGATTACCCAGTATAATAATTTTTTTCTCAAGTTTATTTTGTTTGATAAACTGACGAATCAAATTTGTGTCCGGTCCATCACCTACCAGCAAAATTTGTAATCCATCAAAAGACCTTATTTGCTTTAAAAAAAATAGTATGCCTTTGATTGACTCAATATGTCGGGCTACTATAATCAGTTTAAGCTCACCCACCTCTTTAGACGGTAGTTTTAATGTTTCTAGACGAAATAGACTGGCTGGGAGGTTAGGAAAATAAATAATAGGCTGTCTAGAAATTCCCCAGCGTTCAAATAAAGTTTCTTCTGCGATTCTTCCTGGTATCAAAAAGAAACCATCGCAGGTATTTAATACAAATGAACGTAGCCTATTCTTAATTTTAGAATCTTTACTGTTTTTTTTGAAAGAAGTATAGTGATTAGCCTCGCTCCAAAAGCTAATCGTATTTTTTATGAAACCAATTTTCTTTAAAAACACTGTAAGTATGATGTTTGGATCATTCCAACTGCTACCTAAGACCAAATGATAAGAAGGATTTGCCTTTATAAATTTGAAAAAGTTTGGATTGAATCTCAGGTGCCATTTACTTACCTTTCTATAAAGACCGGAATTATCTATATAGGCCTTAAAATTTAATTCATTATCATTTAATTTCCATTTACGGTCACTTTCCTGTCGATTAAAGACATAAACAGAAAATTTGAAAGAAGAGTGAGTATTTTTTTTGAACTCTTCTAAATGATTGAAAAGATCGATTCTGTAGGGCGCAAGGATGTTTTTGACAAACAGTATCTCAGACATTTCCTTCAACTTTTTCCATGAGTGTACAGGTAAGATTGGGCCATGAATGATTGCTTTTATATTCTTTAGTAATCCTCACGTTCTCCTTTTGAAATTCTTCATTGTAAATCAAATCTCTGATTTGAGCGAGAGAATACTTGTTCAAATCTATCAGAATCTCCTGCAAGGCTGGTGAGATCCCTGCGGCCATGGTAGACAGAATAGGTTTTTCATGAGCAAGGTAAAGAAGTAATTTACTTGGAAAATTATTAGATGTTTCTTTCAAATCTGTATTTCTGGGATCGATGAACACATCAGCATTTTTTAAGCCTGCCTTTAAGACTGATTCATCCACAAATCCGTAAAAGATTACGTTGTTATATCTATCTGTTTGATATCTCAATTTTTGAGCTTTATTGATGTAGCCATAAACATGCAAAATGGCATCTTCCAGATTCTCATCGGCAAAGCGCTCAATGAAATTTTCAATTCCTGTCCATTTGTTTATAGATCCAGAATAAAGGATATTAAATTCTGATTTTGTGGTATAATGAGCGGATTTTCCAACAACAAGTTGCGGCACACCTCCATCAAGAAAAAGCTTGTTATAAAAACTGCTTCTTTGATAATAATCCCATGATAGGTAAAGGTCGTAGTCTGGCTTACCCTTCCTGTAATCATCTGCTATGACACTTATCCATTTAGACTTCCTTAAAACCTTGATCAATCTGCTGGCAATTAGGTGACGACAGAGGGCGTTGTATGTGAATAAATAATTAAATGCAAAACCTCGGAAGATTATTAAAAGCACAATCGATAATCCTATCCATAACTCCCGTATCCACTTGATGTTGGGGTAAGCAATTGCTTGTTGAGAAAAACCCTCAGTACTTTGGACAGTCTTATGGACCCCTACCCAAAATCTCCCGTTGGGCCACGACGGCTGTGGAAGATATGAGATACTAAGCACCGAGATGTCATTTGAATCAAGTCCTGATATAAATCCTTTTTGCCAAACATTTGCTGCCGGGCTCACTCCCGTAAGGTGTTCATATTCCTCAGGAAGCACTGGACCTATCCAGAGACAATCAAATTTAAACTTCCCGTTTGTTTTCATCTAGATTGTAAAACGAAGATAAAATCATCATCAGTAAAATGCTGAATCTAAAATTGATGATTAAAGTTGCACCGATTGATATTAGAAAGACCCAAAAAACGAACCTGAATTGAGTTTGCGTCCTTTGATAAGCTTGGATAAAAAAGAATAATAGCATTAAAAATCCAAATAGGCCAAGGACCTGAAGTATGTAACCAAAATCGAAATCTACTTGTAGGGTAATTGCCGCAACACCAAATATCAGAGTTGAAATCGTGGAAAAATTATATTCTTGGAATTGTTCAAACCATACATTAAATTCATGAAGCTTAGCAGATCCAGAACTTAAATCTTCACCGTACAAACTAGATATATTAAAGGACCTGAAGTTCTCCAGATAGTTCAAAATACCGTCTAATTTAACCAGTACAATAACACCCAGAATTGAGGCAATAAAGATAAATCCGTTTACTGTTAGGTATTTTCTGAAATAGAAAAAAAAGAGAATTAGTAGGGTAAATATCGCAGTCCTGCTGCCAGTTAGGACTGTGGATAACAGTATTACTATGCTTACGATAATAAGAATAATATTTGGTTTTTTTATTTTGAAATAGGCCAAAAACAGACAAAATAACAATACCATGTTCTGGCCCATGATGTTAGGATTATAAAAAATTCCAGCATAGCGATTTTCCTGAAGTGATGTAACACCCCCATATTCATCCACTTCCCAAACATTATCTTCTATCGGATATAAACTATCTCTGAGACCTTCTATAAAACTTAACCCAATCGCACTACCAACCTGAAATACAAACAGATAAATTAAAATAAAAAGCATTAAAAGCAAATGCATCTTACTTAATCGAATCTCAAAAGGAAAAAAGAGAAAGAGAATTGCTAGAAGAAATACACGAGCAATCTCTATAGGTACGTATGAAAAAACCCCCGCATTTAAAATACTGAGAACAATTGATAAAATCACAAAGGCTTTAAAAACGAATAATTTATTCAGAACGCTTCCTCTTATCATACCATATAAGATTAAAAGGGATGAAATGATGAGGTTTGATAGCGTAGTTGAATTGAGCAAGAATAAAGAGGCAATTAAGAGAAACAGAATAGTACTGTCAAGTTTATAACCCCTATTGATTGTAGAATCCTCTACCAAATTTAGATTGGACTTTTTGATCATTTTGGGTTTTGAATATGGATCTAAACTTCTTTACCTTTTAAAATCCCACAAAAATCAAGTATTTCCTTGCTCTGATTTATATCTAATTGGCAGAACTCGTTGTGAGCAACTAAGAAAACGACAATGTCCGCTTTCGCGAAAGCGAACTTATAATCTGTCAATTTGAAAACCTTATGGGAACTGATATTGGGCTCTACAATAAAAAATTCATCGTCCTGCGAATCTTGCAGTACCCTCTGAGTAATATATTTAGCTGGGGATTCTCTCAAATCATCAATATTTGGTTTAAACGCAAGTCCCATTAAAGCTACACTCGGTTTGCGACCATGCTTAAGTTGAAAATCCAATCGGGCAGACTTAATTTTTTCGACGCACCAAAAGGACTTATAGTTGTTTATTTCTCTAGCCTTACCAATAATTTGAGATTCCATCGGATAATCTGCTGTAAGAAAATAAGGGTCTACCGCAATGCAATGCCCTCCTACACCACAGCCAGGATTAAGGATATTTACTCTAGGATGTTTATTAGCCAGACTAATAAGTTCCCAAACATTTACCCCTGCCTTATCACAAATGATTGACAATTCATTAGCAAAAGCAATTTGGACATCTCTAGAGCTATTCTCAACAAGCTTACACATCTCAGCTGTTCTGGCATTTGTCGGATGCAGTTCACCTTGAACGTATTGAGAATAGAACTTAATGGCCGCCTCTGTACTCTTTGCGTCAATACCCCCTATTACCCTATCATTATTGACTAATTCAAACATTATGTTACCTGGAAGGACCCTCTCTGGACAATATGCAATTGAGATTGTTCCTTTCAATTCTGGTCTTACAGAGAAAATTAATTCGGACATTTTTTCTGTTGTCCCGACCGGCGAAGTTGACTCAATTATACATAAATCATTCGGTTTCAACAATTCTACAATTGACAATACAGCAGATTGTACAAATGATATATCGGGCTCATTTTTTTGTTTGAATGGTGTAGGTACAACAATTAAATAAACATCTGCTTCGACTGGTGAGGATTTGGCTTTCAAAAGACCACTATTTACTGCTTGCTCTACAGCAATATCCAGTTCAGGTTCGACAATATGAACCTTACCAGCGTTGATGGTATCGACAATTGTTTGATTGATATCAACACCATTGACCGATCCACCATTTGAGGCTATCAAAGCAGCGGTAGGCAGACCTATATAACCCAATCCTAATATAGTAACTTTGTTCTTCCTTGCCATAAGTTTTTTTAATAAATCAAATATAAAGTGTCTGAATTCAGTGCGATTAAAAGACACATAGGATTATCTAATGCTAGGTGGGAAGTCTTAACTCTTTTGCAGCTTTCTCAGGATTTTATTCTTCAAACGATTGAATTTAATTTCTAATAAGTGAAAATGATTTACTGGGTAATCTTCTAAGTTTAAAAAATCTGATTTTAAATTATGTCTCTGAGCCCTAAAATGCAGAAAAGCAACAAACTTTTTTTCAAGCTCGGGATAATATCTTTTTATGAAGCGCCATTTTACATACTCGTAGTAAATCATCAAGTTGTTTGCAATCGTAAATGAACCATCATGTGCTCTAAAATATGCTACCGTATTGGAGGTAGTAGCTATAAAGGGATAATTTCTCGCTATATTCAAAAAAATCAAAAGATCTGTTCCTGCTCCGAAGCGATTGAAATCTAGACTCATGTCATTTTCAATATTCATATCTATGGCATCAAGCAAATCTTTTGTTCTGAATAAAGAGCTGCCGGGACTGATGGTGAATTCAAAATGATTATCCAGCAGAGCAGATTGTAAGTATTGCTTTTGTGAATATCGTTTTCTTGAGTAATATCGATTAGGGGTGTAGCAATTGCCCTCTTCATTAAAAACTTGAATTCTAGACATCACAAATGCACAATCATCTTTGAAGGCAGATAAGCACTCTTCAATAAAATTTGCTGATATCAAATCGTCTGAAAAAAGAATCTTGGAAAATTCACTATTGGCCAATTCAACACATCTTTTCCAATTCCCAACTGGACCTAGATTATGTTCATTTTGAAATACTTTAATCTTACTATCGGCTTTGGCCAATTCTGTAATTACAGAAAATGTGTTATCCGTGCTGCAATTATCACATACAATTATTTCAATATTCTTATAAGTCTGGTTTTGTGCAGATTGAATAGACTCTATAACAAGTTTTTCCCGATTGTAGACTGGAATAAGAATGCTTACAAGATCAGCGTTTTGTGAGTTCATTGGGTTGCAATAGTTTGAACCATTTTCTAGCCAGTCTTCGTGGCAAAAGTGTGACAAACTTAATGTAGAATTGTGCTTTACTAGAGAATCTATTTGAGAATCTCAAATCAACGGCAGGACTGATGACTTTATTAACTCACTAAGTTAATGTCATCTGAATTGAACTGAGTCGATCTACGTATGTGTTATAAATACTCGTTATATTTATTTTGTTGTGTGTTCCTCTAGCATTTCAAACCGAAGAGAAATAACATGGTAAAATATTTGAAATGCACTGCCATGACATATCTTATCTACTTTTTGATAAAGCACATAGTTTGAGTCCCTCATAACTACAGGTGTCACCTCTAGATTGAATTTTTCAAACCCACTAGACAAATGCACTGAATGCGGGACTGGCTCCATAAAAAACATCAAATGCTGATTTTGAATACAGCTCTCTCTGAAATAAGATGAGACGGAACGTCATTTTGTTCCTCAAGTCGTCAAAAGCCTTTTGCAAGTCATACCATACCGAAGGTATTTTGACATCTTCTTTACCCTCGCTACCAAAACCTTAAAAGCAGGATTCTGTGATAAAAAACCAATCTTGTTTAAGAAATGCGGCGTAAACAGGTCGTCGTCACCGAGAAGTAAAATATAATCACCAGTTGACATCCCCACCACTTTTTGCATATTTCTATCGATGACAACGTTATTCGTTTGATGATGAAATTCAACAGAAGGGTGTTCGACATTGAACTAGTCTAAAAAGGCATTTGTTCCATCAGTACTATCATTATTTGAAATACAAACTTCATAATTTTCATCACCCAAAACCCAGCCTATTAAATCCAAACAGTGTTTTCGTGAATTAACTCTACTCAACGTGGGGATACAGATGGAAATTGATGGCATGAAGCTCGTAGTACAATTGTGCTACCTATGTTGAATTAGATTTTTTCCAGTCAAAGTTCTGGAAAATTTATTCGCAATTCTTATAATTAAATTTGGTGTAGTGAACTCATTTAAATCGTAATAAATGTTTAGAAATTTGTTCGTGTCAGTTGAGCTGGGATGAGAAAGAGGAAATTCCAACTCAAACTTTTCACGATTTGCATTCCTGCTATTCACATCTGAGGTATGGGTTGCATCTGCACCAAATCCTATATTAGAAATTAGGTTCAATTTTGGAACTATGCATTTTGCATTTTTTTTTAAAACAAGGTATGATAGCTGATAATCCCAGGTGTCGATATCATCTTTATATATTTTATCAAATACATGCTTCCAAAATCGTTGGGTACCTGTATGCGCACTTATATTATTTATTAGAGACTGTCTGTCTTTACTCCAATTTGTAATTCTGACATCGTAATTCTTCCAAACTCTCCTCCAACTAGCCCAACCCCAAATCAAGGGATATTTCATGAAGGAATAGCTGGCTTCGAATGATACCTCCTGTGATGCTCTACCATCTCCACTTATTAGGTAGATCTCTTCGGAATGCCTATACTTCTGCAATAGTTCCTGACAATACCAAAAAAAGCTTTGACTAGGTAAACAGTCATCTTCCAGGATAATTCCCATTTCCTCGTTTTCGAAAAACCAATTGATTGCACCGCTTACAGCTGCTTTACAACCTAGGTTTGATTCACTTAGGAGTGTCCTAACCTCACATTCCCAGTCGATACTGCCCAATATGAAATCTCGTACATCTTGGACTTTTTCTTCTTCACCCTGACGATCGTTCCTAGCGCCATCTGCCGCAATATATAACCGTGGTGGCTGCGCTTTACGTATGGCTTCAAATACTTGTTTTGTAGGTTCAATGCGATTAAATACCAAGAATAAAACTGCTGTATTCAATGAGTGAGGTGGATTGAAATTTACAGTATCAAAATTCATGCGACAGGAAATAATAGTTATTTCAGAACAACGGTTAATATCTGAATAAGGAAACAGAATTTCTCAAGAAGGTTTTACCCATTTTCATTTCCAGAATAAAAATTGACTAGCTTAATTAAATCTCTTGAATAAAATATCCTTTTCAGTTAAGAAATCTTCAATCTCAAAATGATTATTTAAATACTTAATCACAAGTTCTCTCTCATGTTCCCATGTCTCAACAAGCATATATTTAGGTGCATGTCGCTCTAAATCTAAACCTTTGAGTACCTGCAATTCAAACCCCTCCACATCAATACTTATAAAATCAATCTCATCAAAATTTGACTTTTCTATAACCTCACTTAATGTTGAACAAGGAACCTCCACTTCAAAAGATTGATCAATATCCTGTATTTTCAAACCTGATTGAATATGTTTATTCTCAGCTTGAATATCATCCAAAGATCCGCTCACCTGTGACATTAGATCTGCATACCGTATAGTTTTCATGGTACCCGAATCTTCCGGTGTGCTACAAATGAAATTAAACACTTGGCTATCTTTTCGTAATTTGACACATTCCTTAAACAATGAGGGTATCGGCTCAATTAAGATGCCTTTCCAGTTTTTCATCTTTTCGTAATAGTAGGTATTACTTTGCTTGTAGCCGTTATTAGCGCCCACTTCTAAAAATACCCCACCACTAAAATTTAGATACTTTTCAAGTTTTCTATCCAATTTGTTCAAGGAAGGTCTAGAATAAGTGTCAATTTTTAAGCCTTCAAAAATTGGCCTAATTAGATCATTTTTGATCATCTGCTTAAAACTCATGACTTGGAATTTTTTGCTTCTTTATAAATCTGTATGAATGAGTGACAGGCTGGAATAATCAACACCGTTCTTAATATAGCCATGCACTGCATCTTAAAGGCTATTCTGGTTTTCTGAAAAATAACACCAGTCAGCCACGCACTAATCATATACGAAATGAGTGTTGCAACGGCAGCACCTGTTATTCCATAAATAGGGATGAGCCATATATTTATCATCACGTTGGATACCGCGCCTAGAACAGTAAAGAACATTCCATAGGACTGATAGTTTTCGTTTATCAGCCAGCTGCTCCTTACTACACCCAAAAAAACAAAAACACCAGCCCATATATAAATCGCCAAGACCCCGCTTGCCTCTGAGAATTCAGAACCAAAAAGAAATGAAATAACAAATTCACTTAAAAATGTCATTGGTAATGCGATTACCAGTGCTACTATTGTCAACACATCATAAAGATATTGCATTCTACGATGATACCTTTCAGTACCAAAATTTTTAGACTTAATGATGGATGGAAATACCGAAGAAGCGATGGTTACAGGTATAAAATACCACAATTCTGACACTGTGACTGCTACAGAATAGTTACCAACTGCATTTGCATCAACCATATTTTTAAGCATTACCTGATCAATCTTCATGTAAACTGCTACTGATATGCCAGTAATTATAAGAGGCCAAGCATTTTTCAAAAGATTTTTAGCATATGCTAAGTCAAATTGCCACTCAGACAGATTATTGTTTACACGCTGGAAATAAATTATCCAAAGGATCACTTGGATAACACCTGCTATCACAATTGTCGATGCGAAGTAGTACAAGTTCAAGCTCAAAAGTATGAGCGTAACCTTAAGAATTGCTACAGTGACATGAGACGCAGTCCTTGCATACACTGAGTATTTTGATAAAACCTTAGATTGAAACCAATAATCGAAAACATTGAATGCCTGAAATATTAGTGTTACTGAAGTAATGATGATCAACCACCTCGTTGAGACATCATCATTCTGCCAAAACCCTACCCCGATAGCTAATATACAGGTGGTGATTCCAGCAAGCAGCATCAAGCCAAATGAAGTTCCTAAAATTCTTCCCTCCTCTTCCTCGGATTCATTGACCAGATCGCGTATTACGATCTGAGTGGTTCCCAACGTAGCAACTGCAACAAATAGACCTACTAAACCCTGAGCATAGCGTAGCAAACCCAATTCTTCGGGACCTAAATATCTCGCCACCCATATCCCCACAAACAAAGAAAGTCCCATATTGATGACTTTCTCACTGAATAGGTACCCCGTATTTGCAAGGATTCTATTAAATCCAGATGAAAACAGCTTGTGACTAGGTATAATAATTTGGTTTACTTGATTGATTGCAAATGTATTTGCAAAGGTTCAACAGATTAACAAAAGATACGCGTTTAAATAGCACGCGCTATGCTAGTGTGTAAAATATAGATTACAAAGCACTGGTTTTCTAATCTTGATATAGGTTTTGGAGTCGTAATAGCCTTCGATAGAAAATTAATTTTTTCCGCTACCTCAGTAATTAAATAATTCTATGCATCGCCTTTCAACCACTTCAGCATTTTTCTTAAGCCAGTATTTGTATCCACCTCTGGTCGCCACCCAGTACAATTGGTAATCGCTGTGTTGTCTGCTACAAAGAAGAGTTGATCGCTTTCGCGAAAGCGTAACTGTTCAAACTCCATGGTAATATTTAAGGCTTTTTCAAGATGCGCAAAAAGCTCCAGCAAACTCAAGCTGTTTTCTATACCACCGCCTATGTTGAATGCTCTCCCTCTTACTTTCTCGATGTTTTGCACCGCTTTAAAGTACAGGCTCACGACATCGTCAGCATGCAGGACGTCCCTTACCTGTTTGCCATTTCCAGAAATAGTAAATGGTTCTGTTGCCATACCGTTTTTAATGTCAATAGCTTTCTGGCAGAACCAGCCTACCCATCCCTGATCTATCGTGGCGTGCTGTAGCCCGCCATACATGCTGCTGTGCCTGAACACAACAGTCTTTAACCCATAGATACGTGCAAAATCAAGCAGGTACTGATCTGCAGCACCCTTGGAACAACCGTAGGGTGAGTGGAATTCTAGCTTGATGCTTTCGTCAAATCCGTTGGGATATTCAAGACAGGTATAACGCGTATCCTGCTCTTCAAAAGTGAGGTAGTCAAAATCACCATACACCTTGTTGCTACTGGAATAAAGGACAGGTGAATCCGGAACAAACCTTCTTACCGCATCAAGTACGTTGAAAGTCCCCATGACATTGATCTCAAAATCCATACGCGGATTGTCAATAGAAGTAGTCATAGCTACTTGTCCCGCGAGATGAAAAACCACATCAGGCAACTCCTTTTCAATTACGGTATTAACATCATTCTGATTGCGGATGTCATAAGGATAATAAACAAAATCACCTTTTGACCTAAGCAGCTGAAGGTTTGATGCACTACCATGTCTGAATAAATTGTCCAGCACCACGAGTTCATGACCTTGATCCAAAACTTTGAGGGCCAGATTGCTACCTATAAATCCACAGCCACCAGTAATTAGATACTTCATTGCTTTAAGGAATCTACCACCTCATCCACACTGGCCTCTAGCGTAAACTTTGGGCTCCATCCCAATTTTTGTAGAGGCGTGATGTCGAGAGTAGGTTTCATTACATCTGTAAAGCGGTAAGGTAGTGCTCCTAACTTTAATCTTCTAGAACTATCTAGCCGATCTGATGGATCTAACTTACTTACTAGCAAATCTACTAACCGTCTTACCGGACTCAGCGTCCCAGAACCCACATCAAACTCCTCAAATTGACCAAGGGAACCTGAATTTGTGATAAGTGTTGAAAAAACCGAAGCGACATCTTTTACATTAACAAAATCACGATGCTGTACGCCGCTAGTCAACTTGATTTCTGGAAATTCGTTTGGATTATTGATGGCATTTGCTAGCCAAAGAATAAATTTTGTCTTATCATCGCCTGCGCCTATCATATGCTCAATGCGCAAATTGATCATCTGCATTTTTGTGGACCACAACTTCATCCATTGCACTAGCTGATGCTTGGAAAGAGCGTATTCATTAATGCTTGCATCTAACAAGGTACCTGAGTTTATAAAACATTCAACCCAATTCTTTATAGAGGCTTCTATCAATTCAACGCCCAATAATAAGTTGGCGTTTAGCACTTCTTGTATGGATTCACCATTACGATTATAATTGCAAACCGTATTGATAACTAAAAGCGGTTTGGTAGACCTTACTATCTCGCCGATATCCTGCTTAGAAGTATCATGCAAATGAATCGCTTGATCTAAGTCATTGATTCGCCTAAGATCTGAACCAGCACGCACTAGACCGTGAATTTCAAATCCTTTAGATAAGAGATGTCTTGCGACATTACTGCCTAGAAAACCTGATATTCCGGCAATTAAAACTTTCATCGCTAGAAGTTCAAACCAAAAAACTCTTCAAAACATTCTCCCATATAGTCAAAGTGTTCTTTGTCAAGAGCAGGATAAATCCCTATCCAGAAGGTCTGGTTCATCGTTTTATCGGTATTGGTCAAATCACCAACTACCCTGTGTTCAATATTCTTGAAATAAGGCTGCTTAATCAAGTTCCCTGCAAAAAGTAATCGTGAACCTATTTTGTTGTCATTCAAATACTTAATCAATTCAACGCGGTCTATCCCACTGTCTTCTTTCAGGGTAATTGGAAAGCCAAACCACGATGGATCGCTATTAGGAGTTGCAATAGGCAGGTCCATAAAATCTGTACAGCTAGAAAGCCTGTCCCTCAGATAGGCATAATTTTCTCGGCGTTTTTTGATAAAACCTGCTACCTTGTCTACCTGAGCAAGGCCACAAGCGGCTTGCATGTCAGTTATTTTAAGGTTGTAACCACTGTGGGAGTAAACGTATTTATGATCGTAACCGTAGGGCAGATCACCGTGTTTCTGCTCGAATCTGCAACCGCATGTGTTGTCACAGCCTGGCGGGCAATAGCAGTCACGCCCCCAGTCCCTGAAGGATTCTGCTATAGTTTTAAGTTCGCTGTTGTTAGTAAACACAGCACCGCCCTCACCCATGGTAATATGGTGCGCTGGGTAGAAACTCAGCGTTGCCAGATCGCCCCATGTACCGCACAGTTTGCCATCGTAGGTAGCGCCTAGCGCATCACAGGTATCTTCTATCAACCACAGATTGTGCTTATCACATATTTCTTTTATGCGCTTTACGTTGAACGGATTTCCCAGCGTGTGGGCAAGCATGATTGCCTTAGTTTTAGGCGAGATGGCTGCTTCTACCAGGTCTGCATTGATATTATGGGTTTCTACATCGACATCAACAAAAACAGGAATGGCTCCGAATTGTACTATGGGGTTTACAGTCGTAGGGAAACCGGCAGCAACGCCTATTACCTCATCACCTTTTTTGATCGCTCTGTCTCCCAGTTTAGGTGATGTAAGCGTAGAAAAAGCCACTAGGTTTGCAGATGAACCAGAATTGACTGATAGGCAATGCTTTACTCCTAAAAAATCTGCTAGCTTTTTCTCGAACTGATCATTGAATCGGCCTGTAGTTAGCCACGCGTCGAGAGATGCATCCACCATGTTTGAAACCTCTGCATGATCCAGCACCTTTCCAGATGGTGGGATCACATCCTTTCCAGGAACAATTTTATGCTGGCTGTATTTCTCATTTGCAAATTCAATACTCAATTCCCTTATCTGGTATCTGAGCTCATCAAGTCTATTCATGCTGTCGTAAAATCTTTTATTTCTTGGACGCACAATGCTTTAGCATCCTTACCGTTCATCCACTCTTTATGCCAGTGGATGATCTTTTCGATTGTGATATCAAGTTTCCATTTTGGATACCAGTTGAGCAACTGTTTGGCTTTGGTGCAATCCAGTTTAAGCAACCCAGCCTCATGAGGTTGGACTGATGTATCGTGATGCCACTGCGCACCCTCACCCCATTTTTCTACCATTGCTGAAATCACCTCGTCTACTGCTTTACAGTCTTCATCGTCTGGTCCCAGATTCCATCCGCCACTGTACTTTTGCCTATTCTCACAAAGTCTTTCTGCTAGAATAAGGTAGCCACTCAAGGGTTCCAGCACGTGCTGCCATGGTCTAGTGGCTTTAGGGTTTCTGATGATGACGGGTTCCGCTTTCGCGAAAGCGGACAAAATATCAGGCACCAGCCTATCTGCAGACCAGTCACCACCACCTATGACATTTCCTGCACGTGCACTTGCCAGAGCGGGACCTTGCTCTAAATTGAAAAAAGACCGCTGATAGGCACTTACGACAAGCTCTGTACAGCCCTTACTACTGCTATATGGGTCGTAGCCACCCATTGCATCGTGCTCGCGATAGCCATAGATCCACTCGCGGTTTTCGTAACATTTATCTGTGGTTACAACGACAATGGATCTGAGCTGGTCACATTTTCTACAGGCCTCAAGTACGTTAACGGTTCCCATGACATTAGTCTCATATGTCTCGGCTGGATCGATGTAAGACTTGCGCACCAGCGGCTGTGCAGCCATGTGGATTACGATATCTGGATTGAAAGACATCATGCTTTTGACAAGATTCTCCCGCTTTCTGATATCCCCTATTTCAGAATTCATATTTGCATCAACTGCTGCCTCATGAAATAAAGAGGGATCAGTGTCTGGCGCTAGGCTATAACCTTTTAGAACAGCTCCCATTTCCTGCAACCACAGGCTCAACCAGCTGCCTTTAAAGCCAGTATGCCCTGTGAGAAACACTCTCTTATCTCGCCAGAATCTAGGATCTACTCTTGCAGGCTCTACTCCCATATTCTCCACGGTGCTTTGTTTGCCTGCCACAAGCTTTCCAAATGATTTTTATCGCGCAAGGTATCCATGGGTTGCCAGAAACCATTGTGGTTATAGGCATGCAGCTCCCCATCTTCTGCTATAGTTTTTAGAGGCTGCTCTTCCCAAGAAATCAGATCACCATCGATGTAATCTACTACCTGTGGTGACAGTACAAAGAAACCACCATTGATCCTTCCCCCATCACCTTTTGGTTTTTCCTGGAATCGCTTGACCTCGTTGTTCTGGATATCCAGTGAGCCAAATCGACCAGGAGGGAAAGTTGCGGTTACCGTAGCCAGCTTGCCATGCGATTTATGAAACGCGATAAGTTTGTCCAGATCAACATCTGCTACACCATCGCCGTAGGTAAAGCAGAAAGCTTCTTCATCCTCTAAGTAGGGATAGACTCGTTTGAGCCTACCACCTGTAAGTGTGCTGTCGCCCGTATCTACAAGTGTAATCTTCCAGGGTTCAGCACGTTCTTGATGCACCTGCATAGAATTTGTGGTCATGTCAAAGGTCACGTCTGACTGGTGCAGGAAGTAATTAGCAAAGTATTCCTTGATTACATACCCTTTGTATCCACAACAGATGATAAAGTCATTGATACCGTAGTGCGAATAAATCTTGAGAATGTGCCAGAGAATAGGTTTACCCCCTATTTCCACCATGGGTTTGGGTTTGGTCACCGTCTCTTCGCTCAGGCGGGTTCCTAAGCCGCCTGCTAGAATTACTGCTTTCATGTGGGTAAAAATAGGGTCTACGACCTAATTACTTGGAACAAAAGCATCTGAATAAAACTGATTTTCTGGGAGTCCTATTTCTAAAATTTTTCTTTTGGCACTCTCAATCATGGCCGGATTGCCGCAGGCATAAACTTCGCATTGATCAAGGTTTTTAATCTGCTCAAAAGCTGCATCTTGAACATATCCAATAAGTCCTTTCCAGTCCTTAGACTTTCTTGATACAAGCTTATGTACCTGAATGTTTTCTTTGCTTCTCAAATCAATCGCAAAGAACTCGTTCTCATAGCGCATCCCCCAATACAAAGTGATATTCTCAATAGAATCCCCATCGTTAAGCATGCTTAAGAATGGAGCTATTCCTGTCCCGGTCGCTAAAAAGATTTTTTGTTTGGTGGAATGGCGAAGAAAAAATGTGCCTTTCGGACCGTTGATTTGTAGTAAATCATTGGGTTCAGCGCGATTGAATAGGTAATCACTCATTGCCCCACCAGCGTAGTTCCTGATGTAAAACTCGAGTATGTTATAGACGGCATCAAATCCTGCTATGGAATATGAACGCTTTACGCCCTTGGCATTGATATCCACGTATTGTCCGGGCAAAAATTTCAGCTGGCGCCGTGGTGGAAGCCTGAGTGTAAGCAGCATAATATCCTCACTTACCATTTGGATACTAGCAATTTTTGCTGGTAAGGTTTGAACTGTAGGTATGTTATACTCGGATAGATCCTCAACATCCAATACAACATCGCTCTCTGGTATGGCATTGCATGTAAGGATATCGCCAGATAAAGCTATTTCTTTCTGTTTAGCAGTAACATTTAACGGCTTTGTATTACCGGATAAGAGCTTACAACGACAAGATTCACATTGAGCCGTAAGGCAGCTGTGTTCAAGAGTGATGCCATTGCGCTGTGCTGCGTTGAAGATGGTCTCGCCTTGATTTGACTGGATTGTTTTACCGCCTTTCAGCTGTATACTGAACATCGTAGTTTGACGTTTGAATAAAGATTATAAAATCAAATTTAAGGTCACTGCGGGTGAGATAGACCTGCAATAAAATCTACGATGCGCTGTGCAGCCTTTCCATCACCGTAAGGATTGTGGGTCATGCTCATGGCTTCATATCGCTCCTTGTTATCCAGTAAATCCAGCGCTTCTGAGGCGATCTTGTTCTCATCTGTTCCTACTAACAGTACCGTTCCAGCATCTACGGCTTCTGGTCTTTCAGTGGTATCACGTAGGACAAGTACTGGTTTACCTAGACTGGGTGCCTCTTCCTGAACACCGCCACTATCTGTTATGATTAACCTCGCACGATCCATCATCCAAATAAAATCTGGATAACTTAATGGATCAATGAGCAGAATATTCTCAATATCGCTGAGCAACCTATTTACCGGTTCCTGAACCTTAGGATTCAGGTGTACCGGATAGACAAACATGATATCAGGTTTTTGCAAAGCCACTTTTCTGATCGCCCTACAGATGCGCTCAAATCCTTCACCGTGGTTTTCTCTTCTGTGGCCAGTTATGAGAACAAGGTCTTTGTCTTTAAGACTGGTTTGAATTTTATCAACAAACTCAGACCCCTTTGCTTTTACTTTATTGACGCTTTCTAGCAAGGCATCGATAACGGTATTACCAGTGACCAGAATGCGATTCTCAGGAACGTTCTCCTTGACAAGATTGCGTTTTGAAACTTCGGTAGGGCTAAAGTGATAGTCTGCGATCCTTCCTGTCACCTGCCTGTTCACCTCTTCTGGAAAAGGTGAGCGTATATTGTGGGTACGCAATCCAGCCTCAACATGACAAACTCTTGCACCCGAATAAAAACTGGCAATGCTTGCTGCCATGGTAGTAGAAGTGTCACCATGTACATAGACATAATCTGGCTTGAAATCTTCCAGAACTGGTTTCATGCCGGTAATGATTCGTGCGGTTAATCCGTAAAGATCTTGACCCGGCTGCATGAGGTCGAGGTCATAATCTGGTGTAAGCTCAAAAAAATCCATGACTTGATCCAGCATCTCACGGTGTTGCGCCGTTATACAAACCCTGGTTTCAAAATCCTGCGGACGTGCCTGAAAACTTTTTACTAAAGGAGCCATCTTTATAGCTTCCGGACGGGTACCAAATATGATAAGGTTCTTAATCATCTTGTTGTATCAAGTGTTAGTACTTAGTTCTAATAAATACTTACCGTAATCGCTTTTTTTGATTTTCTCCCCTTGAGCCTTCAACTGCTCGAGGGTGATGTACCCCATTCTATAGGCAATTTCCTCTATGCAACTAATTTTAAGCGAAGTTCTATGTTCAATGGTCTTTACAAAATCAGTCGCCTCAGTAAGAGCTTCATGAGTTCCTGTGTCCAGCCAGGCAAAGCCCCTGCTGAAAATATCCATTTTCAAACGCTGTTGATTTAGGAATTCATTATTTACACTGGTAATTTCAAGTTCCCCCCTAGCCGATGGCTTTACGGATTTAGCGATCTCAATTACATCGTTAGGATACATGTAAAGACCTACAACAGCGTAATTGCTGGTAGGGTTCTTGGGCTTCTCCTCTATAGAAATAACATTTCTACCCTTATCCAATGTAGCGACGCCATATCGTTCTGGATCTGTTACGTAGGAACCAAATACCACTGCAGTGCGTTTTTCCTCTACTATCTCTTTTGAGTTTTGAAGCAGTTTGCTCAGCCCAGCGCCGTAGAAAATATTATCACCTAGAATTAGACACACGTCATCATCACCTATAAATTCATCGCCTAGGATAAAAGCCTGAGCAAGTCCATCAGGACTAGGTTGAACCTTGTAGGAAAGCTGCATGCCCAGCTGGCTGCCATCTCCCAACAACTTCTGGAATTGAGACTGGTCGTGAGGTGTGGTAATGATCAATACCTCTTTTATTCCAGCTAGCATAAGTACCGAAAGGGGGTAGTAAATCATGGGTTTATCATGTACTGGCAATAACTGTTTTGAAACTGCTATAGTAAGAGGATGCAGTCTCGTACCAGATCCACCAGCCAGAATAATCCCTTTCATATCAATATTTTAAATCTTTCATCATTGGCAGTATTGAGTCTTTGGCTGATACAATCTCAGCGCCCTTTTCTATTCCCCAGTCTATATCTAATTCTGGGTCATTGTAGTGTATACCCCTCTCGTGATCTTTACTATAGAAGTTGTCACACTTATAAAAGAATGTAGCGGTGTCGCTTAATACGGCAAACCCATGAAAACAGCCACGCGGGATAAACAATTGCCACCTGTTCTCATGACTTAGATTGACCCTCACTATTTGTTGATAGGTAGCAGACTCCTTGCGCATATCAACAGCAATGTCCAGTACATGACCGTAGGCAGCACTTACAAGTTTTGCTTGTTCCATCTCACCTACCTGCGCATGAAGTCCGCGTATGACATTTTTCTTTGAAACAGACAGGTTGTCCTGAACAAAATCTATCTTGAGTCCCGTTGTATTCTCAAATCTCGCTTTATTGTAGGATTCTAGAAATGACCCTCTCTCATCCTTAAGAACAGATGGTTCAAGTAAATAACAATCCTGAATAGCGGTATGGTGTATTTTCATTTTTTTGCTTTCGCGAAAGCGTAATCACTTCACTCTTAAAAATTATCCTGATAGGTCCCATCCTTGATTCTGGACACCCATTCTGGATTTTCCAGATACCAGCGCACCGTGTTTTTGAGTCCTTGGTCCAGTACGGCATCCGGCGTCCAGTCCAAGTCTTTCTTGATTTTTGACGCATCAATTGCATACCTGAAATCGTGACCAGGACGATCTGTCACAAAGGTAATGAGCTCTTGGCTTCCCGTAGATTCTGATACAAGTTCATCTACGATGTCGCAAATGCGCTTAACCAGATCAATGTTCTGTACCTCGTTATTACCGCCAATGTTATAAGTCTCACCCAGCTTGCCAGAATGCACGATTACGTCAATGGCTTTGACATGATCCTCTACATACAACCAGTCCCTAGTGTTGCGACCATCACCATAAACCGGTAATGGCTTTCTGGCGACGATATTGCTGATGATAACAGGAATCAGCTTTTCTGGAAATTGAAAAGGACCGTAGTTATTTGAACAATTTGAAATGATGAACGGCAAATCATAGGTCTCACCGTAAGCTCTTACAAAATGATCACTACTTGCCTTTGAAGCAGAATAAGGTGAGTTAGGACTGTAGGGGGTCTCCTCTGTAAAATAGCCTGTTTCGCCCAAAGTTCCATAAACCTCATCTGTACTGATGTGGTAAAACAAATCACCTGTACTATGGTCCTCTCGCTGCTGCTTGAAAGCATTTAGAAGATTGACTGTACCTATAACGTTAGTCCTGACGAACGCCATGGGATCTTCTATAGATCGATCTACATGAGATTCAGCTGCTAGATGTATGACCTTGTCAAAGTGGTGTTGGGCAAAAAGCCCGTCCACAAAATCATGATCTGCGATATCACCCTTAACAAAAAAGTAGTTATCAGCATTTTGTACATCTGCAAGGTTCATGGGGTTACCGGCATAGGTAAGCGCATCCAGATTGAAAAATTGAATATCCTCATACTTATTGACTAAGTGCCGGACTAGATGAGATCCTATAAATCCCATTCCCCCAGTAATGAGATACTTTTTCATCCTATAACCTTTTGTCTGCCTTATCGCCTAAAAATCCTTTCACGTCATAGACGACGCAAGTGTCTTTCTTATACTTCTGAAGATCCAAACTTGCAAATTGCTTGTGCGGTACTGCTAACACAATAGCATCGTATTTAGTGTCTGGTAAAGTTCTGGAACTGGTAAGTCCGTACTCGTGTGCCACCTCACCTGGCTGCGCAAGCGGATCGTGTATCCTTACCTCAACACCGTACTCCTCAAGATTGCGCACGACATCAACCACTTTGGTATTACGTACATCTGGACAATCCTCTTTAAAAGTAAAACCTAGCATCAACACACTTGAATTCTTGATACCTATGTCCCTAGAGAGCATAAGTTTAACGACCTCACTGGCTACATAGCTACCCATCCCGTCGTTCATTCGACGACCAGCCAAAATAATCTCTGGATGATAACCTACCTCTTGAGCTTTCTGTGCCAGATAATATGGATCTACACCTATACAGTGACCACCCACTAGACCTGGTTTGAATGGGAGGAAATTCCATTTAGTCCCTGCTGCTTCAAGGACATCTGTAGTGTTGATGTCCAGCCTGTTGAAGATTTTAGCGAGCTCGTTTACAAATGCGATATTGATATCTCGCTGGCTGTTCTCAATTACTTTTGCCGCTTCTGCAACCTTGATAGTGGGTGCGAGATGCGTCCCAGCCTCAATTACCGAGGCATACAATTCATCCACCTGTTTTCCGGTTTCTGGCGTACTTCCAGAAGTGACCTTTAAGATCTTCTCTACGGTATGTTTTTTATCACCAGGGTTGATACGCTCGGGGGAATAACCTACGTAAAAACCCTCGTTCATTTTAAGACCGCTGTGCTTTTCTAGAACTGGTACGCATTCTTCCTCTGTTGCGCCTGGATAGACAGTGGATTCATAAACCACGATGTCACCTTTCTTAAGCACTTTTCCAACGGTCTCGCTGGATTTGTAAAGTGGCGTTAGAATAGGACGGTTATTTTTATCTACAGGTGTGGGCACCGTAATTACATACACTTGAGAGCTCTCGATCTCGCTTACATCTGCCGTACAAAAAAGACCTAACTCATCATCATTCTTTGATTTCAAAACGTCCTGCAGGATCTCATCTTCTACTTCAAGCGTGGAATCGTGACCCTCGTTGAGTTCCTTCACGCGAGCTTTGTTGATGTCAAAACCTACTACAGCATATTTTGTAGCAAACAATCTGGCTAGTGGCAAACCCACATAACCCAAACCTACCACAGTAATTTTTTTCTTTTCCATAATTAGAGATGTTCAATATACCATTCTACCGCTCTTTCCAGTCCAGCGTCAAGGTTATATTTAGGTTGATAGCCTATCATATTTTTTGCCTTGTCTACAGATGCGTGGGAATGCGGGATATCACCGGCACGTTGTGGCCCGTGAATAGCTTCAATATCTTTTACGTGAGGCAGGCTTTTTGACAAATGCTTTTTAAGCAGATTTACCAGGTCATTCAAGGTGGTACGATCACCGTAGGCTACATTGAAAACTTGGTTTTCTGCTTCTTTTGAATCTGCAAGCATGGCTTGCTCATTAGCATGGATAACATTATCGATATAAGTGAAATCACGCGAGAACATGCCATCACCGTTGATAACCGGTGGATCGCCCTTAATCAGCAATTTTGTAAATAGTGGGATTACTGCAGCATATGCACCATCAGGATCCTGACGCCTTCCAAAAACATTGAAATACCGAAGTCCGACACTATTCAAGCCGTAAGTACGGTAAAAAACATCGGCGTATAGTTCATTCACATATTTTGTGATAGCATAAGGTGAAAGCGGTTTTCCTATGACATCCTCCACCTTGGGAAGCTTTTCTGAGTCTCCATATGTAGAAGAACTTGCGGCGTAAACCATTTTTTCTACGCCTTCATCCCGGCATGCAATAAGCATGTTGAGAAATCCATTGACATTTACCTCATTACTGGTAATGGGGTCTTTAATCGAGCGGGGTACGCTGCCTAAGGCAGCTTGATGCAATACATACTTACAATCCTTTACAGCAGTACGGCAAGTTTCTAGATCACGTATATCACCTTCAATAAAATTGAAATTGCGAGAACTTTTAGCCAGATCTGCAATGTTGTGGTAGTGTCCTGTAGCCAAGTTATCCAAACCTTGAACAGAGCACCCTTTATTCACAAAGTATTCACATAAGTTGCTTCCTATGAAGCCAGCAGCACCTGTAATAAGGATTTTTTCGTTCATAAATTTAGACTACTCGTCTCCTTTACCGATGGTATAAGTCTTGAAACCTATTTCATCTAATTGTTCTGTATCTAACAGCATTCTACCATCAAACAGAAATGCTGGCTTCAGCATGAGTTCGTAGATTTTTTCCCAATCATAGGATTTGAACTCATCCCATTCTGTCAATAATGCTACACCATGAGCTTGATCCACCGCATCCATAGGATTCTTCACAACGGTCACTTTGCTATCGATGAAATCTTTATCATGATTTTGCAGATAGGCTAGGTCATCCTTGATTTGTGATTCTTTCACTTTAGGATCATATACAAATACCTCTGCTTGCTCGTTGAGCAAATAATCCACCACATAGATCGCAGCCGATTCCCTGGTGTCATTCGTATCCTTTTTGAAAGCCCAACCCAGAATTGCAATTTTTTTACCAGCGACCGTATTAAAAAGTGTCTTGACAATATTCTTGGCAAATCGTCTTTTCTGATGGTCATTTAAAATAATCACCTGTTCCCAGTAATCTGCTACTTCCTGAAGACCAAAAGTGCGTGCGATGTACACCAGATTCAGAATATCCTTTTGGAAACATGAACCGCCAAAACCTACAGAAGCCTGTAGAAACTTAGGCCCTATCCTACTGTCAGTACCAATCGCTCTAGCCACCTCTTTGACATTAGCACCAGTGACTTCACATAATTCTGATAGAGCGTTGATTGAACTTACACGCTGGGCAAGAAAAGCGTTGGCAGTAAGTTTAGAAAGCTCAGATGACCACACATTAGTAGTAAGAATACGATCCTTAGGAACCCAATGGGAATAGACATCAACCAGCGCTTGCTGAGCCTTGCGGCCACGCTCATTTTGTTCACCGCCTATTAGCACACGATCTGGATTGAGCAAATCTTGTACAGCAGTACCTTCAGCTAAAAACTCAGGATTTGACAAAATATCAAAACGTACGCCATTACCCGTATTATCTAATATCTGTCTCAACGCATCAGCAGTACGAACGGGCAGAGTCGATTTCTCGACTACAATTTTATCATTTGTAGCAACTGCAGCAATTTGTCTTGCACACAACTCTATGTATTTGAGATCTGCCGCCATACCCTTCCCTACTCCATAAGTTTTGGTGGGAGTATTAACAGATATAAAAATCATATCTGCATCTTGTATAGCTTGCTCAACATCAGTTGAGAAGAACAAATTTTTATTTCGCGACTGCGCTACAAATTCTGACAAACCTGGTTCGTAGATAGGGAGCTTATCTAAATTATCATCGTTCCAGTCTGCGATACGTTGTTCATTGATATCAACAACATTCACCTTGATATCTGGACACTTTGCTGCAATCATCGTCATTGTGGGACCCCCCACGTATCCGGCGCCTATACAGCATATGTTTTTTACTTTCATCTGTTTCCGGTTGTCAGAATAATAAGTCTGCAAATATATGGTCTTTGGGGCAGGTAGAGTATTGAAGTAGAGCCCTAAACTCCAAGGGTTTTTTGGATAATACGCTTTCGCGAAAGCGTAATACTGACATATCCAGAAGAATTGCAGTACAGTACTGAGCCAAACTTTTGAGTGATACCATTAACTATATTTGCCTTTTTAAGAACTATTCTATGGAGTACCTCGATTTTGAACTTCCCATTAAGGAACTTGAAGAAAAACATGAGCAGACTTTGCAATTGGGCAGAGAAAGTGATGTAGATGTGTCATCAACCATCAAACAAATCGAGAAAAAATTAAAAGAAACCAGAAAATCTGTTTACGGCAATTTGACCGCGTGGCAAAGAGTGCAAATGTCGCGTCACCCCAGCAGGCCATACACGCTGGATTACATAAAAGCTATCTGCGGGAGTACCTGGTTAGAATTGCACGGTGATCGTGGGGTACGAGATGACAAAGCGATGATAGGTGGATTAGGAAAAATCCACGGACAGAGCTATATGTTTATCGGGCAACAAAAAGGTTACAATACCAAGACCCGCCAATACCGTAATTTTGGTATGGCTAATCCAGAAGGTTATCGCAAAGCACTGCGATTAATGAAAAGCGCAGAGAAATTTGGCGTGCCCGTAGTTGCCTTAATCGATACACCTGGCGCTTACCCTGGTTTAGAGGCTGAGGAAAGAGGACAGGGTGAAGCCATTGCCCGTAACATCCTCGAAATGACCAGGCTCAAAGTGCCTATCATCGTGATGATTATAGGAGAGGGTGCCAGTGGTGGCGCACTAGGTATAGGTGTAGGTGATAAAGTAGTGATGCTTGAAAATACTTGGTACAGTGTCATCTCACCAGAATCTTGCTCATCCATTCTCTGGCGCAGCTGGGAATACAAAGAGCAAGCAGCCGACGCTTTAAAGCTGACTGCTACCGATATGAAAAAACTCAAATTAGTAGATGAGATCTTACAAGAACCAGAAGGTGGTGCTCATAGGAATAGAGAAGAAACCTATAAAGCAGTAGCAGATTGTATCACTAAGCATTTCAACGAATTAATCAAATTATCCCATGAAAAATTAGTCGAGGAGCGTATGGCCAAGTATTGTGATATGGGTGTATATAAGAACTGATCTCAAATCTTAGATTAATCATAGCCGAGCTTAACAGCTCGGCTTTTTTTATTAACCAAGTAAGTCGCTTTCCTACTTGATGTTTATTGATCTCTGGAACGGAATTCGTGAATGTAAAAAATATGTGAACATATTGTTAACAGACACACCTCACTTTAATCTCAAAATATTGCGTGTGGGTTGACTTTCTCTATATATTTTTGGGCGCCCTATGAATAAAGTTGCCCCTCTTTCTACCAGTTCCTACAGTAAACCTGATGTCGTAAGTCTAGAACGCGGGAAGATCCCGCCGCAGGCTGTTGACCTTGAAAAGGTTGTACTGGGGGCACTCATGATTGATGGGAAAGGTGTCGATGAAGTTATTGATCTCCTGACCCCAGAAGTCTTTTACCAAAAGAGCCACCAAACCATTTTTGATGCGATCGATAAGCTTTTCAAAAGTGGAAGTCCAGTTGACCTTTTGACGGTAAGCGCTCAACTGCGTAAAGACAAAGCGCTGGATGCAGCTGGAGGGGATCACTATCTCGTGCAGTTATCACAACTGGTAAGTTCGACCGCACACATTGAGTACCACGCTAGGATCATCCTGCAAAAATTTATTCAACGTAGTCTGATCAAAATCTCAACAGAGATTATTGATGACAGCTATGACGAGAGTACCGATGTTTTTGATCTCCTAGACAAAGCAGAAAGCAAGCTTTACGATGTCACTCAAGGCAACATCAGGAAAAGTACCGAGACCGCTATGGATTTGGTACGTCAGGCAAAGGAACGTATTGAAGACATTGCAAATCGTGATGGACTGAGTGGGATACCCACAGGGTTTACTGATTTAGATAAGTTGACCAGCGGCTGGCAGCCATCTGACCTTATTATTATTGCGGCTCGTCCAGGTATGGGTAAAACTGCTTTTACCTTGAGTATGGCAAGAAACATAGCTGTGGGCAGTAATGTCCCAGTCGCATTTTTCTCCCTGGAGATGAGCTCAGTTCAATTGATAACTCGATTGATATCTTCTGAAACTGGACTGGATTCTGAAAAGTTGAGAACGGGTAAACTCGAGCCTTTTGAATGGGAGCAGCTCAACGTTAAGGTGAAGGATTTAGAACAGGCACCGATCTTTATAGACGACACCCCTTCCCTATCCATTTTTGACCTCAGGGCAAAGTGTCGTAGGCTAGCGTCCCAGCACGGCATCAAGCTGATTATGATTGACTACCTACAGTTGATGACCGCGCAGACCAATAACAAAGGTGGAAATCGGGAGCAAGAAATCTCGACCATATCGCGTAACCTTAAGGCACTCGCCAAAGAACTTGATGTGCCAGTTATCGCCCTTTCCCAGCTCTCGCGTGCGGTGGAGACACGTGGCGGTTCAAAACGTCCGTTGCTTTCTGACCTTAGGGAATCTGGTGCGATCGAGCAGGATGCAGACATCGTTTCCTTTATCTACCGTCCTGAGTATTATGGTATTGACACTTGGGATGAAGACGATGATCAGGGTCCCACGCAAGATCAGGCAGAATTTATCGTAGCAAAACACCGTAACGGTGCTACTGACTCCCTGCGCTTGAAGTTCATCGGTCGATTTGGTAAATTTGATAATCTTGATACGTTTGATTTTGCCCAATCAGAAGTCGGATCAAAGATGAATGCTGCAAATGATGATACCTTTAAGCCAGATCGGACTGATCGGACTGTTGATCCAAGCGATGCCTTTGGCATTCAGGATGATGATGGGATGCCTTTCTAGTTTGTAGTGTTTTGCTTTCGCGAAAGCGTAATTTTTACAACCACCAGTCTGGCGAGGTCTTTGTAACTTCCACATCTTAACTACAAGCGCCGATGAAGTTCAAGCTCACGCTCATTTTAATTATTCTATTCAGCTTTTTTGCAAAGGCTCAGTATATCCTTGTTCCGATGGACGCCGAGACGCAGACAGATCACCTCAAAGCTTATGGTGTAGCGTACTGGGTACTATCCAAAGGCACAAAAGTCAAATGGCTACTGAACTACCGTGGTGGTTCTTTCCTTCTGCCACAGACTGATGATATCACAAACGAACTAATTATACGTGGCGTAAGCTACGAGCCATTAAGCGATGCAGATGCCGCTGGTATTCTAGATTTTATCGCAAGTCCATCCCAAAACATGCAGGAGGTGCTGCTGGAAAAAGCACCGAAAGTTGCTGTTTACACCCCTACAGGAAAACTACCCTGGGATGATGCGGTGACAATGGTACTTACCTATGCTGAAATTCCCTACGACAAGGTTTACGATAAAGAAGTACTAGAGGATCAGTTGTTACTGTATGATTGGCTTCACCTACACCACGAGGATTTTACAGGTCAATACGGTAAATTCTATCGCAGTTTCAAAAGTGCGCCCTGGTACATTCAAGAGAAAAAAGAAGCTGAGGAACTTGCTGCCAGCTTGGGTTATAACAAGGTTAGCGAAGCTAAACTGGACGTGGCCCTAAAAATCAGGGACTACGTCATAGGCGGTGGTTTCATGTTTGCCATGTGCAGCGCAACAGATAGCTTTGATATTGCCTTAAGCGCAGAGGGAGTCGATATTGCTGAACCCATGTTTGATGGTGATGCCAGCGATCCAGCTTATCAAAGCAAGATCGATTACTCACGCACATTTGCATTTACTGATTTCACACTAGAGCGCTCACCTAATGTTTACGAGTTCAGTTCGATTGATATGACCCGCAAGCGCAGGATCAAAAAGGAACTGGACTATTTTTCTTTGATGGATTTTAGTGCAAAATGGGATCCCATTCCTACCATGCTCAACCAAAACCACACCAGCCTCGTCAAAGGTTTTATGGGACAAACCACCAGCTTTGAGCGAGAAGAAGTAAAGAAGAATGTTCTTGTCCTGGGCGAAAACAAAACCAATAAAGAGGCAAAATACATACACGGGATACGCGGCAAAGGATTTTTCACTTTCTACGGCGGTCACGATCCAGAGGACTACCAGCACCGCGTAGGCGACCCACCTACTGAGTTGAGTTTACACCCTAATTCACCTGGTTACCGCTTAATCCTGAACAACATTCTTTTCCCAGCTGCAAAAAAGAAAAAGCAGAAAACCTAAGTTCTGATCTTTTGTAGATCAGAAAGTAATTTGCTCAATAATCTAGCATCGATATCTTCAGGTTCATAGAATCTAAGGCTGCGCAACATCTTCCTGTTTTCATCATTGATCAATAGAGGATACTTTTCTTCCAGCGATGCAGCGTAAGGCAAGCCTAGATCCAGATATTTCTTTCTGTAGTTAAGAAAGCAAAACATGGTTTTATCATCTAGGTAATAAAATGGTAAGCGCCATTTATATTTCAATTGGATATTCGGAAACTGTGCTTCTATCAAGACCTGAAGCTCAAGCGCTATTTGCCTAAACGGCTCTGGTAGCTGGTCGATATAGGTTTCGGCGGGGTTCATCTAAACTATTGCTGGCTTTTGAATTAGCTTATCTGTTGCTAAGTTCTGTCCGTGGGATTATTTCTTTAGAATACGCTTTCGCGAAAGCGAAAATATTTCATTTTTTCTTGCGCAAAATGCTTCAATCATTTTACTTTGTATTTCAAAGTACTTTATATGACTAGTGACCAATATCTTCAGGATCTGCGTGAGATACGTAAAATGATGAGCAAGTCTACCCGATTTATCTCGCTATCGGGTTTGAGCGGCGTCATGGCAGGAATTTACGCCATTATAGGTGGGATAATCGGTCATGGCATTATACAAGACGCCCGTAGGAAAGTTTATGCTGATACAATCGACACCTTGTTTAGTACACCCTGGGAGAACAATCCTAGTTTAAAGATCATAGTGACGGCGGGTGGTGTTCTACTCGCTGCTGTTATGACTGCGTTTTTCTTAACCAAAGCCAAAGCTGGACGTTATAATGAGAGTATCTGGAATGCGCAGTCCATGCGTTTGATTATTACATTTTTAACCCCGCTTGGTATAGGTGGTTTATTTATCCTTGCCCTTTTACAGTATGGATTGCTTGCTTTAGTAGCACCAGCCATGTTGATTTTCTATGGTCTGGCTTGCATGATGTCAGCTCCTTACACGCTGGGTATGGTAAGATATCTGGGCTTGACTTGTGCGATTTTAGGTCTAATTAATACACAATTCATCGGATATGGCTTGTACTTCTGGGTAGCAGGATTTGGTTTTGCTCATATTTTGTACGGGATAATTATGTACTATAAGTACGATCGTAAAGTGACTAACGCAAAAGCATAATCAGAAGTTGAGCCTTTTAGAAAATCTACATAAAGCGTTTGATCATCGCATAAGACTGGGTATCATGTCCATACTTATGGTTAATGAATATGCTGACTTTAAAGAGCTCAAGGAAGTACTGCAAGTAACTGATGGGAATCTGGCCAGTCATACAAAAGCACTTGAAAAAGAGAACTTTATCGTTGTCGAAAAATCTTTTATCGGACGCAAGCCAAATACTCGCTACAAAGCAACGACCATAGGTAGGAAAGCATTTAATGAACACCTAACAGCACTCGAGAATCTGTTAAAACAATCTGGCAAAATATGATTAAGGGAAAATCAATTTTTTATTTAGATATTTACTTTGTAATTCAAAGTACTTTATTATTTGTTAGAGAGTGGCTTGTAAGTCTAGCTTTTTCTTTATTCAGTGAATTATATCGCTGGATAAAGCCCCGTCCTTCCTGGAATCTTTCAAGAAAGAAGCTGCTCGCCTACCCTGTAAACACTCTGGGATATCATCTTGCTTGTTTCTTAATAGCCAATGAACTTGATCTACAGGAGGGATATGAAGATCATGATATCTACCATCTGATTATCAATTGCCCAGTAGATACGGCTAGTGAGATAGCGATGCAGTATTGGCTTTTTGGGAATGGCAAACGCAGTCTCTTTGTTTTACTGGCAATGAGTGCTGCAATTCTTTACCCAGAAAATTGGAGGCAATTTTTCGAATATCTCAATGCTGGTGCTGACAGTCCATGTATTCTAGGATATGCAACACCATACCACTTAAATATACCCATTCAATTCTTACATAACTTAATTCAAATCAAATGAAAAAATCAATTATCACCATTCTGGGCGGAATTCTATTTGCCACTTTATTTTATGAAGTTGGACTAGGAATCAATGTACTCTTATACAGCATTTATCTTATTCTCCTGTACGCTGTATGCTGTGGTCAAACAGTATATCAAAATATATGGACTGTAGGTCTAGCAACTATGATGCTAGCCACCGCAGCAGCAGTGACCCATCATTCCAGTACGCTAACTCTAATTTGCTACTACTTTGCCACACTGGCATTTATCGGTCAACTGGCAGCGAGTAATACGAGTATCTATCTCAAATTCGTCAACGGATTCTACTCAATACTGTTCAGTGTATTTCACCAAACAATAACTGGTAAGCAAGCAACGAAAGCCCCCAACTTGAAATATGGTTTGTTTTTCAAAATATTATTGACGGCTTTATCCTTAGGGACAATATTTTTGGTCATCTATACTTATGTGAATCCAGTATTTGCAAACTGGATTAATCAACTTGATTTCAGTTTTCTAGATTTCGGATGGATTTTTATGGTTGCTTTGGGAAGCTTAATCAGCTGGAACCTGATTTCAAATCAAGCGGTCGAAGAATTGACAAAAGCTGATGCAAAGTCAAGTAACTTCATTCCTCACCTAGTAATTAATGAAGCAGATCTACCTGCTCTTAAGGATAGATCTGCAATAGGTAGCTGGTCAATAGGTCTTCTCAATGCACTTTTGATTGTTGTTTTAGTTGCAGAGGTTCTATTCATTAGTGGGAGCAGTGCAAATCTCCCCGCCAGCGTTTTAAGTGATGCGGTGCATAGTGGTGTCTATGCCAGTATTGCGAGTATAATTTTAGCCATTGCCATCCTGATCTACTTTTTCTACGGAAAACTGAATTTTATTGCAGAATCAATATGGTTAAGACGTATGGCTTATCTGTGGATAGGACTCAATTTGCTACTGGTAGCCACTGTTTTTACAAAGAACTTCATGTATATGACAGGCTATGGTCTCTCCCTCAAAAGACTAGGAGTATGTATCTATTTAATTTTATGCTTGGTGGGTTTATGTACTACATATATTAAAATCCACTCTTTACGTAGCACTACTTACTTGTTCAGAATCAACGCTGCAATATCCTTTTTTATCGTTGCTACTTATAGTCTGATTAATTGGTCTGCAGTTGTAACTGAATACAATCTAAACAATGACATGGCCAATCAAAGTCAACTTGCTACGCTATACCCTCAAAATGCCATTGTATTAAAACAGAGAGGGATTGAAGAAAATATAGTTGAAAGCTATTATGGGCTCAAACAGAAAAGGAATGATTGGATAGAGGATAGAAAGTGGCAGGAGTATATCTATATCGCTCATCAACTAGAGTCATATGCTGAAGCTCATCACTAAGAATCTGAATAGCGTTACGCGAGCTGCTTGTTTTTTGTCTTTGAGTCATGCGATAAGTGGCGCAACTACAACAACAATTTATTGTCTTTCTGATTGGAATGGCATGATAGTTATCGGAATGATGGTAACCGTATCAGGTATAATTACTCATTTACCACTACTCATCTATTTGTCCTTTCAGACAATAGCTAGTGATTCTGACCGAACAATGCATTTATTGGGGCTCTATGTTCTTCTATTAAATATCCCCTTGTTCATCCTGTGTTTCCAATTAGCAGAAGTTTAAGCTAGATCAACATAGGAGCCGAAAAATTAAGCTACACAGGTTTTTTTTAATACATATTGACCTCGTCATAGTTTTAGCTATGATAGTCAGCTAGTACACTTTAAAATCCTAATCTTACTTAAGTAATGAAGTTTTATAGACAATTTGACCAAACTTATTTCCGGTTCAGTAATTATCAGGCAGCAATCATCGGACTCTCTATTAGCAGTATCACACTGCTGGGAATGCGTATCCTACTAACGGGTACTCACGCGGGTTCATTTATGATTTGGAATCTTTTTCTTGCTGTCCTGCCATTTGCTATGACCTATTTTCTAAGAAGCAATTTTTCATCTCCCAAAACATTTTCCCGTCTGAATCGAATTACGCAGCTATTTTTAGTGGCCTGTGCATTAGGGTGGCTGTTGCTACTACCTAATGCACCGTACATGATGACAGATCTCATCCACATTACAAATACTGCACCCGTATTGCGTTTCTACGACATATGTATGTACGGAAGTTTTGGAGTATTAGGTGTACTTCTATTCACGCATAGCTTGAACACTTTCGGTAGCATATTCTGTTCTGTTTTTGAGATTTCGAGAGGTAGAATTTTATTGATTATAGAGTCATCAATCATCTTTGCGTCCAGTCTAGGGGTTTACTTAGGTCGCGACTTGCGCTGGAACAGTTGGAATCTGATCACAAGTCCCATGTGCATTTTGAGAAACATCTTTTCCATTTTCTTGAATCCTTCACTCCATGTTTACGCGTGGCTGTGCATCATCCCTATGTTTCTCTTTCTTTTTGTCATCCATCTGGCCTTGAATTACAGAGCCAAATTTTAGTCTTACAATGCCTATAAAGAGAAAAGCTAGGGTAGTTTACGTCATTGCTGCAGGGACTTTGCTAGTGCTTGAAATTTATATAGCCTTATTTGTAAGAGATAGTTTTGTACGTCCATATCTTGGCGACGCCCTCGTTGTGATGCTGGTCTATAGTACGCTTATGGCATTAACTAGTCTCAGGGCAATACCTGCATTGCTTATAACACTTTTGTTGAGCTTGATTGTCGAAATCTCTCAATTCCTCGAGTTAGTAAATCTTTTGGGCTGGCAGAAGAATAGATTAGCTCAACTTGTACTAGGTACAAGCTTTTCTTGGGAGGACCTTGTTATGTATTGTCTGGGTGGTCTGGTAATCTATATTTTGGAAAAATCAACTTAGCTATCGTTTTTTCTTCACCGTCCACTCAAATTCAAAATGACTGACCTGGTCACCTGCTTCATCAATGCCTTTTGAAATCATCCAAAGGGTTTGCGACTCACCACTTGCTAGAGCTTGGTCAATTGCCTTTTTAATTGCCAGGCCATCACTACAAGTAAAAATAATTCTACCTCTGGCCTTTTTGCTGAAATGACTCTTGTTGTTCAACACCAGCATAGAAACATTTGCACCGCTTTCCTTGATCGATTTCATCACTAGCGCTCCCGTGCTCAACTCAGCGGCCATGGATTGTACGGCAAAATACATGCTGTTGAACGGGTTCTGATTAATCCAGCGATGTTGGACTGTCACTAGACAACGCTCATTAGTAATTTCTTTGCACCGCACGCCAGTAAACCATGCACTAGGCAATTTCAGTAAGGTGAACCGATTGATATTCTTAGGAGTTATTCTCATAGTCACGGGGGCAATCTTGGTAAATATAAACAGTCCTGAAGCAATGATTTGTGTCTACTGTAAGACCTTCTAGAGTTACGCTTTCGCGAAAGCGAAAAAGAAAATTACAGTACTTTGTATTGCATAATACCTTCTTAAAGATATATATTTGCATAAGAAATTATTATGTCATGGAACAAATCAACCGAAAACACCACCAAAATCTAGCCGCCGCGGTTCATGTATCGAGTTTTGGTAAATGGATCTTTCCCCTAGGCAACTTCATCTTCCCAATCGTGCTATGGGTCATCAACGGGAAGAAATCTGAGTTTATAGATGAACACGGCCGCAGCGTGATCAATTTTCAATTGAGTATTACGCTCTACACCATTATTCTAGCCTTTGCTGGTGGGGGCGTGATTATAGGTTCCATGATATCAGGTGGTCCACTATTTTGGGAGGCACTAGATACCGGTGACTTTTTCCCAAGTAACATGGGTACAATTTCAACAATTGTCGCCAGTGGCTTTATCTGCGGGACCATGATTCTGGGGTTAGCAGTCCTAGATCTAGTCTGCACGATCCAGGGCGCCATTAAAGCTAGCGATGGTCAACTTTATAGATACCCGCTTACCATCAATTTTATTTCAGCCAGCACGGTGGAAATAAACCAAAACAAGAACTAACATGAAAATAGAAAACACCAAAGCGCAAATGAGAAAAGGCGTGCTGGAATACTGCATACTTTCTGTTCTTAAAGAAGAGGACGCGTATGTAGCAGAAATTCTAGACACGTTGAAGGACGCAAAACTGCTCGTAGTAGAAGGGACTATTTATCCACTACTCACGCGATTAAAAAATGCTGGATTATTAAGCTATCGCTGGGAAGAAAGTACTGGTGGACCCCCTCGCAAATATTACGGCCTCACGGAAACAGGCAAGATCTTTCTGGATGAGTTGAGCGTAACCTGGACAGAGCTTAAAAATGCAGTACAAATTGTAACACTACCCAAACAAAAGAAATCATGAACAAGACCATAAACATAAACCTAGCAGGGCTGTTCTTTCATATAGATGAGGACGCCTACGACAGATTGCAGGGATATCTGAATGCCGTCAAAAGATCTTTTGAAGGCACCACCGGTGCAGATGAGATCATGAGCGATATAGAAAGCCGGATAGCCGAGTTATTTCTAGAACGCCGTAAAAGCGATCAGGCAGTAGTTTCACTAGTACATGTAGAAGAAGTTATAGCCATTATGGGCCAGCCTGAAGATTACGAGGTGGACGAGGAAATTTTTGAGGAGCAAACACGCAGTAGTAAAAGCACTTCCTTTAGAACATCGCAGAAAAAGCTATACCGGGATACCATGAACGGTTATGTGGGCGGTGTAGCAACAGGATTGGCTCACTACTTAGGTATTGAGGCAGTTTGGTCTCGTGTAATATGGGCAATTCTTATTGTGGCGAGCAGTGGAACAATCATTCCGGTTTATGTCCTGCTTTGGATTCTTGTTCCTGATGCCGTGTCCACAAGTGACAGGCTTAAAATGATGGGCAAGGAGGTTAATCTTTCTAACATCTCTGGATCACAGCGCAATGATTTTAATGAAGTGGCTGGCGAGGAGCCCGATGCCAGTCACGCAAATATTGTAGGGCAACGAACCAAAAGAGGATCTGTGCGATTTTTTGGCTCAATTGGAAAAATCATCAAGGGTTTCTTTAAAATAGTGTTGAAGTTTGTCGGCCTTATCATCTTCATATCTGCACTTGCGGCATTGATAGGGATCATCGTCTCATTCTTAATTGTTGGCTTCGCAAACGTCGATGGTCTCAATGTTATAGAAATTGCAGATTATGTTATCCCTGCTGAATATTCTTCATGGCTGCTGGTTGTGGCAATTATTCTCGCATTTGGGATTCCGCTGTTTGGGTTAGCAGTTGTAGGCTTGCGTATTCTGGTAAGCAATATGCGGTCGATCATTTTACCTGTAAAACTGGGATTACTGGTAGCGTGGATTGCGTCTGTAATTTTTATCACGATAACCGTCATTCAGGTTGCTGCTAGTCAATCCTACGAGGCCAGCTATACAGAGCAAAAACAATTTGCGGTTACAACTTCAGAACCGTTGAAACTCGACATAGACAATGATGTTGATCAGAGTATTACACGAGGTGTATCCATAAATCGCAACTGGTTGCAGATGGTGGACTACAAGGGGGAGGCTATGATGAGTTTAGAGAAAGTAAGGACTGCAATTGTTGTAAGTCAGGATAGCGTCCCTGGGGTCAAGTTGAAATTTAGAGCTCGCGGTGCAGACTATGAAAACGCAAAGGACCGTGCTCAGAAAATCATCTACAATTATGAGATGACAGACTCAACCTTTACTGGTAGTAACCGCATCATCCTAGAAAGAGGGACCGCGCTGGCAGAGCATAAGCTGGATCTAGTCTATGAGATACCTGTGGGCCAAACATTTACAGTAAATCGTGCTTTTAAGCGCAATTATTCTTCCTGGATTGCAGATGATGCGTTACCCAATAGACTGCAATACGACAAGACTTATCTCGCAACAGAGAACGGGGTTGAATGTTTAGACTGTTCACAAACAAAAGCAACCGAAAATGATGATGAAATCAATTCAAATGATGATGAATGGATCTATGAGTGAAAAATAGATCAATGTAGTCTTACAACCTGTTATCATATCAATGGATAACAGGTTGTTTGTTTTCAGGTTTAATATTGATTTTTAAAAATCTCATCTGATAAATGATAAATTCGCTTTCGCGAAAGCATAACTTATGAAACGACTTCTTCTCTTATCCGTCACTCTCCTAATAATATCTTGCAGCACGGTAGATGCCCAAAAAGTAAAAGGCAATCGAGATGTAACTATTGAACGCACAGATGTTGATCCATTTACACACTTGCTAGTAAATGATGATTTTGAAGTGGAGGTAATTCAAAGCAATAGTACTCACGTAGATATCGAGACTGATTCAAATTTGCATGAGCACCTCTATGTTTCCACAAAGAGTGGAACTCTTGAATTGTCTAAAACAGCAAACATCAGACGTAGCAAACGCATGAAAGTTACCGTTTATGCAAACCAATTGCTTGATAAAATCACTGTCAACGGGGATGGTGAATTACGTAGCGCAGGTACACTAGTCGCTGAGACACTAGAAGTAAATGCTGGAGATTCAGGGAGCTTAAACATCTCAGTTGATGTGAAAAACCTAAATGTTCATGCAAATAAGAGCACAAAACTAGAGATAAGTGGCAAAGGGGATGAGGTGATGCTACACCTGTCCCAAAACGCATATCTAAAAGGAGATTTGAACTTTGATACAGGAACTATTACTATGGATCACCGCAGTGATGCAGAGATCTCTGGCACTTTCAATAATGGAATCGTCGATGTGAAGGAAAATAGTCATTTGAGATCCAAAGGACTTACATGGGACAACATGACCATTACGGCTAGGCATGAATCAAGAGCAGAAATCAACGTAAAAGATGATCTGATTATTAATGCAGTGGATGATGCCGAAATATCTATCTACAACAGTCCAAAAATCAAAATTGAGCGTTTCACAGGCGAGGCTATTCTCAGAAAAGAGGAATAATCTTCCGGGGGATCAGTCCAAATAAAAAATGCGGCTTAGGTGCCGCATTTTTTATACATTATTTGATGAGCTACTCTACGTAATAGTCGCCAGCAACAGTCTGCTCTACAACACCTATCTCTGCGAGATAACGCTCTGCATCGAGAGCAGCCATGCAACCAGTACCAGCTGCGGTAATCGCCTGTCGATAGATTTTGTCCTGAACATCGCCGCTAGCAAAAACGCCGGGTAGATTTGTTTTGGTCGAGCCAGTTTTGGTAGTAATGTAACCCGCATCATCCATGTCTAATTGACCCTTGAAGATATCAGTATTCGGTTTATGGCCTATAGCGATAAAAAGTCCTGTGATTGAGATTTCCTGCGTTTCACCAGTTTGATTATTCTTTACCCTTAATCCTTCGACCACCTGATCACCTAGGACTTCATCAATTTCAGTATTGTACATGACATTGATGTTTTCTAGGCTATGCACTCGGTGCTGCATGGCTTTACTTGCCCTCATATAATCCTTACGTACCAGCATGGTGACGCTTTTGCAGATATTGGCGAGATAGCTCGCTTCTTCTGCTGCGGTATCCCCTGCCCCTACGATGGCGACATCCTGATTGCGGTAAAAGAAACCATCACAGACAGCGCAGGCACTTACTCCACCGCCTCTTAAACGCTGCTCGCTGGGAAGACCCAAGTATTTTGCACTTGCACCTGTTGATATGATGACCGTGTTTGCCTCGATCTCAATTTTGCCGTCCACAACTGCCTTGTGAATTCCGCCTTCTTCTTTAGCAAACTCAACCGAGGTAATCATTCCTATTCTCACTTGAGTGCCAAAACGCTCAGCCTGTTTCTGCAGGTCTACCATCATGGCTGGACCATCGATTCCATCAGGATAGCCAGGGAAGTTGTCCACCTCAGTAGTTGTGGTGAGCTGTCCACCAGGTTCCATCCCTGTATAAACGACTGGTTTCATATCTGCTCGTGCAGCATAGATCGCTGCTGTATATCCTGCTGGGCCAGAACCTATAATGAGGCACTTTATTCTTTCTAGTGCGTCTGCCATTTTGTATAACTGATTTCCGACAAAAATAGGTATTCAGATTTATGGATATTATGATTGAGACAGACTAACATCTTATTTAATGATTGTGAAAATTGATGGGTATAGTCTGATCCCAAATTCAAAATTGCGTCCTAGAAGTCTTGCAAAGTTCAATACATTCTCGACTGCGCTCGAACTGACATAGCTATGAGCTGTGATTTAGGATTTGAGGCTTAGCTCAAAAAGCCCTTGCACCTCCCTTAACAGTTTCGTAACATTACGGCTATGGATAGTCAGTCGCAGGATAAAAAGAACGAGCAAGTCATTATCAATAGAAAGTTGAAGCTATGGGAAGCGCTGATACCTGTAGTTGCACTAGTAGCCTTACTCTCATTTAATGTATATGTGTACGGTGACGATGCCTTAAGCGGCAGTAACCAATTTGTACTGTTACTAGGCGCAGCAGTCGCTGGTATCGTTGGTCATTTCAACAAAGTTTCCTACGCCACTATGGTGGAAGAAGTTGCCCAAAACTTAAAATCTACTACGGGCGCCATTTTGATTCTTTTGATGGTAGGTGCGCTGGCCGGAACGTGGCTGATCAGCGGTATCATCCCCACAATGATTTATTATGGCTTGGATATTCTTAATCCCACCATTTTTCTTGCCGCGAGTGTTATTATTTGTGCGGTGATTTCAGTAGCAACGGGTAGCAGTTGGACGACTAGTGCAACTGTTGGAATCGCCCTAATTGGAATTGCTGGCGCGCTGGATATAAGCGCGGGCATGACGGCAGGTGCAGTCCTGAGCGGCGCATACTTCGGTGATAAATTGAGTCCACTGAGTGATACAACAAATCTTGCACCAGCCATGGCTGGAACTGATCTGTTTACGCACATCAAATACATGACTTATACCACAGTACCTACGATTATCATCACCTTGAGTGTGTTTGTGATCATAGGTTTTTCCATGGATACTCAGGGCGTGGCCGATGTAAGTTCATATCAAGAAGCCATCAATGCAACTTTTAATACTAGTCCAATACTGTTTTTAGTTCCTGTAATTGTCATCGCGATGATCGTTAAAAAGGTTTCACCGCTAATTGCCTTGCTAATTGGGACATTGCTGGCAGCTCTTTTTGCGGTGATTTTCCAGCCAGATTTAGTTTACGCCATCAGCGGCGCCGAAGTAAAAGATGGAATGGCCACTTATAGAGGATTGATGAACGCTATCACAGTTGATATTGCCGTCGATCCCGTGACTGATAATCCAGAGCTCGCCAGCAAACTGGGTGGCTTGTTTGAAGCTGGCGGAATGCAGGGAATGCTAGGTACGATTTGGTTGATCATCTGCGCGATGGTATTTGGTGGAATTATGGATGCCATCGGTGCTCTTGCTACGATCAGTCGGGCGTTGTTGAATGCGTTTGATTCGGTCTTTGGGCTGTTTGCCAGCACGGTGGCCAGCTGTCTTGCAATCAACTTTACGGCTAGTGACCAATACCTAGCGCTGGTCGTGCCAGGCAAGATGTACGAAAAGGCATATCGTGAGAAAGGCCTCGCGCCAGAGAATCTGTCCCGCACGCTTGAAGACTCTGGTACGGTGACCAGCGTCCTGATACCATGGAATACCTGCGGTGCGTATCACAGTACGACATTAGGGGTAGATGTTTTGGCCTACCTGCCCTATGCGATTTTCAGTTATCTCTCACCTTTTATGACTTTGCTTTTTGCCGGTCTGAAAATCAAGATCCGTCAGCTCGCAGAGCCAGCACCGTCTCTGGATACTATAGGAGACTAGATCCATAATATTTTCTTATTGCTGACAGATCAGTCTATAGGATTCAGCTATCGTTTTATTGTCTTATAAGATTGTTATTGGTACGCTTTCGCGAAAGCGTACTCTTAAATTTGTGCAGAACTTAAAAAAACAGCTATGTCAATTGTAGGAAGACAATTCCCAAACCTTACCGTAGACGCCATGAATGAGATGGGAGATACGTTTAAAATCAACGTTTTAGAAGAAGCTAAGAAAAACAACAAGAAAGTATTGCTCTTCTGGTATCCAAAAGACTTCACTTATGTGTGCCCTACAGAATTACACGCATTTCAAGAAGCGCTACCAGAATTTGAGAAACGCAATACGATCGTCATAGGTGCATCATGTGACACGCCAGAAGTTCATTTTGCGTGGTTGAACACTTCAAAAGACAATGGTGGTATCGAGGGAATCACTTATCCACTTATCGCAGACTCTAACAGAAATCTAGCCGACACGCTTGGAATCCTTGATGCAGATTTGGAATACAATGATGATCTGGAAGATCACTACCTAGTGGGTGACAACGTAAGCTACCGTGCGACTTACCTGATAGATGAAGAAGGAATGGTATTCCACGAAGGAATCAACCACATGCCTGTAGGTCGTAATGTAAAAGAATACATCCGTTTGGTTGATGCATTTAGCCACGTGCAAAAGAATGGCGAGGTTTGTCCAGCCAACTGGGAAGAAGGTAAAGACGCGATGAAAGATAATCGCGACTCGACTGCAGCTTACCTATCTAAAAACTAGATAGCTGCAATTATCAACGGCAGTAGATCAATCTAAGGGAGCTGCCGCAGTAGCTCCCTTTTTGTTTTGCTCAATTAAAATTAAAAGAAAAAGAAATGGAAGTATTAGATAAAGACAACTTACAGGAAATTGTAAGTGGGAATAAAAAAGTAGTCGTACAATACTCGGCAACATGGTGTGGCAACTGCCGTGTGATGAAGCCAAAATTCAAGAAACTGGACAGCGAGGTAGATGACGCAGTTTTCGTCATCGCAGATGCAGAAAAATATCCAGAATCGAGAAAACTGGCCACAGTTGACAACCTACCTACGTTTGCCACATTTGTAGATGGACAGTTTGTCAATCAAGTGCAGACTAACAAATTTGAAAACCTAAAAAGCCTAGTCGATGAAATTGCCAGTCATTAAGCACCTGCAACGCGGGGCGAGCAAGGAGCAGCTTGAAGCAACGCTTGAGGTTTTGGAACACTTTATCGACCACAGATCAGTCACCGACGAAGAAACTGATGTGGTAGGTGAATTAATTACCAACATCTGTGGCGCCATCGAGGTTCACAATAACCTAGAACAAGGCATGAGCAGCAGCGAGGCGGCCAATAGCTTTGCGCAGAAAGTGCTGGGATCGATAGATCGTTGAGGATACTGATATTCTGAAAACACTAAGCCGAGCGTTTTGCTCGGCTTTTTGGTTTTGCGCTAACTGTCATCCTGAATTTATTTCAGGATCGCACAGGACACCAGGGATGTATTAATAATCAATTGAAATCTTGAGATTAAAGAAAATAAATTGACCTTACTTAATCACGGAACACCCAACCAAACCTTCCCTCGAGGGAAGGCTTTTATATTCCGATGACTAATTTGAAAAGTTTCCCTCAACAGTCACCGACGAGCAAAGCGAGAGGATAACTAACTGCCAAGAGGCAAAGGGTGTTCACTTAAAACCTTACTTCTTCCCCTTCTTCTGTGCTTCTTGAGCGGCTTGTGCTTGCTCCATGATCTCTTGCATTTTTGAAGCAAAGCGACCTTTCTTTTTCTTAGGCTTGGCGCGTGCTTTCTCGATTTTGGCCAGCACTTTGTCTTTATCAATGATGACGTACTTGATCACCAGCATGATCCCGATGGTCAACAGGTTAGAAACAAAATAGTACAGCGACAATCCACTCGCGTAGTTGTTGAAGAAAACAAGCATGAAGAGCGGTGATAGGTACATGATAAACTTCATGTTAGGCATGCCGGGCTGCTGCGCAGCTTGCATGCTTTGGCCAGTTGTCATCTGCATGTAAAAGAATATCGCAATAGATGCTAGAATAGGAAACAAGCTTACGTGATCGCCGTAAAAAGGGATTTTAAATGGCAACGAGGCAATCTCATCGTAACTACTTAAATCATCTGCCCATAGAAAGCTTTTCTGTCGTAAATCAAAGGCAGTCGGGAAAAATTTGAAGAGCGCGAAGAAAACTGGCATCTGTAGCAGCGCTGGCAAGCAACCTGAGAGTGGACTCGCCCCAGCCTCGCTTTGCACCTTCATGGTTTCCTGCTGCTTTTTCATTGCGTTGTCCTTGTACTTCTCAGCAATCTTGTTAAGCTCAGGGCGCAAGATTTTCATTTTGGCCTGAGTCAGATAAGATTTATAAAGCACTGGCGACAGCACCAATCGTACACAGATGGTCAAAAGAATGATCCCGATTCCATAAGGAATTCCAAGACCTTTTACAGGCGAAGTAAGCGCTGTAAACAGAGGGCGGATTGCGTATTCATTGATCACGCCAAATATTCCCCAGCCTAAATCTACCACCTCATCTAGGTTGCGATCGTAATTGTCTAAAATGTCAAAATCAGTCGGACCAAAATACCAGTCCATGTTATAGTTCAGTTCACCGCCCGTGTAGTCAAGTTGAGCAACTGTTGAAAATTCTTTTGATATAATATCCTGCTCCTCCTCGATATTCGCAATGTTACGTGATCGCATTGTCGCATTGCTGAAAGGCGTATCAGTCAGCAGAATGCTGGCAAAAAAGTGCTGCTTGTAGGCGACGTAGCTTACATTTTCCTCAACTTCCTCAGCATTCTCGCCCTGACCTGTATAATCATCGCTACCGCCGTCATACTCAAATTTGATTTCGGTGTAGCGATTCTCGTTTTCCATGCTCTTGGAACGACGATAGGCAGTCATGTCCCAATTAAGCTCAGCGGGTTGAGAAGTATCAAAAGTTTGCGACAAGCCTTGCGACCTGATCACAAAATCCATCATGTAATCCTTACGCTGTAGCTCGTAGCGGTATTCCAAAAACTGGTTTGCACCCTGCTGCCACTTTAGACTCAGAACTTCATTTTCACCATTTTTAGATACTTGAGGAGTGAAAACTAGATTTTCGGTATTGATCTGGCGTCCATCTTTAGTTCTGAACGAAATATTGAATTTGTGATCGTTACCTTTTACCAAATAAACTGGTAGCGAGTCATACGTTCGGAAGTTTTTGAGCTGCGCCTTGGTGATGTACCCACCTTTAGTATCAATCTCAAAATCAATCAGCTCATTGCTGAATTGAATGGTTTCACCCTCTGCAGGCGGTGCAACGGTGTCGTTACTTACAATTGAATTTGCAGCTGGTGATGGTGCAGTACTTCCTGCCTCTTCTAAAGTGGTTTGAGTAGCCTCTTCCGTGGCCTGCTCTTGCTGATTTGTAAACATGATGTACATGAGCAGCCCAAAAATGATGGCAAAGCCCAGTATCTGTTTCCAATCGATTTTTTTTTCTTCCATACTAAATGTTAGTGCAGGTATTGTTGTAGATTTTACGCTTTCGTACTTCGGCAGGCTCAGTATTAACTTCCCTGCGGGAAAGTGTAAAAACCAAACTTCCCTACTCTACTACTTACGTTTCTTCTTTTTATAGTCTCTAGCGGCTGCCACAAATGACACAAAAAGCGGGTGTGGATTTGCAACGGTGCTCTTGTATTCCGGGTGGTATTGCACGCCTATGAACCATGGGTGGTAATCCACCTCAACGATTTCAACCAATCCGGATTTAGGATTGACCCCAGTCGTATGCAATCCAGCTTTTTCTAGTTGCTCGCGATATTCCTCGTTGTATTCATAGCGGTGACGGTGACGCTCGCTTATTTTTTTCTCGCCGTAAATTTTTTGGATCCTGTCTCCTTTGAGATCACAATCCCACGCGCCGAGTCTCATGGTACCGCCCATGTCAAGAATATCCTTTTGGTCTTCCATTAAAGCGATTACAGGATGCTCTGCATCTGGATCCATTTCGGTACTATTGGCATCTGTAATACCCAATACGTTTCGAGCATATTCGATTACCGCCATCTGCATTCCCAGACAAATACCGAAAAATGGCAAGCCATTCTCGCGAGAATAGCGTACGGCGTCAATTTTACCTGCGATACCGCGTTCACCAAAACCAGGTGCAACTAGCAATCCATCCAAATGTGAGAGCTTTTCTTCTACATTTTGCAGTTCCAAATACTCGCTGTGGATGGACTCGATTTTTACCTTGACCTCGTTTTCTGCGCCAGCATGAATAAATGCTTCGAGAATCGACTTATAGGAATCCTGCAATTCCACATATTTTCCTATCAAACCGATAGTTACCGTGCTCATCGGGTTTTTGTGGCGCTGGACAAACTCATTCCAACTGCGAAGGTTTGGCTCTTTATCGGTAGGCATGTTGAGCTCTTCCAGCACTACCCTATCCAATCCCTCAGAAAGCATCTTGTTAGGTACATCGTAGATAGTCTCTACATCAATCGACTGAATAACTGCCTCTGGGCGCACATTGCAGAATCGTGCAAGCTTGTTTTTGATGTCGTCGGTCAGCTCGTGCTCTGTGCGACAAACCAAAATATCTGCCTGAACCCCGCTCTCCATCAGGGTCTTGACGCTGTGTTGGGTGGGTTTTGTTTTTAATTCCCCAGCAGCACTTAGGTATGGCACCAGCGTCAAATGAATCACCAGCGAATTGTCCTCACCCAGTTCCCATTTGAGTTGACGTACACTTTCTATATAAGGTAGCGATTCAATGTCCCCTACCGTCCCACCGATCTCTGTGATGACCACATCATAATCGCCGGATTTACCTAGCATCTGGATGCGCTCCTTGATCTCATCGGTAATGTGCGGGATTACCTGAACAGTTTTACCGAGGAACTCGCCGCGACGCTCCTTTTGAATGACGCTTTGGTAGATGCGGCCGGTGGTAACATTGTTTGCTTGCGAGGTGTTTACATTGAGAAAACGCTCGTAGTGCCCTAGATCGAGATCAGTTTCTGCACCGTCTTCTGTTACGTAGCACTCGCCGTGCTCGTAGGGATTGAGTGTACCTGGGTCAACATTAATATACGGGTCCAGCTTTTGAATAGTTACCCTAAGACCTCTGGCTTGCAATAGCTTAGCCAGCGACGCCGCGATAATCCCTTTCCCGAGTGATGAAGTTACCCCGCCGGTGACAAAGATGTATTTAGCGTGCGCCATGGTGCTGTTTTTATGATTTCTAAAACAGGCGCAAAAATACGGGTTCTTTTGGGATGGAACTTATGAACTTGAAGTGGAAATTGAACTTGAAATTGAATTTCAAATTGACTTGAATTTCAAATTGAATTGAATAGGATTAAGAATTAAAAGCAACTTCGATTTTTTTTAAGCGCTGCGTAAAATGCCAGAAATCATTAATACTCTGCTTAGCGCAGCAACATGAGACCAGAAACATGAAACACTTCTCCTGAAAACTTGCGAGGCAATCCAAAAAGTTGTGCTGAGTACAAGAGTTCAAAGTAATCGGTGTGATGTGGTTGTTACGCTTTCGCGAAAGCGAAATAACACCAAATGGCAGTACAAATGACAACCTGTCACAGGAACTCTGCTGGCATAAACCTTGACTTATGGCTAGCGTGAAATTGAAAATCTAATTTAAACCATAGATAATGAGTAAGATTATAGGAATAGATTTAGGGACGACAAACAGCTGTGTTTCTGTAATGGAAGGAAGCGAGCCGGTTGTTATTCCTAATGCAGAAGGAAAAAGAACGACACCCTCTGTCATCGCTTTTGTAGAAGGCGGTGAGATCAAGGTGGGTGACCCTGCAAAGCGTCAGGCGGTAACCAATCCAACGAAAACGGTTGCCTCTATCAAGCGTTTTATGGGGAATAAATACAGCGAGGTTTCTAAGGAAATCGATCGAGTACCTTATACAGTTAAGAAAGGCGATAATGATACGCCACGTGTGGATATCGATGGTCGTCTATACACACCCCAGGAATTGAGCGCGATGATTCTTCAAAAAATGAAGAAAACCGCCGAAGACTATCTAGGAACTGAAGTAACCGGCGCGGTGATTACCGTACCTGCATACTTTAACGACTCACAGCGTCAGGCTACTAAGGAAGCTGGTGAAATCGCTGGATTAAAAGTAGAGCGTATCATCAACGAGCCCACAGCGGCTGCGCTTGCCTACGGTCTGGATAAGAAAAGTGTAGATCAGAAGATTGTAGTATTTGATTTTGGGGGTGGTACGCACGACGTTTCCATTCTAGAATTGGGTGACGGTGTATTCGAAGTATTAGCTACTGATGGTGATACACACCTAGGTGGTGATGATGTCGATGAGAAACTGATCGACTATCTAGCTGATGAGTTTCAGAAAGAAGAAGACATCGACTTGCGTAAAGACCCGATGGCTCTGCAACGTCTAAAAGAAGCAGCTGAGAAGGCTAAGATCGAGTTATCATCAAGTTCTCAAACTGAGGTGAACCTACCTTACGTGACTGCAACAGCTACTGGCCCTAAGCACCTTGTAAGAACAATTACCCGTTCAAAGTTTGAGCAGTTGATCAGTGACTTGATCAAGAGAACCATCGAGCCATGCCAGACTGCATTGAAAAGTGCAGGACTAAGCACGGGCGATATCGATGAAATCATCCTAGTAGGTGGTTCAACTCGTATTCCTGCAGTACAGGAAGCTGTTGAGAAGTTCTTTGGTAAAAAGCCGTCAAAAGGTGTGAACCCTGATGAAGTCGTAGCGATAGGTGCTGCAATCCAAGGTGGTGTATTGACTGGTGATGTGAAAGATGTATTGCTACTAGATGTGACTCCGCTTTCTCTAGGTATCGAAACCATGGGTGGCGTGATGACCAAGTTGATCGATGCCAACACAACGATTCCAACTAAGAAATCGCAGGTGTTCTCTACCGCAGCTGACAACCAGCCGAGTGTTGAAATCCACGTACTGCAAGGTGAGCGTTCCATGGCTACTGATAACAAGACCATAGGTCGTTTCCACCTTGATGGGATCCCACCAGCACGTAGAGGTACGCCACAGATCGAGGTGACCTTTGACATTGATGCTAACGGTATTATCAAGGTAAGTGCAGAAGATAAAGCAACTGGTAAGAAGCAAGATATACGTATCGAAGCATCTTCTGGACTGACTGAGGAAGAAATCGAGAAAATGAAGCGTGAGGCGGAAGCAAACGCTGAAGCCGACAAGCAAGCCAAAGAAAAAGCTGATAAGTTGAATCAGGCAGATCAGTTGATCTTCCAGACTGAACAGCAGCTAGAGGAGTTTGGCGATAAGCTAAGCGACGACAAGAAAAAACCGATTGAGGACGCACTAGCAGAATTGAAAACTGCATATGAGTCCAAGGAGATTTCGCAAATCGATCCGGCGCTAGAAAAAGTGAATGCTGCATGGACCGCTGCAAGCGAGGACATGTACAAAGCACAAGCTGAAGCTCAAGGCGCCGCACAAGGCCAGCCAGGTCCTGATGCAAATACAGGTGCGAGCGATGACACCAGCGATGTGGAAGACGTAGATTTTGAAGAAGTGAAGTAATCACTTCAGGTTTATAAATTAGAATCCCCATGGTGAGAGCCATGGGGATTTTTTGTTTTTAAAATTCTAGGTGATTCCTCTCTAAATACTCGAAGTATTGATTCTGAAATATTTCCAATTCTTTATAGCGAGAGAATTCAATACTCAAAACGATTATGGCAAATACAAATGATATAATTAAGCCAGCTAGCATTCCAGTAACTATTGAAATAATCAAAATCAGCAGCAGGAACCCTATGTAAAATAAGGTAAGTACAAGAAGGTTTGGATAATTGGGATAGCAATTTACTAAATACATATTAGATTTCATCTCGCCTACAATCCAAAAATTATTTGCCAGTTTGTTCCTTCTAATCACAAAACTGCTCGTATGGATCTCACCTTTACATCGTCCAACGCTTATTTGATGATCTAAAAATCTACGCGTCTTCACGTCAAAAGGCAGAGTGATCTGATTGTATTTCAAAACTTTCATTAAGATCAGTTTTTTGATCGGCTATTAAACCTCTCTAAGCATTGCGTGGAAAAATCTCATCATCCACATGAACGTTAAAAATACCGCTACGTAGGTTGTGAGCAATCCAAGCGTTATTCCCAAAAGGACATCAGTGTAAAAGATGGAGGATGCTGCGCATGCTATAGAAATCAGAATCAAGAAGAAGTAAGTCCAGTTTTTCAGACTGAAAGTACCGAGTAATGGTTGCACGATAATGTGGATCCTCACTCTCGGTACATTTCCATGCCTGTTGGGGTTTAAATTTTAGTTTAATGTAAAAGTCGTTACCATCACGATGACCAGAATAAGATTCCAGCTTGAGAATTTTCGTTAGTCTATTCTCTGTCACAATATTATTGGGTAGCCTTAAAACAATCACTTGGGAAAGGTAATGCCCGGAAGAGTAATGTGATCATCTCTAAAAAAGTACCCGGGATGGGACTTGAACCCACACGTCTTACGACACACGGCCCTCAACCGTGCCTGTCTACCAATTTCAGCACCCGGGTAGAAAAAAAGCCCTCTGTAGCAGAGAGCTTTTCTAAATCTGCTGTTTATAAAAATACAGCTCTGTGACCTGGCTGGGGCTCGAACCCAGGACCCTCTCCTTAAAAGGGAGATGCTCTACCAACTGAGCTACCAGGTCGTCGTTTCTCAAACGCGGGTGCAAATATAAAACGAGATATTTAATCGAAAAGGCTTTTTGCGATTAATTTTGACACCTTACAAATGCTAATTGATGATTCCTCTGAAAGACAGTAAAATAGTGCTATCAGGCTACATGGGTTGTGGTAAAACCACTACAGGCAAGAAGCTGTCTGAGAGACTGAAGATCCCATTTTACGATCTGGATAAAGAGATTGAAAAGATAGAACGGCTCTCCATTGCGGAAATTTTTGATCAAAAAGGTGCGATCTATTTCAGGAATCTTGAGAAAAAAGTATTGTTGTGGGTGTTAGAAAAAAAAGAAAGCTTTGTACTAGCGTTGGGAGGGGGTACTCCATGCTACTTTAACAACATGCAATTGATCAACAATACTCATGGTGTAAGTAGCATTTATCTTGATTGTTCGATACCGCAGCTTACGGATAGACTGTACGACGAAATGAAAACAAGACCAATGCTTGCGGGAATTGAATCAAAAGAGGAGCTGACTGAATTTATTGGCAAGCATCTCTTTGAAAGGAGACCCTATTATTTGCAAGCACACCACAAGGTCAATGTGGGTATTCAAAGCCCTGATGATATTGTAAATGAAATCAATTCTAATTTAAGGTTACACTAAAATTAGATTCATCCAGCTTCACCTTTATATGTTCCTCAAGCGTCGTGCTGAGTGATAACCCTTTGTAATCTGCTTTTACTGGATATTTTTTATGATTTCGGTTAACAAGCACCGCTGTTTTGAATCTGCTTAAGGGAACATCTAGAAAATGCCTGACACCATACATAAGAGTCGTGCCGCTATTCAATACATCGTCGCATAGAACAACACCCTTATTTTGATATTCAGACTGATTTAAAGAGGTTGTAATCTGATTTCGTGGATTTTCTTTGTCAATCAGCACCTTGCATATTTGCACATCAGCTTCACTAATTTTCTCTAATTCCTTTTTAAGCAAACTTGCAAACCTATACCCCCCATCTGCTATTCCCGCAATAATGATTTGAGTCTCTTCATAGAATTCCTCAGCAATTTGATAAGCTATTCGCCTAGTTCTATGTGCTATCTGTGGATGGTTTAAAATTTCAATTGACATGATTGCGTTTCTTTAGTTCGACATACAATTCCTTCCCTGCTCTCTCTGGTTCAGAATATCGACTCATTTCTAATTTGATTATTTTAAAAAGCGGGTCGAAGAGATCAAAATATTCTTCTTTAGACGCTGAAAATGGTGGTGCATCCCGCTTCGCTTCAAAATTAAACAGCACCCCTTTTAATTCCCCATGGTCAGAAAGTAGCGAGTGAATTTTCTTTGCATAGCTTTCGCGAAAGCGTACTTCTAAAGCGCAGAAGAATGTCTGCTCAAGAATCAAGTCATAAATTCCGGGATGCTTGAAAAAGTCTTCTTGGATCAATTTGAGTCTATCAGTATTTCTATTACGGTTCTGAATACTGCGTAAAGGTTGGGAAGCAATATCTAGTATTGTTACATTTTGGAATCCTTTTTCAATAAGGTAATCTGCCTCAAAGGCGTTTCCTGCACCTGGGATTAAAATGCGTGTATTCTTGTTATTTAATGAGTCAATAATATGCCTCATAGGATTTGACACCCTTCCTAGATCCCACGGGTGATCCTTTTGTTGATACCTAGATTCCCAATAAGTCTTGTCAAGTATCATTCTTCCTCTGAACTAAGTAAGTCAGTCAGGTCTCGTCGGTCTTTCTTAGTAGGTCTTCCCTCGCCTTTCCTACGGTAATAATCCTGATTGAGCTGGATCATCTTTCTCGCTTCAAAATGTTCTGCAGGTGTACGATCGACCCTATACAGATTGACTAGCTTGTTACCCACCCGATTAGGTGGAAGATCTAAGACCTCGATCTTATAATCGATCTGATCCTTCCTGAGTTGTATAATATCACCGGCGTAGACATCTCTTGCTGGTTTTACCACTTGGTCATCAATCCTGATTCTACCCTTTTTTGCTGCATCTGTCGCCTTGCTGCGGGTTTTGAAATATCGCACCGCCCATAAGTATTTATCTACACGCATAAGAAGTTTAGGAAACTACCGTTAGTCAACAAACATAGGTGAAAATAGTATCTTTGTCTGCTTACATTATAATAATGAATAGAGCCCTTTTACGCTTTGCAGTAGTAATGTTTTTTGTGTTTCTGGTTTCCTGTGAGCAGGATGACGACGCCGGTGGGATCCCGATTAGAGACAGAAATGAGGTCGCAATTGAAGATGCACAGGAGTTACGTGAGTATCTTGAAACTCATTTCTACAACTATGAGGAATTTCAAAATGCGGGGGCCAATGATGACCTAGCCATTGAAATTGATTCAATTCAACCAGGTGATGGCAACATTCCCCTGTGGGATCAAGTAGAATCAAGAATGTTCATAAGAGACGGTGTTAATTACGAGTATTTTGTTTTAAAGGTTAGAGAAGGTCAAGGCAACATTTTTCCGACTTTTGCAGACAGCACGCTTGTCTCTTATAAAGGGTTTTTATTGAACAACTCTGTTTTTGATCAAGCTGACAATGCTGTCTGGTTTAGTTTACCAGGAACGATAGCCGGCTTTTCAGATGCACTGACAAATTTCAAAGGTGCCGATGTAATTCTACCTCAACCAGATGGCACAGTTGATTTTGAAGGCAGTGGCGTGGGCGCAGTATTCTTTCCTTCTGGATTGGGTTATTTTGCAGATGCTCGCAACGGGATACCTGCTTATTCTCCTCTCGCATTCACCTTCAGGGTACGCAGTGTAAATATCGCAGATCACGATAATGACGGAATCTTATCGAGATTTGAGGATTTAAATGGAGATGGGATTCTCAATAGCATTAATTCTTTAGACGACACTAATTTGAACCGCATTCCAAACTACCTAGACCCAGATGACGATGGCGACGGTATTCCTACATCTCAAGAAAACGCTGATCCCAATGGGGACGGTAATCCAGACGATGCTTTAGATACAGATGGTGATGGTATTCCAGATTACCTCGATTCATCTACATGAGAACTGTAATCAATTTTGTGATAAATAATTGAAATTTACGAGATACTGACAGAGGTATCTAATTGTGCGTCAATAATTACAGTGCAATACCTTAAAGGATAAAAAGTCCACAATTTTTTAATGAAAAAGCTTAAGCACTTGCGGGCTTTTATATATTTGCGTTAATATCTCAATCAAGAAACACTATGAAAAAAGTCTTGTTTTTAGGCTTAATGCTTTGTTCAACCGTGGTTTTCGCACAAGAAGAAAACAGCGAGATGGATGATCAAATGGCCACAGAATCGAGTGAAGCGATGGATGATCGTGACAACTATAATCACTGGTCCATTGATGCGGGCGTAGGGTTTCACAAACCTACAAGACCCTTTACAAACGGTGCTTTTGTGAGCACACCTTCGTTTTTCCAAGCAGAGTTAGGTGTTAGATACATGATCAACAATAAATTCGGTTTTGGACTTGAATTAGGGTATGGCGATGTAGAAAACAGCGATGATAGCGCCGTAAAGTTCAATACTAATTTTTCAAGAGCGAGTTTTGAGGGAGTTGTGAATCTTGGAGAAATTTTCGGTTTTAGAAACTGGTCAAATAGTTTCAATCTTCTAGGTCATGGTGGACTGGGTGTTTCTAGAATTTCTGCTCAACCGCTGGGATTTAATGAATCTACTGAAATAGGCTCACATGCCATCGTAGGTTTTACACCACAAATTAGATTATCTGACCGCATTGCACTCTATGGTGATTTATCATTGATAGGCAATATCGACCAGGAAATTACTTGGGATGGTACTATGGACATCCCGTCACAAACTTCCAGAGGTTTTGAAGGTGCAATCTACAATGTCACATTTGGTGTAAATATTTACCTAGGTAATAACGATGTTCATGCAGACTGGTATTCTGCTGAGAACCGCACAGAAGAGAGATTGGCTGCTTTAGAGAACGAAGTAGGAAAGCTGATTACTGATCTGACTGATGATGATCAAGATGGTGTACCTAATTACTTAGATCGTGACAACGATACTGAGAGTGGTGTTGCCGTAGATAGTAAAGGTCGCGCAATCGATAAGAATAAAAACGGTATCCCTGACGAGCTAGAGCCTGCACTTAGATCTCAATATGTTTCAAAAGAGGAATTTGATAAGTATAAGAGAGATGGTGTGAGCTCAGAAGTCATGAAGCAGCTTATTGACCAAGGCTATGTCAATGTTTTCTTCAAGTTCAATAGTACTAAAGTCGAGGGCTTCTCATTAGATGCGCTAAACAATATGGTGAACTACATGAAGATGAACCCTTCAGCTAATGCTACACTTACAGGGTATGCTGATGAGCTAGGCAGTGAGGAGTATAACAAAGATCTCTCCCAGCGTAGAGCGCAAAGAATCAAGGACGTTATGGTAGCTGCTGGAATCGCAGAATCTAGAATTACTACCGTAGGTCAGGGTGAAGACTCAAGCGTTGAAAAGTCTAGTGAGACAGCTAGATTCCTAGTACGTCGAGTAACAATTAGCCTGAACTAAGAAAATTAGTACCTTATTGCAAAGCCGCCCGAGTGGGCGGCTTTTTTATTGCATAGGTTCCAGTTGAATTGTGATGAAACAAAACACAAATTACCACTTAGCACGTTATTTAAAACACTGAATCCCGCGCAGTAGAAATACGACGATTCATGCGATATGTGCCTGGATTTAACCCTCTGTCCTTTGGCTGTGAAGTTAAATCAGTAAAGATTTAATTTGACTACAGGTTTTCATTGAGAGAACGGATCGCAGCATTTGAAAATTAGAATCATTCACATTACCTATATAATGTTGGTCATTGTACATGAACTGAGGCTCATGGTCAACCTTATTAAGCCGTGACGATTCATAAATCAAGAAACGGTTGGGAGTTATCTGTTACAATGCGGTCTTAAGCCATGCAGCATATTCATCGACATCGGGAGTGTAGCCCACTGGTTCTACTAGATCGTTGCCTTCTGCATCTATGATTGCATAATACGGTTGAACATTCACACCGTAACGATCGATCTGAAAAGCAGACCATTTATTACCTACCGTGCGCAACTTTTTACCGGTTGTAAGCGAGGTAATCTGTTCATCTTCTGGCAGAGGCTTGCTCTCATCTAAATAAAGAGAAACCAAGACAAATTCTTCCTTCAGCAATTGAAGGACCTCTGGCTCACTCCATACCCGCTCTTCCATCTTGCGGCAGTTCACACAGGTCCATCCAGTAAAGTCGATTAGGATGGGTTTATTTTCCGCTTTCGCGAAAGCGATACCATTTTCAAGATCATCAAAAGCGATAATCCCATGAACAATGCGTTTTGCATTCTCAGGTAAAGGCTCATCAGTAGATGCTGAAGTGTTTTTATATCCCACACCATAAACCGACTCAGCGTAAGTTTGAGGTGGTGTAAATCCGCTCAGGATCTTGACGGGTGCTCCCCACATCCCAGGCAGCAAATAGATGGCAAAAAACAAAGACGATAACCCCAAGACCATGCGACCTACCGATATGCGATCGCTAACATCGTCATGCGGCAACTTGACGCGACCAAATAAGTAATAGGCCAACACACCAAAAATCGCTACCCAGATTGCCAAGAAAATCTCGCGAGGCAGGATTCCTGCTTGCCACACCAGGTCTGCGTTAGACAAAAATTTGAAAGCAAAAGCTAACTCGATAAATCCTAGAAATACCTTTACCGTGTTGAGCCATCCTCCAGACTTGGGCAGTCCATCTAGCAATCTGGGAAAAAGTGCAAAGATTGCAAATGGTATCCCTAGCCCTATCCCAAAACCAAACAGTCCGAAAGTAAGCGCTACGGCACCGCCATCAGTCGATAGTGCGCTACCTAAAACCCCACCGATGACCAATCCCGTACATGAAAAACTTACCAGCACGAGAGTTAAAGCCATAAAAAAGATTCCAATGATCCCGCCTATGTTTGAAGCTTTATCGACTCTATTGATCAGACTGTTGGGTAGCGTGATCTCAAATGCACCAAAAAAGCTAATAGCAAACACCACAAAAACCACAAAAAAGAAAACATTTAGCCAAGGATTTGTACTGAACTCATAAAAGAAATCTGGCGAAAACGATTCAAACAGATAGAAGGGCAAACTGAAAAGCGTATAGATCAGAACGATAAATATCCCGTATAGAAATCCATTGAACTTACCTGATGCCTTTCTGGAGTTTTGTTTGGTAAAAAACGATACCGTCATCGGTATCATAGGAAAAACACAAGGTGTAAAAAGGGTCAATAATCCAGCAATCAAACAGGTAATAAAAATGAACCAATAGCTCTCTCCTTCACCACTTGACTTGTATTTACTTACCTGATTAAGAATACTGCGCGGTGCCAGCTCTGTGTCACCTTTGACCACATTATCACCAGATTTACGAGGGATGGAGCTGGCTTCGGGAGCTTTAGCAATTAAAGGATCCTGTTCATTTTCATAAAAGCTATCGATGACTTCTGTTGCTTTGAAAAGGTCAGGAGCATTTCCTTTCAAATTGAAAACGAGCGTCTCGGGTGTAGGTGCCAGACAGCTTACATCATTACAAGCCTGGCTTACGACCTCAACGATGATATCCTCTAGTGAAGGATCGATAATTTTTACTTTTTGTTTAAAAACAGCTTGATCAGAGAATTGATAAACATCTGTTTCCCAGATATCCACGTATTCTGCATAGACACCAGTCTCTTCATTAACGCCGATCAATTGCAACTGGTCACTATCTACATAAAATAAAAATTCGGTGGGCGTGGGTCCCTCAACCGCAGTCTGTGAGTAAATATGCCAACCCTCGTCAAGAGTAGCAGTAGCTGTTAGCTCGTATACTGTATCAGATACTTTCTTTAAGTCTGAAGACCAAGTGACCGGTTGGGCAAATTGTCCGAAACAGCTAAATATCGACAACAGGAAAAATAATCCTGTAAATAAATTTTTCATTCAGTATAACGTATTACAAGAGCAGTTTTAGTTTGGGCATCGATTTTAGCTGTGCTTCCATGCCTATAACCTACCACCCACAAAATCGTGTCTTCATTCTCAAGCACTAGACACCTATCTTTTTCGACACGCGATGTTTTTGCATCAACTAAGACATCGCTAACCAACTTGCTGCCCTTCATTCCAAAAGGCCGCAAGCGATCGCCCGCCTGCCACGTTCGCAAAATAAGAGGAAATTTGATTTTATTGGCGTCCAGCAGCAGTGTTGATCGATTAGCAAAGTTTTCAATAAAACTTTTCAAATTATGAACTGGCTTGGAATCTATCAAGAAATGTTTTCCATCTAGCTTGTATTCACCCTCTCCTGTAATGCTTAGGTCATCAGACAGATCTGCCAGCTCATAACAAATAATCTGGTTCCTGTTTTTGAGAAGTCGGTGTTTTCCGTTTTCTAACGCTTTTCCTGTTTCTGCTGTCAGCAGATTTTCCAGATCGGCTGGATTAAACTGGTAATCCTTGACTAACTCGTAGAGTATAAAACTAGGATTACTTGTCTTCTTCAATTCACTAAGTTCAATTATAAATCCCGATTGTGTTTCTGTTATTCCGCTTTCGCGAAAGCGTAATACCTCACCGTCCACATAATTCTGTACTGATTGTAGATTGCCGATGGTCTTTATAAAAGAGGTCTGTAAATCGGGAAGAGCATCTTTCAATTGAGGTATAACGTCATGCCTTAATTTATTGCGCAGGTATTTACTTTCAGAATTACTTGAATCCTCACGCCACTTTATGTCGCGCTTTTTAGCCTCAATGAGAATTTCTTCTCGAGCGAAATTCAAAAAAGGTCGCTTAAGGTATTCTTGTTGCGCAGGAATACCGCTCAATCCCCTAAAGCCAGTACCACGACCTATATTAATCAAAAAAGTCTCAATCTGATCATCTAGATGATGAGCGGTCAGCACGTAATCGATTTTATTTTCCTCTTTCAAGTGCTTGAAAAACTCGTAGCGCAACTTACGTGCAGCCATCTGAATCGAGATACCATGAGACTTTGCAAAGGTTTTGGTGTCAGTTTTTTTAAAGTAAAAATCAGCACCCATCCTATAAGCTAGATCCTGCAAAAAATTCTCATCTTCTTCTGACTCACCTCCTCTAAGCTGAAAATTTACGTGGCAAATTGAAAAATCTAGATCCATCTCATGGCACAAATAGATCAATAACGTGCTATCCAGTCCCGCACTTGCTGCTATTCCGATTTTGGAATTGAGCAGCTCTGGCATTTCTTCTTTGATATGTTCCCTGAGCCTATTGATCAAGATGAATTCCTTGTTTCTTTAGAGTTTGAATTAATGCCCTAGCCTTGAGCATGCATTCTTCAAACTCATACTGGGGATCTGCCTGTGCAGTAATAGCGCTGCCTATTCCCAGCATGAGTTCGCAAGTGGCTTGATTATAAAATACTGATCGGATCAACACATTAAAATCACAATCACCATCTGGTGTAATATATCCCATGGCGCCACTATATGGGCCACGTTTAAAGCTCTCCGATTCATCGGCGATTTGCATGGCGCTAATCTTAGGGGCACCGGTCATGCTGCCCATCGGGAACGTGGTTCTGAGTAGATCAATGATATCGTAATCGTCATCCAGCCTACTCTCAACCGTACTGATCATCTGGTGGACCTGCTTAAAGGTATAGATTTCCATCAGTTCACTCACTCTCACGCTACCTTTTTCTGCAGTACGAGAAAGATCATTTCTCACTAGATCAACGATCATAATGTTTTCGGATTGCTCCTTCGGATCGTTTTTGAGATGCTCGATCAACTCAGCGTCAGATTGTGGGTCTGACTCGCGTCTAGCGGTCCCCTTAATAGGCTGTGAGATCACCCTATCCCCTATCTTACGAATGTACCTTTCTGGACTAGCGCTGATGAGATTATAACTACCCATTCTAGCCAGCCCAGCAAATGGTGGGCTACTGATTTGATTAAGATCTTGGAAAAGTGAGTTGGTATCGATTTTGATTCCGCTTGCGCGAAAAGCGGTACAGAAATTCACCTCGTAAATATCACCTCTGTGGATATGCTGCAAACATCGCTCGACTTTTTGCACGTAGTCGCTCCTAGAATCAACTGGGATAAGCTTTCCCTGATTTGAATCATGACGCACACTCGTCACTGATTTAGAATGCTGTATTTCAGCGACTAAATCAGCAGTTTCATTTCTGTTTGAAAAAGTATGTACTTCGACTACGCTTTCGCAAAAGCGAAAAACATGTTCCGGAACAAAAAATAAGATATCAGGAAAATGGCAGAAATCTGGATTGTTGCTATTCAGATCCTCTAGATCATTTTTAAGGTCATATCCCAGATAGCCAAACACCCAGTCCCGCGATTTTTGGTGAAATTTTCTGAGTCCATCCCAAGCGCCGTGATATTTGCTCTGGAAGTGATCTCGACGTCCCACGGCAACAATGGCATCATTTATTGCAGATGGATTCTGATTTGAATTGGATTCCAGCAACATGAAAAAAGACTCATTCCTATAAAAATCCATCAGCTGAGATTTAAAATGCTCAACGTTTTCAATTTTATAGGAATGAGTCAGTCTAGTCACTCAATAAATCAATGATTTCTACACGTGTAGAGCACGATCGCCAGTTGCTGCTAGTGCAGCTTCTTTTACTGCCTCTGCATAAGTAGGGTGTGCGTGCGACATGCGCGCTATATCCTCTGCGCTAGCGCGATATTCCATCGCGACAACGGCCTCTGCAATTAAATCTGCTACCCTTGCGCCTATCATGTGAACGCCCAGCACTTCATCTGTTTCCTCGTCAGAGAGGATCTTGATCAAACCGTCTATATCACCAGAAGCTCTTGAACGACCCAAAGCACGCATCGGGAAAGAACCGACTTTGTACTTTGCGCCGCCTTCTTTCAACTCTTCCTCTGTTTTACCTACGCTGGCAACTTCTGGCCATGTGTAGATCACATTTGGAATCAGGTTGTAATTGATATGTGGTTTCTCGCCGGCAATGATCTCGGCAACCATTGATCCCTCTTCACTTGCTTTGTGAGCCAGCATGATTCCGGTTACGGCGTCACCGATGGCGTAGATATTTGGGATATTGGTTTGAAGTTTTTCGTTTGTCTCGATCTGTCCTTTCTCATTGATTTTAAGACCTATCGCCTCGGCGTTCAATCCATCGGTGTATGGTCGACGCCCAACCGATACTAAAACGTAATCTGACTCAAAAGTCACTTCCTCACCTTTCTTGTCTTTTGCGGTTACGGTGACTGTATCACCATTGCGTTCGACTTTGTTGACTGCATGAGAAAGGTGGAACTTGACGCCTTGCTTTTTCAAGACTTTCATCAGTTCCTTGCTCATGGTTTTGTCCATGGCTGGCGTAATGCGATCCAGATACTCGATAACACTCACCTCTGCGCCCAGCCTACGATAAACTTGACCCAATTCCAGCCCTATCACCCCACCACCGATGATGACGAGATGTTTCGGTATTTCTTTCAATGACAGCGCGTCTGTCGAAGTAATCACCCGCTCTTTGTCCAGCGTGATAAATGGCAGGTTTGCAGGTTTTGAACCAGTAGCAACAATAGTATTCTTTGCCTCTATGGTTTGGCTGGTTTCACCATCAATTTTGATGTGCGTGGCATCTACGAAAGAACCAACTCCTGTGTAAACGTCGATGTTGTTTTTCTTCATGAGAAAAGCGACCCCGTCACACGTCTGATCCACCACTTTTTTCTTGCGGTCGATCATTTGGGTGAAGTTGATATCTATCTCGCCAGGAATATCAATCCCGTGCTCTTCAAAATGAGCAACGGCATCATGATAGTGGTGAGAAGAATCCAGTAAAGCTTTTGATGGGATACAACCTACATTCAAGCAGGTACCACCTAGTGTGTTGTATTTTTCAATGATGGCCGTTTTCATGCTTAGTTGCGCACATCTGATGGCTGCAACATAACCGCCGGGGCCTGAACCAATGACTACAACATCGTAAGAACTCATAGAGTTTTGTTTGAAATTTAAAAGTCCTACAAAGGTAGCACACGAGCTTTAGATAATGATGTGCAGGCAAGGTCTATATCGACTTAGCATCGTAGGGCTGCTCGTAATTCTCAAGCGTCTTTTTTCTATTAAACGGACGGATGATTAAACGTGCCGCGCGGTCAAAATTGAAGTAGTTGTACGTCCAATTCAAGAACACCACAATGCGATTACGCACCCCCACCAAGAAATATAAATGGACACCTAGCCAAGTTAACCATGCCAGCGACCCGCCCAAAGTAATCCCCTTCACATCTGCCACTGCCTTGTTGCGGCCTATGGTCGCCATGCTGCCTTTATCAAAATATGAGAAATCCTTTAGAGGCTTGCCCTCAATAAGGAGCTTCATATTTTTAACAAGTAGCTTTCCTTGCTGGATAGCTGGTTGCGCAACCATGGGATGACCTTGAGGATATTCTTCGGTTTTCATGAGGGCGATGTCGCCTACGGCAAAAATGTGGTCATAGCCTTCTACCCTATTCTGCCTATCCACAAAATAGCGTTTCTGCTTAGGCTCGAGACTGGATTCTCGTAACCCTTCTATCGGATTACCTATAACGCCAGCGCTCCAGATAAATGTGTAGGCTTCTAGCGTTAAGTCTGAGTTGGTTTTTACCACATCATTTTCATAATCTCTGACAAGAGTGTTGAGGTGGATATTAATGCCCAATTTTTTGAGGTCACGCAAGGCTTTTGCGCTGGCTTTTTCACTCATACTGGAAAGAACACGGTCTGCACCATCCAGCAAATGCACCTCCATCCATTCAGGATTGAGATCTGGATAATCATTAGGCAACACGCCTATTTTAAATTCGGCAAATGCACCGGCAAGCTCTGTTCCAGTAGGTCCAGCACCTGAAAGGACAATGCGCATGAGTTTGCGCTTTTCCTCGATATCATCTGTGATAGTGGCTTTCTCCAGATTTTGCAGCATAAAACTGCGGATATTCAGCGCCTGTGGAATGGTCTTCATGCTGAGCGCTTTTGCCTCTATGCGATCATTCCCAAAAAAATTAGTTCGCGATCCAGTCGCAAGAATCAGGTAATCAAATTCCAACTCACCGATATCGGTGTAAAGCCTGTTCAAAACAGGATCGACACGCTCCACATTTCCCAGTCTGAAAATATAATTTTCGGTGCGCTCACTCAAACCTCGTAAAGGGAAAGCTATGGAATCTGGTTCCAAGCCGCTCGTGGCGACCTGATACATCAATGGCTGAAAATTATGATAGTTGTGGCGATCAATCAGGACCACCTGTAGCTTTTGTTTGATAAGCTTTCGCGAAAGCGTAACTCCACCGAATCCACCACCCACGACGACCACACGTGGTAAATCGGTCTTTGGGATGTTCATCTTTACAGACTTTGTTACGAAAATAATAGACAAACCAATCATTAGTGTTAGCCTTAACATTCAGTTATAGTAGAATGCATCGACAACGAGGCCGATCTAAGATTTTAAATATCCATGTGTAACATAACAGTATAGATTTCATCTAACATTCAGTAAAGAATATGGCAGTTGACTAAAATCAAGGAACAGGAATTTGTGGCGCTTCTGGAAGAAAACCAGAACATCGTGCATAAGATCTGCCGGCTTTACACTTATGATCAGGATGCACATAACGATCTTTTTCAGGAAGTGACCATTCAATTGTGGCGAGCGTATCCCAAGTTTAGGGGTGACTCAAAATTTTCAACATGGATGTATCGTGTTGCTCTCAACACAGCCATAACACTTTACAGAAAAGGACAGCGCAGAGTCAAAACACAACAGTACGATACCGTAGAATTTAAGGTTGCACAAGAAGATGATGAGGATCATATGGATGAGCAACTCACCCTGATGTACGGGGCGATAAAGCAGTTAAATGATATTGATAAAGCGCTGGTTTTCCTGTATCTGGAAGGTAAAAATTATCGTGAGATAAGCGAGACGATGGGAATAAGTGAGGTGAATGCGAGGGTGAAGATGAACCGCATCAAGACAAGATTGACTAACATTATAAATCCATAATCATGGATCAATTAGACGCATTTAGGGAAAAATGGCAGGCGCAGAGCACCGATTTTCCCGTGTACAATAAAGAGAAGATTACGAACCTCCTGGCCAATAAATCCAGCAGCATTGTGAAATGGCTGCTGATTATCGCGATTATCGAATTCTGCTTTTTCGGGGTGATAAATTTTGTATCGCTGGGTGGTGACTATCATCAACAGGCCGTGGATCTCGTAGGCGCACCCATTTACTATACGTCCATCGGCATTCAAGTTGCCGTTGTTCTCTATTTTATTTTTTTGTTTTGGAGAAATTATATCAACATAAGCGTTGAGCAACCCACGCGAACGCTGATGAATAATATCATGAAAACCAGAAAAACCATGAAGTGGTACATCTGGTTTAATCTCGGCTACCTGCTAGTTTTCTCGATGTTTTTATTTGGGTACATGCTCTTCAACAGTCCAGATCTTGCCGCGCTAAGAGAATCACCACAGTTTGTTGAACATCCCTACCAGACAACTGCTATTTTTATGCTAGTGATGTTTGTCTTTACGCTAATTATGTGCGGACTTATGTGGCTGTTTTACTTCTTGATTTATGGTTTGTTGCTACGCAAGCTCAAGAGAAATTACAATGAGTTGAAGAGGATTGAGCAGTAGAAAAACTGTTTGAGTTTTTGTATTCTTGAAATAGGCACTGTTCATTTGAAAACTAGAAGACTCATATCACTCATTGTGTTTCTGCTTTTTAAAGCCAGCTTGATTGCGGCTCAAGTGCATCCTGAATCAAGCGATCCAGTTAATCTTGCTGGAAGTCTAGAAGAACTGATTGCCAATGGCAAGTTTGAGTCAGAAGTGAGCTTATTTGCTAAGGAAGATAACTGCAGTTATCTGAGAGTTGAAATCCTATACACAGACTCTGATGGCACTACTTATTTGTATGCTGTCGGGAATTGGCAATCTGAATATTGCATCACACCAGAAGATTATTTACCTAGATAAGATGAAGCGGTCCAATTTATAGAATGTGATGAAAAACCCTTCTCAGATGGCAAGCTAAGAAGCTACTCGATTTATATAGAAATAAGCAAAGAAAGGCGTGCTTGCCTATATGATATTTTGGATCATAAAGAAATCGGCAAAGAGCTTACGCATGATATCAAATCATCAATTGAAAAGCTAAATAAATAAGAGTTTACTTAATGCGCTTCCTACGATTTGCATCGTAATCTTTAAAGATCATTTCACCTAGTCCTTTTAATCCGGTATAGAAGGCCTTGCCCTGATTTGCTTCGGTAAAGGCATCCACAAATTGCTGTAGGTAAGGATCGTTTGCAATCATAAAAGTGGTGATGGGTATATGCAGCCTGCGCGCCTGTGCCGCCATGTTGTAGCATTTCTCGACGATGTACTCGTCCAGACCATTGGAATTTTTATAGTACCTGCCGTCTTTCAATCTTATGCAACTGGGTTTTCCATCAGTGATCATGAAAATCTGCTTATTTGTATTGCGCTTGCGGCGCAGCAGGTCCAGCGCGAGCTGCAATCCAGCAACTGTATTGGTGTGGTACGGTCCTACCTTTAGATAAGGCAAGTCGGCTATTTTTATGGGCCACGCGTCGTTTCCGAAAACCAAGATGTCCAGCGTATCCTTCGGATATCTAGTGGTGATCAGCTCGGCGAGTGCCATGGCAACTTTTTTTGCTGGGGTGATGCGATCCTCGCCATACAGAATCATGCTGTGCGAGATGTCGATCATGAGCACGGTACTCATCTGCGCCTTGAACTGTGTGTCCTCTACGATCAAATCATCTTCTGTCAGGTCAAAACTTCCAAAACCTCTATTGATCTGCGCATTACGCAGGCTTTCAGTCATGGCGATGCGGTCTAGCCCATCACCAAATCGGTAAGCGCGATAGTCACCAGAATGCTCATCGCCTTGCCCTAGTTTTCCAGTCTTGTGATTGCCAGCGCCACTCTTGCGCATGTTTCCGAAGATCTGCTCTAGGGCGTGTTTGCGCAGCAGCTGCTCGGTTTTTGCGGTGATGGAATATTTGCCACCGCCTGTACCGCGCTCGCCCTCGCCATCCTGACCCTGACCATCCTGAGGATCCTGAAATTCTTCACGTATGTATCCCCGCTGCTTTAGATCCTCGATAAAATCGTCGATGGTATATTCTGGCGTGGTTAGCTCATATTCCTTGTCCAGCTGTCGCAACCAGTCGATCGCCTCATCAAAATCCCCAGATGTATGCGTGATCAGTTCCTTAAAGATCCCAAACAGCTTATCAAAAGGATCCTTTTCTTTTGGGTTGAAAAATTCAAACTTATATCCCTTCCGCTCTGCTATCATGCCTTGTTTCTTGTCTGACGCCTAAAATTAGTTCAGGTTTTGTTATGGGCTCTTTGGTTTAAGTTAATTATCGGGAATACATTATTTTTGGTTGAAATGATAAGACGCGATCATTAAAGCCGTTTTATTTCTTTCTTCAGCCTATTGAAAATGTGCAAGATGCGTTTTAAGGGTACGCTTTCGCGAAAGCGTTACAAGCAGTACTTTTGCGCACCGATTCAAACAACTGATTATGAGTATGAACCCGTGGCACGACGTGCACTATGGTGATAATGCACCAGAAGAGGTAAAAGCAATTATAGAGATCCCTAAAAATTGTAGGGCAAAGTATGAACTGGATAAAGAGAGCGGTATGCTAGTACTGGATCGCGTCATTTATTCCAGCATGTATTATCCTGCTAATTACGGGTTTATTCCACAAACCTATTGTGACGACAACGACCCGCTAGACATTTTGGTTCTTAGCCAGATCGAGATCGTTCCTATGTGTCTAGTCGAGGCCAAGGTCATAGGTGTCATGCAGATGATCGACGGTGGCGAGAAAGATGACAAGATTATCGCCGTTGCTGCAAATGACATGAGTGTTGCCCATTTCAACGATGTAAATGAGCTACCTGAGTACTGGAAAAAAGAAATGCACAATTTCTTTGAAGACTACAAAAAACTCGAAAACAAGACTGTTGAAGTCCACGATTTCCAAGGCCGTGAAAAGGCGATTGAGATCGTCAACCAGTCAATTGTTGATTACAAGAAAAAGTTCAAATAATCTGAGCTTTTGGTTGATACAAAGCCGAGCAGTTGCTCGGCTTTTTTGTTACGCTGAATTCCTACTCGCGTTAATGTTTCCGAACAAGGACCGCATCACCAGTTTCTCATACCTGTCTCTATTTGCGATGTTTTGATCTTTGAGTTTCATCAAGGCAAATTGCTGTATCGTGAGCAACGGCAGGACAATATTCTCTCGTTGACGTATACTGGCCTCCATAACTGGTTCGTGAGCCATGAGGCTCTCTCTTCCGCTCAGGCGTAGAATATATTTGTTGGCTTTCAGGAACTCCTCATGAATCAACTTCCAGAATTCACCGTATTCAGGATCTTCTTGCATGTAGGCCGTAAGCGGAAAATAGGATTTTGCCATGCTCATCTCACTATTATCCAGCAATGCTTGTAAAAATTTGCTAGATCGATAACAAGCAACAACGTCATCCCATTTTCCGGCTTTATCCATTAGCTGAAGCGCAAAACCCACCCCATAGAAACCAGGTACATTCTGTTTTAACAGGCTCCATGACCCCACAAACGGAATCGCCCTGAGATCTTTAAATCTCAAAGTGTTGGCACTACCCCGCTTGGACGGTCTACTCCCAATGTTAGTTTGAGCGTAATATTTAAGCGTACTGACATTTTCCAGATAAGGCAAAAACTTAGGATGGTTCTTGAAATCGGTATAGGCCTGATAACTCAGGTCAGAAAGCTCCTGAATTGTTTCAACGTGTGATTGATCTAGTTCGTTTTGTTTGCTCAAGAAGAGTGTATTCTCAGCACTACTGCTGAGTAACTGCTCAAGGTTGTATTGACAACTGGCAAGGTTACCAAATTTTGAACTGATGGTCTGTCCCTGAATAGTCAATTGTATTTCTTTGGCTTCGATTTTCGAACCTAACGAAGCATAGAATTTATGTGTCAAACCACCGCCTCGAGCAGGCGGCCCACCGCGACCATCAAAGAACACGACTTCTATGCCATATTCCCTACTTATCTCGCTCAGTTCCTGTTTTGCCTGATAGATTGCCCAGTTTGCCATCAGATATCCACCATCCTTTGTACCATCACTAAACCCTAACATCACATATTGCTTGTTTCCACGACGCTCAAGGTGGCTCTTGTAACGACCGTTTTCATAGAGCATTTGCATAACGCCCCTCGCATTTTTTAAATCGGGGACGGTCTCAAACAATGGTGTAACATCGACCTTATGATTCTTGCCTAATGTTCCATCGATAAGCGTGAAAAGTTCATAGATCTGTGACGAGCGCTGTGAATTACTAATTATGTACCTATGGCAACCGTTTTCAGTAATCAAATCTTGAACCTCCCCTAAAGTTCGGATGGTCTCGATCACTTTGTGAGCATCTGAGTTCTCTCTAAGATTTGCAGAGTCGATTGTGAGTTTGTCTAGATACTCGATCTTCTGTCGTTCATCAAGTGAGTGGTAAACCTCATTAGAAGATTCACTATCCTCATCTAGAATCTCTGTAATCGCCTGATCATGAATGCTACTGTCCTGTCTTATGTCCAGCACCGCAAAGTGCAGCCCAAAAAGTTGCACTTTCAAAACCAGATCTTCCACTAGATGTACAAATAGCGACTGGTGTCGATTCACCACGACATCCTTAATTCGAGTGAGACTTCCCAGTAGATCCTGCACCGTAAAATCAAGCTTACCCGTTTCTGACTGAGCCTTATAAAGTTTTTCTTTAAGCGTTTCTATGGCCGGATGGACATCCTTAAATGTGATGCGTCTTGAGACATCGCGCAAATCCCTGTAGTAATTGCGTAAGATGGTCTGGCGCAATCTAAGCGCTACATTGATCGTAATCTCATTTGTGACAAAAGGATTACCGTCGCGATCACCACCCGGCCAAAATCCAATCTGCACCGCTCTGGACATCTCTGGCAGATAAGGCTTTAAACGCTTGTGGATTTTTGAAATGATCGGATAGAAAATGTTTTCCAGATACCAGATCAGACTCACGGCCTCATCGTAAGGACTGGGTTTCTGATCATTGAGAAAACTGGTTTTGCCCAACTGGGCGAGCAAAGCCCTGATTTGTACTACATCGTTCTTCTTGATTGCCTCAGTAAGATCTGTAATGATTCCGAGAACGGTACCCGGATAAAACTGAGTGGGATGTGCCGTGAGCACCGGCCTGACCGATGATGTTTTTAGAAACTGAGTGAATTCTGAGTGCAGGTTTTGAGCCTCTATTTTTTCTTTCAGATAAGTGACTGACCCACGCCCCTCTAGATTGTTGATGCTATTGAAAGCTGCGTCCTCAAGCGCATCAAAAAGGACGACTTGGCGTTCAATGTACTGGATAAATCTAGCCATGACGATTAGCCGCTCGTTTTCGCTGAGTTCTGGCAGGTAACGGTTCGTAAAATATTCGACAATTTCCAACGGGCTTTTCTGTCTAGCGTAGCCTTCTTTGCACGCTTTCGCGAAAAGCGGTAACAAACTTCCCGTATCATAGATCGTATCAAAGGGCAAGGTCATAAAAATCCCATCATAGATCTGGAACTTGGTTACCACCTCATCTTTGAAAATCTGTAACGCGCTGGAATTATTAGACATCGTTCTGTTTTTTTGGATTGATAAAGCTACAAGTAAACTTTCAAGATTCTTGACTTTAGAGCTATTCTTTAAGCCTGTTTTAAAGATTTAAGCTGCTTATGAGAAGTAATTTAGCGAGCTTATATGATGCAGGATACCGAAGAGTACATTGAAGTCAAGGGTGCCCGTGTGCACAACCTTAAAAATATAGATGTAAACATACCGCGAGACAAGCTGGTAGTGATCACAGGACTCTCTGGGTCGGGAAAATCCTCGCTTGCTTTTGATACCATATATGCAGAGGGACAGCGGCGGTATATCGAGACTTTTAGCGCTTATGCTAGACAATTTCTAGGCGGTCTGGAGCGCCCAGATGTGGACAAAATCGACGGCCTTTCTCCTGTGATCGCCATTGAGCAAAAAACCACCAGCAAAAGTCCGCGCAGTACGGTAGGTACCATCACAGAAATCTATGATTTTCTGAGGTTGCTTTACGCCCGCGCCAGCGATGCCTATTCGTACAACACTGGTAAAAAAATGGTGAGTTATACTGATGAGCAGATCAGGGACCTCATTATTCAAGAATATGCTGGCCAAAGGCTGAACATTCTTGCACCAGTCATTCAGTCCAGAAAAGGCCACTACCGTGAGCTGTTTGAACAAATTGCGAAACAGGGTTTTGTCAAAGTCAGGACTGATGGTGAGATCAGGGATATTGAAAAAGGGATGAAGCTGGATCGCTACAAGATCCACGACATCGAGATTGTTGTTGACAGATTGCAGGTAGGCGATAAAGAAGAAGACATCAAACGTCTGGACGAGGCGATCAAAGTCGCCATGTATCATGGGAACGACATAGCGATGATCATCCCGCATGACAGCAAGGAAGCGAGGTACTTTTCGCGAAATCTTATGTGTCCAGAGACAGGTATTTCCTACCCAGAACCAGAACCTAATAATTTCTCGTTCAACAGCCCTAAAGGTGCCTGCGCGACCTGCAACGGAATTGGATCGCTTTATAAAGTCAACGAGAAAAAGATTATTCCAGATTACAGCCTGAGCATCAATAAGGGTGGGCTTGCCCCCTACCCGCAGAAAAAGAACAATTGGATCTTCAAGCAACTTGAGCTCATAGGAAAGAAATACAACTTCAAGATGAGCGATCCGCTGGAAAACGTACCTAAAGAGGCCATCCAGATGATCCTATACGGTGGCAAGGACGCGCTAGAAGTAAAGAGCAAAGAGCTGGGCGTCAATCGCAAGTACAAGATTGACTTTGAGGGTCTGGCAAACTTCATTGAGCAGACCTACAACAACAATGATAGCACGAGCCTAGTGCGCTGGGCAAAATCGTTTATGAATCGGGTGGAATGCCCCACTTGCAATGGCTCACGTCTTAAAAAGGAATCACTCTACTTTAAAGTAGCAGAAAAAAACATAGCAGAGCTGGCACAAATGGACATCGCACAGCTCGTGGAATGGTTTGATGGTTTGGAGAATTCGCTTTCGCGAAAGCAAAAACAAATAGCCACCGAATTACTGAAAGAAATCAGGGAACGACTGCAGTTTTTACTGGACGTGGGACTGGATTACCTTTCACTCAACCGGAGTGCAAAAGGACTATCCGGCGGTGAGGCACAACGCATTCGGCTTGCTACGCAAATAGGATCTCAGCTCGTGGGTGTGCTATATATACTCGACGAGCCTAGTATCGGATTGCATCAACGGGACAATGAGAAATTGATCAATTCGCTGGAATCGCTGCGAGATACTGGGAACAGCGTTGTCGTCGTAGAACATGACAAAGACATGATAGAGCGTGCTGACCACGTCGTGGACATCGGTCCGCGGGCTGGCAGGCATGGTGGAAAGATTATTAGTGAGGGGACACCTAAGGAAATTCTTTCTCATGATACGCTTACCGCGCAATACCTGAATGGGAAAAAAGAAATTCCAGTTCCAAAAAAACGTCGCAAAGGCAACGGGAGGAAAATCAGTTTAAAAGGCTGTACAGGGAACAACCTTAAAAATGTCAACGTCGATCTGCCTCTGGGCAAGATGATTGTCGTTTCAGGTGTTTCTGGATCAGGGAAGAGTACGCTGATCAATGAAACGCTCTACCCGATCATGAATGCGCATTTCTTTAATGGCGTGAAAGTTCCGAAGCCCTACAAATCCATCAAGGGCCTAGATCATTGCGATAAGGTGATCGACATCAACCAAAGCCCAATAGGTCGTACGCCACGTAGTAACCCTGCGACCTACACAGGGGTGTTCAGCGAGATCAGAAGTCTGTTTGCCATGACACCTGAGTCATTGATCAGGGGCTACAAGCCAGGCCGCTTTAGCTTTAATGTTGCTGGCGGCCGCTGCGAGACCTGCAAGGGCGCAGGTGTCAGAGTCATCGAGATGAACTTTCTGCCGGATGTCCACGTAACCTGTGAAACCTGTCAGGGCAAACGTTTCAATCGGGAAACACTTGAGATACGCTACAAGGGGAAAAGCGTCAGCGATGTGCTGAACATGACCATCAACGAGGCGACTGATTTCTTTGAAAGCATCCCTAAAATCTATCGCAAGCTTAAAACCATCAAGGATGTAGGGCTTGGATACATCACCCTCGGTCAGCAGTCCACTACCCTATCCGGTGGTGAGGCGCAGCGCATCAAACTAGCTACAGAGCTAAGCAAGCGCGATACCGGAAATACTTTTTATATTTTGGATGAGCCTACTACAGGGCTGCATTTTGAAGACATCAGAGTCCTTCTTGAAGTGCTGGATGAGCTCGTGGATAAAGGGAATACGGTACTGGTGATTGAACACAACATGGACGTCATCAAGATTGCAGATTACATAATTGATGTGGGCCCTGAGGGCGGTAGAGGCGGCGGGACCATCGTCGCCAAGGGAACACCTGAACAAGTAGCAAAGTCAAAAACCAGTCATACAGCTAGATTCTTGAAAAAAGAATTGGCATAGAAAATCTATAATAGTTACGCTTTCGCCAAAGCATAAAACAAACAGCATGAGAAGACTAATACTGTCATTCGTAGTGATAACAGCTTTGACCAGCTGCGCAGAACTGCAACAAGTGGTCAACAATTTACCGCAAAATGGTCCAGTTAGCGATCTGGACATCTCTAATGGTTTGCGAGCTGCCCTCGATCAAGGGATCGAGCAAGAAGTCTCAAAACTCATGCAGACGGATGGTTTCTATCGCAATGAACTAGTCAAGATCCTATTGCCTGAAGAACTGCAAAAGGTAGATGATGGCCTGCGCAAAATAGGTTTGGACAACGTAGCTGATGAGGGATTAAAGCTCTTGAACCGGGCTGCAGAGGATGCCACCAAGGAGGCGCTGCCTATTTTCGTAAACGCGGTAAAAGATATTAGCTTTAATGATGCGAGAAACATTTTGCTGGGCAACGACAGCGCTGCCACCGGTTATCTGCGTAGCAGAACCCGTGATGAGCTCTACGCTAAATTTCAGCCGGTCATTAATAATAATCTTGGCAAAGTAGGCGCGACAAAACTGTGGAGTGATGCGATAACTAAGTACAATTCGATTCCGCTAGTCAATGACGTGAATCCAGACTTGACAGACTACGTTACGCAAGAGGCGCTCAAAGGTGTCTTTACCATGATTGAGAAAGAAGAGATTGAGATTAGAAATAATTTCTCTTCGCGTACAACCGATTTGTTGAGACGTGTTTTTGCTTTACAAGACAATTGAATCTCACATACGGAAACTACATAGGGATAATTACATTAATTGTATTTACCAATTTTAACATGTGTTAACAAACCATCATTGCAATGTAAATATCGCTTTAACAAGTTTGAGTTTATCATTGCAGCGACAGTAAATTAAAATGAGTTATACAGAGGCGCAAGACAGAATTAGGCTGCTGGAAAAGGAATATTGCGAGTTGATGAAGAGGTCATTTGATATGGCTGCCAAGGATCGACCCAGCGCAGATGCCTTGAATGAAAAAGCGCTTGGCATCAAAAAAGAATTGGACGCCCTCAAAGCTGAACACAACCAATTTTAGGTACTCAAAATCTGAGAATCACCCACACCACGCTTTTCATTGATTAGAGCAATCAATTTCTCTATATCTTGTGATCTTATCTCTGATACGTCAAATGTATCCAGTCTGTTGATGCGCACGATTTCCAATTGATATTCTCTTAATTCTACAAAATTGATATAGGCGGCGTCCATTTCGATCTTCTTCCCGCCGATTTTCATTCGGAAAAGAGAACCTTTCATATAGTGAAAAGAATTTGAGCGAAACCTGACTAGTGAGTAGATCAGGAAGGCGACGACAATGACTACCCACGATATTTCAATCGACAGAGTCAGCCATTTTATTGAATCACCGAGACTTTTGAGAAACGGATTTATGAATAATAGCGAATAGAAAGGAACAAGAATCAAAGCCTGTTTCCATATAGGCATTTTGTTCCATACCTCACCTGAGAAATTGATTCTTTGTTTGCTCATTTAGATCGTTAACTTGTTTTATGCCCTGGCCGCAGAACTTTTGTCAATTTTGTCTCCCTGATCATCTCAGATTTTCTCGAGTTCTAGTATCAAACGTTTCTGATCGTAGATCCTGATGCTGCTGACATCAATTGTATCGATTCGATTAATTCTGACCAATTCAAATTGATTGTCTCTGATGCTAAACGATGAAATTGTACTCGGATCAATATCCAGTCTCGTATTTTCAATCCTCAACTTTACGGTGTTCTTATCCCATCGACTGAACCAATTGCAGTACTTAGAAAATAGAAAGTACAATACGAGCGCGACCACAAAGAATATCAAATAGAATAAATCATTGTAAAACTCAGAAGTGATAAATGCCGTGTTGATGATTGAAAAAACCAAGATGACCGGTAACAAAATAAGCAATTGCTTGCCCCTAGAATATTTACCTAGTCGCAGATTGAAAAAGAAGATTTTTGGTTTGAACATACTTAAAATTAAGCAACTAGGATTTTTGCATAAGATTGTATCGTTAAATCCTAGATCATCCCCCGCGCCTTGATCTCAAGGTATTTATTAATCGTATTGACCGTCAGATCCTGTGGGCGGGTAAGAATGGTCTGAATTCCGTATTTATTGAGTTCGTTGACAATTAGCTTTTTCTCGTAAATGAATTTTTCGGCGATGGTTTTTTCAAAGATGTCTTGAGTGCTGCTTGCATCTTGTTGTACAAAATCATCCAGTTCTGTGTTCTTGAAGAAGATGACGACTAGTAAATGGTTTCTTGCGATGGCCTGCAAGTAAGGTAATTGCCTATGGAGCGCATCTAGCGTTTCAAAATTGCTGTAGAGTAACAGCAGACTACGCTGAGTAATCTTACGCTTGATGTCTACGTACAATCGTCCAAAATCACTTTCCTTAAAATCTGTGTCAAAATTGTAGAGCGTTTCCAGAATCAGATTCATCTGCGATGCGCGTTTTTGCGCTTTTACCTGATCAGACACTCGGTCAGAAAAACCAAACATCCCAGCCTTATCACCTTTCTTCAAGGCGATGTTTGAAATGACCAGCGTAGCATTTATAGCATAATCGAGCAACTTTAATCCCTCAAATGGCATCTTCATCACCCTGCCCTTATCAATCACCGAATAGATAGGCTGGGATTTTTCATCCTGAAACTGATTTACCATCAGATCGCGACGCTTTGCGCTCGCTTTCCAGTTGATATTTCTTACATCATCGCCCAGAACATAATCCTTGATTTGCTCGAATTCCATGGTATGACCAATGCGTCTGATTTTTTTCAATCCGTAACTCTTGAGTTGGTTCGAAAAAGCCATCAGTTCGTATTTACGCATCTGCAAGAAGGATGGATAATTGGGCACCATCGCACCTTTGTCAAAGATGTACCTGCGCTTTACCAATCCTAGAAAGCTGGCCACGAAAACATTCACCGCGCCGTAGTGATACTCGCCACGCTCTACAGGTCTAACGGTGTAATTGAACTCCCGCATCTTACCCGCATCAACCGTTGCATCAATTTTAAAATCGCGCTTTTGAAACTGCACCGGCAGTTCATCGATGATATCAACCTCAATCTTGAAGTTATACTGATTACCCAATTCCAACTGAACTGGATTTTCATCACCGTTGGAAAGTTTTTCGGGTAAATGCCTGCTGGCAATGACGCCTTGTTTTTGCGAAAAGAGTAAAATGATATCGATAATAAGCAACGCCGTTAATCCATAAAAACCAAATTCAATGTATCCCCGCAACTGCGGGAACACAAAAGCCACCACAAAAAGGATGGCAAGCGTGATCAACGCGATAAAAAACCGCGAACTGAAATACAGGCTTTTATAGTTCTTCTTCAAACTATCGAGGTATCTCTAGCGTTTCGATGATTTGAGCAACCGCCTTATCTGGTGTAAAACCTTCCATTTCTCGTTCTGGCGTAAGAATGATACGGTGCCTCAAAACTGATTTTGCAATGTATTTGATATCGTCTGGCGTCACAAAGTCACGGCCCATCATCGCAGCGTACGCCTTGGAACCGTTCATGATTGCAATACTCGCCCTAGGCGATGCACCTAAATAAAGGTTTGCGTTTGTTCTAGTATTCAAAACAATCTGAGCGATGTATTTGATCAGATTATCCTCGATGATGATCTGCTGGACTTTACCTTGATATTTGACGATGTCGTCAGCTGTAAGGACGCCTGTTATCAATGATTCTGGATCAGCGTTTTCACGGCTGTGGTTGCCTTCAAGGATTCTGATCTCTTCTTCCAGATTTGGGTAATCCACATTGATCTTAAACAGGAATCGGTCGAGTTGTGCCTCTGGCAAACGGTAGGTTCCCTCTTGCTCTACCGGGTTTTGAGTAGCAAAAACTAGGAATGGCGCGTTCAGCGAATATTCTGTTCCATCGATGGTTACCTGTCGCTCTGCCATTGCTTCAAAAAGCGCGGCTTGGGTTTTGGCGGGTGCGCGGTTGATCTCATCGATCAAGACGATATTAGAAAATATCGGTCCTGCCTTGAACTCAAACTCGTTATTTTTCATAGAAAAAACGCTTGTTCCCAAAATGTCACTTGGCATCAAATCTGGTGTAAACTGAATCCGAGAGAAATCTACCTGCATGGTGCGGGCCAGCAACTTTGCGGTGACTGTTTTTGCCACGCCGGGCACACCCTCTATCAGCGAGTGGCCGTTTGCCAAAATACTTACAATCAACAGATCAATCATTTCTTCCTGACCTATGATCACCTTGCGCAGCTGCTCTTTAATCTTATCGACCGCTGTGGCTAGCTCGCCTAGATCAATGCGGTTTTTGAATTCCAGATCTTGAGTTCCTTGTTCGGTGCCTGTTGTGTTTTCTTTATCAGGATGAACATCTACGGGAAATTCAGTTCCCTCGTTCGGTTGTACGACATGTTGCTGCTGCGCCGCCTCTTGCAATCCATCAGTATTTTCGGCGGGATTTTGAGGATTTGAAGATTCTGGGTTTTGGTTTTCTTTATTTTCCATATTGTATTGGTAACGCTTTCGCGAAAGCGGAAAAGTAAAAGCAGCACTAAATACCTGCTTTCTTCTTGAACGCCTCTATCTTTTTGTTCAATTGTTTTAATTCAAATTCCAGATGCGATGGCTTATTGCGCATCGAGCTGATGTAGTTGATCAGATCTGCCGTTTGCTCTTTGCCCACGCCCGATTTAACGCTCAATCGCTCAATAAAATCATTGTTCAATTCTTGAGTGGACAAATAATAATGCGATCGGATATTCTCAAGAAAATAGTTGATCTGTTTTGTGAGTATTCCTGTGTGGTCGCCGCTTTGGAAGTAGAGGCTACCTATTGTACGGGTAAATTCAACTGTGCTGTTTTCCAGAGGCGTGACCACAGGGATAATGCGCTGCCTGCGCTTGCTGCCAAAAACCATGTACAACAACACCGCTGCCAGTGCTAGAAAATACGCCCATTTCAAAGATGGCTGCGACAGCACAAACCTCAATGGCGAGGTCACCACCTTTCTACCCGACTTGCCATAATCGTCAAAATAGATCGGGCCATCATTCAGATAAGAAAGCGATTCCAGCGCATACTGCTGCTTGCCTTTAAGCATGTAATAATTGGTAAACGCAATGGGATTGAGATTGTAATAAATCGCTCCCTCGCCTACGGCCACCTCAACAAAATTCACTTGTGGAACATCAACAGTCTTGACCTCTGAGTCTTCATCTTCTGGCTCCTCGCTTTCAGGCTTATCATCTGAGAGGATAAGATCTAGAAAATCCTTGTTAGGTTGTACTGGCAACACCTCGCCTAGCACGGTCGTTGCTAGCGTATCGTAGGCCTCAAGATAGGTATAGCTGCTGCCCTTGTCATAAATGTAGGTGCGATCCTTAAAATCCTGATTCACCAGTCTGGTGCGGATGGTGTCTCCTATCTCGTCTGCGTAAAACTTGCTGTTTCCCACTTCCAGTTCAAGCGTATCGGCTAGTGGGCCATATGCGCCATAAGCCGAGATAAAAACCTTGTTTCCGCGGGATGCAAAATCCATGAGGTATTCTGCCTCTACCTTATCAAAATAGAGGTAGTTGTTGATGAAAACGTAGTTGGCATTAGTCACGCTGTCCAGCGATTTGAGAAAATCGATGGGCGTTTTATCTATGTTTTGGATTTCTTGATCAGGGAAGATATTTGGCAACTGGTCGTACAAAATATACGCGCCATAGGGAATTTTATCTCCGCTCGTAAAACTATAGTTCCAGTTGATGGGTCGGGGTCTGGAAAACTCAAAAATGATGAGCAGAACTAGCAGCACACCTATCCCGTACAGAATAATTTTCCCTCTCCTATCGATCATGCGGCCTGAGCATAAAGGTTAGTAAAGTCGCGTCTAGCCTTATTAAAGGCAACCCGATCCAGTTCAAATTCACCGTACCAAACATGATCGTACAGGTAGGAAATCTTCTTGAATCTCTCCTTGATCGCAGGGTTCTTGATCTCGCGGTAGTAATCTGCATTGGATTTTTGCTGGTTCCACTCAATCGCACCTCTTGCGCTCAGATCTTTCAAGACATCCAGATAGAGGTATCGTACTGCGCTGCGGTAATCCCCGCTGGCGATGCTGTCCTCAACATATTTCTTCAGGTCGATCTGCTCGATGTGGGTATCGTCGATAGTGACGCTGGCTTTGTTGACTGATTTGCGAGCAATCAACCGCGACGGTGCCTCGTTGCTAAGCAGTCTGACAATGAAATAGATTGCAATCCCACCGATGATGAAATAAATGACATAGGTCAACACCTTAGTCCAAAACGGACCTATTTTGATCCCAAAGATGTCGCCCAGAAAGTTGAAAAAATTCTCCAGAAACTCGCTGATGAAATTCTGCGATTGGTCGCGGTTTTCTGTGTAATCAAACTCATTGCCGCTATACTTTTCCCGTAGATCCTCCAGCTGTCTGACCTCGATCTTTCTCTCGTCGTACTTGCGCCCCAGCGTATCAGAGATATTGCGTGGCTGCTCCTCTATTTTTGGAACGATGTCGGGTACGAGTTGCGCTTTCGCGAAAGCGGAAACCAAAAAAACACTAATGAAAATCAGGTATCTCATGCAGGCTCACCCAATCTGGAAATGCGGGACTGTAGGTAGGTGTTGTACTTAGTCTCGTGCAGGTTGAAATATAAAAATGAATTAACGGTCTGGGAAAGCACCTGTGAAAACATCGCCAGCACGCAAAGCAAACTGAGCGAAATGACGAGCATGAATTGGGATAAAATACTTTCTGTAATTCCGCCAGATTCCTCCACCGAATGATAAATGACAATCCCAGTTACCACGGCAGGAGCTATAGCCACGGCATAGAGTCCAAATTGGATCAGCAGGCCCAGAACAAAATTGACACCTATCGCTCTCCATATATTCACAAAAATCAGAGAAAAGCCCTCACCGATGGCGTCAAAGACATTCTTGTCTTTATTATGTACATAGCTGAAAATAGACATACTGAGCACCGCATTAAAGGCAAACCCTATGATCAGTGAAGCAATAGTACCGATAATGGGTATAAATGCTAATATGAGCTGTACAATAAAATATCCAATGTATAGTAAGATTGCCGCTAGTGCGAAAAGAATCAATCCAGCTAGAATTTTCACCGTTTTTCTCCAGACCAGCTTCCGGTCAATGTTGTTGATCTTTTGATTTTCATAAATACTCATGTAGCTGCTGGACAATCCATAATTGAACATAGAAGCGATAAGGAATATCACTAAGAATAGCATCATACCAAAACCTACCATCGCAGCAGATGTAAAGCTGTCTTGCCCAGATGCACCTGATATTATGCTCATCTGGTAGGCAACCATATCTGTAAAACCTATCACCAGCATGTACGAGGTAACCAGAAACAAAGCAATAAAAATCCCGTTATAGGCGATAAAGGATCTGAAAATTCCAGCCATATTCAGTTTCAAAAATTTGAAATAAGCCGTGATGATCCCGCCAAAATCGCGGCGTAGCCTGGGCTCAATGTATTGTTGCATATTTTTTCTTTAGATGCAAAGGGTAAAAAACATAGTAGCCCAAAATAAGCGCAGCGCTCAAAAGAACAATGAAATATTTGATAACGGCCGGCATAAATGCGTAGCGAGTTACAAATCCCTCGATAAATCCGGCCACCACAAAAAGTGGAATTGTACTGACGACGATTTTGATTCCTTTTTTGGCGCCCTTCACAAACGACAATCTGCGGGAATAGGTTTTGGGGAAAAGAACGGCGTTACCCATGATCATTCCGGCTGCACCGCAAACAACAATGATGGAGAGCTCTATTGTACCGTGCAGCATGATTACGCTCCACGATTCGATGGCAACATTCTCGTTAGCAAAAATCCCAAAAAAGGCACCCACCATAATCCCGTTAGAAAACAGAATATAACCAGCCGCAATTGAGGTAAGCAATCCTGCCGCAAAGCATAAAATCCCAACCCTAATGTTGTTTGCGGTAATTCTCGCAAACATGCCAAATGCCCCGTCCTGCTGATAGACACCTGTAGGATTGCCCTCGGCTATATTTTCTAGCGTCATGTTCACATACGCATCACCAAGAATCAATCTAACAAATGAATCATCGTAATTCGTGCTAAGCGCGCCAATGACGACTGCCACCATAAAAATCAAAAATGAATAAAGCAATGTCTTGAGTTGACCAGAAAAAAACAGCGGAAAGTCATGTTTGAAAAAGTTCCAAATTTGATTACTGTCCTTCTTTTTGTTGACGTAGATTTTTTGGTGCGCCTGACTGGCAAGCGAGTTTAAGTATTGCAGCGTCTTGCTGGTTTTGTAATAGGTCTGTGCGTAGGCGAGGTCGTTAGTTAACTGTATGTAGAGGCCAGCCAGTCGATCAGGGTCAATTTTTGCGCCAGAGTCAAGTGCTTTTTCAAAAGCGATCCATTTTTCCTTATTTTGCCTGACAAAAGCAGCTTCCCGCATGGGTGGTTTTTTGTGCTAAGATAACCAGAGAGTCCTCCTATGACAAACACCGCAGTCTCTACCGCGCAGAATGTAAATATCGACTATAACATTGCCAGCGTGGGCTATCGCATCTGCGCATTTTTGATTGATTTACTGATTCTTTTCATTTACATCACAGGAGTGGAATATTTAGGTCTTGGATTGCAGGATGTCATCTCAAGAAATGATGCCTTAGGTTTTCAGGTGCTTTTCTATTTACCAGTATTCTTTTACAGCCTGGTGATGAATATTCTTTTTCAGGGTCGCACTGTGGGCAAATTTCTTTTGAGGATGCGTCTGGTAAAAGTTGATGGCTCGCCAGCCGGCTGGTCAGATTATTTGATTACTTGGGCGCTGCGGTTAATCGATATATGGGTGACAAACGGCGGGGTGGGCGTCATTTCCATGATTTTTACGGCACGTACCCAGCGACTGGGCGACGCCGCAGCAGACACCATCGTTATCGATTACAGGAAAAAGATCAAAGTCACTCACACGATTCTAGAAGATATAGAACAGGACTACGAGCCAGTTTTCCTCAATGTCAATCAGCTGACTGATCACGACGTCAACGAGATCAAGGAAATCTACCGACTGGCAGGTGAAACTCGGGATTACCACACTCTACATATGTTGCGCAATAAAGTCGCCGATCTACTTAGTATCAATACAGAGATGAAAGACCCGCAGTTTATCAGAACGGTGCTGAAAGACTACAGCTACCTAACTCAGGGCCGATGAGGTTTATTGAAGTAATCGATCTGCTGGGAACCGTTGCTTTTGCGATCTCTGGTGCAATGGCAGCGTTCAATAAGAAATTGGATCCGTTTGGAGTCGTTATCATCGCTTTTGTTACCGCTGCAGGTGGCGGAACGCTACGGGATATACTCATAGGCGTAAAGCCGGTATCCTGGATGCTGAACATGCGATTGGTCTATACCATTCTCATTTGCGTTGTGATCAGTTTTATTTTTAGAAAACACCTGATTAAGCTTTCCAAAACGCTTTTCCTATTTGACGCGATTGGGATTGGACTTTATACAGTTGTGGGTCTTGAACTCGGATTAGTAGCAAAGCTGCACCCAGTCATCTGTATCACACTTGGCTGTATTACGGCGTGTTTTGGCGGTGTGCTTAGGGATATTCTAGTGAATGAGATTCCAGTGATCTTCAGAAAGAATATCTACGCGACGGCTTGTCTGCTGGGCGGCGGGGTTTATTTTATCCTTAGGGAATTTGGTTTGTCGGACGGGATTGTGTTCCCGATTGCTGCTGTTACCGTTATTGCGATTAGGATTTTGGCGGTGGTTTTCAAGATTAGTTTACCTAGTCCTTATCGGGGGTGAGGGTTCATACTTTGTCCCATCTGTCCTATGCTATCCTAAAATAAAATCAGTACAACAACATGAAAGTTTAAAAGCTCTGGAAATCAATAATCCTGTATCAAGACATCGGTAGGAATCCGAAGTTTTGTGTGCAAATTCCTAATCATCTCAAGAGTGAGCTTTCTTTTTTTATTCATTACTTCGCTTACACGGCTTTTAAAACCAATTGAATCAACCAAGTCTTTTTGCTTGAGCCCCATCTGCTCCATTCTAAACTGTATGGCAGAGATTGGATCAGGCATATCGATCGGGAACTCTTTGCTCTCGTAGTTGTCAATTAGAATTGACAATAATTCAAGCTCGTCACCCTCTGGTGTACCACGCTTTGCGTCAAAGATTATTTCCAATCTATCCAGAGCTTCTTGATAGTCGTCTTTATTTCTTATAGGTTTAAGTGTCATAGCTATACTTTATTTGCATCTACCTTATCATACTCCGAATGCGTTCCTATGAACCGTATCCACGCCAATTGGTATTCAAAATTAAACTTGACTATCAATCGATAATTATTACCCTTGATGTTAAATACGACTCTGTTTCCTACCAAAATGCTGGCACTAGGAAAGTCTTGTTTTAATTGATTTAGAGATTTCCAAGCTGACTTTTCAGTTTCTCTGTACCAAGTTTTAAGTTGGAGCTCGCAACCACCATGTTTTATCCAAAAATCCCGCAAAGTTCCTCTTGAGAAAATTTTCATATCACATTGCTAAATCAAAGATAGCAAAAGTTCCCAATATGATAACTTAATAATTTTTTTAATCAAAAAATCCCACCTGAAAACCAGACGGGATCATTCTTTATCAGTCTGTGTTTCTTACTTCTGCCCTAGCACTTCCTGCACTTTATCAGCAGCTTCTTGGAATTCAACAGCACTTTTGACATCAAGACCTGAATTATCAATCAGTTCTTTTGCGATCTCGGCGTTTGTTCCTTGTAGACGCACGATGATAGGAACTTTGATTTCATCACCCATGTTTTTGTAGGCATCTACAATTCCTTGTGCCACACGGTCACAACGTACAATACCACCAAAAATGTTTACCAAAATCGCCTCTACTTTCTCATCTTTCAAAATGATACGGAAAGCCTCTTCCACACGTTTTGCATCTGCAGTACCGCCTACATCTAGGAAATTGGCTGGGTCACCACCGGCTTGCTTGATCAAGTCCATGGTAGCCATGGCTAGTCCTGCACCGTTTACCATACAGCCTACGTTCCCATCAAGGTCGACATAATTTAGACCTACGGCCTTAGCTTCTACTTCCGTCGGATTTTCCTCGCGGGTATCGCGCATTTCTGCCAGATCCTTGTGACGGAATAAAGCGTTCTCGTCCAAAGTAATCTTACAGTCCACAGCGATAATACTGTCGTCGCTAGCCTTCAACACAGGATTGATTTCAAACAATGCCGAATCTGATCCTACATATGCGTTGTAAAGCTTAGTTACAAACTTGGTCATTTCTTTAAAAGCCTTACCGCTCAAGCCAAGGTTGAAAGCAATCTTACGCGCCTGGAAACCTTGCAATCCATGTGCTGGATCGATGGTCTCTGTAAAGATCAAGTGCGGGGTTTCCTCTGCTACGGTCTCGATGTCCATTCCACCTTCTGTGGAATACATGATCATATTCTTTCCTTGCGCACGGTCTAGAAGAACACTCATATAGAATTCTTCAATCTCTGACTCGCCTGGCTCGTAGACATCCTCTGCGATCAGGACTTGGTGAACCTTTTTACCCTCAGCGCTGGTTTGTGGGGTTACTAGCTGCATTCCTATGATATCGCCAGCAATCTCTTTCAGTTGATCAAGGTTCTTGGCCAATTTCACTCCACCACCTTTACCACGGCCACCTGCATGCACCTGTGCTTTTACCACATGCCAACCTGTTCCGGTTTCTTCGGTGAGTTGTTTTGCTGCGCTTACGGCTTCATCTGGTGTAGTCGCGATTTTCCCGCGCTGGACAGTAACGCCGTAGCTGGCTAAAATTTCTTTTCCTTGATATTCGTGAAGGTTCATAAAATCTTTATGTTAATGTGCTGGCAAAAATAGTTAATGTGTTAAGCATGACCATGGCGATTTATCATAGACCCTTCTTAAAAAATGACTATCATCTAATCGCTGGCAAAATGCGTAATCTAAAAAATGTGCTACAAGCCAGTGCAGTCGTCCAGACCTCTCCTATTTTTGCCCTCTTTAAACAATACACCATGAACAACGAGGATTTATTGAGAATCGTAGAGGAGCACGGTAGTCCGGTGTATGTATATGACGCTGGTCTTATCGTGTCGCAGTATGAGCGTTTGGTTTCCGCTTTCGCGAAAGCGAAACAGCTAAGAATCCACTACGCCGTAAAAGCACTATCAAACCTTTCCATCCTAAAGTTGTTCAAGAAACTGGGCGCGGGCCTCGATACCGTAAGCACGCAGGAAGTCCAGCTGGGGCTGGCCGCTGGTGTGGATCCCAGCAAGATCATCTATACGCCTAATGGCGTTTCTCTTGCAGAGATTGAGCGAGTTGCTGAAATGGGTGTGCAGATCAACATCGACAACCTCTCCATTTTAGAGCAATTCGGTTCAAAGCATCCTGATGTGCCTGTTTGTGTACGCATCAATCCACACGTCATGGCGGGTGGAAATGCTAATATTTCTGTGGGTCACATCGACAGCAAATTTGGTATATCGATCCACCAAATCCCGCATTTATTGCGCATCGTGGAAAACACGGGTATGACCGTTAACGGCGTTCACATGCACACAGGTAGCGATATTTTGGACATTGACGTATTCCTTTACGCAACTGAGGTGCTATTTGAAACCGCTGCCAAGTTCAAGGATCTGGAGTTCATCGATTTTGGTAGCGGATTTAAAGTACCCTACAAGCCAGGTGACGTGGAAACTGATATTGCTGAGTTGGGCCGACAGCTCACCACCAGATTCAATAAATTTTGCAAGGACTACGGTAGGGATGTTGCCATGGCCTTTGAGCCTGGTAAATTTCTAGTAAGTCAAGCAGGCCAGTTCCTGGCGCAGGTGAATGTCGTGAAGCAGACTACCTCTACAGTTTTTGCAGGGATTGATTCTGGTTTCAATCACCTCATAAGACCTATGTTGTACGGCTCTCACCACGAGGTGCGTAATATTTCAAATCCAAATGGTCGCAAACGTTTTTATAGCGTTGTGGGATACATCTGTGAGACAGACACTTTTGCCCAAAACCGCCAGATAGCCGAGATCACCGAGGGTAACATCATTTCATTCTCAAATGCAGGTGCCTACTGCTTCTCAATGGCTAGCAACTACAACAGCCGTTTCCGCCCGGCAGAGGTGCTATTTCATGATGGCAAGTTTCACCTTATCCGTGAACGCGAGAACATGGAAGATATTCTAAAAGGACAGGTTGAGATTGAGCTAGAAGTAGGTGAGAAAGAGATGATGGTTTAGGATATCGCTTTCGCGAAAGCGGAATCGTTAAATCTCTACTTCAGATTCTTCAACACAAAATCCAACGTCTCATTGCTGTTCAAACTTTTTGAAAAGCTCTGCGATTTGAATTGCAACGGTTTAACTAGATCCAATTGCTTGAGTTGCTCGACAGCATCTGTGTATTCCATGGAACATTTGCCTAAAAACAGCTCGCCGATATCTTTTCCACCAATGAAAGATTGATAGATCTTGCTCAAACCTGAAAGGTAAAGAGCATCCTTTGTCCAGCCACCACCACGGTGAACTCGCAGGGTAATGTTGAAGGCGCTCTCACGATCTAGCTTGTACTGCCCATGAATGAGGTCAAACGTATCAGAAAACGAAAATCCCTTATTCAAACTATCCACAGCAATTACGCGATAAGCCAGTTCCTTCAACCGAGACAGTGTCAAATTACCTGATAAATATTCTGACATTACAGCAAGTCCTTCTTGGGTTTCAACATTATTAGGAAATCCATTGCTAAAAATCTGTAGAGGTTGTTCTGCTGCATTAAATGTGGTGACGAGATGAACCCCGATCTCATGATGCGCCAGCACCTGCAATTGATGCTCAGAAAACAGATGGTTCTTCTTGAGGATGAGCGCACGATCTGTATTGCTAACCATCGCAGCAGCACTCATGGCGCTACTGGTCCTTATTTGAAAATCAAATTCATATTCCTTCCCATAGTTTTTGAAAAAGTTGACAGCTTCTGAGGTTTCAATAGTGGGTGTATATCGCTTATCAAATTTCGCTGTCTCATCAAAATGCAAAATGTATTTTGCATTATCCACCATCTTCTGAATAGGCGTCCCAAAAAAGCGTAGACTATTAAAATAAAACTTTTTATCTGGCGAGCCTATCGTCTCAATGCATTGCAGCAAGCCGCTGTAGGTGTAAATGATGTCTTTGTAAAGATTCCTGATTTCCTCATTCTCGATACGCTCTAGTCGCTGACTAAAAAGTAATCGATGCAGTTTATAGGTCTTGAATTTGACCTTGCGGTACCTGAATGACGGCTCGTAAGTGTATTTGGATTTAAAGAATTCCTTGCGCTCCTGAGCAATGTTTACCGGATTGACATAGGCCAACAATTCAATGCGACCTACCAGCCGATTGATGTTTTGATCTATGTCAAGTATGGTTTGAGCCTCTTGGTTAATATCAGGTGATATCGTGGTGTCGGTCATAAAATCTGTAAGCGTGGGCTTTAATGTGGTACTTCAACAAGTCACTAATAGCGGTGACTACCTCTGGATAGATTCTACCGGTGCGTTCATCACAATAGATCTTGCTCACCTCAGTGGCTAGTACAAGCGTATTGAGTGTGTTTGCCGTAACATATTTTAGAAAGTAGCCATTTCCTTGAAATACATCATTTACAGCGCAGGTCACTTTTGTGTCAATAGGTAATCTCATGTTGCCTAAAATTTCCTGCCATTGATCAATAGCAGTCTGGAATCGCCCTATGTCAACATTTGAAGTGCCTATATTGAAAACTGGTACTTTTCTATCCCACCTGCGGTAGTTATAGGAGTGCATGTCGTAAAAAACTACAGACCCAAACATTTCTTCCAATTTCACCGCAAGTGACAAAATCACTTTGTAGAAATTCTCGTGCTTTTGCAGTGCTCGCGATTTCTCTTCTCGAGTCAGAGGCTTTTTCCAGAGATTCTTTCCCCAGGCACTCTCATAAACTGCGGCATCTGGATTGCGATTTAAGTCATACTCAAACCTGCTGTCCAGACCTACAATAGTGATAGGCAATCCATGAATAAATTGATCAGTAGATGGATCTTCTTCATACCATCGATCATATTCCGTATGCTCAATTTTATCCCAAAGTTTCTTGTCTAGATGATGTCCCGCATGAATAGCGGCACAAGCATAAGGTCGATAGTCATCGATTTTCAGTACAAATGAATAATCATCTGCAACGGCGTGGAAAATGTCTTCATTTTCAATGCGTTCAATCATATCCCGATAAGAAAGCTTAATCATATTGCACCGTGTTTTTTAATTGAGTTATTCGCTCGAGCGACTTGCCCCGCTCTTCAACAATGTCTTCAAAGTAATCAATAACCTGTTTCTGTACCTTGATTTTGGAGGCTTTATTGATCTGAACAATACCGCCAGGCGAGACCACATTTACCTCTACCAGCATACCGTTGATCACATCAATACCTACGAAGTGCAAACCATCCTTAACTAGCTTGGGCCCAATTTTTTTGCAAAGTCGTTTTTCCGCATCCGTGAGCGTGTGGCGCTTGAATGATCCACCCGCACTGATATTTGATCGGTGATCGTCTGCGCCTGGAACACGTCTTACTGCTCCTATGGGTTTTCCATTCAGAAGTAAAATGCGCGAATCCCCTTGTTCTGCACCCTCGATGTAGTCTTGCAGAATCACGTAGTTTGTTGTGCCATCTTTATTATCTATGTAGAAATCCAACAATGAGTTCACATTGTGCATTGCATTCTTCTCAATCATGATTACACCGCTCCCACCAAAACCATTCAAAGGCTTCATAATCATCCTGTCTTTTGGATTTTCCTTTATGACGCTTTTTAGGTATTTCTTGTTTTTAGATACATGTGTGGCTGGAATGATCTGATTATCTGGATCGTCAAAACATGCTGTGTAAAGTTTGTTGTTAGCTTCTCGAAGGCCGTCAACATCATTGACCACCAATACGTCTTCTTTTACGCTGTCTAGAAAATTCAAAGCAATGGGGTCCAGAGGAGGGTCTGCCCTCATCATGATCACATCAAATCCAGCCAGCGGAAGCATTTTTTCCTTGAGAGTGGCTGATTTATAGAAAGACTTCATCTGTGATGGAACCTTATCCATTTTTTGGATTATCCGAGAAAAAGCATAGGCAATGCTATCACGTATGGTGAGGTTTGCTGGTGTAGCGATGGCTACTTTGTGTCCTCGCTTAACGCACTCATGAATAAGGGTAATAGTGGAATCGGTTTCTGGGGCGATTTTCTCCCAGGGATACATGATAAAACAGACGTTCATCTCAAAGTTTGATTGATTAGACTTGAAATATAAGTTGTTTTGATTTTCTAGATGTTAGCGCAGTGCTAAGACTATAAATGCAAAAACGCAGCGTTTAGGCTGCGTTTGATTGATTTACTCGCTTTCGCGAAAGCGAACTACTGCAATCTAACATTGTCAACTCCTACGATGTCTGTACCCCCGTCAAATTGTCCGTAAATGATCACATATACACTGTTAACGGCATCTGGAATATTAACGCTGATCGTGCCGTCTTGTGCAGTATTGCAACCGGCACAAATATCTACTTCACCCTGGCTTACACCATCATAAAAAAGCTCGTATCCATGCCTATCGGCTGCCACGTTCAAACCGCTGGATTCGTAATCATAAGAAAAAACAACTCCAGTAGCACTAGAAGTGTCTATGGTCGCAAATGTCAAGTCATGGCGTTGACTGCCACCACCATTCGGATTATCTAAGTCCCGCATTCCCCAAAAATTACCATTCAAGGTTGAAATCGTGCTCAGAGAAGAAACATTAGACCACACATCATCACTTACATTATAGGTCGCGGGGGAATTTGTAAAAGTCCAACTATTGGTCGAATCAAAATCTTGTAAAACAGGTGAAAATCCATCATCATCCTCAACCACGACCGTATCAGTATCTGTTGCACCTATCGTAGTCGTGCTAGAAGCGTTGCTTACCGCTGTAATCGTGAATGTAATGGTTTCATCACCATTTTGCAGCGCGTCATCTGCTACATTAAATGCTGCACTCGCTGTGTACGGCGATGTAGAACTGGCTGGAATGATAATATCCACTGGCGCCGACTCATCCAAGCGTGTGTAATCGCTAGCTGAGACAGTCACGGTGATATCTTCACCTATAACTTGTGATAGGGAGAATTGTAAGTCGATATCATCCGCCGTGGTGTCAGCTGTTTCTGCTATCGTTTGGTTTTGCTGAACAAAATTGATCTCGCTGGACTGCGCTGTGATAGGTCCTACATATGCACTCCTGGTAGTCATGGTGTTGTTATTACCAGATTGAGCGACAGGTGTAACATCCACTGCAATAAAATTGTTAGCATCTGCTTGAGTTAGTGTATATGTTTCTCCTGTGGCACCTGAAATACTAGCGGCATTTGTTCCTGTATTATCATCTGCTCTGATCCATTGAAATGTAGTTGCGCCTTCAGGGTCACTATCTGCATCGTTGTAGGTGTAGTCAGCGGTTAGAGTTTCTCCTACTGTTGTAGTTCCAGTAGGCGAATTGACCGTAGCAGTAGGCGCAGAATTATTGACCGCGGGAAGGGAAAAGAGCACCTCCCAGTTACCGTTCTCGGCGTCAAAAATCTGGACTTGTCGATCGCCCGCATGATAGATCAGAATTCCTGAGCGTGCATTAATCGTATTTATTTGGTCTCGCTCTGTGTCATTTGCAACGACAGGCAGCCCTAGACCACCTCTAGCAGAACCGCTAATAAGGGAGTTGATATCAAGTATAGTTGCTTCGTTAGGCGTGCTTGTGCCTATTCCTACTTGTGCAAGAGTGAGGTTTAAGCTTAAACTAAAAATCAAAAAGGTGAGAACTCTCATAACTACAAATCAGAGAGCAAAGGACTTCTAATCCATTTTAGAAACACCCAAAACCAAGTTATTAAATTGTAAATTAACGTTTTACGTTAATACTAAGAGGTCACTTCATCGAGGTTATCGTCCCAGTTTTCAACTTTCGGCTCACCAAATTTCCCCAACGATTTTGCGACCACACTTGCCACGGTAGCATCGCCTGTTACATTGACTGTTGTACGCAGCATATCCAGTGGTCTATCTACTGCAAATATTAAGGCAAGTGCTACGGGTAGTAATTCACTGGGGAAATCGATAGATTCCAAAACAATCACCAGCATCACCATTCCAGCACCAGGAACAGCGGCACTTCCTATACTTGCCAGTAATGCGGTGAGTACGATCGTCAATTGCGCAGGCAAATCAAGCGGAATACCAAGGGCCTGGCAGACAAAAACAGCAGCTACAGCTTGATATAGACTGGTACCGTCCATATTTATTGTCGCACCTACAGGCAAGACAAAACTGCTCACCTCTTTTTCAACACCCATGTGTTCTTCTACCCTTTCCATGGTAACTGGCAGGGTAGCCGCACTTGAGCTTGTAGAAAATGCCAGCAATTGTGCAGGTGCAATTTTACCCAGAAACCAAAAGGGAGATTTTTTCACATAAAGCGCAAAAATCAAACAGTAAACGATGATCATCAAAGCTAGCCCGCCTACAACGGTAAGTGCATAATAAAGTAACGCGAGAAGCACCTCTGGATCATCTGCAGTTACTACTACTGTTGCAAGAAGCGCAAAAACTGCAAAAGGTGCAAATAGCATAATCAAATCCACCATCTTGAGCACGACATCGTTCAAACTATCGAAAAAGTTCTTTAAGGGCAGTGCTCTTTTCTCACCTATCAGCAACATGGAAATCCCAAGGAATATTGCAAAGAAAATCACCTGTAACATTAGGCTGTTATTGGACATGGCTTCCACTGCATTGCTAGGTACCATATCTACCAATGCCTGTAATGGACCAGCGTCTTTTTGGGCTGCAGCGGTAGCTAATTTGTCCTGAACACCAGAATTACCTTCATAAGTTGCACTGAGACTGTCAACCGTTTCCTGTGAAACCCCGGATCCTGGTTCTAGCACATTAACGATGACAAGGCCTATCGTTATGGCAATGACCGTGGTAAAAATGTAAATGAGAATAGTGCGCAATCCCATGTTGCGAAACTTGGCGATGTCCTTTAAATCAGAAATACCTTTGATTAGAGAGGCTAGAATGAGAGGTACCGCAATTAGCTTAAGTAGATTCACAAAGATTGTCCCAAATGGTTCGATCCAATCCCCTACAAATGAGCTTCCCCACTCAAACTGAGCCATCACAAATCCAAAACCAATTCCCAGCACCATCCCAATCAGGATCTGCCAGTGCAACGCCAATTTTCCCATAGTCAGTTGTGCTTACTTAGCCGGCAATATAAGTCGGTTACTAGAAATAGCTTTTGGTAGGGAAAAGATGATTGAACAGATAGAGATGAATGAAATGTTTACGCTTTCGCGAAAGCGCAATAAATATTCTACATCCTACTATTCCTGTCCCTTAAAAAATGATCTGCCAGTACAAGTGCTGCCATAGATTCAACAATCGGAACAGCACGAGGAACTACACATGGATCATGTCGCCCCTTACCTTGCATCTCCACGTGATTGCCATCTTTATCGATTGTGGACTGCTTGCTCATCAAGGTGGCCACTGGCTTGAAAGCAACATCAAAATAGATATCCATTCCATTTGAGATTCCGCCTTGGATTCCGCCGCTGTAATTGGTTTTAGTAGACCCATCTGTAGTATACAAGTCGTTATGTTGACTGCCCAGCATTTGCGCACCGTCAAAACCGCTACCGTACTGAAATCCCTTCACAGCATTTATAGACATCATCGCCTTTCCTAGGTCTGCGTGTAGTTTGTCAAAAACCGGTTCTCCGAGACCAGCGGGGACATTTTTTATCACACAACTCACAACACCACCTATGGTATCACCTGCCTTGCGCACTTCCATGATGCGATTCTCCATCTTTTCAGCTATTACTGGATCGGGACATCGCACAGGATTTAGTTCTCTTTTTTCGAAATCAAGATTGACAAAGTGTGATTTATCGATTGATATATCTCCCACGGCACTGGTGAAAGCATTGATGTCAATCCCACTAATGACCTGCATTGCGATGGCACCTGCAACTACGCGGCAAGCCGTTTCCCTGGCACTGCTGCGACCACCACCTCGGTAATCCCGATTACCATATTTATCCTGATAGGTTTTATCGGCATGGCTGGGTCGATATACATCCTTGATGTGGGAGTAGTCCTTGGATTTTTGGTTCTCGTTTATAATCTGGAAGCCGATGGGTGTACCGGTAGTCTTTCCTTTAAAAATCCCTGAAAGAAATTCTACACGATCACTTTCCTTGCGTTGTGTGACTATTTTACTTTGACCAGGTTTGCGCCTATCCAGTTGTTTCTGTACAAAATCAAGATCGACTTCAATCCCTGCTGGACAACCGTCGATGATGCCTCCAATTGCAACACCATGCGACTCACCAAAAGTGGTCAATTGAAAAAGCTTACCGAATGTATTTCCTGCCATTGTTCAAAGATAATCCAGCAGCTTTCAGAAAATGGGCCTACGCAATCAAAGCAATAGCTAAACAGGTATATTTGCTCATCAATCTTCTAGTAATGACCTATAATCTCAAATTGATTTCAAGAATCGCATTTTCACTCACCACGCTAATCTTCATAAGTTGCGGCGACGATGATGAGGGACTGCCACCTGAACCGATTACCAATTTTGAGTACATGCCGCTTGAACAAGGAAATAACTGGCAGTACGAGGTAGAAACAGGCAACATGCAAAGCCTTGAGGAAATGCGCGTTGAGAGACAGACTGGTGAAGACTACGAGATGGAATCTGACCAACAGAATCCAGAAGGCTTGATGACTAATGTAATGACAGGAGGTACGCTCACCATTAGTGACAATCGATTACTTTCAAGCGGCTCATTCATTTTTGATTTTCAGGGTGTTCAGGATCTAAATATAGACATTACAGATGCACCGCTCTACGATCAGAATCAGCGTTCAGGGACCTTGCTTTACACCAAACCTTTTTTTGTTGAGCGTGTTATCCAAAATTTTGATACCGACATTGAATATTCTGTAAGTACGGTTCAGTTAGGTGACATTGCTAGCCTAGAAGTAAATGGCACAAACTACGACAACGTGATCCATTCACAATTGATCATCAACGCTAGAATAGGAACAGTCCTAGGTTCAACCACGGTAAATTTATTGGAGCCGCAGAATATCATTATCGTAGATAATTTTTGGGCAGAAAACGTGGGGCTAATCAAATCTGACACAACTTTCAGCTACCAACTGGAAGACCTCTCAGGATTCAACATTGATTTAATGGTACCGCAAGCTGCTACCATCCTTACCACTCAAGATTTATTAAGCTTTACAGTGAACTAGCCACGGGTGATAGCACTTTGATTGCTTCCTCATAACCTATTTCAAAAATCCGATCTACTTGACCAGATTGAAATAAATGGTAAGCTGTTAAATCGTAGGGTGCAACTACCTTTTCGCATTCCTTGAACTTATTGAGTGAAAGCGAATGCATTTTTAGATGCACAGCCCTATTCACCACATCAAGTGATCTCCTGAAATCGCTGGGTAGCATTTTTTTCAGCGGACAGACATAAGAACCGTAAATGGTGTAGTCCAGTCTCCTTAGCGGTTTGACAGGAAAATTATCTAGCACGCCGCCATCAGTGTACAGCCCATCACCGATCTCAACCGGAGTAAAAACCCCGGGAACAGCTGAGGATGCAAGCAAAGCTGGGATCAATGGTCCAGAACTAAAAACTCGTGTGGTCGCAGAAACCAGATCAGAGGTCGTTACATAAAGTGGTTTTTCAAGGGCATCAAAACTGTTTTCAGGAAAATAGTCCAGTAAGATTTCGTGGAAAACATCACTATTGACGAGTCCTGCCTTTTTACGAGCGTAGTTAGATATAGAAAAAAGCCGGATAGTTTTAAAAAGCGTGAGAGCGTCATCCACACTGTAACCAGCAGCCGCGAGTGCACCAACGGTTGCCCCTGCACTGGAGCCAGAATAGGCATGCATCTCGATCCCAAGTTCTTCCATCGCCTTTAGCACGCCTAGATGGGCTGCACCGCGATGACCACCACCAGATAAAACCAATGCATTCATACCGCTAAAAGTAAGAATTTGAATCTGCTAGTAGTCAATGCTCACATTGTATTGCCTGATTTGGTCAATATGTTCCTCAGGAACAAAGTCCTTCTCTGCAAACTGCGCTCTACGTTTTTTCTCCATCTCGCGTCTGGCAATACTTTTGGTAAAACGGCGCAGGTCATCACGATTGGATAGCACAAGTCCTGGTACCTGCTGTTTATTGCCTTCCTTATCCATCGCTACCATAGTAAAATAGCTGGAATTGCAGTGTTTGATGGTTTGGCTTTTATCGGTAATGTTTTGTGATTCTACGCGTATTCCTACTTCCATGCTGCTGGATCCCACATAATTGATCGATGCCTTCATGGTGAGCAGTTCGCCCACCTCAACAGGTTGTAAAAAGTCCACCGTGTTGACAGATGCCGTGACGCAGTAGGTACCGCTGTGTTTGGAAGCACAGGCAAAAGCGATCTGGTCCATCATTTCTAGGATGTATCCACCGTGCACCTTGCCGTTGAAGTTGGCATGCGTGGGCAACATCAATTGCGAAAACGTGATTTCTGAATCCTGTTTTGTTTTAGGCTGATCTTTCATACCGCTGGTCATTTAATGATGGTTTCAATTCATCCAGCAATATAGTCAGCGATTGGTCTTATAGATATTTGGGCGTTGCCCTCGCTTTGCTCGTGCCAGGCTTTCGCCGCTACACGGTAGCTGGCTCTATCCTTAACGCGAAAAACTACTATAGAGAGTAAACAAAACCTATTACTGCAATTGTTTCCAAAAAAGCCGATTTTTGACCAAATATGGTAAATTTGAGTGTTTTTTAAAACACCGGCGTTCTTTTACATACAGGGCCTGAGCTGAGATTTGATTAGGCTACCTACGGGATGCTCCTGCCGGGACGCCACGGAAGCGTGGACGCGGATAGGTATCGCTATTCATTCAATGAAATGGAGAATGACGATGAGATCAAGGGTGAGGGTAACAGTTATGATTTTGGTGCAAGAATTCATGACCCAAGGCTGGGAAGATTTTTCTCAATCGATCCAAAATGGCGACAATTTGCTGATTTTAGTCCGTATTCTTATGCCGCGAACAATCCAAATTATTTTATAGACAATGATGGCGAGAATCCAATAGTTTTCTTGTTCAGAAAATTTTTTACCTCAAAATCTGCTGCACATAAGTTTGTTGACCAAAAGGGCCTAAAAGGTGAACAGAGGACTAGAACGCTCCAATTCATAGGTCGTTTAGATACAGTTTTAGGCGAGTTTGATGATATCGAGCAGGCCTTGGACGCGATGCGTCAGGTACGTGAGTTTTTTCAAGATCCACCTACGCTCGAAACAGCTTGTCAGTCTTGTGATGAGTATACTAACATGGATGCATTCACGGTCATACCAGCCGTAGATCAAGCAATGCAAGTTGTTGATATCATTGAGAATTGGGATGATATTGATGCATATACACAGGGTCAGATTTTGGGTGAAATCGAAATTGCAGCAGCTGAGGCAGGGGCGACTGCAATAGTTGGTAGAGGAATTGGAAGTGGTGGGATGACGGCTCGTTCCTTGAAACAGAGGTTTCCAGAAGTAAGATTAAAAGCAGCTAAGAGTAAGACACCTGTTAATAATCTTAAAGGTGGGGCGGCACGCGCAGCACAATATTCTGAAAGTTGGGGTAACGGTAGTTTACAAGCTGCAATTAATAAGTTCGCAGCAGGGAGCAAGGGTGTTAAAACATCTACTGGTAAAACAATATATAAAAATAATAATACTGGAATTCAGGTAGTAGTAGATAATGATGGAAATTACTTTAGAATCGAAGACACCAATTTGACTGGTCGACGTAGGTATCTTGACTTAGACGGCAACTTGCCCAATAATAAGACCGTGAACGGTAAAACATCTGGAAGAAGTCAAAGTGAATACAATGAGGTTACACATTTCAACAACACGGACAAAGAATGAGAACGCGAAGTATTACAGTCCCATTAAATGCAAAAGCGCAAAAGTCTTTAGATTTTGATGATGTAGATGACTCACAAATAATTGAACTTTTGATTGATGACGATGATTTTGAAATGCTATTTCAAAAAGGAATTTTCGATTTAATCAATTCTTCTGTTCAAGTTAATATTGATGATTATGAAGATGAAAGTATTACTGAAGCAGAGGCTCTTCAAAAAGTCACTAATGCTCTGATTGAAGAATCTTTCAAACACTCTGGAAACAAATTGCTCATACATATGATATATTTATTTTCATGTGCTTTGAACAGAGGAACTGGGGTTTTTTTCTTTTTTTAATTAGATTGGTTTTGGCGCCCCCCGCTCGGGCTAGTCTGCGAGGCGCACCCCGCGGGGTGCGCCAAGCTCTGCCGTTATGTTTCAACATTTAACTGAAGTCAACCGTACATTTTTCAATTGATATTAAAACACTCAATCGGTGTACAAAATACATCCCTTAGCGGCTGGTCTAATGACATAGATTTCTCCTTACCATTTTCTCTAAAGTAAAGACGGTTATAGTGGATTTTGAAAGGCGCATCTTTTACTGTATTCAATCTGTATTTATAGCTCTTGTTTTTGGATATAAAGATTAAATCCGTAACTCCTCTATCTCCTAAGAGCATACTTGAAACCACAACCTTATATGTTACGTTGCTTTTGGATGTCATCTCGCCTAGATAACTAACATTCTGCGATATACCATCATCATTTTTAGGGTAATTATAAGTTTTGACAACATATAGAGTATCTGCAAATTTCAAATAATCTTGTATTTCCTGACCATTGCAATAGCTCAAGGAACTAGCAATGATTATCATTATAAATGCACATCTACCCATTACTGCCATCCTTTTTTTCCGTAGCCGCGGTTGGCGTTGTCCTCGTAGATCTGCTCCGCTGCCTATATGGCAGCGGCGCTATAAGTAGGTAGGACTTGCTTAAATTGGACTTCGAACAACAGGTTCTAAACGCGACTCTGACTCAAGATTTTCATCAAATTTGAAGTACATATAATATTCCTGCGAGTCGATACGAAGATCTCTCAAAACATACCATACATTACGTTTAAATCTGAAAGGAATAGTATCATACCTTTTATTCCTATAAATCCAATGATAGTTCTTATTCTTTTTCTCAAAGACGATTTTATTACTACCCTCGATCACCTTATCGTCTTTAAAATATATAGACTTGCGCTTACCCTCATTGTAGATACTGCTATCAGCCTCAAAAACCAATTTGACCTCATTGGTATACGTTTTAAATGATGGAAGACGACCGTTTGCTGGTGTTTTAACTTCCTTGAGCAGTACAGTATTCTCTAAAGGTTCTACAAAATAAAAGTGGTCAACATCAACTCTACTTTTACGAGAACAGGACATAAGCATCAATGCTAATATGATACAATAAATTTTACTTGTCTGGATCAGCATCTTTTATTAATTGTTGGTATTTGGCATATTCATCATCGGATATATCACCAGATTTGTGCCCCTTTTCTATTGCTTTGATTTTTGCCTTTACAATGTCCTCAAACAAACCTACTGCATTAGCGGCAGCCGTTTGGGCTTCTCCAGAGGCAGGCTTTCCTGTGTAAGGGTCTATGTAACCTTCCTCACTACTTCTTTTCAAATAGTCCTTTAGTCTGTTCACAAATCTGATGTCAGCACCTACAAATCTTAATTCCCCATAGTTTTCAAAATCCGACACGTCCTCTTCCATGTCATGAAGTTTTGCAATTTGATCTACCATGTCAATAGGCAAAGTTTCAAAATCGTACTCATTATCAAGTAGTCCTTCTCTTGGACCATATTGAGTTATTGAACCAGGACCATAAAACATACCATGCCTTAACATACTCCCGCCCCAAGTAACTTGAGACTGTTCCATCCTTGTTTCTTGCTGGGTATAATTCCCATCATCACCCTTTTTGTAATACGTGTACGCAACACCGGGACCAGCGGGACCATACGACTGTGAATTTGCTTCGTAAAAGTGCTTAGCTGAAGTCTGGTAATTTTTGTGTATATCAGCATCACTCATATTTCTAAAATCCTTTACCGTTTGTTTCTTCAGAACGGTTTTGCCATCTCTATCAAGATATACGGCATAATGAATATATTCTAAGCCCTCCAGTTCTATTCCGTCAATGACTCTGTTTTCACTAAATGCATAAGGACTGTTATGTGGATATTCAGCAGCTAAAGGATCCACGGCAAAGAACCTACCTACCCTTAGATCGTGCATACGATAGGTGTAGTTATAACTATTTCCTTCACCTTTTACTTCGTCATCGTGTTCCTGTCCCTGGAAGGCGTAGCGATACCTATCCGCGTCCACGCTTCCGTGGCGTCCCGGCAGGAGCATCCCGAAGCGTTAATATTTTTTATATAGAACTATTGTTATGAAGTTGTAAACATTTATCAAGGTTCAATATTAGATACCGTGATAACATTAATAATTATATAGGATTTGATTATAATTCTTAAAAGAATAATACTCACCTCTTCAAAGAAAAATGCCCTTTCAGCACCTCGCCGTTTGATCTTTTGAAGGTAAACCAATAGTCACTTGAAGGAAGATCGATTCCATTGAAAGTACCGTCCCATCCAGCCTCTAGTGGCGAAAGTTGTTTAATCAGGCGGCCATAACGATCATAAATGAAGATGATGCTGTCTGGTTCTGCGTTTGCGTTGATAATTTGCCAGCGATCATTGAAGCCATCGTTGTTGGGTGTAAAGAATGCTGGATAGTTCAGCAGTCTTACTTGCTCCCTTGCTTCGCCACAACCGTTTGTATCGCGTACGATTACTTCATAAGAATACCGATCTAGATTGGTAAAAATGTTACTAGACTGAAAGCCTTCACCATCTAGGGAAAACTCATATTCACCGTTTCCAGATACCACGACCTCAATAGAGTTCTTATCTCGGGTCCAATCATTTATGATAATATCCTCAATTACTGGCGCCGTAGATTCTACAATATTGACTTGAGCCGAGGTAATACATTCAATTACACCATGATCTATTGCTGCCTCGACTTCGTAAATCCCAGATGAATCAATCAAGATAGATGATGTGGTATCACCCGTAGACCACAGATAAGAGTCGTAAGTATCGTCAATGGATAACTCTAGCGTACCGTTCTCGCATTTCGCTGCTTCTTCTGGCAAGTCCAACACAGGAACTTCCCATACCTCAATGTCTATGGAAGTAATCTCATAGCATTGGGGATAATTTGGATTCTCATATCGTACGTAAATCGTCTGTTGCCTGGACTGGGTTTGATAATTCAATGCGAGTCTAGAATCATCATTTTCTGCGTCAATAAGCGATTCATAGAAATAGATATCCACGAGGTTTGGATTTTGACCATCCAGTAATTGAGTCATGTATTCATTGAAATCTATCGCCGTAAGTCCATCGTTAGAGATGTCATCGCAAAAGTCCAGATTGAAAGGATCAGTGGCCTCCGGCTGATAAGCTAGGCCTATATCAAAAGAAGTAACGGCGTAACAACCTGTATTTTCAATTGCCTCAATACGGGCGTGGATAGTTTCTCTATCAGCTGAACTGGTATAGTTATTAGGCAAAGCACCTGTCCCAGTTCTAGCGTCTTGATCTGTAGCATGATATGAGATACTATGAGCGGCGGCAGATTGACCGTCCAGTATTTGTGCATCAAAATCATTCAATCTATAAAGAATATTCCCATCATTACCGTCATCGTCACATCGTATATCATCTTCTACTGATCCCGCTACTGGTGTAGTAGTGACCACAAATTCAACACTTGTTTCCTCAAAACACAGCGGATTATTGGGGTTGATGACCCTAGCAGTTACGATTTGAGAATTTGTGGTAAACGAATCTGGAAAAGGTGTAGCTATTGTTAGACCACTTGCATCTTTAAATTCTATTTGAACATTGCTTTGGCCATTCAGGATACTTGCTTCCAGTCCCGCAGTATTGAAAGAATGAAGTCCATCCCTGTCATCATCACAAGCCGCAAAAATGGGTACTGGAAAGGCCTGAACACCTGCGTCCACCACAAATTCCAAATCAAAGCTAGTGGAACAAGCTCCATCAGCATCTTGCGAAAGGCTATTGCTTAGCACAACCTGGAGTGTTTGCGTTGCTGTATTAAACGGATTTGGCAGACTGTTACCAAGTGAATTGTTGCCTGCATCAAAATATTCAATGGATACATCACTTTGTCCATGAAGAGTTTGTGCATTGAGACCAGAGGTATCAATCGACTCCATTCCATCGTTGGACTGGTCGCATTGTACAATTTGAATGGTTCCTGGGTTGATTGGGACTTCTTCCACGTTAAGTCGGAGAAAATTACCTACTGCAATACAATCAGAAGTATTCTCGTTCTCCACCCTTATAAAGATATCCTGAACACCAGAAATGGAATTCTCATAGCTAGTGGTATTGTTAATAGCGTTAGATTCTAAGATAGCATCATTGAGAGTTTCGTAATATGTAATATCCAGCATCTGCCCAGATGGTAGCTGGCTTGTAATCGGTGCTTCTACTGCAGTCAGATCAAATACAGCGATCCCATCGTACAGGTCTATCCCGTCATCGCATTCATAGATGGTTTCCCGAAAGCCTGTGGGTAGCTGTGTAGAACTTACGATTAAATTTATTTCGCTTTCGCGAAAGCAGCCTTCTGAAGACACCGTCCTAGACCAAACAGTCGAACCTGAAATAGTAGGATTGGGATAGGAAGAGGTATTTGTTATGGGATTCTGACCTGTTATTGCATCTTGTTGACTAGAATAAAAACTGATTTGATGGCTGGGATCTGTGCTTATCTGGTCTATAAAGGATTGAAGATTAAATAGTGAAAAACCATCGTTATCATCATCGCATTGAATATAATCTAATACTGCTGGCACGTCTGGCAACTCTAGAACACGCAACTGGAAACTCACAAGTTCTTCACAAACCATTGCAGTGCTGTTCCTAATCCTTACATAAATAGTTTCGTTTCTTGTTTGGTTCCTATAACTCGCAGGATCTGTGACGGCATTAGTAAGTTGCGCATCCCTAAAATATTCAAAAGCAAAAGGGGATAAATTAGGATTGTTCAAAAGTAAAGATTCCTGCGTGGTCAAATCAACCTGAACCAGTCCATCCCGATCGTCACCGACGCTATCATTGTCGCAAACTTCGAGTGCAGGCACTGGAGCGCTAGGTCTTGGATTTTCGAAAACTTGAATATCAAATTCTGTTTCATCATTGCAGGCATCATTATCATTGTTATAGACCCGTGCATATACCGTCTCGGATTGAAAGGCAGTTGAATTGACAAACGATGACGGATTGGCGATCTCTAGATTGTTTTGCCGATCTGAAACGCTGGCATAATAGTTAACACTGAAAGTGGCAATGGATTGACCATTCAAAATCTGGGCGTCCATAGAAGTCAGGTCAAAGCTTGCCAACCCATCACTGTCATTATCACATACAATAAAATCGTTGGGTTGACTCGCCACCGGGACTTCTGAAATTGTCACGTCACGGCTGTCCTGAAACGTATCTGATCCTACCATAATGTCCACAGTGACATTATAGGTGCCGGCGTTTTGGTAATCATGACTGGGATTGACGACCGATGAAGAGGTTCCATCCCCAAAGTCCCAACTTACAGAGTTGATGGTCTGGCTACTGTCCAATTGAAAAGTCGTGGTATCGCCCAGACAGGTATTTGCCACAGAAATCGTAGAAGAAAAATAACTGGTGATAAAAGGCGGAAGTCCTAAATCACAAGTACCGGATGGGAGGGGAACACCATTAAAGCGGTAGTCACAGGCGTTCCCAGACAGGTTAGGATTATTGATGACACCTAAATGATCATGCAGTCTATGACTTACGTAAATCTTGCCATCAGGACCAGTTTGCAACGCTCCATATGGTGTAGTAATGTTTGGCGGTACACCAGGTGTATGGACTAATTTGGAGATGGAGTTAGTTATTGCGCCAAAACTGTAGTTAGAAATGTCCATTTGATAAACACCATCTCTTATGTCAGTCACATACAAATAGCGATTATTTGGTGAAAATTCAATACCATACAGATCAGAATTTCTAAGTGAGGGATCAATACTTGAGATAAGAATTGGATTAGACAAGGTTCCAGTGGTGGGATCAAATTCTAGGATTTCAACAGCTTCTGTCTGGCGATAAGCAGCTGCTACATATCTCCCATTAGGTGAGACTTTCATGTATCCAGAAGCATCTGCAGGTAATACAGTAATCCCAATAAATTGTGATATGTAATTTATGTTTAGCCCATTACTGTCAATTAGGAAAATTCTGAATTCGTTACTTGCTTGAGTATGGGTAAGCAACCAAATATCCCTACCGTTAGCGTGCTCTACAGCTGTAATTTTCTCTAAAGCCGGAGTATAAAGTGGAATGTTTTTTTGAGCTGTGATATCACCTAACCCATTATCTAACGTCATATCAATAACATTGTAGCGTATGCCATTGGTACCAGTAAGTTCATCAACTGAAAATAGATAAAATAGATCTGGATTCCCAGGATGCGGGACAATCAGTCCAGATTGCGTTGCACTTGGATGTCCAAGCAATCCAGTGCCATTTGGCATGGAAACATGGTTTCTATTGTAGGCTGTCCTTCCATCAGAATAAAACAAAAGGTTACCGCTAGCATCAGAAATAGCAGAGCACCCCTCTCTGTTGTTAAGAGCACCATTGCTCAACCCAACTGGTGAGCCACCGTTGAATGTGATCCCGCCATTACGACCAAAATACCAGTTGTTTGCTTCCCCTTGAGCAAAGCAAACTATTGAAAAAAACGACCAGAAAATTAGGAAAAAGCATCTCATAAGTACTTTGTCGTGAGAAACATAAAGTTATCACAAAAATATGGATCAAGAAATGTTGATTGAACCTTAATCGTGTGAAACTTGTTTAGCTATAGCATGAGAATTAGAAAAATAGAATGCTAATTGACGATCATCCACAAGTGAATTTCATCAGAACTTAACTATACTAAGAGAATGTAGCAATTTAGCAGGAGCGAGACCCTTGCGGAAGCGCAATATAAACTCGCGCCAGAACTTAAATTACAGAAGGGCAGTTGTGAATTTTTAGAACTTATACAGCAATAAATGGTCAAAAAATTATTTGGATCGACCTCGCAACACTATGCATAGGAGATCCACTTGGGATAATTTGAGGTCTTGCAGATTTTTTTATCAGTGTAATTTGAATAAGTAATACTACGTTGAAGAAAGATATAAATCATTGATAAATTGCAGTCCAGAACTTATAAGGATTTGTAGCTACAAGAGAGGTACTCCCGCCAGCGGGGGCTTTCAGGAATAATAAAATTAGTCCTAAAAATTGTTTCGACATGTTTGTAATCTGTTGTCGATAATTATATAAAAATGATTCGCTTTAAGTAAATAGTAAGATGATTGTTCACGTCAGCAGCGGCTATGAAATTTTTATCTTGCAAAAGATAAATCCACTTGTCAGTTATTCAAATTGAAGAATTTCTGTTAAATACCATTTATTATTGATCCTCTTATATTTATATAATGGTTCCTGAAAACACCATACATCAGTACCTTTTACGTAACCGCCATACTTCCTTATGAAATACCAGGTATTTGACACATCTATTAAAGGAATTTGTTCATTGGCATGATTCGATTTAGACACGGGTGAGGAACTTACAATGTTTGAAAACTCAATGATCACATCTGATTGAATCTGGTGGAAAATTGGAGAATCTACATTCGGTCTTTCATATATCATAGATGTTTTGACTGTAATTACGGAGCTCATCAGATCACACCCGCCAATTCCATCATATTTGTAATAATATGGGGCTACAAAGGAAGAATCATTAACGTACAATCCATTAAAATTCAAATTGCGAATTAACATCTCTTTTACACCGCTTCTCTCATCAGTTTTAGATTCTGCTAAAAGCTGTTTAAGAACAAAATCAAGGTTTGACCCGCCTTTATTAGGTTGAATTAATTTTTGGCTGGCGTTGATTTCTTCTTGCTGTAACAATTCCATAAGTCGTAGTGATGGATTCGATTCAGAGATGTAGTATAGGCTATCAAAAACTTTTTTGTTTATACAATTGATTTCACGGGTTTTTGGATTGTTAAGGGTGTCAGGTGGACCAGGCGATCTTAAGGATTCAATATGCTTGGTTGTATCATGTTTTTTGAAGCTTCCTGAAGGCGACTGATTGGTTTCTGTTTGACAGGAACCAAATAGTATTGTGAGCATAAAAAAAACAAATTTCATATTAATGTGGTAAAGGTACTGTCGCACTTGATCCATAGCTGACACCTCTTTGTCTATGTGTCCATGAATCAGGAAGGCCTATATGTAAATGATCTCGATGAAGTCCCTGATTTCTTCCATTTGTAGTGCTTGTGCTATGCATCCAGCGATTGCCATAGGAAAAGTTACTCGTGAATCCATGCTCTTCTGCGATAAGAAAAAAGAAAGTTTGAGCCCAGTAACCAGCACTATTATATGCACTATTTCCTGAAAGCTCTGTCCCAGATTCTGATATATAATGAATATCTATTGCGGAACCCCTGAAGTGGGAACTGTGACCAAGTTGGATTCTAGGATCGTAAGCTGAAATATCACCGTAATGCATGGTACCACCCCAAAAATCATGAAAATCAGAAAATGTTTGATAAAGTGCGATGAAGGCTGAAGAACTTATATAATTATCTCCCGTACGGTGAACTCCATCAACATAATAATTTTCATTATTAAAACTAGTGCTATACCTTGCAAATCCAGGTCCAGATTCAGGGAACCGATAAACCCCAAAATCATTTTTACTATGTACAGAACCTTGATTCATTATATCGGTCAAAGCTTGACTATGTACTAGTTGGAAGAAATTATACGACTCTGCATAGTTAATAACAGAATTCCAGTTATCCGGATCTACGATAACGATATCATCAAAACCATCGTCAACGTGAACATGATTGCCAGTTTCAGAATTTAAAAAATCTGTGAACCCACCGTCTGGATCAATACCGCTTATAGGATTATTGCCCATCCCTAAATAGGGGCTGGAATATTGGCCGTAAGGGTCGGTCGATAGCCAACGCCCAATTCTGGCATCCCATAATCTCAGTTCAAAAGAATTAGTGGATCCAGTCAGCTCAGCATCTTCTTTTTCTGAAAACTCACCTTGATATCCATAACGGTATTCACTTGCGCCATCGTCCCGATTTGGCATCGGCATTCCAAAGGGATAATAGTCTGTTTTGGCAATTACCCCTAATGCGTCTCCATTATCATTCTTTTGTATCACCGCACGCACATTACCCAAATGGTCAGTCATTTGATAAAGTGTCGTCTCCAGCTGGCGTTTATAAATACCTACTCGACCACTTCCATAGATAGAATGTTCTTCCAATCTGCTCTGCTGTCCGCCTTCACTTGTATATATTGCAGTAGGTGAACCAGCCGCATCACGCACGTAGTAGGTGGTATTGACTACGCTTCCATCGCGATAGCTTACCTTCTTGTAGCGCTTTCCTTTATCATCGTAATGAAAAGTGATTACTGGATTTCCATCTCTGTCAATTCTAGTTACCAAACCAGCGGTGTTGTAGAAATATTCTAGGCTATTCTCATCATTATGAGTTAATTGTCCTATTGAATTATATCTATAGTTATTCGCTAGTTGATCCCCCATGTCCCCTACGTCACGATCACCAAAAGCATCCCTGACATAAGATAATTGATTCGGTTTGTCATCTTTGTATTCATAGGACAAATTATCCATAGTGAGTAGTCCTTGATCGTCAGGTCCATTTCGCCTCAGAGTTTCAATATTACCGTTTGCATCGTAACGGATGTTAGATACGTCATAATCACCATTATTAGAGCCAGGACTATTGTAATCTGCACCGGTCAGCCAATTGTTTCTATTGTAGGAGTAGAGGTATTCTGCATGGGATTGAAACCCATGTGTATTCCAGCGTATACCCTTTATATTGCCATTATACTGGTTTGTACCGCTATTCATTAAAGGTGAAAAATCGTGATCTCTCATGTAATCCCCCTTATAGTAATCAACGGTCATCCCAAAAAAGTCATCATCATCCCCACCAGGATCCATAGCAGCAGTTAGCGATGGGTGGTTGATTGCTTTTAACTGACCACTTAAGTTATATACATAGTCGATGCCTTGGAGACCATCGCCTATATCTTTTCGCTTAAGCTCACCCGTCTCGTAGTAATCATATTGAGCGTGCTTGAGATACCTACGACCATCGGTAGAAGTCTCAACTGAAACCAGACTATTATCAATAATGTCATATTTGTAGCGGTGCTCAAAAAACTCTTCAGTATTATTTTTTTGATATATAACTGAAGTCACGCTGCCTGTTAAGGGGTCATAGCGGTAATCAAGGGTTTTGGCACCAAGACCTTCAATAACTTGTACCATCCATTCCACACGGCCGTAAATGTCGTAACTGTAAAATGTTGATACCTCAAAATTGGTTGTCATCGCAACATTTCCAGCCAAGAAATGGGGGTTTCGATAATTTGCAGGTAAGATCTGTATTTGAGTTTGGGTTACATAATCATATTGCGTAAAGAGCTGCTCGGATCGTGATAGACTAGCTGGCAATTCCTCATCTGGGTCAAGAGAATCGAAAGCGGCGTTACTAAGAACACCACTTTCTATCGGGCGACCTATCTCATCATAGTTGGTATATGAGACCTGGTTTAGTCCTTCTTGTTTAGAATTTTGAGAAAACCTGATCTGGCCGTCATTCCTGTATTTAAACCGAGCGACTCCCTCATCTGGTGATTCAGATCTTATCAGTTGCCCGCGGTTGTCATATTCAAAGAATGTCTCTAAGGATGCGTTTGGTCTAGAAAAATCTAAAGGTTGCGTACTACTCGTTAACTTACCTAGGTCATCATACTTATTCAAACTATAATCATAGTAATTGTCTTTATATGTTACGCTTATGGAATTAGCAACATAGCTTTCTGGATCAACAACTGCAATCCGATAAAAACCACTGGGCAAAGTGGTAGAATGTCCTGTGACGAGTTCTTCGGTTATCAAATTGTAAGTTTGAACATGTACATCTGGTGGTCTATTTAAAATATAGCCAGTGATTCCCAGCGGGATGTGAATATCAATAAAACCCTGCTCGCCAATAGTCACTGTATTGTTACGAATGGTGCCTTCAGGACCGCTTCTAGCACTTGCTAGCGTCTTACCGTCAGTATCTGTGAATACGACATTTTCGACATCGTGCACATCTCTTGTGACTGTCTTAAGAATTTTATAGTTGCTTGAATCATACGCTGGATCATTGAAGGCTACATCCTGTGTCAATTCTTGACCCGCTTTCATGGTAAAGGAGTAAGAGTTTTTCCATTCTGCTGTTCCTGCTGGTTTATTCCCTCCCTCTGTACGCAATACAGATCCTGGATTTAGCTTGCTATAAACGGTTCTAGTGTAGGGACGATCCGTAATGTCCCTCAAATTGTTTCCACCAATTTGATCATTATTTCGTATACTGTAAAACCATCCCAAGGTCAAATTGTCATCAGCGATACGCGGTGCGTCAACAGAATTATCGTCCAGGTCTGCTGGGACTACTGGTGTTCCGCTATTGCTCATAACGAAATCCTCCTTATACAAAAAGGTCTCAGCATTCCAGGCAGGTGAAGATAAAGTGGTCAATGCTGGCCTTCCCTGGCTATCGTAGATCACTTGATTTGCCCAAGTTTTATTTGTAGTGAAATCAAGTGAAAGATTCTGGACATTTTTACCTAGACAATCGTAGTAAGCTTTAGACTTGGCAATAGGCAAACCGTCTAAGTCGTAAGAGATTGTTTTGATAGTATTCCATGGTTCTTCTTCTACATTACCTGTAGGACAACCATTATTAGATGGTTCACCTGCATAATTCGGGCAATTATCCCCTGCTACCGATATCCACCAAGAATTAGGTGGGAAACATGAATTTACAGATTGATTTGGATCCCCTAAACCATCTCTATCATAATCCTTGTACCATGTGTAGATATGGTTGTTTCCATCCAAGTCATTACAATCAGAACTATCTGACACGTACCCATGCGGGGGAACACATAATTCTGTATCAGTAGGATTGAAAAAATCCCCTTTTTCGTCCCCGTCTGCATCACGATACCATATTCTTGGTGCACCTACATCCGCTCCATCATTATTGGGGTCATCATTGCAATCGTTATTGGATAATTCATAATTTATTAATCCAGGAGGTTTTCCACAGTGTACCATCGCCAATGGTCCTTTACCTACACCGTCACCATCCCGATCTGGATACCAAGTCTGAGGAAAGAGGTTTGGGTCGGAATCATCACAGTCATCATCATTATTTACCCAGCCAGCTGTGTTAGGACAGATCAACATACCTGTGGTTGAGCCGTAGCCATCACCATCAAAATCTCGATATAAAAAAACCTTCTCGCTATCAAGACAACTACCACCGCCTGCGCCTGGATCAATCGTATTCGAGGGATCATTCTGCAAGACTTGTCCCATGGCCAGAGAACTACTAAAAAGAAAAAATAAAAAAAGATTTTTCATAATCGAGGACTTATTAATTGTTTCCATTTAACCCATCGTCGCCTGGATAAGGTGGCAATACCTCTATAGGTATATCACCAGGACAATTATGATTGTTGAAATATGAACTTTGCCATTCCCTTGTACGTCCATCGCTATACCTAATAGCTACCTTGACATAAGTGGTTTGACAATCATCAAGAATAAGGTCAAAACAATTTTCTGTTGTCCACGGTCCGAACTGAAGGTCAGATCTAGAAAAAGATTGGGCCCATCTGTACTCTTCATTCGCTGGTGGGCTGCCGATTGGCGTCAATAATCCCGGTACACAAGCTCTGATTGTACCGTCCAGTTCAGAGAAGGTAATTGGATTTCTTACTACAGGGGGTGTAGGAAGCGTCACATCAGATTTATATTGATAAATCATCTCCTTTACTTTTCTAAACCCGCCTTCAGAAGTTGGCGTATCTGCAACTTCCATCCATACCTCAACAAGGCGTCCTGCTTCGTCGTAGATGTACTGAGTACCCATATTGTTAGCCCCAAGGATAAATGAAAGCTCATCCCATTCATTATATACATAACTGGTCATTGAAGAGGACATGGGGTGAACCCTAAAGTCATCAAAGTTGACTCGACCAGAACCAGAACCTACATAGATTTCTGTTTGCTGCTCCAGTTCAAAATAATGATTAAGCTGCGTCCATCCTCCTGCAACAGTTTTTTCACCGTTGAATTCATATCCATTGCCATCAACAAAAACAAGAGCATTACCTGCAGATCCTGTATCTGCCCAAACGGAAAGCTTAAACTTCTTATTGTTCTGACCAGCTTTTAACCTTGGGATAGGGTAACATCGGAATGCCTTGCCACCAGGATCGACAGCTTCGGCGTATTCGCCAGTATGTGCAAAACCTAATTTCGGATTCCATATCCTGACCTGTCCACCAACCCAGTCATTCTCGCCTTCTTCCACACCAGAATAAAACTGTTCGGTGTAGGCAGCGTTTGAGGTAGAAAATACTTTTTCATGGTAGGCATCGGTTTTCGTAGAAACAAAATTGTTGTTGATGTCTCTAACTTCCAGCGGCATGGAAAAATGATTATAGGTAGTGACCTCTGATGACAACTTCCAATCCGAGTTACTAGGTTGGCTGACCTGATGCTCTCTGATACCGGCGCTATTAGTGGTGTAGCTACCTAATCCCCAATTAAAGTTGTCGTAATCCCCATCGTAATCTAAGAAAGTTCCTTCTTCATCCTTCTCACCATCCCAAAAGTAGGTTTTATGCTTACGCCAGATTTTGTGATCTGTATTAGTTGGATTTGAATATGAGCCATCGGCATTAAAGTAGTGCCAATTGTTGTTCCAAGTCGTTATATCTGCTCCTATCAGATCCCAGTTGCCATTACGCTCAATATAGGTTTTCGACATTGCGTTCTGGGTAAGCATGTTTTTATTGTTTCTATTGTCCACTTTGCTTCCCATACTCCAATAGAGTTTGTAAGCAGGAATCTTCTCTGTGATGATGGAATGTCCTTTTGCATCGTAATTAATTGTTTCTATGGTATTTCCAGTAAGAAAATCATGACTACCAAATATTGTATTGAATGAGTAATTCCCTTTCGATTCACTAGCGTTGAGAAGTTTACTAGGGTAACGAATATAATTGGTTGATGAAGCAGAAGGGAAGTAAAGAAGGTCTACAGAAGTGTCGTTGGGATTACCGTTCAAGTCCTGCCACATGTTTAATTTATAATGATTGAAACTTTCTTCTATAATTCCATATTCATGATCCTCTTCTTCATTGAAATCCTGAAAATTATATTCATTTATCGCGAGTATATCTCCTAATTGATTCGTCGTAGTCTTGGTTAGAAGATTCCCTAGTCGGCTTGTTTTATCGTGAATCTCGGTTTTAATATAGGTATTAAGTTGATTTCGGTACTGATTAGTGTGATAGCCATCAGGAAATTGCTTTACCTTGACTTTAAAATGATCACCTAATTGATAAATAGTGCCATCACCACTTGAATTCAAATTATCAAAAGTCTCGTGACTGGTGAAATTAAATGGTTCTAATACATCAAACTTATAGGTGGTACTAATCTGGTCGCTATCCGCTGTTACGGTGACATACTTATAATATACATTCGGGGCGGGTAGTAATTCAATATAAGGTACGACTTTTCCCTCTTCGTCTGATGGCTCAAATGAAGTGATTCCTGATACAGCATTAGTTGTAGGATCCATATATGAGTATAACGTAGAAACTGAAGAGGTCTCTGTTGAAGTAGTTATCTTCTTAACTCTGAGCCCGCCTCCTTGTTTACCATTTGGGTTCTCGGCAGTGAATACACCAGAATTATAATTGAATTTTAAAGATGAATAACATCGATTAGGCCAAACCGGTAAACCAGAACCGGTGCATTGAACATTTGGATTAAAATCGGTGAGATCAGAAATGCGAGGCCCCCTTGGGGTATCCTGAACTTGAAAAGTCATCTTTTTATTAAGCTCGTCAATCTCAGTTATTTTAAACAGTATGGAACCGCCACCGTATCTCTCTTCGCTGAAACTAGGGAATTCACGGATATAGCCGAAAGAGAAATTAATCATTAATTTTTGATTGACGGCAAATACAGAATTCAAATTGTAATTCACTCTTATAGGATCAAAGTCTATGATAAGCTCACCATTATCGTATTGATATGATAAAATACCTCCTCTTTTTACAGCATCTTTGGAGTTATAATCAAAATTGACGAAACCTGAAGTATCGAAATCTCGAAATGCCGCCTCTGAATTATATGAATCTTCCTCGTATTCAATTTCTATTTTACTTCCAAGAGGTGTCTGAATCTGATTTAGACTCCATGATTCTGGATAAGTGTCATGGTAGCCCCAAGCGTCCATATCATCATTTGAATATGGAGTCCAAGGACGAGCATACGAAAAATTATATGGTGGCATCGTTTGAACTTGATTTTTGCCCAAAAAAGTAATTTCTTTTAAGGCAAGATGTCTTCCAGTCTGACTATTAGGAAGGTTGGAACCAAGGGAATAATCATAGTTGAAATTTATGGTTTGAAGAGCTTTATTTTTAATTTCTGTGCCCTCCAAATCATAAACATCTAAAATACGATCATTTAAATTGCCATAAAATATATTGGGAAGAGAAGGTTCCCAGACACCATTAACAGTATAAGGGGTGTTTCTGTATAGAAAAGAAGAAGGATAATTAGGAACATTGTTGGGTAATTCATAACCAACATTATGATAAGTTTGTCCCCATGTGTTTTGATTATTTAATTGAGAAATTTTACTCTTGTCGAAAATCGCATCTTGATTTTTGATAATTATTATTTGATCTAGTTTTAAAGATTTATTACTCGGCACATCCAGATAGGTTATATCAAAAGGCTTACCATTATCTACTGCTGAACCGTTTTCAGGAAAAGTAACAAGATCGTAGACAGGCCAATTTCCCAGATTGCTTTCGCGAAAAAAAGTTCCTGCTAATGTGAATTGTTTGGAAGCCTGGGCTTTGAACATTTTTCCCCACTGAGTCAAATTGGCATTCCCCATCGCCCTCTTAGATGTGAACCATTCGATTTGGTGACTCAGATTATCATTCCTTACTGATTTGATAAAGAGAGCACTGTGGGTTCTTGTTTTGATTCTGTCTAAATAATAAACCTCTTTTATACCTAAAGAGTAAGACTTGCGCAATGGGGATGTCGAAGTGATGTTTTGAGTTTCCTGATAACCAGCTTTAGGTGTGCGATACCCCGAACCTCCACTCCACATACCGTATTCAAATTCGACCCAATAACCGTAATCATCTTCGTCTAACTGACCATTGTTATTTATATCGACATAGTCAGGTCCCGTTATCGCCGTAAGTAACCAATGCGTTGCATATGAATAGGTATCTTTGGCTTGGTAAAATTTAGCATCTTCCAAGTTTATATTAAGGTCATCTTGAAAATTCTTATAAATTTTTTCGTGATGATAAACTGGTTGTGAGTAATGATAAACTTTACCATCTGTATCGGTTATTCTATAAGCACCAATGCCATCTTTCAAATTCCCAAATACTTTATTTCGGAAAGGAAACGTTCTATCAAACCCAATAGCTTTGCTTTCTATAAACCAACCAGAGGTAGCTCCGTTTATTATTTCCTCGTTAGTAAATGTTTCAATAACCCTTCCTCGCCTTAACCTACCAAGGCTAGTTTTCCTATGACCGTCAGCAGTTAAAGGGCTTTGATATTTATTGTCCGCAGCGGTACTTGCATTGATGATATTTTTTGAGTCAGTTATGTTCCTTGAATCGCCAAGGTTTACATTGCCCCAATTCCCTTTGCCCACACGTGAAAATGAGGAATTTACACCTATGAAATGAAAATTGTTTTGTAAATTATGGCTAAAAGTCGGAGCATGAACTCCCATATAAGAGACTACCGCCGCATGACTAGTGCTAATTTCTGGTCTGAAATAGGAAGACGTATCGGATTTATCATATAAGTTCATCTCATTCAGGGCTACTGGTGTAATGATACCAGAGAGGCCCTGTGAGGAAACCGAATAACTGTCATAATTCGGCATTAAAATCTGATCAAAGAAGCCAGGCAGCGCTTTTCCACTTATGAAACTGTGATTTTGGCGCCATGCTTTGTGGTTAGCCATATCACTATCATCGATAAAAAACGCTTTGACATCCATAGTTCGACCATCAATTATTCGTCCATGACTGTCTTCCAAAGTAGAAGCATAAGGTTGAAATATACCAGAGGTAACAAATTCAAGCCTTTTAAATAAACTATAAGCAACTTTTGTATGTCTGTAGCTGGTATAGAAGAAACCAACATTTAAATTAAATCCTCTATTGGAAATAACCACATCGTAATCACCTGCATCTACGCTACCACTTGAAATTGAAGAATCATAAGAATTAGTGCCCGATGAGGAGATTGAAAATACATCAAAGGACACACCAATACCATTTAATTTTGAGCTTGCTCGACCACTCATGCTAATATTCTTACTTCTCGTATTAAAAGAAACGACCCCAGTTAAGGATGCATCACCAGCGACATCCTTGCTCAGTTGCTGAGAAACACCGACAGAAATACTTGTACTTATGTTCATCCCTTCTTGACCTGGCAACATCGAAAATCCTAATCCAGTTCCTGGTATGGCCACAGAACCGCCAAACCCCTCGGATCCAAAAATGAAATTTTGCCCTGCGTAACCTATTGATCCGCCCCAGGCTCTATACCCTCCCCAAGCCTTGCTCATTCCCACAGAGATACCATTTGGTAATAATCCACCAATAGAGAACGAGTAATAATCCTCTGTCCCCCCGACATCATAAAAGAATGATGACCTTGTAGCTCGACTCCAATCATCAGGATTGCCTTTCACAGATCTATTAACAGCACCCGGGTTTAAGGACCAACCCAATCCAACCCATGAAGCCTCTTGATCCATAGCAATACCAGCATGATATGACAAAGCAATAGGAAAACCTCCCTCAGGTGACGGTATACTCAGCAGCGGTAGCACATATGACATATCACCAGTAACTAAATTGACCATATCAGTAGCGTCAACAGGCTCAAAACTTGTAGCCTCTGGTGCTTGGGGCCCTTGAGCAATACATAAATGATTAAATAGAAAAGTAATTATAAATAGGCTTGGTATACTATTGAACCTCATTAGAAAATAATTTGTGGTGTGTTATTAAGAACCTGTTTTGATAGCTTGAATTTTATCTCACCGGTATAAAAACCGAAATCTTCAATAGTAAGACGTAAATCTTGACTTTTGGTTAATTCGTCATTTGGGTAAACAAACAAGAGGTCAGTTGACTTGCTCATTCCGTACATTCTAGGATAGACAAAATCTGCCAATGGAATGGTATCTTTCTTTTCAGTATATAAGTGGACGTATCTGTCCATATCAAATGCCAGGGTGTTTACCATGGCACCAAATTTTGAACGATCGCCGGCAAGACTAGTTAGAAGCTCCTGATTTTTTAGACTCATACTCAAATTAAAATAAAGGTATGGATCGTATTTCTTCCTAAGTCGAGAAACATCATCCATCGAAAAACTATCCCTTAGCTCTTGAGCTACAAGAAGGTCGGTAGGCTTATAGAGTAAATTGTATTTAATTCCATTGACTTGTTTTTCCTGCAGATAGCCATTTTCGGGATTGGTGACAAATTCAAGCAGCTCCTCTTTACTAGTAAAGTTTTCTTTTGTGCAAGACGACAGCGTAATCAGACCAATAGTCGCGAATAAAACGATATTTAAATTCCTGCTTATCAAATTACTCTGCGTTGAACTCCTTATTTAATCCTTCCAAAACAGTTTCTGTGAGATCAGCCGCGTCATTTGCATACATGATGTTTCCAGAACCTGTTGCTCCTAGAATAATTGAAAAGCCTTCTTTTTTACCATATTCCTTCACGTAATCATTGATATCATTGATTACGGTTTGAGTGGCTTTCTGATCTTCTTCTTGAATCTGCTTCTGGATGGCCTGCTGGTAATTACTGATTTGCTGTTGTTTGTTGCCCAGCAACTCTTGCTTTAATTCCAGCTCCTTCTTTGACATGGAAGACCGTTCCTTTTCATAAGTCTTCAATTCTTTTTGCCAATCAGCAATCAGACTATCCACATTAGCATTGAGCGTTTTAGCTTTGTCCTCAAACTCAGCTCTAACAACTTCAGTGCGTTTATAACCGTCCAGAAGTTTATTTACATCTACGTAAGCATAGCTGTTGGAATGCCCGAGACTTGCAAAAATCAGATAACCAGCTAATAATAGAGCTAGTACTGACAACAAAAGAGAAAGATTCTGTTTCAACTTTAAGAATTTTCCCAAAAAATATGTTAGGGAAATCACAACATGCCAAGTTGAAGGGCAGAAATATCTTCTTAAAATCGTTAAATTTTTAATTCAAGTATCAACAAAGATCTTTCGAACAAATTGAAATATTTTCTTGATACTAAAACAAACGCAAAAAGAACTACAATTTATTAACAAACGAGTGGTTAGTCATGGAAACTTGACTAAGCTGAATACCATTTGTCCGCGCCGTTAATGAGTCTTTAAGGTGATTTGAATAGTACTAAATTCTTTTATCCCACGATAGAAGTCAAAAGAACTTTTAATTTTTAGAAATTTCTGACGCAATAAGTTTAAAGTTAAATCCTTGTACTTTATTAAAACTCTTTTGCTTATAAACTTGTTCAAGACTTTCTATGTTCAGTGAGGGTACATTATTTAAAAGTCTATCAATAATTGACAATAAGTCTTTATAACTACCCTTTAATTGAATCTGATGATAGCGTTTTTTATTCCTGTTGTCTTCGTAGAAAATCTCATTATCGTAATCCAAAATTTTTACTGACTCATAACCTTCCAAGAGCTTGAATAGCGTTTCCTCTGTCCCTAATCGGTTTACCTGTTTTTCATCCAATCTTTTCTCAAAAGTCAATTGCCTTCTCTTTAATCGCAGCAATTCTTCTTGTTTTTGCTGCATCTGTTCAAAGTTCAGGGTATCTATAGATGCTTTATACTCAAAGGTATTCTTGATCGTCAGCTGATAGCTCAGTACCCCCACGAAGGTTATGGCTAGAAGCAAAAAGATATTTCTTCTTTCCAGCTTCATTTTAGCTTCAGATTGAGTTCAAAAAAAACTGTTCGCTTGTCCTCTCTAATTTCACCCACATTCACTTGGTCGATCAATTCATGCCTGTTAAGAAATTTTAGGAATGCATCAAGCATATTCTGTTCTGTGGTGTTTCCCTTCAAAACGAGTATATTCTCTTTAAGCCTGATCTCATCACCCTGTTTGAGCACCGATCTCAAGGGCTGATATAAAACTTCTGAGAACCTTATATCCTGACTAAACAAGAGGATATCATTTATTCCCCTCAATATCTCGATGCTTTCCTGATTATTGCTGTTGAGCAACAGTTCTGAGGACTTAATCTGATTTTTCAACTCTGTGAGTTCTTCATCAACATTGGTAAAAGCCTGTGCCTTGACCCGCTTTTCAGCCAGCTCCTTCCTGTAACGCTCATGATAAAAGAAATTCACTGTCAACGCAATTAAGAAAAAAACAATGGCAGACCATTTGCCAATCTCAAAGAATCGAGAGTTAAAGAGTTTTTCATTAAGACGATTCTTGATTACTGACATGTTATGCTTAGCCTGAATCTTTTTCAGGAAAAGCCCAAGTGCGATTTCAGAAAGCTGTTCGTTAGAGATAGCGCTTTCTGAAGAAGCCGCCTTGAGGGTATCAGCAAAATAGAATTCAGAGAATGACTTTGAATCAAGATCTTGCTTTCTAAAGATTCCATGCAACCTCTCCTCCTTGATGATGCTTATCCGATTTTTCTTGAGTGCCAGAAACTCATAGTAAATCTCACTTGCCCTTATTGCAGGAAAAGCTTCCATCAGAGCTTCCTGCGGGTCGCTGCTCATTACTTCTCGCGAAATGATTCCCTCAAGATCAATGACCAAGACTGCTTTATCGAAAAGGAATTTCTGATCTGGTTTTGCTGGGTATGCTTTCGCGAAAGCGATGACATCGCCTTCTATAGTCAAGTCATGAATAGTCAATCCATCCTCGTTTAGGATGACCACTTTCTCAGGAAACAAAGACTTGAGATTTTTCATGCGCTAGCGAAGTACAGTGGGTCGTATAAGAATAGCCAACTTTCTTTTGGTTCCTTCTCTCACACGTTTACTAAACAGAAACTTGATAATTGGAATACGTGCCAAAAAAGGGACCCCGCTTCCAGTATTGCTGCGGATACTCTCTTCCAGACCACCTAGGATTACAATATCCTTATCCTTTGCCCTGATCGTCGAGGTGAACTGCCTTGAGGTAATATCTGGTGGGGCTTCTTCACTGATTCTCGTTCCAGTAAAGGTGGATTGGTTGACTACAATCCCCATGGTGATTTCCCCGTTTTCGGAAACCACTGGCTTTATATAGACTCCCAGTTCTGCATCAATAGGCTGGAAGTTTTCTATGATTTGCGTTTGCGGATTTTGTGCGCCAATGATATCTCTACTGGTGATCACGTAATAGGTAGTCTCACCAATGGCAAGATTGGCCTCATGACCATTGAGTACCGAAAGCTTGGGTGCGGACTGTATATTGATTTCCCCATTGGTTTCCATTGCTTTTAAGCGAGCAAAAAAGTTTGGAACGACCCTACCTAGATTCAAAGAAGCAAAACCTTCAATTCCACCCAATATCCTATTGACTGAATTTGCACCAAGTGTCAGGTCCGTGTTAGGATAGATGTTTCCGGTGGTATTGACCGGTCCATTTCCCAATCCCCATTCAATACCTGTTTCAACAGTTGATGTCCTGTTGATTTCAATGATCATGGTTTCAATGAGTATCACAGGCACAGGCTTATCGATAGAATTAACAAGCCTTTCAAACTTGGCAATTTCAGCTGCGGGTCCGTTGACGACAAAGCTGTTCAACTCTTTGTCGATCTTTATGTCTAGAGTAGAAATAACCTCGTCTGGTAACATATCACTGATGACTTGTGCTACCTCAGTTTGAGGCGTTAGGTTATTATTTACCCGGTTCTGATTGTTGCCGGGAATATTGCCGTTGTTGAATCCCTGATTGGTGATTACGCCAGGTACGCTAAAGCTTCCCGTATTGAAGGCCTGATTGGTAGAGAACCTGTTGCTGTTCTGAATCTGCTGGTCCTGAATAATTTCTATTGCACGGTATTTAAGTGGAATCAGCTTGACGGTCCTGGTAGTGAGTTGGTCACTAGTACCAAAAAAGAATAGATTCCCTTCCCTTTTAAAGGTGTAATAACCACTTGAAGGATTGGCATTCAGCCCCTGATTATTTCTTCCACCATTCGCCTGTTGAATGTTTGGCTGATTAATTTCAGCATCTGCTATTTGCTCTCGACTCTCAAATAGTTTCGTAAGCAACTCTTCAAATGAAATAGACTTTGCCTTGATGTTAGCGGTACCAGCATTCTCCAAAGGGGAGGCTACATAGATTCCAAGGTCAAGATCTTCTGCAATATTTAGAATCACGTCTTCAATCATCGCCTCCTTGAAATTGACGTTCAGTTGCTGCTCTAGCGTATCAATAATTGTGTACTCAAACCTTCTTCCGCGCTGTCTGGCTACCCTTGATCCTGGACTGCCATCTGCAGTCGCAGGTGCAGGACTAAAGAGATAAAAACCGTCGTTGGTCTTTTCATATAGAAGTCCGTTGCCTAATGCCAATTGTTGAAGAGCCTTTTCCAATGGCACCTCTCTCAGGTAGATGCTGAGCGACCTGTTTCGAATGCTGTTGTCATATAAAAGGTTTTTTCCTGACTGATTGGTAATTTCTCGAAAAACATCCTCAAGCACGGCATTGTTTAAATCCAGTGATAAGTAGTCACGGGCAAGTTCATAGTTTACTTCGGACCTATCTGTATTGATGACCACGGGCTGTTCACGGTATTTTTTGACGGCAATGATATTTCCCGTGAACTCATAGGTAAGTGAGTATTCTTTGGCTAGGTACATCAACAATGTGGCTACCTGAAGTTCATTGAAGGTGTTTTCGATCCTGTCAGACCTAAGCTCTGGTGAGATCACCATGTTGATCTCATGCACCTTTGCCACCGCAGTCAGTAAGGTATGTACATCGGTGTTGGAAAGATCAAGCTCTACAGACTCCTGCAGGCCTTTGATATTTTGGGCTTGTTGACCTATTGCATTTTCTAATTGAAGCAATCGGGTTTCCTGAGCACCAGCGTAAAAGGATCCTAAGAAGCATAACAAAAAAACTACCAACCTTATGTTCATATTATTCGATAAGTAGTGGATAGATTTCTTCATACGAAGTTTTGCCGTCCCTCAATAACTGAACGGCTTGATTTTTAATGGTTGGAATGTCGATGGATTCTGCATGGCTAATGTAAGTATTGTGTTTTATGGCAGAAGACATTTGCCTATTGTTTTCTATCATTTCAAATAGCGCTGTCCTACCTGCATAACCAGTAAACTGGCATTTGTTACAGCCGCTGGCAATATAATGACTGTGAATCTGGCTAGCTTTTTTATCCATCAAATCCACCTTGCTTTCTTCTGCCTTTTTACAGTGTGGGCATAATAGCCTCACTAGCCTCTGGGCGACACTTAGGTTAAGCGTAGAAGCTATCAGGTATTCTGGAATGTCCATGTCCTTTAGTCGGTCTATCGTTCCCAGTGCAGAATTTGTATGTATCGTAGACAGAACCAAATGTCCCGTGAGGGATGCCTTTACCGCCATTTGGGCAGTCTCCTTGTCCCTAATTTCACCTACCATGATGATGTCTGGATCCTGACGCAGAAAGGTTTTTAATGCAGCGGTGAAGTCAAAACCGATGTCATGCTTTACCTGCACCTGATTGATCCCGTCCAATGTATACTCAATTGGATCCTCCACGGTAAGAACATTCTTTTCTTCAGCGTTGAGTTCCTTGAGTGTTGCGTAAAGCGTAGTTGTCTTTCCCGATCCTGTCGGTCCACTGATCAGGATGATTCCGTTTTGCCTTCTATAAGCTTTCTGATAGATTTTTTTCTGTTCAGCTGAGAATCCGATCTTATCAATGCTGATATCTTCTTGATTGGATTCCAGCAGCCTAAGTACCATCTTTTCACCGTGCAAACTAGGAAGTGAAGACACCCTGACATCTACCCGACCAGCACCCATTAGGTGCAGGGATATCCGCCCGTCCTGATTTCTTCGCTTTTCAGAGATGTTCAGGTTCGACCGTATCTTGATCTTGTTCACTAGAAGTGAATGCTCCGACAACGGTATCTCATAAAAGGTCTTTAGTGCACCGTCCAACCTAAACCTCACCCTCGTCTTTTTGGATAGTGGTTCAATATGGATATCACTTGCACCCACCTGATGGGCGTGGTTGAGTATAGCGTCAAATGAATCTTCGCTGACCTTTAAGGACTGGCTTGCGCTCTTCTGAGCCGAGATGCGATAATTAGTTGCTACTATCTGATCAAAGTGATCCTCATCAATCTTTTTGAGGCGTACAGGAAGATCAAATACCAGACTCAATTCATCCAGCTTGATTTGATCCGCAGCTACCTTGTGATAGGCAGTCAATTGATCATCATCTCGTGCCGTTATGACTATTCCATAGTGGCGTACCTGATCTGCTGTAAGCATGGACTTCAGGTCGTTCTGCAGATCAAGATTACCTAACTCAACCATAGTTCGCTAGCTTTTTGGATGCAGAAGTAGATGGCGAGGTAGCCTGCCAGAGGTACGGTCTGGTGTGACCTATAAAGTCTCTTTAAAACGAGATGCAGGATAAGTGATGCGCAGAGTCCAATCGTAAAATGAATGACAAATCCTTGAATATCATATCCTAGGCAAAACGCAGGGAATATCAGCAGGTCACCCTTTCCTATAGTCGTTTTGGGATCAATCTTTCTAATCAATCTAAAGTACGCTGCAATTAGGACAATTAATAGCGCCAAAAGGCACAAATTGACAGAGCTTTCGATGAGGAAAAGTTGATAAAAAGAGGTCTGAAAATATCTATGGACAGCCGCCAGTAAAACAAACATTAAGATCATCGCCAAATGCACCCTGCGTTCTTTGAGGTCCTGAAAGGCGATGGCTGTTCCTGTTATCGACATAAAGGTGATTATGGCTATTTGGATCAATCCTTGGTGATTTCCTTGAAAACCCCAGTCTCATCAATGCGCCAAAGGTTGTAGATGCCATCTCCGTCAAAATCGATCACGGCCTCGGCCTCAATGACAAAACTGGTGGGATCTACCTCTACGATCCTGTATTGATATTTGGCAATCCCACCTTCATTTTCGGTCAGTGGTCGTTCAAAGTCAAGATCATCCAGATCATTGGCATATATTGAGTATACGTATCTGTATTGGGTTTGAAGTGTGTATAGCGACCTCAATTGCAATTGGGCTTCAATTGCTTTGGTACTCGCGATAAACGGCATGAGGTTGGGTAGCAGGATCATGGTAGCTATGCCGACAATGCACAGGGTGACCAGCATCTCCTGAAGATTGAAGGCGTTAAGCTTACAAGATGACACTCTCTTTTTCATGAAAAACTATAATTCGTAAATTTATGTAAAAATCTTACTTTTAGCAATGTAAAATTTGTCGCATGCACTTGAGAAAGAGATGCCATTTATTGTGCTTCTTGCTTGTTTCATTTATCGGTTGTGAAGAGTTGACCAATGAAGAGAACCTAGGCAATGATAGCGTCATGCTTATCGCACCTTCCGTGAATTCTATTTTGGACGCCGGTGATGTGCGTTTTGATTGGCATTCGCTAGAAGGCGCCAGCTTTTACCGTTTACAGATTGCAACACCAGATTTTGCCAGCCCTGAACAAGTGGTTTGGGATGAGCTCGTTCAGGACTCTGTAGGTACTAATTCAACTGTACGGCTAGAGGCAGGTCGATACGAATGGCGTGTAAGGGCAGAAAATGGCGCCTATCAATCCCCATTCTCTTCCGCTGTTTTTGAGGTGCAATAATGCTAAAATCCAAGAAATCCCTGTACATACTCGTGCCGCTCACCATAGCGATTTGGGGCTGGGTAGGTTATAGTATCTATGATGGTCTAAATCCTGAATTGCCACCTATTGTTAAAGTTGATGAGTCACGCTTTCGCGAAAGCGAAATAGCAAAAGAAGAGCTGCCTCCACTAAAGGAACCAGAGTTTGACCCATTCACGGGAAAGACCTACAAAAAAAAGGTAGAAAAAACCAAGCGAACGACAGCGGGCAAAAAGAAGCAGATAAATTGGCCAAAGATCGAATATCAGGGAAGTATCAAGGACGCCAACGGAAAAAGGACGATTGCAGCCGTCAAGATCAACAACCAGCTTTTGACCCTGAATATGGGAAAAATCAACGATAGCCTGAGTCTAGTAAAAATAGCAAAGGATTACGTGATTCTTAGGCTCAATGGCACAAGCCAGCGATTCAAAAAAGCATGAAATTATTAGGGGTCAGGGTCAAGGCTAATGCACTTCAATACGTCCTGATCATTGGTGTGGTCATTTCGATATTGTTGTTTTCTGTCATCCTCTACCTGCATTACAGCAGCCTTTTAAGTATCCAGCACAGAACCCAAATAGATGCTATCAGCTCACATCAAAACCATTTTTTCAGGATGATTGAGGATTCTGAAGAACTGAGACCTTGGGGTGCGTTTTTAATTAGGTCCAGCAGCAAGGATGAGTCCAGCCCATATTTGAGAAAGGGATTGGTTTCACACAAATGGCATGCGTCTGACCTGCCTCAGGTGTTCATACCAGACAAAAACAACTACCTGCAGATATCGGGTGCAACATCTCTAAAAGGCATATTGTCAGTACCAAAATCTGAAATCAGGACTGGGAATGTAGCAGGGCGGATCTACGAAGGGCTGACGTCAGATGGTTTTTTATTGAAGCCATCAGGTGAAAGACTCCCAAATCACCCGCTTAATGACAAGAATTCTGGATATTGGATGTCTCAAACTAATGATAGTATTCTATCTTGGAATGAGATGGATTTACAGCATTCGTTTTACGACCGAACGATCCGTTTCTACAGTCAGAATCAAGTTCAGTTAGTAGATGTTAAATTGACAGGAAATATTATCATCCAATCTGAAACAGAAATAATCGTGGATAAAAGCTCTAGCCTTCAGGACGTGCAACTCATTGCACCTGTGGTCAAAGTCACGGACGACACTAAAGGCAGTTTCCAGATTATAGCTACAGACACAGTCTCAATAGGAAGCCGGGTTGAAATGCAGTTTCCCAGTTCTATTGTTATGCCTAAAGGAAGTGATGAATCAACAAGTTTTATTGAAGTAGGCAAAAATGTAAAGTTTAGTGGTGGTATTATACAAACGCAAGTTGATAAGGATAACCTGTATAAGCTCAATCTAAAAATTCAGGAAGATGCTGAAATAAACGGGACGGTCTATAATGCGGGCTCAACCGAACTCAAGGGTAGCATCAACGGAAGTGTTATGACTGAAGAGTTCCTGACTTTTGAGAAAGGCTCTGTCTACAGAAATCTAGTCTTGGACGGTGTTGTGAAAAAAGAAGGTTGGACCGAAGAATACTTGAGGTTATCTGAGGTCAGCAGTGAATTGAACCAGCCTTTAAAATGGCTCTATTGAATGAAGCTCAAAGGCAGTACCATTCTAGAAAATCTGATCGCCAGTGTCATACTGATGATCATTTTTGTTATTGCTGGAAATGCGCTGAACACCAGTCTCAAGTCACGACTGAATGGTCGAGATATTATTTTCCAGAACAGGGCTGCAAAAACCGAATACCTGATTCTAAATGGAAAACTTGAATTGCCCCAATTAATTCAGGAAAAGAATTTTGAAACGCAGTTTATCCAGAAGGGACTGAAAGTGATTAAAATCCAAGATTCCCGAAAGATCAAAACAGATACTATATGCTGTATCAAAGAAGAATAAGTGCTTTTACTTTACAAGAGACGCTTATAGCACTCGTGCTCATGGTGATAGTTATCGGCCTGGCATCGACTGCTGTTTCATTGATTGGAAAAAACACTCAAATTGTCACAAAAAATGAAATGCGCTACCGAGGCCTTGAACAAATCGAATTTGCCTTGAACCTGGACTTTTCAAGATTCAATAATATGAAAGTTATTGACACGAGCCTCGTCATGAGCAATCCGATTGAAGAGCTGGTTTATACTTGGACTAACAACAATGAAAAATGGTGTTTTCTCAGGGCATCAGATACTTTGTTGTCCGGCCAATTTCAACCTAGCTTCTATCATCATGGCAAGCCTGTATCGAGCGGCGCTGTAGACGCTATTGAGTTGAAGCTTGAAAACGAGGAATTTATCTTCGTTTATAAACCATTAGACTTTCTAGTATCAAACGTACAAAATGAGCTTTGATCTTTCAGACTTAAACACTGCTGATCAGTCTATAGGGCCAGCGAGAGATAAGGAAAGCATCTGGGAAAAGGAGCTGTTCTCATTCAGTTCCGCCTTTTCCAAAAAGCAGAAGGAGTCATTTTATCTTGAATTGGGTATCCTATTGCAATCAGGAATTCAATTAAAGGACTGTTTAGACCTTATAGGTCAGGCGACAAAGAAAAAAAAGACAAAATCGATCATTCAAAAACTTGCAGATAGATTGGTGCTTGGTCAATCCTTGAGTGACAGCATGGCCGAACAAAAGGTTTTCGAGCAATATGAGGTGCAATCTATCAGGATAGGTGAAGAGACAGGAAAGCTTCCTGAAATTGTTAATGATCTTGCAGTTTTCTTCAAGTCAGCAAATTCCCAGCGCAAGGAATTGGTCAGTGCGCTTACATATCCGGTCATTGTGCTTACTACAGCGGTGTTAGTGGTGTATTTCATGTTGAACTTTGTGGTGCCTCTTTTTCAAGACCTTTTCAAAAGAAACAATACCGAACTGCCTTGGATTACCAAAATCGTGATCCAAGCCTCTGAGCTCTTCAATGAATATGGATTGATAGTCCTGGGAATAGTTCTTGCTTTTTATTTGGTCAAAAGATTCCTAAAAGATAATAAGGTCTATCAAAAATATAAGGACCTAGTTTTATTTCACACCCCTTTTTTGGGAAAGCTGATAACAAGGAATTATATCAACCAATTCATCAATGCGATGAGCCTATTGGCGAGCGCAAAGGTGAACATTTCAAAGTCACTAAATCTTATAAAGGGAATGATCACCTTTTATCCTCTTAATTCTTCTATTGCTTCCATTGAACAAGATTTGATTCAGGGGGACAGTCAGTCCCAAGCATTTAAGAAACACTCCAAGCTTTTTGACGATAAGTTTATCGCGATGATTCAGGTGGCGGAACAGACCAATCAGGACGAATTGGTCTACCAAAATCTAAAACAGCACTACAACAATCTTTTACTACAACAGACCAAAACCTTCACCAATCTGATCAATCCAATTTTGACGCTTGTAGTTGGTTTCATTGTTGGCTTTATTCTTATCGCTCTTTATCTGCCCATGTTTAAGATGAGTAGTTTGATAAATTAAACATTAAAGCACATTCTAAATTTTGAGTTCAAGATTACTGATTTCAATTGTAACAGTTTGAATATACTATCTCTGAGTTAGAACTAGTTTCCCTGTTCAGATTTTTTTAGTACGAAGTGCTAAGCGCTTATTGACTTTTTTGTGTAGGAACCTAAAGAGAATCGACGTGCAAAGAATTCTCGACTATTTTCACTGAGATTTACTTTGACCTAACAGAGAACATATCTCATCATTACTTGGAGAATAAAGAATCACTAATAACAAGGATTTTTAAACAGTATCATCTTCGAAATCACCCAGCAAGTAGAAAAAATCGGGCAGGAATCGGGCAATTTGAGAAAAACAAAGCCTTACAAAATTGTAAGGCTTTGAAAGTCAAGTGATCGCGATAGGATTCGAACCTATGACCGTCTGCTTAGAAGGCAGATGCTCTATCCAGCTGAGCTACGCGACCTGTTCTGCCTCGCTTCTGGTTTGACCCTTTCGCGAAAGCGGATGCAAAAGTACTGCAATATTCGCAATAGTTCAACTCCAATTTTGCAAATTAAGCTGCAAGCTGGCGACATGCCTCAGCACAGCTGCGGCAGGATGAAGCGCATTGTTTACAATGTTTATGGTCATGCTTTTCACATTCATCTGCACACTCGTCACATACACTAGCACAATGTTTCAACAATGCTTTCTGATCACCATGATCAATCTGTAAAACTTTGAATGTAGCTTCACAAACAGCTGCACATATTTGATCTGTGTTGATACAGTCAACCATTTTATTAACATTATCCTCTTCTAGGCACGCGCTTGCACAATGATTGCAGTCCTTGATACAGTTTAACAAAAGGTCTATGACTTGGTTTTTCATAACTATTATGTTTTGATTCTACAATCTATTAAGTTAAAGCGTAAATTCAAAAACTTGAAAAGAGATTTAATCCCCCTTCAACTCGCATTAACGCCAGTTTTGAATAAGTAAACCCAACACAGTCCTGTAACTTCAAAAATCTAAAATTACTGACTTTGGTACGGGATTTGACTTAAAATAAGAAAAAATGCACATGTTCAAGAATAAATATACCAAACTAGCCGCCAGCATTGCACTAGATGCGATAGGTATGGCAACACCATTTTTTGTAGACCTGCTTTGGGCACCTGTTTCAGGATACCTGATGAGCAAGATGTATGATAAAAGCAAACTGGGCAAAACAGCCAGCTGGATCGTCACCATTGAGGAGCTCATCCCAGGACTGGATTTTATCCCAACTTTTACCTTGATGTGGCTTTACACTTACGTCTATAAACCAGAAACTGAAACCCAACCGCAGTTGAAAACTGCGTAAAGATTCAACCGCCTTTTCAGGCGGTTTTTTTATGGAGAGTACATAATAAAAGTTTACTAAGGCATCGCTTAAGACACATCAAGTAATGAGCTTGACGAAAAGTCCAAGCTGCCAATAATAGTTAGCGTCTTTTTCAAACGCTCGCCTGAACGCTCTCTTTTGTGAGATCTGTGTATTGATGCAGTAATTTATTGACCTTTGGATCGATTATGACGCGACAGTAACCTTGCTCCCTGTTATTGTTGTAATAATCTGTGTGTTCAGGATCTGCCTCGTAGAAATCTGTAGCAGGTGAAATTTCGGTAACTATGGGATCGGGAAATTCACCTTTTTGTTCTAATTCCTGTATGTAGGTTTCTGCAGTTTGTTTTTGATCCTCGTTCAAGTAAAAGATTGCGCTACGATAATGCGGTCCCACATCATAACCTTGTCGATTGAGCGTTGTTGGATCGTGTGTGGCCATGAAAACCGTAAGCAATTCTTTATAGGTGACTTTTTCTGGATCATACGTTACTTCAACCGATTCTGCATGACCCGTCCTTCCCTGAACTACCTCGCGATAGGCCGGATTTTTGATCTGCCCTCCACAAAATCCTGATCTCACCTTTTCTACGCCTTTGACCCGTTGCATAACAGCCTCTGTGCACCAGAAGCAACCACCTGCAAAAATTGCCTTTTCCATCTCACTTTTTACTGCAAGATAGCCACCCAGTTGTAGGTCAAAACCAGATTAACAAGTGTTTATACAAATGATCGGGATCAAGCCTCATCCTACAAAAGATAGTGGATAACTTGCTCTATATTAACACTCGTTTATCAGAAAACATTTGTTAAAGCAAATACTTTTGCAAACTTAAAATTCAAGTGCAATAGTGAGGTTCTTTGCGGTTTGTGGTGTCTTTTTTTTGTTCGCTTTCGCGAAAGCGTATGCTCAAAACACAGAAGAGAGCATCGAACAAGATTCAACCTTTACCATCAAAAGAAAAGTCTATACGGCAACACGAGTCAAAGACAAACCTGTAATCGACGGGCGACCTTTTGAGTCATTCTGGGATGCCATACCTACTGGTGGAAATTTCAGTATGATTGAACCCACCACCGGAAAACCAGAACGCGAGACTCACAAAACTGAATTTAAAATTGCCTATGACGACCAGGCAATTTATGTGGCAGCCTACCTCTACGATGATCAACCAGAGACCATTCTGAGGCAGTTCTCACAACGAGATCAGGTTTTTGCACAAGCCGATTTGTTTGGCTTTTACCTGAATACATACAACAATCAACTTAATCAAACCCGTTTTTTTGCCACAAGCGCAAACTCGCTAGGTGATGCCATTACCGAGGGTGACCGTCAAGATTTCAGCTACAATGTTGTTTTTCTTTCTGAAGCTACGATTGATGATAAAGGCTGGTATGTAGAAATGGAAATCCCCTACCGCACCTTGCGTTTCCCAGAAGCTGAAGAACAAGACTGGAGCTTCCAGATTTTCAGAGAGATCAGATCACTTAATGAAAGTTACAGCTACAACACGATTGATGTCACTCAAGGTGTAAACACACAGTATGACGCATTACTCAAAGGGGTAAGAAATATTGACCCGCCCTTAAGGCTCAATCTCTATCCGTTTACTTCAGTTATCCACGATATCAATGGTGATGAGACTGAGACCCAATTCAATGCAGGAATGGACATTAAATATGGGATTAACGATGCCTTTACGCTGGATGCAACGCTTATTCCAGATTTTGGACAAGTAGCCTTTGATCAGGTTGTCCTGAACTTGGGTCCTTTTGAACAGACTTTTGCTGAAAACCGGCAGTTCTTTGTTGAAGGGATTGATTTGTTCAGGAAAGGAGATATATTTTTCTCGCGAAGAATAGGCCAACGTCCCAGCCGCTCCGGAAGTATCGACAGGCGTGCAAATGAGGTTATTCTTGAAAATCCTAGTGTTGCCAAACTGCTTAATGCAGTAAAAGTTTCCGGTAGAAATAGAAACCGATTAGGGCTGGGTGTTTTGAATGCTGTTACTGAGAAAACCAGTGCTATCGTGCGTGATACGCTCACTGGTGCTACAAGAGAATTCACTACAGAGGCTCTGACCAATTACAACCTTGTGGTAGTTGATCAGCAGTTCAGTAAAAACAGTTCTATCGCATTTACAAATGCCACTACACTGCGCAGCGGGAACTTTGATGATGCCCTAGTTTCTGCATTATCGCTAGACCATTTTGACAAATCTGCTGATAATCGGTACAGGGCTCAAATACGGGTGAGCAATAGATTCACAGAAAACGGCCATAGCCACGGGATGCAATCTGAATTAGACTGGCGCCAGGTTTCAGGAAACTGGCGAGCTAGACTCGCACATTTCTATACCAGTCCTAATTATGATCCTAATGATCTGGGTCTGAATTTCCGGACCAATCGCATGACTTTTGCGGCAGACATGGACTATGTTCAATTCCAGCAGCAAGGAATTTTTAACCGCTGGCAAGTGCGTACCAATCTGCGTCATAGACGCCAGGCCATGCCAGATGCACACTTGCAGACTGGTATCAATATCAATCCGTTTTTCGTTACTCGCGAACGATTTTCGTTTGGTGGAGATGTGAATTTGGATTCTAGAGAGATGGATCAATTTGAATCCAGGATTGATGGACAAATGGTTCGTTATGCCCCTTCTTATTTTACAGGTGGTTTTATCTCATCTGATTACAGGAAGAAATTTGCTATTGATGTAAGGGCAGGAAGATTTAGTCGGATAGATGACCCCGAGCGGTTCTACGATTTAAACATTTCGCCGCGGTACAGATTCTCAGATAAGTTTTTGCTGATTTACAGATTTAACTATAGCACTAACACAGACAGGATCAGTTTTGTGGACGTGGTGGATAAGACCACGCCAGAGGGTGAAGAGGATGTTTCTATTTTGAGTCTTAGAGATACGATTACGATTGAAAACAGCATTTCAGGAACCTATAATTTTGACAACAGAAAGTCTTTGTCGCTTTCATTTAGGAATTTTTGGAGTAGTGCTTTATTCAGCAAGGATTATCAAGAATTGCTTTCTGACGGTACAGTAACACCCACTACAATTAGCGATGCAGATATAAATAATCCGGACACTGATTTCAACATCTGGAATCTGGACCTGTCTTTTCAATGGAGATTTGCACCAGGGAGTTTTGCCACTGCATTGTACCGCAACAGTATCAATAATAGAACAGACATAGGCAACACGGCATTCACAGAAAGTCTGGATGAATTGTTCAATCAGCCTATCCGTCACAATTTTTCACTGCGCATAAGCTACTTTTTTGATGCTAATAGAGCACGCAGTTGGTTTAAAAGTTGAACATGAGCTTTTAGTTGTGAGCTATAGGTAAAAGGCGCGAGGGATGTGGTAGGTGAGATTATCAATTCAGAATCTAGAATGCAAAATTCAGAATTGAGAATTTGTGATTTGTGATTTGAAAAATTGAACCTCAAATCTGAAATTACTCTGCGTGGACTTTGAACTTCAACAATCCCTGCCTCCCTTAACTTTGCCGAAATGATCAAAGCAAGAAATATCTTTAAGACTTTTGATAAGCTTCAAGTGCTTAAAGGAGTCAATCTTGAAATCCAGAAAGGTGAAATCGTTAGCGTCGTAGGTAGTTCAGGTGCTGGGAAAACTACCCTACTGCACATTCTAGGGACTCTAGAAAAACCAGATCATGATGTAACAACAGAATTGTCTATTGATGGGACTGACATCATCAGTCTGAATCAAAAGCAATTGAGTTCCTTTAGAAATAAATCACTGGGGTTCATCTTTCAGTTCCACCAGCTATTACCAGAATTTACTGCACTGGAAAATGTCTGTATTCCAGCATTCATTGCAAAAACAAGCAGATCCAAAGCGGAAAAACGAGCTAAGGAATTGCTGGACTACCTGAAGCTATCCCACCGATTTGATCACAAGCCAAATGAGCTTTCTGGTGGTGAGCAGCAGCGAGTTGCCGTGGCAAGAGCCCTGATCAATGACCCTAAGGTCATTTTTGCCGATGAACCTACGGGAAACCTGGATTCCAATACGGCGGAGGATCTACATGAACTGATCCTCAAACTGCGCAAGGAAATGAATCAGACCTTTGTAATTGTAACGCACAATAAGGAATTGGCTGAACTAGCCGATAGAAAATTGACCATGGTGGATGGGTTGATCGTAGAGAAGTCATGAACGAATTGACGTTAACCACCCCTGCCCTGCTCTTTTCTGCCATCTCGCTGATCATGCTGGCATATACTAATAGATTTCTAGCCTACGCGGCTGTCATCAGAAATCTGCACGCGGTTTATAAGGAGCGCAAAGACGATACACTACTGCGGCAAATAAACAATCTAAGAAGAAGACTGGACCTGACTAGATGGATGCAAATTTTAGGCATTAGCAGTCTGCTTCTCTGTGTACTTACCATGTTCCTAATCTATATTGAGCTAAATACGTCAGCGGTCTATATTTTCGGTTTTGCGTTATTGCTTCTCATTGGATCGCTAGCACTACTGATTTGGGAAATCCAGATTTCATGTCAAGCGCTGGATTATCATATCTCAGATATTGAGGAGCATTTAAAGAAGAAATAGTCCTAGCAAAAAGTCATTTGAAATCAAAAAGTCAGAACTGAAAGCTTTTTTAGACGCCAAAGTCGAACAGTACCATAAGCCTGATTTTATCGACAGCGACCCCATTCAGATTCCGAGGCGATTTGACAAACCGCTAGACATTGAAATTGCGGGGTTTCTGACCGCCACCATTGCGTGGGGCAATCGCAAGAGCATTATCAACAATGCTACCCGTTTGATGGAGTTGATGGACGATTCTCCAGCAGATTTCATTAACAATCACGACCAATCAGATCTTGCTAGATTCGACGGTTTTGTGCACCGCACATTCAATGAGCTTGATGCAAAAACCTTTATGCGTGCATTGCAGCGCATGATGAAAACTTACGGCTCGCTAGAGGCAGTATTTCTTGAAAAACTCAATCAGGTGGATGAGGTTTATGAGGAGTCCGCTTTCGCGAAAGCGTACTTAAAACAATCACCATTGCAAATTGCCATCTCACTTTTTAAGAAAGAATTCTTTGACATTGCGCACGAGACCCGCACCCAAAAACATGTAAGCGATCCGTTGAAAAACAGCAGCGCCAAACGCATCAATATGTACATGAGATGGATGGTGCGGGAAAATAATGGAGTGGATTTTGGAATTTGGAAAGGTATCAAACCAAGTGAGCTAAGTTTACCTCTGGACGTCCACACGGGCAATATTGCTCGTAAACTGGGAATTCTAAAAAGAAAACAGAACGACGCACGAGCCGTTGCAGAATTGGACAGATACCTCAGAAAACTTGACCCAATTGATCCCATAAAATATGACTTCGCGCTTTTCGGGCTAGGCGCATTTAAGGAATTGTAGTAAACGTTTCAGGGACATTAGCAGTAAGTAATTGAAGTTGAAATTGAACTCAAACTTGAACTCGAACTCGAACTTGAGAATTGCAAAGAAACCAGTCGAATAACCATCCAGCCGAAGAGCGAACAGCAAATAGCAAACAGCTAAGCGCTGAGCGCGAAGTGCTAAATGCTAAAGGCTAAAACCGCGTATGCGCGCGTAAACATTTATCTTTACCGCAGTTTGTCCATAATTGATGCTGTTTAAACATCCTAGCCTGCTCTACGGGCTCTTCTTTCTGGCAATTCCCATCATCGTTCACCTGTTTCAACTCAGGCGTTTTAGCAAAGTTGATTTTACCAATGTCGCTTTCTTGAAACCCCTCGCGATCCAGACGCGCAAGAGCCGCCAGCTTAAAAAATGGCTGACGCTAATTGCGAGACTGCTTGCAGTGGCATGTCTTGTTCTAGCTTTTTGCCAGCCTTTCCTGCCTGGGAGTGATACGGCCACTAAAGAACGTCAAACCGTATTTTACCTAGACAACAGCTTTAGCATGCAAGCACAGGGATCATCTGGTGAACTCTACAAAAGTGCAGTCACAGATCTGCTGAAACACCTGCCGCCCGAAAAGGAGTTCTCTCTGTTTACCAATGATGCTGTTTTTAAAAACACTACACGCAGCTTGATCACAAATGACCTACTGAACCTAGGCTACAGCTCTAAGTCGTTGTCTATAAATCAAGTTCTACTGAAATACCAGACTCTGCTGGCGGATAAGGAGACAGTAAACGAGCTGGTCATGGTATCTGACTTTCATGCTTTAGAGCAAGAAGAATTGAAAAGCCTACAAAGCGATGATATCTCACTTGTTCGACTTAATGCAGAAAGTAGGTCAAATATCGCAATCGACTCTGCGTTTATCACTGATCGCAAAGGTGAGAATTATGAGTTGAGGGTATTACTCAAATCCACAGATGATGAAAGCAAACTCATCACCGTGAGCCTCTTCAATCGTGGGATATTACAAGGAAAGACTTCAGTAACGCTAGAAAACAATGAGGGTCAGGCAAGTTTGAATCTATCCAGCAACGAGCCCTTTCAAGGACAGATAAGCATCGAGGACGAGGGCTTGACCTATGATAATCAACTATTCATCAATACGATTGATAATCAAAAGATCAAAGTACTTGCTGTTAATGGATCGAATGGAGATTTCCTAAAACGGATATACGATGACACCAGCTTTGATCTGCTGAGTGTTCAAGAAAATGAGTTGAACTATAATTTGATAAATGAGCAAAACCTCATTGTTCTCAATGAATTGAGCACGCTACCAGATCCCTTGGTCAGGGAGTTGCGGGAGGCATCAACAAATGGTACAAGGATAATTATTATCCCTAATGATGACCCAAAGAATTATCAAAACCTGCTGCCTGTTTTAAACATAAATAGACAACAGACTAACAAAAAAATCACCACGATCAATTATGATCACCCGCTAGTGGATGGCGTTTTTAATAAACGGGTGAGTTCATTCCAGTATCCATCAGTTGAAGAATCAGTTTTTACAAACAGAAGCGGAAATAGCATACTGGCATATCAGGATGGCAATAGTTTTCTATTCAAAAGAGATGATTTCTACATTTTTACTGCGCCCTTGAACGAGCAAAATTCAAATTTTCAGAATTCGCCATTGATCGTACCTATCTTCTACAACATAGGCATTGCTAGTTTGCCCCTGCCTAAGCTGTACTATGAAATAGGTCAAGAGAACAAAATTGCTATACCCACCACGGTAGGAAATGATCAGGTTCTGAGAATCCAAAATGAAGACATAGAGCTCATCCCCCGCCAACAGGCGTTCAGCAATAACGTAGTACTTCAAATAACAAATGATATAGAAACTGACGGTTACTATCAGGTGGCAAATGATGGAAATGTGGTTTCTGGACTGTCGTTTAATTATAGCAGGGAAGAGTCTTACAATTCAAGCTCAGTGATTGATAGCTTTGAAGGCAGAATCTATAAAAGTGTTCAGACCCTTATTAAAGAATTAGAGGATTCTGCTGCAATCCATGAATTATGGAGATACTTTATTATGGCTGTGCTGTTCTTTTTGCTGTGCGAGATACTCATTCTTAAGTTTGTAAAATGATCCTGATAAAACAAGCAATTATTAAATGTCCCGACTCTGAGTTTCACAACCAGAAAATGGATTTGCGTATTGAAAAAGGGATCATTACCGCTATTGAAAAAGGCTTGGACCCTAAAGTGGACTGCGAGCTCATTCAAAAAGAAAATTTGCATGTGTCTTTAGGGTGGATGGATACGAGCGTAAGTTTTGGTGAGCCAGGGTTTGAAGAGCGCCAAACCATCGAGAATGGCCTTCTTGCTGCGGCAACAGGTGGTTTTACCACCATAGCGCTGAATCCTAACAACGATCCCAATCCGGAAAGTGCAGCGGGCATTAGTTTCCTAAAAGCAAAAGCTGCAGGGAACATCGTAGAATTATTGCCGGTAGGCAATCTTACATTGAGACAAGAAGGCAAGCACCTCGCAGAATTGTACGACATGTCTGAAGCAGGTGCAGTTGCTTTCTATGACTACAAAAAGGGACTATCAAATGCTAACTTACTCAAGATCTCTTTGCAGTACACAGGAAATTTTGGTGGCGTGGTGCAATCTTTCCCTGAAAACAAAGAGCTTGCAGGGAGCGGAATGGTCAACGAGGACAATTACACTATTAACTTAGGCTTGAAGTCAAAAGACTCCATGGCTGAGGAGATAAGAATAGCTCGAGACCTTGCCATTTTAGAATATACTGGAGGCAGACTGCACATTCCATGCATCACCACCGCAAAGAGTGCAAGGCTAATTCAAGCAGCTAGAGATAAAGGACTTCAAGTAACCACAAGCGTATCAATCAACAACTTGGCTCTAGACTCGACTTCTTTATCTGATTTTGACACTAATTTTAAATTACGACCCCCTTTACGTTCAAAAATTCAAAAGAATGAACTGCTTGATCTGGTAAAAAGTGGAGCGATACATAGCATTACCAGCGACCACACACCTCTTACCATCGAGGAAAAAGAAGTAGAATTTGACCACGCCGCTCATGGATCTGTTGGGCTAGAGAGTGTCTTCCCAATTCTAAATAAGCTAGTCGATACTGACAAATGCATTGAATTATTGACGGGCGGATTTGAAGTTTTCAATTTGACAAAACCAAAAATCCAAATTGATCAGCCAGCAAATTTAACTCTGTTTTCAACAGATGATTCTGTTGAAATCAACAGAAACACATTTGTCAGTACCTCAAAAAATAGCGCTAGCATAGGTTTACAAGGAAAAGGAAAAATTATTGGAATTTTGAATAACGGAAAACTTCACCTGAATGAATAAGAGGAATTCCAAAGCAAAGAATCTTGCGCTGGCAGCTTATGGGTCGGCTTTGCTGCTGTATCTGCACTTACTGGTTTTTATTGCTGTGTTTGGTGTGATCTTGATTCGTCATCGTGAAATAGGTAATGATTTTTCGGCCTTTCATCTGCGCCAGATGTTTGGCATAGGTGCAATTGCAATTGCGATAAGTGTTTTTCAGGGTGTCATTCCTAACGTTTGGATTGCACTTGCAATTTTGAGTTTAATGGTTTTATTGGCGTTGCTAGGATTGTTGAGCGCTGCGCGCGATCAAAAAACTGAATTGCCATTCATAGGTCAGTATTTCCAAGAGTGGTTCAGCTTTATTAAGTAATCCATGGATAATCCGATTTTACAGTACAGGGTGAGGCCTTCATCCATCAAGAATGCGCCTTTATTGTTGCTGCTGCACGGCTATGGTAGCAATGAGGATGATTTGTTTTCATTTGCAACACAAATGGATGAGCGCTACCTGATTATTTCGGCTAGGGCGCCGTACGATCTACCACCTATGGGAGCTGCTTGGTACGCAATCAATTTTGATGCAGAAGGTGGGAAATTTAGCGACACGACACAAGCCGCTCAAAGCATTAAGAAAATCAGGCAATTCATCAAACAGTTACAGCAGCACTATTCCATTGATAGTGAGAACCTGAATCTCTTGGGCTTTAGCCAGGGTGCTATTCTATCCTATGCGCTCAGCCTCAATGCACCTAGTAAATTCAATGCCGTGGTAGCGATGAGCGGTTACCTCAATCATGACTTATTGGAAAAGGGCGATGCTGGGGAATTCCGCTTTCACGAAAGCGAAACAACAACAACCTACTTTGTCTCACACGGCACCATGGATCAAGTCGTTCCTTTTGCCTGGGCTAGACAAGCCCCTCCTGAACTACAAAAAATTGGTGTACAGCATGTCTGGAAGGAATACCCGATGGGTCATGGCGTAAGCCCTCAAAATTTCTATGACATGCGTGAATGGCTAGACGCGCAGGTTTTTAATTAGTGGCGTAAAGAATTGCCTTTATCGTAGTAAAATCTACAGACTGATCATCGTTGATATCGTATTGGATCAACGCTTCACCCCAGCGCTGACCATCAAAAAAGTTAGCCAGGATCCATTTGTTGTTCACCAGTTGCATGTCGTTGACTGCAAATCCCCTACCCTCACCGCGGTAAGGTATCAAAGGGTTGCCACGCTCTTGAAGGTTTTTTTCACGTAGTTTGTCTTTCACCAGTTGCTGGACTTCATCTACTTCCATCCCGCGACTCAAGAAATAATTCTCAACCTCTGGATTACCTTCTACTGTAAAAAGATTGCTGGAAGCAGAGGCTGTAGCATTGCGGTAGTCTTTGAACTCTCCTTCTTTTTTCTGGAGCTGCTCACGTAATTCAATAATATTTTGCTCCAAGTCCTCTTGATACTTGCGTCCATTGATGTAAACAATTAATGCAATAAGAGCTGCAAAAATGAAAAGGTACAAATAGAGGTGACGCTTCATGAATTAGAAATTATTTTCAAGTTATCGTATGCTAGATAGACGTTTTCGGGCAATTTTTCTTGCACTTCTGCATGAAATCCTAAATGATGACTGATATGCGTAAAGTAGGTGCGTTTTGGTTTGAGCTCATCGATCAATTCAATCGCCTCCTCTAGGTTGAGGTGTGATTTATGCGGCTCTTCTCTCAACATATTTATTATCAGCACATCAAGATCTTTGAGCTTTTCTTTTTCAGGATCTGGAATCGTTTTTACATCGGTCATGTATGCTACATCACCTATCCTAAATCCATAGACTGGAAGGAAGCCGTGATCTGCCTCTATAGGTGTAATTTCTACATCGTCTACGTTGAATTTATCATGATCAAAAAGTTCAACGTCCAGATCAGGCACGCCTGGATATTTTTTACCAGTGGTGAAGATATAGTTGAATCTCTCCTTAAGGGCTTCATGAACGCGTTCTGTCATGAAGGTTTGAAGCTTGCCTTGTTTAAAAAAGAATGGGCGTAAATCATCCAGCCCCGCAGTATGATCTGCGTGCTCATGGGTGAACAACAACGCGTCAAGTTTTGAAATCCCATTAGTCAACATCTGCTGCCTAAAATCAGGACCGCAGTCTACAACGATAGATTGATCTTTAACCTTGAAATGGACACTTACCCTTAATCTTTTATCTCGTGGGTCATCTGATAGACAAACTGGATGTGTACTGCCGATGACGGGTATCCCTTGAGATGTCCCCGTGCCCAGAAATGTGAGTTCTATACGCATAAGAAGTGGTTAAAAATAGCCATAAATCTTAGGCTGGTCCTATTCAATCTATACCTTTGTGTAAACCGAATTAACCTTGCTGCATGGCTATTTCCCTTCCTGGTGATCACGACTTTGAATCAGTACCTTCCATTAAAAACAAGGCGCTACGTGTCAATCTTAATCAAAACATCTACGGAACATTTGCTGAAATAGGCGCAGGGCAGGAGACCGTACGTAACTTTTTTAGGGCTGGTGGTGCCTCTGGTACCATAGCGAAAGCCATGAGCGCATACGATAAAGATTTTAGTGATGCAGTTTATGGTATAGAAGAAGATGGTCGCTATGTAACAGAGTCTCGCTTAAAGACTATGCTTTCCTATGAGACTGGTCTGATTGAGGAGCGGCTATCGCGCGAAAAACATCCGACCAAGCTATTCTTCACTTATGCAAACACGGTCGCTACTATCGATTTTGCTAAGCGATACATGGGTCACGGCTGGGTAGGAATCAGGTTTCAAGTAACTCCAGAACAAGATTTCTCTGAAATCATCCTTCACGTGCGTTTTAAAGAAAGGGATGCACGACTGCAACAGAATACACTTGGAATTCTAGGAACAAACTTGATCTACGGTGCTTTCTATAAACACGATAGACCAAAAAAATTACTGGAATATCTCTACGATCATATCGACAAGGACAAGATTGAGATCGACATGATCAATTTCTCGGGGCCCATATTTGAGCATGTGGACAATCGATTGATGAGTTTGCAGTTACTGCGTAACGGCATGACCGAGGCAGTAATGTTCGGTCCTGATGGGTACAATATTCTTAGTGCAAAAATTTTATACAAGAAAAACGTTCTAGCCCTTCGAGGAAGTTTCCGACCGGTGACTAAAGTTAATATGGACATGTATGAGACTGCAAGACGTAGGTTTTTGAAGTCTGGAACGGTCAAGGAGGAGAAGCTTGAGACGCTTTTTGAGATTACACTGTCTAATCTGAAATCAAGTGGCGAGATTGATGAGCAAGACTTTATACACAGGGCTGATTTGCTTTGTTCGCTGGGTCAGACAGTAATGATCTCAAACTTTAAGGAATATTATAAACTGGTCGAATATTTAAATAATTACACCAAGGAGCGCATAGGCCTAGTGATGGGTGTGAACAACCTGATTGAGATATTTGACACCAAGTACTACACCCATTTAAGTGGTGGAATTCTAGAAGCGTTTGGTAAACTGTTCTTTAAAGACTTGAGAGTTTACCTGTACCCCACCAAAGATCAAGAAACTGGTGAGCTCACCACGAGTGAGAACCTGAAAGTTCATCCACGTATGAAAGAACTTTATAAGTTCTTCAAATACAATGGAAAACTAAAAGACCTTGAAGATTACAATGAGGATATCTTACACATATACTCTCGTGAAGTGCTGCGTATGATTGATCATGGAGAAGATGGATGGCAAAAGATGCTGCCAGAAGGAATCGCCAAAATCATTGAGGACGAGGAATTCTTTGGGTATGAGGATCAACAAGAGCCTGCAGTTGATGCGCCCGTCTAGAATCTTCATAGTTTGCTGTATGATTGCAGCTTTTATGGCATTGAGTGCTTGTGAAGAAAGAGTTGCTGACGATCAGAAACAGATTTCAACCGAGATAGAAAAAGACTTTCCAAATGACTTCCTAGGCATCTACAAAGGAGATTTGAGCATCGTCACCAGTAACGGGACAAATGCGGTTCCTATGGAGTTCCATTTACTGGAAACCGCTGATAGCATGAAATATGCTTACAAGATTTACTATGGGAAGGAGCGATCTGAGCGCGCTTACAATCTTATCCAAACAGATAACCCACACATTTTTGAAGTAGATGAAAACAACGGGATTGTAATACCTACGGCATATTCAAATAACACTCTTTACAGCACTTATGAAGTCAACGGCAGCTTATTGAATTGCACAGAGGTTTTCCATGACGACCGAATGGAGTTCATGATTACCATGTCTAGCCAAATGGACACCATAACTGCTGGTGAAGCAGAGGGTTTTCGAGTTAAAGCCTATCCCGTAAGTGTGATGCAAAAAGCGGTGCTATTCAAGATTCCTGACACAACCTTGGTTGATTAGATTTTCACTTTCGCGCCGTGCCTACCGGCAGACAGGAAAGCACAAATCAACTGCGAGTCTTTCAATAATAGTCAGCTTACTTTCTCTTCTTGAATACTAGATACAAAACAATTATTAATAGGAGACTACCGGCGATAAACCACCATACAGGTAGGGGATCCTCGTTGTGCGTATGAGTGTTATCACCATGAGTGTGCGCAACCTCAAATGTGAGTGTTGCCCATTTGGAACGGTGGGTTAGATCTGTTTTATCATTGATATTCGCCATATAAATCGTGCGTAGATAATAGACGCCGTCATGATTCAATGCCACGGTAAACTCACCATTCTCATCTGTAGTATACTGTATTCCATCATCATGATTGTGATCTTCTGATCCTGCATTGTCATGAGTGTGCGACTCTGCGGCCTCGTTATGCCCATGGCTGTGACTGCCAGCTACATTGTGCGCATAAACTGATTGATCTGCCAGGGGCTTACCCTCTACCAGCAGTTTGACCCTTAAATCATCTCCTGTGTGTTTATCGTAGGGGTTTTCAAGAGGAATGAACTCTATGGGATAACCCAATTCCATTTTATAATCATCAGATCTTTTCTCACCTACTTGAAATATGGTTTTACCGTGTTTGGCGTATTCCTCTTTTGCATCATTGCCTAGCGTCCCGTTCTTTTTGCGCTGCTGCAGCATGCCAGTTACACCATCGTGCTCTAGATAATTATTGAAACGCTGGGCCTCCATTCAATAATACTGGTCTCTCTTGAAACACCTATTAAATAGGTCCCTTCATTAAAAGTCGTAAAGTTGAACTGTGTAAGTGTACTGTCTCTATATTTCCATTTGCTTTTCTCAATAGGTTTGCGCTTGCCACCGTACACCATAGATGCATCTCGCATGCGCTCTCTAGTCAGGATGGCTTCACTTTTATCAAAGGTTCCATTGTAGAGACTTAAGTTTGTCTCTGTATTTGGTTTTAGAAAATATCCATCCAGACGCAAATACATATCGTGGCTACAGCAAAGAGCAAAAATCAAAAAAGCAAAAAGTAGTCTACGCATAATGGAATAGTAGGTTCTTTGAACGCAAGTGTAGGTATTATTTAGCGATTATTATAACTATTTCGCTTTCGCGAAAGCGGAATATTCAAAAGCGAAATGAAAAATTCAGGCCTAGTTCAAAAAACGAGTTGAATTCATTATAGCGATAGGCAGAATGTATTCCCATACCAAAATCCTCATTGAACATGTAGTCGATATGTCCTTGTGGGGAAACGACCAGGAAGGTACTTGATCCTGTTTGCGTATCTGCAAACAGGGCGCCTGCTGAAGCACCAGGATACAGTTTAATACTCTCTGAAATCGAGATCCTACGTTGATAAAGTACTGAAGTTGAAGCAAAAGGAAATGGAAATACAAGGTCCTTTATACCATCAATTAAAAAGATTTGTTCCTGATGTAAACGCTCGTTGCTAAGTCCTATAGAAATATCCAATCCAGCAAAATCATTTTCTGTTAAAGCATAGGAATAAGACATATTGAATAGCGCGCCAGAAGCGCTCTGTCCTTGTGCGTTGAAATACCCACCACTCGCGGTAAACAAAAACCTGTCATCAGCTTGATTTTGTGCTGATAAAGTTGTCATACGTAGAAACAGAAATAATCCCAGAAACTTGTACATACAGACGGTTTTACAGAAATTTCCTAAATATAGACGTATTGGCTCAATAGGTTAACAACAAAAAACCGTTGATTGAAATCAATCAACGGTTTCTGTATGTAGTAAATCAAAATTTTCTAAAGACCTAATCTGTAAATCAAATCAAGACCGAAATAAAGACTTGTATCAAACTCGCTGTTTAATCTAGTACGGTCATCACCCTCTACCTGAAAAGTCAACACTTGCACACCTACCTCATCACCAGCATTATACAAACCATAATCCGTAGTATCCAGACCTACTTTGGCCCTTCCCAATACTTGACCTTTGTAGAGATCTAAAGATGCAAATAATGCAAAACGGATGGATTCTTCTTGGACATAGAATTCATTTCTGAATCCGCCTAAGTCATAAGCTTTGATCGAGGTCCTTAAGTCAGCACCCAGAGAAAAAAGCGGTGTGAGGGAGTATGCAGCTTCCGCCCGGATTGGGAAAGTAGCATCTGCATAGAACTTGCCATTAGGTGAAGCATAGTAACCACCCAGCATCGGCGTGATGATCGTACCAAAGTTCTCTGAGGAAGAGTAGATACCAAATTCTGCACGTTTTCTATTCTTGAACTTGTATTCCATTAAAGCAATACCCCCCAATTGGAAATCTCTTGAATCTATACCGTCCCAGTTAGTAGCAATTTTGGGTAGAAATACATATGTTCCAGTCCACTTGCGGCTATGTGCCACCTTTGCGCCCAAATTAACTCTGAACATTGCGAGATTATCCTCGTTGGGAATCTGTGTTGACTGAAATTGGGGTTTATTAAAATAACCATCAAGCGCAGTATTTTCATAGGTGAAGCCTAGGATGCCAGTGATTCCACTTTTGATAGGCACAGGATATAGAACTTCTAGATTAACGTTTTGTACATCAGTACTGCGCGCATCTTCCAGGTTGTCCATCCTTGTACCTGCTAGATTTAATCTAATTACGTCAAGGAAATCTTGTGCCTGGACGAATCCACCAGCCAGTAGTGCAATTGCAAAACAAAGTAGTCTGTTTTTCATTTAGTCAGCTTTTATGGTCTAAAAATAATAGTTCTTAACGTTCTCGTAACAATTATGAGGAGAAAATGCAATGAACTGGATGGTATAAATAAAAAACCGTCTCGCTAAGCAAGACGGTTCCGAATTAGTTCTTTATTGAATTTTATGCCATAGCGGCTTCTACACCAGCACTCAATCGCTTATAGACGCCGCTATCCAGTCGGTCTCTAATACCCTCAAAGGCGGTAAGCGTCTCCTCAATATCTTCCATCGTATGTGTCGCTGTGGGAATCAAACGCAGTAAAATCAGTCCTTTTGGAATGACAGGATATACCACGATCGAACAAAAGACACCAAAATTCTCGCGCAAATCTTTGACTAGCGCCATCGCTTCTGGTATGCTTCCTTTCAAGTAAACTGGCGTTACACAAGATTGTGTTGTCCCGATATCGAAGCCTCGCTTACGCAATCCGTTTTGCAGAGCATTTACGTTTTGCCACAATTTCTCTTTGAGTTCGGGCATGGTGCGCAACATGTCGAGTCTCTTCAGTGCACCTTTTACCAGTTGCATCTGTAGGGATTTGGCAAACATCTGTGAGCGCAAATTGTATTTCAAGTAATCGATAATTTCTTTATCGGCGGCGATAAAGGCGCCTGTACTTGCAAGCGATTTAGCAAAGGTTGCAAAGTACACATCGATCTGATCTTGTACCCCTTGCTCCTGCCCTGCGCCTGCACCAGTTTTGCCTAATGTTCCAAAACCATGCGCATCATCTACAAACAATCTGAAATTGTATTTCTCCTTGAGAGCGACAATCTCTTTCAATTTGCCTTGTTCACCACGCATTCCAAAAACACCCTCGGAAATCACCAGGATTCCACCGCCAGTCTGTTCAGCGATTTTTGTGGCACGTTGCAAATTCTTTTCGATACTTTCAATATCGTTATGCTTGTAAGTAAATCGCTTACCGTGGTGCAATCTCACCCCATCAATGATACAGGCATGAGCATCAACGTCATAAACGATAACATCATCCTTTGATACAAGCGCATCAACAGTAGATACCATTCCCTGGTACCCAAAGTTCAATAAGTAAGCTGCTTCTTTCTCAACAAATTCAGCTAGCTCGTCTTGTAGTTGCTCGTGCAAATCTGTGTGGCCACTCATCATGCGTGCACCCATCGGGTATGCGCTACCGTATTCAGCAGCGGCTTCTGCATCCACCTTGCGCACTTCTGGGTGATTAGCGAGTCCTAAGTAATCATTGACGCTCCATGTAATCACCTCGCGCCCGTTAAAACGCATGCGATTGGCAATCGGGCCTTCCAGCTTAGGAAATACAAAGTATCCCTCGGCTACACTTGCCCACTTTCCTAATGGTCCTTTATCCTTATAAATCTTGTCAAATAGGTCTTTCATTCCCTCTTTTTCCGAATTTGCAAATATACGGATTAGTCCAGTTCCCTTAAGGTACTTACAATCCTGCAGGATAGAATCAGACTACAACGATTTAGTGGTGTTTCGCTTTCGCGAAAGCGTAATAAAAAAGAAACTGAAGATTATTTGCGGGAGCTTTTGAAATACCTCAGGACTAGGTTTACTGTAACGATAGTTGCTGCAGCAGTCATGATTAAAACGGGAAGATACCTGCGCTGAAAGGGATTTTCTGTAAAAAGATCGCTTGCTGCCATCAAAGTAAGGAATGTTCCAATAAAATAAACCGTGCAAAAAACAATTACTGTCTTCTTTGTAGGTTTTGTTAAATCAAAATGTCTCCACCAGCTCATGCAATAATCCTATTTAATGTATTCAATCGGGAATTTCTCGCTGGTGACCGTATCAAAGAAGCCCTGCTCTTGCATCCATTTGTCACTGTAGATCTTGCTCATGTAACGGGAACCGTGATCTGGGAATATCACCACTACTTTTGAGTCCTCATTAAATTCACCATGATTGGCGAGTTGTACAACCGCCTGCATTGCTGCACCACTGGTATAGCCTACAAAGAGGCCTTCATTTTGAGAAATGTGACGTGCCATGTGAGCGGCGTCTTCATCCTTGACCTTAGTGAAGCTATCTATAATGTCAAAATCTGTAGCGGTAGGGATCAAATTCTTGCCTAGACCTTCAATGCGATACGGGTATATCTCTTTCTTGTCAAATTCCTGAGTCTCGTGGTATTTTTTGAGTACACTACCGTAGGCATCAACACCTAAGATTCTAACGTCAGAATTTTGTTCTTTTAAAAAACGAGCGGTACCAGAAATAGTCCCGCCAGTACCTGAACAAGCCACTAAATGCGTGATTTGACCGGCAGTCTGTTCCCAGATTTCAGGACCCGTGGTGTGGTAGTGAGCATCGATATTTAACTCGTTAAAATATTGGTTGATGTAGATGCTATCCTTAATCTCATCATGCAAACGCTTTGCCACCTGGTAGTAACTACGTGGGTCATCTGCGCTCACATTAGCGGGACAGACATAGACCTTAGCGCCCATGCTTTTGAGCATGTCAATCTTATCTGCGCTGGATTTTGAACTTACCGCTAGAATGCACTCATAACCCTTTATACGGCTCACCATCGCAATACTAAAACCTGTGTTTCCACTGGTAGTTTCAATAATGGTATCACCGGATTTTAGAATACCACGACGTTCAGCCTCCTCGATGATGTGTAAAGCAATTCTATCTTTTGATGAGTGTCCTGGATTGAAAGCTTCGGCCTTAGCAAAAAATTCACCTGTCTGTGGGGCGACTCGATCTGAAAGCCTGATCAAGGGCGTAGAACCGATTAAATCCAATACGTTGTCGTAGGCTTTGATCTTTGCGCTCATAAATAAGGTTTTGACTTAAGAAAATTTTTAGATCTTCTAAATCCGCGGCAAATTTAATACTTTATGATCTAGTTTCTATTTGACTCTAAATCAAGTAGGAATGCAAAATCTCTAGCAACTTCCCTCAAGGCATCATACCTTCCAGAGGCGCCGCTATGACCGCTGGACATGTCTGTTCTAAAAAGCAGGGTGTTTTTAGATTGGTTCTTTTCGCGCAAGCGAGCTATCCATTTTGCAGGTTCCCAATATTGCACCTGACTGTCATGGTAGCCAGTAGTAATTAACAAATTCGGGTAATTGCGTTCAGTTGTATTGTCATAAGGCGAATAACTAAGCATGTAATCGTAGCTGTCCTTGATATTAGGATTACCCCACTCGTCATATTCCCCAGTAGTAAGTGGAATTGTGTCATCCAGCATTGTGGTCACCACATCCACAAACGGGACTGCGGCAAGAATCCCCCTATAGAGTTCCGGTGCCATGTTCATGATTGTGCCCATAAGCAAGCCACCTGCGCTACCGCCGGATGCATATAAATGTCCAGCTAAGGTGTATTTATTCTCGATCAAAAACTTGCTGCAAGCAATGAAATCGGTAAAAGTGTTACGTTTGTTAAACATCTTGCCGTCCTCGTACCAATCACGTCCCAAATATTCACCGCCGCGTATGTGAGCGATGGCAAAAACAAATCCGCGATTTAAGAGACTTATGCGGGATATCGAGAAATACGGATCTATCGTCGAACCGTAACTTCCGTAACCGTACTGCAGAGTAGGATTTCCATCTGCGTTTTTGAGTTGCTTTTTGTAAACCAATGAGACTGGAATTTTCTTTCCATCTTCTGCTGTTGCCCAGACCCGTTCCGAAACATAATCTGCAGCGTTGAAAGTAGGATCTTCAATCGGTTGAGTTTTCAAGGTAATCCATTCCCTATTTTCCATATCGTATTCAACCACACTCGGTGGAGCGGTCATGGGATTGTAGGTAAACCTTAGCTTAGTGCTCTCGTATTGAAAATTTGCGCTGGTGTAAGCGGTGTAGGTTTCGTTATCAAAAGGGATGAAATAATCGATAGTATCGTCCCACGATTTGATTCTGATCCTATTCAATCCATTAAACCGATCTGAGATAACGAGAAACTGCTCAAAAATGTCAATGTCCTCAAGTAAGACATCTTCACGATGCGCTATTAAATCCGACCAATTCTCTTTTTCGGCAGCTGTGATAGGCGCGGTAACTACCTTAAAATTCTTAGCCCCATCAGCATTTGTCATGATGTAGAAATGCTCCTTGTAATGGGAAACGCTATATTCCAAATTTTCCTGACGTTCCTGAATGATTTTAAATGTACTATCAGGATAATTTGCATCGATAAATCTTACCTCGTCGCTTAAAGTCGATGACGACTTAATCATGATATACCGCTCTGACATGGTTTTATAGACGTAGCAATGAAAAGCTTCTTCCTGCTCCTCAAAGATGACAAAATCAGTCATGGGATCGCTGCCCAACCTATGTTTGAATATCTGATTTGCTCGCAGGGTCTGTGGATCCTTGCGCGTATAGAACAAGGTGCTATTGTCATTTGCCCAAACTGACCCACCTGTGGTTTTCCCCAGTTTAAGGTCCAGAACCTCTCCAGTTTCTAGATTTTTTATGAAAATGTCATACTCGCGACGTCCGACAGTATCAACGCCATAGGCTACCAGCACATTATCTGGTGAGATGTTCAAAGAGGTGATTTTGAAATAATCGTGGCCCTCGGCCATTTTGTTGACATCAAACATCAGCTCTTCCTTTTTGGTTCCCTCACGGCGTCTGTAATAACAAGGATAACTTTCCCCAGCAACCATCTTGCTGTAGTACCAATAACCGTTCAAAAGGTAGGGAACGCTTTCATCGTCTTCTTTGATGCGTGATTTGATCTCCTGGAACAGCGATTCTTTCAAGTCATCAGTATGAGCAGTCATCTGATCGTAATACTCATTTTCCTGATTGAGATACTCAATGACTTCTGGCGTGTCGCGTTCCCGCATCCAGTGGTAATGATCTAATCGCTGGTGACCATGTTTTTTATGGACATGGGGAATCTTTTTTGCAACTGGCGAGATGATGTTTTTTGTCATAAGCGGTGCAATTTAATGCTTAGCTGTTAGCCATGAGCTTTGAGCTCTGAGCGCTTGTTGTCACTTTGTGCTATTTGCTATTCGGTTTTGGCTATTCAGCTTTACTAACGCCTTAAGATTCTTATCTTGTTAAGCCCCCTGGCCCCCAGAGGGGGAACTTTTGAGTGATGCCTTGTTTCACTTATCCACCCTGCGCAACATGAAATCTGAAACATCCAACTAATCACTGTCCGAGCTCCCTCACTTCAAACGCCGCCAGCTCACCATGATCAAATTCAACTCTAAGCTCTATCGGATTGCAGCAGACCTCGCAATCCTCTACGTAAGTTTGAGAGTAGGCTGGATCTAGCAGCATAGAGATTTGCTGCCAGCAGTACGGGCATGCAAAAAAATGCTCAATCATAGATTTACATTCAACAACTGACCTGTGATTTGAAGTAACTGATATTCGGCGAGTTTTGCGTCATACTTTGCGAGATTACGCTGGGTCTCTGCGTTCAGTAAATTGATTTGCGCCTGCCGGAATTCGATACCGCTGATCTGACCTAGTTTGAACTGCTCCCGCGATCGCTCAAAATTGTTTTGGTTTGTCAGCACATTCTGCTTTTGCAGTTCAAAAACATCTAAAGTATTGACATAATTTCCCCTTGCATTAGCCAGATCACGTTCTACTTCCTGCTCTATCTGCTTTTTTTGCAATTCCTCAGTTTCCAAAGCGAGCTTTGCATTACGCACATTGTTGATGCTTGCGCCACCATCAAATAAATCCCAGGTAAGGTTTGCGCCTAATTGTAGAGAATTGCTTGTACGCACGGTTGCTGGAAAGAAGGCGCTGGCAGGGTTGTTCTGTCTATTCCATCCGTAAGAGCCGGTCAAACCGATGCGTGGTAAGAGTAAAGCTCTGCTGGTTTTGATGTCGTACTCGCTTATCTGAACAGATGACGCCGATTGTAGTAATCTTACATTGTTCTCAGGACTATCTCGGATAAATGTTTCAACTTCAATCAAGTTTGTAAATACAACGGTGGTATCGACTACAAAATCCTCACTCAATTCACGATTGAGCAAAAGGTTGAGATCGCGTTTTGTATTGCGCAAAGACTGCCTAGCATTCAGCAGATTTGTACTATCAGTATTGATATCTACGCGTGCGTTTAGAATCTCTAATTTGTTGACTTGACCGTACTCAAACTGTACCTCTGCCCTGCGCTCACGTTCTTTGCTGATGGCCAGTGTTTGCTGCAATACATCGATATTCTCTGTGAGACGGGCGACTTCCAGATATACACTCATTAATTGGACAGCGGTATTCTCGATGGTCGATCTAGCCTGAAGCTGACTCAAATTATATTGTTCTTTCAGCCTTTTGAAGTTATAGTAGCGACCTAAACCATCAAATAGAGTATAGTTGACGTTGATCGCTGCATCATAGGTTTGGGTCTCGGCATCTGGAATTATCACGTCTTCACGTGGATTACCTTGATTGTCTAGCGCACCTTCAAAAGACGTTCTCGATGTCGTTTCATCATAATTCGCTGCTGCGGTTCCACTCAGGCTGGGCAGATAGCCAGAGTTCAAGATTCCTGAGTTGTTTTCTGCAATCTCTTGATCCAGTCGTGCGACCTTAATACCGTAGTTATTTTCAAGCATGAGATCTACTGCTTGTGATCTGGTCAACAGATTTTGGGATTGTCCCTGAGCTTTTAATTTCTCAATTGATAGCGAGCAAATGGACAGTAGTAGCAAACCATAAATCGACATTTTACGCTGAACATTGTAAAAGTTATGCTTTCGCGAAAGCGTAAAAGATACAAACCACATGCTCCCCTGACTATCCCGCATGGCCATACTCTTCTAGTTCCTTTTTCTCCTTTGCAATACTCGTCACCTCGTTTTTATCCAATTTCTCCCCTGTGCGCAACCAGTGAAACCACACTTTCATGTTATTTGAAAAGCTCAAAAACAATGGCAAGAGTAGCAGGGTGAGGATAGTCGCGATACCTATCCCGTAGGATATCGAGATCGCCATAGGCTTGAGAAATTGCGCCTGCCTGCTTTTTTCCAGCAAAAGTGGCGCAAGACCAGCAATAGTGGTGATTGAAGTGAGAAAAATTGCTCTGAAACGGCTCTTTCCTGCTTCGTAAAGAGCATCATCGAAACTTGATCCCTGCCTAATCAATCCATTGAATTTACCAATCAAAACAAGCCCGTCATTCACCATAATCCCAATAAGTGCGATGATCCCCAGCATGGAAAGAACATTTACCGGGAAACCATGTATCCAGTGTCCCCACGCGACCGCTATAAAGCTAAACGGCAGCAACAAAATCAACATGATGGGCTGTGTGCCGCTGCGGAAGGTGAAAGCAATGACAAAATAAATAAGCAGCAATACAATAGGGAAAACGACTGATGCACTGCTACTAATTTTTTCGGCCTCTCGCGCCTGCCCGCTAAGGTAGTTTGGTGTGATGGTGGGGTATTTTTCCTGTAATCTGGGTACAATATTTTCTTGAATATCTGTGAGAATATCAGTTGCGCTCTCATTGGGATCCTTCATGTCTGCACTTATGAGGATCTCGCGCTGTCCCTCGAGGTGATTGATAACTACGTCTCCTCTTTCGATCTCGTAATCTGCGATGTCTCTGAGTGGTACACGACTGCCAGAGGGTGTCACCACTCTAAAGTCGTCAAGATCCTTGATGCTGCTGCGATTTTCTCGATCATACCTTACCCAGACTCGTATCTCGTCCTGACCTCTCTGGAATCGCTGCGCTTCACGACCAAAAAAAGCTGCGCGCACTTGGGTCATCACGCTTTGGTTGTTTAAGCCTAAAGCATACGCATTGTCTTTTAAATCCAATTTAATTTCCTTAATCCCTGCCGGATCGTTGTCTTCTATATCTTTTAGCAATGGATTCTCGCTCAGGATTTCCTTGAACTCCTCTGTGGCGGCTTTCAGCTCTTTGATGTTATTGCTGAGCAGGGATACTGCTACAGGACTGCCACCAAAATTACCACCTGACCCAAAGGTGAGCGTCTCGGCTTGTGGAACCTCACCAACCAGCTCGCGAAGTCTGTTTGCTACCAGAGGTGATTTGAGCTCTTCAGGGCGGTTTTCACCTGGCAATAGATTGATGGACAGCGTTGCAGAGGATGCCGAATTAAGCGATTTGATGACATTTTCAAACAACTGGGTAGTGTCAGCATATTCCTCACCGCCCAAATATTCCTCGGTAAATTCTTTATTGACAATTTGAGATTTTACGGCAATCATTGAGATGATGGAATCCGTAATGGATTCTGCGGTCCCATTGGGCATTTCAAGATTAACGGTCACCTGATCGCTGGAAATGCTGGGAAATAGCGTCACCTTGACGATCCCACCTTGAACTGAGCCTACGGTAAGCATCAAGCCAACCGCAAAAAGTGCGAAAACGAACAGTTTGTAACGAATCGTGAATTTTAAGGCTGGGGCGTAGATCGTGTCACGCATCCATACCATTGCTTTATCGCCGTACTCATTTATGGAGCGCATCTTGGAAAAGAATTTGGCGATGCCTTTTTTAGGTTTATCGGATTTAGGTTTGAGCGCAGCCGAGTGGGCCAAGTGAGCAGGTAGAATAATCAAAGCCTCAACCAGCGATACCAGCAACGTAAGAATTACAATCACAGACACCTCACTAAAGAATTCACCTATCCGACCATCCAGAAACAAGAAAGTAGAAAATGCCAAAATCGTAGTTGTGATGGCACTCAAAATCGGCGGAATCACTTCCATCGTTCCATCAATGGCAGCTTCTATGGGATCTTTACCATCTTCATAATGCTGGTAGATGTTTTCAGCAATGACGATCCCGTCGTCCACTAGTATCCCGATAACGATAATCATCCCAAATAGGGACAGAACATTTATAGTCACATCAAATTGCCCTGCAAAAATGAACATTCCAAGAAAAGCAATGGGAAGTCCGAAAGCCACCCAAAAAGCCAATCTTGTATTTAGAAAAATCGATAGAAACAATAGCACCAGCGCCATCCCGATTACGGCGTTTTCGGTTAGCAGGGCGGTACGCTGATTGAGCGTGGTGGAACGGTCACTCACGACATCTAGTCGTACGTTTTCGTTTCTGGCATTGTAGTCCTCGATATAGTCCTTTACTTTATCTGCACTACCTATCAAATCTTCAGAATTTGTACTGGTCACAGTGATGTTGACCGCTCGCTCATTATCGAAATATGTTGCATTGGGCGACTCTGAAAACCTGTCCCTGACCTCTGCCACATCTTTCAGGTAAACCGTCGAGCCATCTTCATTTGTTCGCACGGGAATAAAATTCAGCTCATCCCCATAGTAACTGCGCTGATTTGCTCTGATCAAATACTCTTCAGTATCTGTTTTGATATTACCGCCGGTGGTGAGAATGTTACTGCTCGCAACTGCCTGTGCCACCTCTTCAAAAGTGACATCATAGGCAAGCAATGTATTCTCATTTACGGCAATTTCTATTTCTTCATCAGGATAGCCAGCGATGGAAATCTGTGAAATCCCATCAATAGCGCGTAAATCGTTTTCTACGTCTCTAGCCAGTTGCTTCAATGTCTTTAGTGGGACGTTCTTTCCGCTTAAAGCGAAAGTAATCGTAGGACGAACCTCTTCCTGTTTTGCAACGACCAGCGGTTCCATACCTACAGGATAAGACGGCACGCGATCCACAGCATTTTTAACCTCAAGTAGCATGAAGTCAATGTTGTAGCCCTTTATGATTTCTACGGTAATCGTCCCGCTGTTTTCACGAGAAGCACTGGTCACCCGGTCAATTCCTTCAATTCCTTTTAGATTGTCCTCAATCTTCAAGACGACCCCCTCCTCTATTTCTTGAGGCGATGCCCCAGGATAAGTGACATTGATCGTAATTATCTTGGAATCGACAAGTGGGAAAAACGATGAATTAAGCGAAAGCATACCCATCACGCCAAAAATCACAAAAGCGAAAATGATCACATTTACCGCCACATGATGCTTGATAAAGTAGGCGATTACATTTCTCATGCCTTCGCTTCTTCTTTAGACTGGTTTGCGTTATTTTCTTTTTCGGCTGCCTTTGCTTGTTCTTCTGTGCGTACCAGCATTCCCTCGTAGGCACCAGGCACCGTACGTGACACAATGACCTCGCCGTCTTTGACCCCTTTAAGTATCACACTATCATCTGTAAAATGTACTGGCTGTACATCGATAAGTTTGAGCTTGCCGTCCCTGACTGCAAAAAGCTGCTCGTTTTTCTGCATTAAGGAGCGACCTATCTCAATTGCATTATCTATTTCCTGGGCTTCCAGAATAGCTTTTAGGTACATTCCATCTTTAAGATCTGGATGTGAGGCCTCGATCACCACGGTCACTGTCTGAGAATCCTGATCCACTTTTGCATTGATGCGGGTAACTTCCCCTTTATACGTGTTGCGGTTATTGATGGTTTTTAGTTCTACTTCCTTTCCTACCTCCAGCAGATCTACAAACTCAGCGCTTATGGAAACCTGAAGCTCGTAGGTTCCTTTCTGAATAAACTCACCCAGCTGCTGGCCTACCCTTACCAGCGTTCCTTCACTCACCATGGCTTCAGTAAGCACACCGTCATAAGGTGCTCGTAAGCGGAATTTTGTAAGCCGATCTTCAAGGTTCTGGGTATCGTAATACGAAGAATAGATGTTTTTGCCCGTGATGAAATATTTTTCCTGTTCGGTTTTAGGCTCTGGCAATGGTTTTAAAGGCTCATCTATCTCTAGGTTATTCAGGTATTCCTGCCATTGCGGGTAGGATTCTGGGTAATCCAGCCGCAGATCGGGCATCGCACTGGTAATTAGATTGTTTAAGTTACTGCGAGCGCTTTGTACCTGCGCATAGAACTCTGTATTATTTATGGAGATTATTGTCTCACCGCGATTATACTCTTGACCTCGCCTAAACAATTTCCCCGTATTGCGGAAGACTCCCGTCACCTCTGCATACAACTCAATACGGTTTTTTGCCACCAGATTACCATTGGCCGGAATGACCACAGGAATGGTTTTATTCCTGACCGTATCCACCTCAACCACTTTATATTCTTTCTTGGGTTTGGATTTGGGAGCTTCCTTGCTGGCAATAATCCATCTACCGGCAAAAAAGGCACCTACAATTAGGGCAACAGCTAGAATGGACAAAATGATTTTGCGGGTCATGCAATAAAATGAATAGCTGCCAAAGCTAGTCTGCCAGTGACCCTATTAAGTTAAATAAATGTCAATCAGAACATCAGTGATGATTATATTAATAAACGTAGCTGTACTAAAGTAGCTCAAACAATAAAACAAAAAAAACCAGCTAAAAGAGTTAGATTCGTTTAACTGGTCTGGTTTTCGAAATTAAATCCGAAACTTACAATTCTCGATCAATACTCATATCATATATTTTTAAATGTTCAATACTTTCGACATTTACAAAAAGATCAGTCATTTTATTCCTGAGTTTAGAGCCTAGGAACTGACCGTGAATAATTTGTACTGTATAACTGTCTTTAGACTTGTTAGAATCTAAATTTTTCGAAAATACCTTATTGGTAAAATAATTATTTGACATGTCTTTCATTAATATCAAATTCTCTTCCTCCGGTGAACTTAAGATGCTCAAGTCACCATTATTTAGTGCCTCAATATAATATTCCAAATCCTCATAGCAATCAATCACATAAACGTTTTTGTTATTAGAATCCGTTAAGTGAGCAACTGGAAATGATTTGTCTGAAAGGGAATTAAAAGTTTCAATGTACAATGAGTCGTGATCGATAGTGAATATTTCAACTATGAGGTCATCTCTATTTATCCAAGGATTATAATAATCCAAACGGTCAGAATTATTCTCATAGGTATTAGGGTCTCTTACTCCTGTATATATTTTTGCGACAGAATTACAAGAAATTAGTAAGAATAATATACCTATGTATAGAATACTAATCTTAGAAAGAGACTTGCAAATCCACATACCCAAACGGATAATCACTTGTAACAGTAAATTGATAATCGTCGGCTATGATGACAGTAGAACTGGGAATTCCTAAAGCTTCAGCAATATCGGGTGAAAGAGGAATATCGTCCCCTTCCGAACTAATAAAAATATCGTTCTGATAATCTTCTGGTTCGTGAGGAAGGCTCACTCTAAGAGAATTCGAACCATCTAGCCCTTCGAAAATCAAATATGAAATTGATGGCTCATCACTTGGTTCGCTATCTGTCGAAAAACTTAAATTTTTACATTTCACTTCGGCGATATAAGCAAATTTCATATTGCATAATCCGAAACTCGCTGTACAGGGCTTAACATTATTGCGTTCGCTCCATCTTCTCCCGCGGTGTAATTTTCCTATAAATTTGACCTTCACCTTTGGCTCACATTTTCCGTCATCTTCAACTGACGATGGGTAATTGTCATTGAACTCTATTTCATCGACTAATCCAGAATTAGAATTAGCTTCTTCTACCTCTAATGTAAGTTCATCATTAGAACATGAGATTACGACAAGCGCCATTAACAATAGTAAAAAACGATCTACTATGCCAAATGATTTTAATAAATAGTTCATAATAAGATTTTTAAAATTACAACGTAAATAAAAGACAGAACTCCACTGTGTGGTAACGTTTTAACTTAAATTTATTTAATCTTTATGAATTAAGTTTCATAAAATTTTCCAGCTGAGCAAATTTAGACTCCCACTCTTCCATCCACAGTTCTAGCTCTTTTTTCTTATGCTGGTAGGAGTCAAAATAGCCATCCTGCTTTGCCAAGCGGTCATAATCTGCGGCGAGTTCTAGATCCATTTTTTTGATCTCGGCTTCCAGCTTGCTAATTTCAGATTCGGCTTTACTCAACTTATTCTTGAGGGATTTTTGCTGTTTTTGCTGCTCGTGGGTGAGTTCTGGTTTACTTTCTTGATCACGCTTTCGCGAAAGCGTACTATCTAATGCACTACTTGTTGAGACCGGCTTTTTCACTTTTTCCACCTTCTCAATCTCACGCATATCCATCGCCTTGCGCTGGTTGAGGTAGTAATCGATGTCACCCAGATAGAACTTCAGTTTGTGATCGCGGAATTCATAAACCAACTCGGTCAGGCCTTGCAAAAATTCCCTATCGTGCGAGACCACGATCAGGGTACCATCAAATTTGCGCAGGGCAGCTTTCAAGACGTTTTTGCTCTGGATGTCAAGGTGGTTTGTGGGTTCATCCATAATAAGGACGTTAAAGGGTTGCAACAGCAATTTACATAGAGCAAGACGGTTGCGCTCGCCCCCGCTCAACACCTTTACCTTTTTTTCAACCTCGTCCCCACGGAAAAGAAATGAACCCAACATGTCCCTTACCCTGACCCGGTTTGTATCATCTGCCGCATCGATCATCGTGTCCAGAATGGTTTTCTCACCGTCCAAGTATTCGGCTTGGTTTTGGGCAAAGTAGCCCAGCTGCACATTGTGCCCCAGCTTGACATCTCCGCTGGCATCTGTATCACCTACGATGATTTTGGCAAGCGTGGATTTTCCCATCCCGTTTTGTCCCACAAATGCGATGCGCTTGCCGCGCTCGATCATCAGGTCGACATTTTCCAAAACTTTCTTCTCTCCGTAGTTCTTGCTGACATCCTCAATCTCTAAAACAATTTTACCCGGCTGAACTGACTTGCTGAAATTGATATTCATCGCAGCGTTATCCGTCTGCTCAACTTCCACCACATCCATCTTGTCCAGCTTTTTCATGAGCGATTGCGCCATGGTGGCTTTGCTGGCCTTGGCCTTGAACTTCTGGATGAGCTTTTCTGTGCGCTCGATTTCCTTTTGCTGGTTTTTGAAAGTGGCCTCTTGCTGCTCGCGCATCTCGGCTCGCAGGGCTAGAAATTTTGTGTAGGGTTTTGGGTAATCGTAGATTCGGCCCAGGCTGATTTCTATCGTGCGGTTTGTCACATTGTCCAGGAACATCTTATCGTGGCTCACGATCACCACGGCGCCGGGATAGGATTGTAGAAATTGTTCCAGCCAAAGAATAGAATCTATATCCAGGTGGTTTGTAGGCTCATCCAGCAACAGGATGTCGTGGTTTTCCAGCAACAGCTTTGCCAGTTCAATGCGCATACGCCATCCTCCCGACAGCTCGTCAGTGAGCATGTTGAATTGTTCCGGTTTAAAGGCCAGCCCTTTTAAAATCTTCTCGGTCTCTCCTTTATAGTGATACCCGCCTATGATCTCATACTCGTGGGTCAGATCGCCCAGATCCTGAATGAGCTGGGTATAGGAGTCACTCTCGTAATCTGTTCTTGTGGCTAGTTGATGGTTAATTTCTTCCAGCTGTGCTTCTATTTGTCTCGCTTTCGCGAAAGCGGTATAAGCCTCTTCCAGCACCGTGCGCCCTTGTTCAAAATCAATGTCCTGACGCAGGAAGCCTATGCTCACTTCTTTCTCTATGGCGATGCTTCCCTGATCATGCGGCACATCGCCGGCAATGACCTTGAGCAGCGTGGATTTACCCGCACCATTCTTACCGATCAGCCCTACCCGATTCCCCGAGTTGAGCCTAAAAGTTATCTCTTCAAAAAGCGTCTCGCCACCAAAACTGACGTGTAGATCGTGCACGTTTAACATGCCGCGAAAATACTTTTTATAGTTCGAGGTTCAATGAGATTTAAAGCTTCATGATTACTGTAATTTCTAGATGTGTTTCAAGTGCCTCAACACTTCATCATAATTCCGATATAGCCCTGAGGCACTCGAAGGGCCTTTAGTAAATGGGCAATCATGTGCAAATAAAAAAGGGAGCTACAATAGTTCCCTCTTAATACCTAATACTTGATACTAAAACCTAATCCCTCGTCAACTTTTTATACCTAATACGCTTGGGAGTCACATCGCCTAGTCGTTTCTTTTTGTTCTCCTCGTACTCGGTGAAGCTGCCCTGGAAACTGTAGACCTGACTATCTCCCTCAAAAGCGATGATATGTGTACAGACACGGTCTAGGAACCAGCGGTCGTGTGAGATAATTACGGCACAACCTGCGAAATTCTCGAGTCCTTCTTCCAGCGCCCGCAGTGTATTAACGTCAAGGTCGTTTGTAGGTTCATCCAGCAACAGGACGTTACCTTCTTCTTTCAACGTCATTGCGAGGTGCAAGCGGTTGCGCTCACCACCGGATAGGGTTTCTACTTTTTTATTTTGCTCAGATCCTGAGAAATTGAATCGGCTCAAGTACGCGCGCGAATTGACCATCTTACCGCCCATCATGACCATGTCCTGACCATCGGCAAAGTTCTCCCATATACTTTTGTTAGGATCAATATCAGAGTGTGATTGATCCACGTAAGCGAGTTTTACCGTCTCACCCACGGTGAATGACCCAGAATCCGGCTCAACTTCGCCCATAATCATTTTGAAAATGGTGGTTTTTCCAGCACCGTTGGGCCCTATGATTCCCACGATTCCGTTTTGAGGAAGTGTAAAGTTGAGGTCTTCGTAAAGAAGCTTGTCGCCAAAGGCTTTGCTTACGCCAGTAGCCTCGATCACATTAGTCCCTAGACGAGGTCCATTGGGAATGTAAATTTCGAGCTTTTCTTCTTTGGACTTTTGATCCTCGTTAAGGAGCTTGTCGTAGTTGTTTAGACGTGCTTTTTGTTTTGTCTGGCGGCCTTTTGCACCTTGACGCACCCATTCCAGCTCACGCTGTAAGGTCTTGCGGCGTTTGGACTCTGACTTTTCTTCTTTGGCAAGGCGGTCGCTTTTTTGTTCTAACCAACTTGAGTAATTTCCTTTCCACGGGATTCCCTCACCGCGATCCAGTTCAAGAATCCAGCCCGCTACATTGTCCAAGAAGTAACGGTCGTGCGTCACCGCGATGACAGTACCTTTATATTGTGCTAAATGCTGTTCTAGCCACAGCACCGATTCTGCATCCAGATGGTTAGTAGGTTCATCCAATAATAAAATCTCAGGTTGTTGTAGCAATAGGCGACATAAAGCGACCCGGCGCCGTTCACCACCAGATAAGTTTTTGATGGAGGCATCTGCTGGTGGCGTGCGCAGGGCGTCCATAGCGATTTCTAGTTTTGTGTCTAGCTCCCAGGCATTGAGGGCATCAATTTTATCCTGCAATTCTGCCTGACGAGCCATGAGTTTTTCCATTTTATCGGCATCCTCATAGACTTCTGGCAAGCCAAAATCATCGTTGATTTTGTTGTATTCATCTAGTACGGCAACCGTTTCTGCTACACCTTCACGTACGATTTCCATGACCGTTTTGCTGTCGTCGAGTTCTGGCTCTTGTTCCAGATAGCCGACATTGTAGCCTGGCAGAAAATGAATATCACCCTGATAGTTCTTTTCCTTACCCGCGATGATCTTGAGCAATGTAGATTTACCTGATCCATTGAGACCTAGAATTCCGATTTTGGCACCATAGAAAAAACTTAGGTGAATGTTTTTGAGTACTTGTTTCCCTGTACTCTGGTAGGTCTTTGAAAGACCGGACATGGAAAATATGACTTGTTTATCGTCGCTCATGTATCATTGATTTAATATCAAAACTACCTGCAATTTAAGATGCAGATAGCTTTATTTTTTGATGTAAGATTTGTGTAGGCGTGATTATGCAATTTTCGCTTTCGCGAAAGCGAAATAACAATCACCTAAGATAGTTACAGATATGCCCCGTGTAAAATTTGTGATCAAACGCGTCCTTTTAGTGCATTAAAAACCCATGCAATGGCGAAAAAACCTACACCAACAGATGCGAAACCATAACCTGCAACTTCCTGATACTTGAATGCACCCAAGGCGATTAATCCCAGCCCTACGATTATCATAATAAACGTCGCCCATCCTAGAACGCCATTCTTGTTTAATGCCATAGCATATTTTCTGACAAATATACTCAAACTGTAAATGCAGTTAACAAACAAGCAATACTGTTAAAAAATCATCAGCAGACTAAAAATCAAGCCTTGGATAATATATTGCAAAATATGTGTAAATACATATAAGGTAATTACTTTGAAAGTACTTGCATGTTTGATTCGTTCCCAAACATAATTATGAAAGCAAAGATTTAAATCAAATCATCGAAAATGATATTAAAAAGGATATCGTACTTATTAATTTCTGTTTCACTTTCAGCCCTAGGCCAGCGAGTATCTACTAGTACTTCAACAACAATTCCAGACCTAGTCAATCAGGAACTGGGAAACAGTTGTGTTCAAATATCTAATGCAACTAGCTCTATCAATGCTTCCTCCTCAATGGGTTTTCACAGTGTTCTTGGGTTTAATAGCGCAAATTCAAACTTTCCTTTTTCAAGTGGTATATTATTGAGCACTGGACGTGCTGATCAAGTAGGGTCAGCAAGTAATACTACAGATTTGAATGCGGGAAATAGTACCTGGACAGGAGATCCTGACTTAGAAAATGCAGTAGGAATAAACAACACTTTAAATGCTAGTTCAATTGAATTTGAGTTTGTAAGTGTTACCAACCAAATACAATTTAACTACATTCTAGCTTCAGAGGAATATCAGCAAGATTTCCCTTGTAATGTTTCTGATGCATTTGTCATTCTGATTAAACCATTTAATAGGGGGAGTTTTAGAAATATCGCAGTTCTTCCGAACGGTGCGCCAGTCGGAGTTCAAAAAATACATCCTGAAATTGTAGGCGAATGCTCGGCTAATAATGAGCAATATTTTGCTGGATATAATTTAGGTGATACCAATTTTGAAGGACGAACGGTCCCGCTTAAAGCAGTGGCTAACGTTACCCCGGGTGTGCGTTATCAAATAAAAATGGTTATCGCAGATGACTTTGACGAAAATTATGACAGCGCAGTTTTTATAGAGGGCGGGAGTTTTAACTCGGGGATAGATCTAGGGCAAAATGTTAATTCCTGTTTGCCCACAGTTTTAAATGCTAGCGTTGGAAATCCCAATGCGACCTATCGTTGGTTTTTGAACAATAATTTACTGCCTCAATCGACATCGCAAATTACGGCTAGCGCTTCTGGCACATATCGAGCAGAAGCGACTATTAATGATGGGGCTATCAATTGTTCTATCTCAGATACTGTTATTGTCAACATTAATCCCGATAGTATTGATTTTACAGTCGATGATGTCGTAAGATGTGATCCTAGTGGTAATAATACAAGTAGATTGTTTGACTTAAATGCAGTAGGTCAAAACATACTGCGCCAGTTGGGATCTGGTAATTTTAATTACTCGTTTTATGGGTCGCAAATTGACTTGAATAATAGAATTAACCCACTTCCCTTTAATTATAGAAACACTACCACCCCAGAAACGGTATTTGTTTTAATTGAAGATCCAGTGTCTGGATGTTATGGTTCAAATTCTTTTGAACTTAGAATTGATCGGGATGTGATGGGAACAGATGTTGTATATGAAGTATGTACGGATACCGCTGGCTTTCCAGAAGTCAATCTAGCAGACATCAATGATCTCGTTACAAACAGTGGGAACGCGTCTACAATAAAATATTATCCGACTTTAATTGATGCACAAACTGAGATCAATGAAATTTTCAGCCCTTTTCAATTAATGCAAGATGTGACAGATATTGTCGCCAGAATTGATGATAGCGAAGGGGCTTGTTTTGTAATCAGTCATGTGACAATCGACACAAAGCCAAGATTAACGCTTTTGTCTAATACCGCGTTTATAGATGCCTGTGACAATGATCGTGATGGCTTTGCTGTCTTTGACCTTACTACTAGAAATAACGCTTTTGCAACACCTAGTCAAAATATTGAAATAACCTATCATTTGACAGAGGAAGACGCACTGAATAATGTTGCCGCAATTAGCAATGTTCAATCATTTAGAAATACAGAACGTAGCATTCAGCAAATCTATGTACGAGTGATGGATGATAGCAACACATGCGCTGGAATAGGCCTACTGACATTATACACTAACTACTTAATCGCTGAAACAAATATCACAGATGTTGTGGAATGTGACGACATATCAAACGATGGTATTGAGGATTTTGACATGTCGGCTATCAAAAACAGCATACGCAACAATGCAGAAGTATTCTCTATTGAATTTTACTTAAATAGATCAGATAGACAAAATAGGATCAATGCGATTGATGCCTCTTTGCCATTTAGAAACACAGTTAATCCTCAGCAGATTTTTGTTAGAATAACAAGCGATGAATGTGAGGAAGAAGATAATTTTGAACTTATTGTCGCACCATACTTTGAAGCTCCGCCTATTCCCGATCTAACCTATTGTGATGAAGATCAAGATCTAAGAACTACTCTTGAACTTTCAAGATTTGATGGCGATATAAGAGAAATTGTGCCAGATAGCTCAATGAGATACTTTTTAACTGCTGCAGATGCAGCGGCGGGGATTAATGCAATACAAACGTTTAACAATAGCAATAACTTTTTTACCCTTTATGTAGAGATAACCAATAGAAACGGGTGTACCGATTGGAAACCATTTAACATCAGAATGTTACCTGCACCGATAATCAACTCGCCATCAGAAATTTTGCTATGTGATACCAACCAGGACGGTTTTTTAGAAATAAATCTTAATAATTCTATACCTGAGATAGTTACCAACCCTGGTCAATCGGTGACGTTCTACCGGTCGCGTCAGGATGCCGAAGCTAACGCTTCACCAATCACTGCTTCAAATTCTTATTTTACACAAAGCACGACTGTTTTTGTAAGAATAACAGACCAAGTTACCCAATGTCCATCCTTTACCGAACTTCCAATTACAATAAACACAATTCACGAAATCCATCCGATTCCAGACATCATTGCATGTGAAAATGATGGTGATGATGTTGGACAATTTTTATTTTCGGAATTAGATGATACTATCCTAAGGGGTGACAGCACGAAAAACGTATCCTACTATCAAAATTTGATAGATGCAATAAATGCGGATGATGAAATAGATAAAAACAACCTTTATCAAAATACGACATCACCTGAAACAATTTATTATAGGGTTGAGAACAGTGACAATCCGCTTTGTCCAAGTTTTGGTTTTTTTGATATAAGAGTTGAGGATGCACCTATATTTATTGATCCGAGTGATATAGAATTTTGTGATAACGATGATGATGGTTTCTTAACATTTGACTTAGCTACTGTTCGCACCCAAATTTTAGGCGCAAATAATCAGAATCTATCTGTTTCTTTTCATGCAAGTATGTCAGATGCTCAGGCTAATCAGAATATTCTAAATGAACAATTTACAAATACCAGTAATCCACAAACACTATTTGCCAGAGTTTCGACAACTCAAGGCTGTGTGGATTATTCCAGTTTTAACATAGGTGTAATAGCAAGACCCATTGTAAATCCAGTAGAGCCATCATACGTGTGTTTAGATGATGATACTCTGGAAAGTGCTTACTTCAATTTGGAAGAACGGGAATTAGAAATAATAGGTGCAAGAAATTTTAATACGAACGTTACATGGCATTTCACTAGAACGGATGCAGAAGCAGGAATTGCTCAAATTCCACCAAATCAAATTAGAAGGTTTGACATTTTTGATGATACTAACGTGTATCTCAGGATTTTTGACACTATCACAGGTTGTTACAATGTCCAGGAACTAGAATTGTTTATCAATTTAACTCCATTCATTTTTGAAAACAGAACCATCCAATTTTGTGAAACTGAAAATGAGATAATTGATTTAAATCTGGCGATCCATAAATTGTTTCTGGATGAGGGTCAGAATGTAACGTTTGAAGTGTATCGAACTCGGCAAGAGGCTCGAGATGAAAACAATCCGATTCCTTTACAATTTGACTACACAAGTGGGATAAGAACGCTCTACCTGAGAGCGCAATTAGAAAACTTTTCATGTAAGAACATAGAACGGTTTGATATATGTATCAATCCTAAACCCAGGTTATTGAACGGAGAAGATTTACTTGTAAAAGCTTGTGATTCAAATAATGACGGTATAGAAGCGATCCAGCTTGCCAGTCTAGATGATCAAGTTTTAGAAGGTTTGTCAATCGGTGATCATAGGGTCGAATATTATTTCACTCAAAATGACCGGCAATCACAGGTCAATCAGATTACTCAGTTCAATTATGCTGGTGATCAAAATTCACTATATGCATTAGTATTCGACCAATCGACTGGATGTTATAGTGAGGCAGATATCTCACTCCAGCTTGTTGCTACACCAAAACCTGAAATCAGAAAGATCTATACAAAATGTGACAACAATAATGTAGAGCTAATGGTAAGTGGTCTGCAATTAAGTGAAACTGTTCTATGGTCTACGGGAGAGACTACAAGCCGTATTTATGTGAACGAAGCTGGCACCTATTTTGTAGAGGTTTTCAATCATGATGGGTGTTCAACAGAAGTAGAAACTAGGGTTATTCAGTCGAACAAGGCAATAATCGAAGATGTTATTATCTCTAACTTTCAGGCTAACAACACTATCACGATAATGGTGTCTGGAAATGGTGAATACCGTTATAGCCTGAATGGTGGTGAAATGCAGGTAAATAATGATTTCAGTAATGTTTCATCAGGTCCTCATACGATTGAAGTGATGGATTTAAAGGGTTGTGAGACTGTCGTTAAAGAAGACATTTTGGTATTAGATTATCCCCGATACTTTTCGCCCAATGGAGATGGATCTAACGACACATGGAAGATAGATTATCTAGAAGGATATGACGTGGGCGACTGTAAGATTTTCAATAGAAAAGGGCGACTACTTAAAAGCTTTGACACCAGAAAAGAATCATGGGATGGAACTTTTAATGAAATCCCAGTTGATGAATCAGATTATTGGTTTGAAATTGACATACTCATTGATGGCAGACCAGTAAGGGTAAGAAATCATTTTTCACTAATCAGGAGTTGAAAGAATACGCTTTCGCGAAAGCGTATTTAGAAAACTTGTTCTTTCTTGAAAAGAACAACTATTGTATCGACAAACTTAAAATTTTCATTTATTTTCATTACCTGTTAAATATTTCGTAACCTACATTATTTGTACGAATTTTGACACTTTATAACCATAAGCACTTTTATCAGCACCTATGCGGATTATCCCCTTTGTAATATGCGCTCTACTATCCTGTATCAATGCGTATGGTCAGCTGGTTCAGACAGACCCCTTACAGCCCATAGATGTACTGATTAATAACAACTTTGGAAATGACTGTGCAGACATCAGTAATGTAAACTCTTCCAACAGTGCTGAGGATTACGGTCTGCCGCCAAGTATTTTAGGCTTTACAAGCATCAACCCAAATTTTCCTTTTGATTCTGGATTTGTACTTTCTACAGGCGATGCTTCTCGAGTGGGTAATACAGTTATATCCAGCGATCTAAGTGATGGTGGCAGAAACTGGTTAGGTGATGCAGATCTAGAAGCTAATCTGGGTATAACTGGTACATTGAATGCTAGTGTTGTAGAGTTTGATGTGGTAAGTGCAACAGATTTACTCACCTTTAATTACCTGCTAGCGTCTGAGGAATATCAACAAAATTTCCCTTGTAACGTTGCCGATGGGTTTGCCATTTTAATTAGGCCTAGCAGCGGTGGTGCATGGACTAATATGGCTACGATACCCAACTCAGGTGGAACACCCGTGGGTATAAGTACTATTCATCCAGAAATTGTGGGACAATGTGCAGCTCAAAACATTGATTTTTTTGCTGGACTTAATCTAGGCGCAACAAATTTTGAGGGCAGGACCGAAGTCCTGACCGCTGCAGCTACTGTCATTCCTGAAACCTCCTACCGCATTAAAATGGTAATAGCAGATCAATCGGATTTCAGATTTGACACTGCTGTTTTTGTTCAGGCAAACAGTTTACAGTCTGAAGTAGACTTAGGACCCGATCTTATTCCATGTGAAAGCGCCACTCTGGATGCTGATGTCGGAAATTTATCTGCCACTTATAAGTGGTTCAAGGACGGGGTAGAATTGAATGGAATCACCAGTAGCGACCTTTTTGTCGATGTGTCTGGAACCTACAGTGTTGAGGCAACAATTCAATTAGCCAATAGTACCTGTATAATAGGTGACAGTATTGAGGTAACCATCAATCCAGACCAACTAGACATTACTATAGAAGATCAAGTGAGGTGCGATGATAATTCCAGAGATGGTAGAGAACAATTTGATCTAGACGCGATTGATTCCTTAATAATAAGTTCGCTTCCCCCAGGCAATTATACTAGCGGTTTTTATAACACTATAAATGACGCCCAGAATCAGATTAATTCTTTATCAGGCACTTTTACTAATGCGACCAACCCTCAAACCCTTATTTATAGAATAGTCGACATAAATACTACTTGTGAAGCATTGAGACCTGTGGTATTCAGAGTTACTGATGTTTTGCCAGCCACTGATATTACAGTGGACTTATGTGATACAGACCAAGATGGTGTAATAGGCGTTGATTTGAGCCAGTTTGATGATCAGGTTACGCCATTTGATCCAGGGAATACAATACGCTATTATCGTACGCTTTTGGACGCAAAGGATGAGATAAATGAACTATTTACACCTTTCACAACACCTAACCCGAACACCACTATATACGCAAGAATCGAACAAGCACCTAATGAATGTTTTTCCACGGCTGAAATCACAGTAAATGTGATACTTCCACCTGCACTCCCAGCAAATTTCACCTTCATTGACGCTTGTGATTCAGATAGAGATGGTGAAGCCACATTTGACTTGACATCGGTTATAGATGATATAACGCCAGTTAATTTTAACGGCACCATCACCTACCACCCTACCAATGCTGATGCATTGAACAACAGCAATCCGATTCCTGATCCTACTAGTCACGAGAATCCTCAGCCATTTATTTCTAATGCATACGTAAGATTTGAAGATCCTTTGACAGGATGTGCAAGTGTAGGTCGCATCCAATTATACACTAACTACCTCATCGCAGAGACTAGAGTGCAGGATGTAGGAATTTGTGATGAACCAGACAATGATGGATTCGCAGATTTCAATTTGCAAGACATAGAAATATCGTTTGTAAATGATCTTCCCAACGTTACTATTGAATTTTACGAGCGGGAATTGGATAGGGACAATGATGTTAATAGACTTGATAAGACCGTTCCTTTTAGAAACATCATTAATCCACAAACACTATACATCAGAATAATTGGCCCTAATTGCACAGAGTTTGAGCAATTTGATTTAGAGGTTTTTGACTTTTTTCAGGTGGATACTCTACCTGATTTAGATTTTTGTGTCCCAGATCCTAGTGTTACGAGCATTCTAGATCTAAGTGTCTTGACACCGACACTCACGGGACTAATTCCAGGTGCAATATCAATAGAGTATTATGCCAGTCAGGCTGATGCAGATGATGAAATAAATCCGATCACAAGCATTCCATCTGACACCAGTCCTCTTGAGGTTTTCGCTAATTTCACAAATGTAAATGCATGTACAGAAACCCGCCCCTTTGGAATTAACTTAACTACAGCGCCTGCCTTCACCCAACCTACGCCTCTTGAATTCTGTGATCCTGATGGTACCAGCTTAGTTGACCTGACGATCAAAGAAGATGAAATCTCGACAGATCCAACCCTCAGTTTTAGTTATCATTTGTCCTTGGGTGAAGCTCAAACCAACTCTAATCCTATCTCAACTCCCGCTGCATTTCCTACTGCTGATATAACTGTTTTTATAAGAATTCAAGATACGACTGGTGACTGTGCCTCTACAGCAGAATTAATGGTAACTGTCAACTCAGAACCAACTATTCCGACGATATCCACCTTTTTATCATGTGAAGAAGACAATGACGGCCAGGATGCATTCCTATTGATTGAAAAGGATAATGAAATCCTGAATGGCGCTATGGGCACGACGGTTAGGTATTATCTCACTCCTACAGATGCAGCTAGTGAAATAAATGAAATCGATAAAGAAGCTGATTTCTTCAATACGCAAAATCCACAAACCATTTTTATTAGGGTTCAAAATGATCAAGCACCCTTATGTCCTGTCTTTGGAAGTTTTCAATTATTTGTAGATACAGCTCCGTCATATACTGTTCCAGAAGATGTAAATGGTTGTGATGATGATGACGATGAAATTGCCACAATTGATATTCAACCTATTATTGATCAGGTAAGTATGGGGTCAAGCGCATCTGTGACCGTGACCGTACATGATGACTTTATAGATGCAGTCTCTAATGTAAATGCCTTGGGACCTACGTATACTAATACCATCAATCCTCAGCCTTTGTATGTAAGAGTTGAAAATGACAATGGGTGCTTTGACATAGAGGAATTTTCAATGGGTGTGGTGCGTAGGCCAAATTTAAATCAGGGCGTACCCCCATCAATTGAATGTGATGTAGTGGGCGATAGACAAGATGGCTCAACCTTTTTTGATCTTGAGTCTAGAGAATTTGAAATAGCGGGACCAAGACAATTTGTGACTGAGCTGACCTGGCACGAAAACATGACTGATGCGGAAAATGGTGTCAATGCAATTCCTAATCCTGACATCTTTACCTATCAAAATACTTCTAATCCCCAGACAGTTTATCTGAGACGTACTAACATCAACACTGGTTGCTTCCGTATTGCACCTTTAGAGCTAATAGTACAAATCCCGCTAGACTTAGATGATGATGCCGATCTGATTATTTGTGAACCTCTGGATGGTATTGCAGATCTCACAGAAATAATCCCATTGTTGAATAGCGGTGACTTGAGTAATTATCAGATTGATTTTTACGAAAACATTACCGATGCGGAAAATGAAGACGATGTTATCACAAATGCTAACTTTACTTTCACAAATGCTATTACACCTCTTATTGCTGCCTCAACAGACTTAACTACTGGTTGCAGATCTTTTGAAGAATTTAATTTAATTATCAAAAACAGACCTAACATTGCGCCTTTAGGAATTTATGATGTAACCTATTGTGATGACGATTACGACGGTCTATTATTTATCGATCTTTTTGACAATGAAGATGTTATTCTCAACGGTCTAGATCCTAATCGATATTTTCTTGAGTATTTTCTTTCTGAAGAAGACAGAGCAAATAATAGAAATGCAGTCAATGAATTATATCAGGCTCAAGATGGTGACATCATTTACATAACGGTAACAGATTTGGATCTAGAATGTGAGAGCTTGGGACAATTTGCTATTACAATCAATTTACCGCCAGTGGTCGAGCTAGAACCTGTCTATATCATTTGTAATGATGAACCTACAACTGTCACAGTGAACATGCTTCCTGGAGAAACAGTGAGGTGGTCGACTGGTGAAATGACACAATCGATTGATATCGTTAATGAGGGAGACTACAGTGTGGTTGTAACTAGTCAGGAAGGCTGCCCATCTCCAGCCAGAACTTTCAGGACTCGCAAATCTGAAGCACCTGAAATCGAGAGCATCATCACTACAAATTTTGATCGACCCAACTCTGTCACTATTAATGTTACTGGATCAGGTGAGTATCTCTATTTTATTGATAACAGTGAACCAACAAGAAATAATGTATTCAGGAATGTCAGTACAGGTTTTCATGAGGTAGGTGCTATTGATCAATATGGTTGTGGACAGATAGTAGAAGAGGTACTTGTTATTGACTACCCTCGCTTTTTTACCCCTAATGCAGATAGCTTTAATGACACCTGGCAGGTGGATGATATTGATCAATTTGAATCAGCCGTTTTCTATATATATGATCGCACGGGTAAATTGCTGAAACAATTTAATGGCGCTAGTGAAGGCTGGGACGGATTCTTCAATGGACAGCCACTTCCCTCTTCTGACTATTGGTTCACCCTTGAAATAACAGATCAAGGTAGGGAATTTGAGGTGAGAGGTCACTTTTCAATGAAGCGGTAAATTCCGATTGAGACGATCCCACTTTGTAGTTGTATCTGATCTAGTCTAATCTGACCATACCAAGTTTACGTTGCATCATGCCGTTTTTCTGGATTTTATCACACCATTGGTAATAATCACTACTAGAATGACCAGCGCACCTATATAAAAATCTGGAGTCATTCTCTCGGCGTCACCTAGAATAAAAAACGCCAATATAATCCCATAAACAGGCTCTAAGTTTGTCGTAAGCATCACCGTATAAGCACTTAAATGCTGCATGACTTTTACACTCCCAATAAAGGCATATGCCGTACAAGCTGAAGCAAGAATAACTAGCCACAGCCAATCCATCCCAGAAAGTTGAGTAGGCAAAACAAATTCATCTGGTAGAAAAAGAAAAAAGAACGTAAGTAGCAATGTCCCAGCGGTCAATTCATAAACCGATATCAAGGAGGGTGGATGCGCCTTTACAAAACTCACATTCATAATAGTGAAAATTGCACTCAACAAAGCGCTGGTCAGACCCAGTATCATTCCCAGTCCATATCCAGACTCAACTCTGAAGATGTAGTACAATGCGGCAATGACCATCAATCCAAAAGCACCCTCATACCAAATGAATTTTTTAGGCGTGAAAATAGGTTCTAGCAAAGCTGTAAAAAGAGCTCCCGTACTCATCATGGCTAGCGTAATGCTAACATTGGAAGCCTTAATTGCCCCAAAAAATGTGATCCAGTGCAAGGCAATCACACATCCGGCAAGGACTAGTTGAAGTTTACGCTTTCGCGAAAGCGAGAACTGCCCAGACCATTGCAGCGGAATCTTTCTCCATCGCATATAAACAAGAATAAAGCCTACAGCCATGAGCATGCGGTACCAAACTAAAGGAATTGACTCGATGCTTATTAACGCACCTAGTACAGCAGTAAAACCCCAAATGAAAACGATAAACTGCAGATGCAGGTAGTTCTTTGACTTATCGTTTAGCATTGCGCAAAAGGAAGATAGCTACGATTCCAAAGAAGATATTGGGAAACCATACGGCCAGCCATGGGTTGAATGTACTCTGCTGGGCAATCGTTCCAAAAACCTTATCAAAAAACATAAATGTCATAGCGATGACAAGACCTATGGCCAGATTAACTCCCATGCCACCGCGCTTTTTTACAGAAGAAACGGCAACAGCAATCAGTGTGAATATGAAAGCGCTTACTGGGATTGAGGTACGTTTATATTTTTCGACAAGGTAGATATTCAAGTTGGCGTTACCGCGCTTTCGCTCCTTCTCAATAAAGTCGTTGAGCTCTGAATACTGCAAAGTTTCTGCGACATATTTAACAGGAGTGAGTTCATCAATATCAAATCCCAGCATCGTATCCAGTCGCTGTTTGCTTTCTATGATATCACCGTCGGGCAGTATAGTACGCTTTTTATAACCGCTGAGAGAGTAGGTCGTATCATTATAGGTAATACGGTTTGCGCTGATTTTGTACTTCAATACATTTCCTTCAAAATGTTCTAGCGTAAAATCAAAACCCAGTTTCCTAGAAGGTTTATAATTGCTTACGTACACAAAGTCATTATCGCTTATCTGTCGATAGACATTTGTGGTCTCTGATAGATCCTTGCCTTTAAAGTATTTCTGCTGGTATTCATTAAAACCTACTGCTGCTCGAGGAACAAAAGTTGCACTGAAAAACAGGGCAAGCGTACAAATAATCGTAGCACCTATGATATAAGGTCTCAAGAACCTATTGAAGGAAACTCCAGAGCTCAAGAATGCAATTACCTCTGTATTGTTCGCCAGTTTTGAGGTGAAAAACATGGTAGATATAAAAAGAAACAGAGGAAATAAAAACCCTGAAAAAGTTATAACAAAATCCAGCAGATAAGCCATAGTTTCACCAAGTGGTGCATTTCGACTCAATATCTTTCCGATCTTCTCTGCAATGTGGACAGTAACCATGATAGGTAGAAACAATCCTAGCAGCAGGAAAAAAGCTCCTAGATAGCGTTTCAAAATGTATCTGTCCAGTATGTTCAGCACGGCTATAGTCGGTTATCCATTTGTTTGACCATCCGGTCTTTCCATGTTCTAAAATCGCCTGCCAAAATGTGCTTTCTAGCTTCTCGCATCAACCAGAGATAGAATGCAAGATTATGTATGGTACAGATTTGACGTCCCAGCATTTCATTTACGGTAAATAGATGACGCACGTAGGCTTTTGAATAAGCTGTGTCAACCCAAGCATAGCCAGCGTCATCTAGTGGGCTAAAGTCATCTTCCCACTTTTTGTTTTTCAGGTTCATCGTACCCTGTGCTGTAAATATCATGCCATTGCGACCATTGCGGGTAGGCATCACGCAATCAAACATATCTACGCCTAGTGCAACATTCTCCAAAAGATTGATTGGCGTACCCACCCCCATTAAATACCTTGGCTTTCCAGTAGGTAGTACAGCCGTCACCACTTCAGTCATCGCATACATTTCTTCTGCTGGCTCTCCTACAGATAAGCCGCCTATTGCGTTGGCTAACTGATCGGTTCCAGCAACAAATTCAGCGCTCTGTTTTCTTAGATCTTTATAGGTACTGCCCTGTATAATGGGAAACAAACTCTGTGTGTAGCCATATTTATCTGGTGTACTCTCAAACCTGTCAATGCAGCGCTTGAGCCAGCGATGGGTCATGTGCATGGATCTTCGCGCATAATTATACTCACAGGGATAGGGCGTACATTCATCAAATGCCATAATGATATCTGCCCCTATGCTGCGCTGAATATCCATTGCACTTTCCGGGGTAAAGGTGTGGTAGGAACCATCGATATGTGACTTGAACTTTACTCCTGCCTCCTTGATCTTTCTATTTGAGCTTAAAGAGTAAACCTGATAACCACCTGAATCGGTCAGAATAGGCCTATCCCAATTCATGAATTTATGTACACCTCCCGCTTTCTCTAAAATATCGACACCCGGCCTTAGGTAAAGATGATACGTATTTGCAAGAATAATATCAGGGTCGACCTCCTCTTTCAATTCACGCTGGTGGACACCCTTGACTGTCGCCAGAGTCCCTACCGGCATAAAGATCGGGGTCTCAATTTTCCCGTGATCCGTGTGAACAACACCTGCCCTAGCTTGTGATTGTGGATCTGTGTGTAAAAGATCAAACTTCATGCGCAGTAAAGATAGTGAGGCAAATGTTGCTGTGATTGTAGATGATTACGCTTTCGCGAAAGCGTAATATTTAAAGCTCATTTACCTAATTTTAATTAAGATATGTAAGCCACATGCCAAGTGCCAAGTGCCAAGTGCCAAGTGCCAAGTGCCAAGTGCCAAGTGCCAAGTGCTAAGTGCTAAGTGCTAAGAATGATACATCTTTTCCCTCAACTCCTTGATCTTTTTGTCATCCATGTACTCTTCAAAAGTTGTGTAACGGTCGATCACTCCATTGGGAGTAAGCTCGATGACACGATTACCTACCGTCTGGGCAAACTGGTGGTCGTGCGTGGTTAAAAGTACTGTTCCCTTGAAGTTCTTCAAGCTGTTGTTGAACGCTTGAATAGATTCCAGATCCAGGTGGTTTGTAGGCTCATCAACCATAAGTACATTGGCGCGCTTCATCATCATTCTAGATAGCATACAGCGTACTTTCTCCCCACCGGATAGCACACGAGCGCTTTTGAGGGCCTCCTCACCTGAAAAAATCATCTTACCTAAGAACCCTCTTAAATAAACTTCCTCGCGTTCCTCTTCGGTTTGAGCATACTGTCTGAGCCAATCAACTAAATTAAGGTCAGTATCAAAGAAATCTGCATTATCGACTGGCAAGTAACTCTGGGTGGTTGTGACACCCCAAGCAAATTTCCCTGCATCTGCTTTTGCGCGGTCATTTAGAATTTCATAGAAGAGTGAGGTCGCACGGCTGTCTTTAGAATACAAAATAACCTTATCACCTTTAGCAAGATTGATATCGATGTCCTTGAACAACACTTCACCGTCGATGCTACCCACGAGCTTTTCCACGTTCAGAATTTGGTCACCAGCCTCGCGATCACGTTCAAAAATGATGGCTGGATAACGTCTAGATGATGGCTTGATTTCATTGATGTCCAGCTTTTCGATCATTTTTTTACGGGAAGTCGCCTGCTTGCTCTTAGCCACGTTTGCACTGAAACGAGCGATGAACTCCTGGAGCTCTTTTTTCTTCTCTTCAGCCTTTTTATTTGCTTGGGCTCGTTGTCGAGCTGCAAGTTGGGAAGACTCGTACCAGAACGTATAATTACCAGAATATTGATTGATCTTCCCAAAGTCAATATCTGCGATGTGCGTACACACCGAATCTAAGAAGTGCCTATCGTGTGAAACAACGATAACTGTATTCTCATAATTGGCAAGAAAGTTCTCTAACCAAGATATGGTTTCATAGTCCAAATCGTTTGTAGGCTCATCCATGACCAAAAAATCGGGATTCCCAAATAAGGCTTGAGCAAGCAGCACCCTTACCTTGAGTTTGCTGTCCATATCGGCCATTTGAGTGTAGTGGTATTCCTCGCCTATTCCCAGATTGGAAAGAAGTGATGCTGCGCTACTTTCTGCGTTCCAGCCATCCATCTCCTCAAATTGCACCTGAAGCTCGCCTATTTTTTCTGCATTTTCATCAGTATAATCAGCATACAGAGCATCAATCTCAGCCTTGAGCTTGTAGAGAGGTTGATTACCTTTTAAAACAGTCTCGAGGACGGTGTCCGCATCGTAAGCATTGTGATTTTGCTCCAGTACAGACATGCGTTTGCCTGGCTCAAGATGTACGTGCCCGCTGGTTGGTTCCATTTTTCTGGTGAGCATCTTCAGAAAGGTGGATTTTCCTGCACCATTTGCACCTATGATTCCGTAGCAGTTACTACCACCAAATTTTGCATTCACCTCGTCAAATAAAACCCTCTTACCAAACTGTACCGAAAGGTTAGAAACCGTCAACATACCTCAATTTTTTAAGGCTGCAAAAGTACTGATAATCCAAGGTTTGAGAAACAGTCACCATGCTTTGATTTAACAACGGGTTAACTGCAAATTGGTTGGATTATCGTTTCATTTGTGGGGATTAGTATATAACCGCTTTTTTTTCCATCAGGACATTCTATGACTCAGAGGTTTTTCTCAGGAAGTAAACTAATTCTTGCTTTTGTAATATGCTTATCCACCATATCGTGTAACGATTCTAAAAACACCGGTGTCCTAATTCAGGGAAGAATAGTCAACCCCTATCAACCTTACCTTGTTTTAACTGATTATGTCAATTTGAAAGACACCCTTTATCTAGATAACACAGGTCAGTTCAAGGTGAAATATGAAAATCTTTCCCCAGGATTTTACAGCATTATACATCCAGCAGAATACCAAAGCATTTATTTAGCGCATGGGGACAGCTTAAAGCTCAGATTAAACACTAAAGCGTTCGATGAGACATTAGCCTTCTCTGGTAAAGGTTCTCGCGAAAACAACTATCTGATAAATGAGTTCCTCGAGATAGAAAAGGAGGGAAAGAAACTTGTTCAAAAAGCAAAGCTAGAGCCTAATACGTTTTTAGAATACGTAGACAGCTTGAGTAGAGAACGAAAAATTCGTTTAAAGAAAAAAACTAAAGCTAATGGATTTTCGAAAGATTTTGTGAGACATATGCAGAAAGGGTATGACTTAAATCGATGGTCAATGCTTGAGAGGTACGCCATTGCTCATTACGGCAAAAACAAATTTGGTCAGTCCATCGCACTGCCTGAAGTATACTATGAACATAGAAGTAAGATTGATCTTAATGACGCTAAGCTTCTCAACAATTTTGCCTTTCGTTCCTTCATCAAAGCTCTGATTGATAACAAAACACTTCAGGTAATCAGTGAAACAGACAGTGATTTGAAAAACCTTTCCATGGAAAGTCCTTACTACACAAAAGTCAAAATGCAGACTTTGTGGAGTACCGTTGGAAGTTCGGAAATAAGAAATTCTATAGCTCTAGGTGAAATCAAAAATTTCATCCGGACAAGAAAAAACGCAACAGAGATCTATGACTTTATAGCTGAATTCACGCAATTATCTGATGATGAAGTATTGAACAAAACAGTAACCGAATTTGCAAGCACCTTTATAAGTCTAGAAAGGGGTAATACATTGCCCAATCTTACTGCTACTTCCTATGAAGGTTCTAGAATAGAATTTAATTCAATTGCTAATGGACCTACCGTATTGTTTTTTTGGTCAAATCTTAATCAGGAATACAATGTAATGGTCCACAATGAGGTCCAGGAATTGAGGCTCAAGTATCCCGAAATCACCTTTTTGGGAATAAACATCGATGAGACCAGTCTATCAGAATGGAGAATAGATGTTAAACGTTTTGGCTATGATACAGACTATGAATATCAACTTACTAATCCTATCACCGCAAAATCTTCATTAGCCTTGAAAGCAAGTGGAAGAACAATTATGGTGGACAAAAATCTAAAAATCATTGATTCTGATTTAAACCTCTTCCATTACCAAATAGAAACTACCCTCTTGGGTTACTTGAATCAATAATCAGAACAACCTGTATTTCTACGCTTTCGCGAAAGCGTAGAAAAGAAAATGCCCCGTGACGCATATACCACGGGACTCTCTATTGCGTTACGGTTTCTCTAGGCTACTGCCCGAAGACGAAGTTCTTCCAGTCTTGGCCGTCAAAATAGACGTAACCCACGTCTAGCGTGTCAGAGGCATTGGTATTGAACACCAGTAGCGATAGCGCCGGATCCACGATAGTCAACTTGTCAGAGCATCCCAGAAGCGCCACACGGGGGATCATCACACCTCTTTCCGTTGAAAAAACGTGCAGCACCGCGCTGTCGTCTGGGTCGTCGATGTTGATGCCCACGCCGTTTGAGAACTCTAGGTCGTCGATGAAACTGATCAGCTCGCTCTCTGCCTCAATGGGTGCGTCTACCTTACCGTCACCATCCATGTCTACATAAGCCTTTACCCTGAACATGCCTATACGATTGCTCAGCAGCGAGGAGCGCAGCCTACCTTCCTTGTCCGTCCTGCCTACCACGGTGGTAAACACCACCCTGGAATCAGTCGACTGCAGGTGTACGGCTACACCTCCCAGCGGGTTACCGGAAGAATCTTTAACCAGCACCTCTACCAATGCAGCATCGCCAGTGATGTCGCCCACGTGGTCTACGGTGACCACCTGAGAAATGGCCAGGTCGGGCCTCGCATCGTTAACTGTCGAGGCAAGGGCCATCATTGAACAGAGTCCAAAAACCGCAGATAATGTATTCTTTAATCTTTTCATCTTCAATCTCTTTTTATTGTTGGTCACAAACGCTTTGCCATTGAGTTCCTGTCCAGTACACAAAACCTTCATCCAATCCAGTTGCACCATCATTTAAGTTGTAAACCAAAAGTGATACCGCTGGACTAGCAATTGTTGTAGTATCTGTATTACTAGTCAAGGAAACTCGTGGCACGAGCACACCCCTGTCGGTACCAGCTACTTCCAGAACGGTACTACCGTCTGGATTGTTAGTACCTATACCCACCATACCACCAGTGGAGAACTCACTTACGTCTGCCGCAAACTGCACTTCGATAGGCGAGCCCAGTGGAACGGCGGTATCCGGGTTGTTGTCATTGGTAGTATCATATGTAGCCGTGTAGACCGATGTGCCCACACTCGATGAGGATACCGTGATCTCGGCTATACCGCTCGAGTTAGTCACTGCAGTGGCCGTAGCTGGTGTTGCAGCACCAGAGGTACGGGTAAAGCCCACCGTCACGTTCTCACGCCCGACTTGGCCAGCATCCAGTATAGTAACCCTTAAGGTAACCGTATCACCAGATGTATCACCAAGAGCATCTGGGGCCGACAGCTTGACTGAAGGCTCTATGTCGTCAGAACTGCAGTCGTTGAAGACCGCAACGTCCAGCTCACGCTCCGCAGTATTGGATGACTCGTCGGTAGCAACTACAACGACGCTGTACAAGTTGTTGCCGTCTGCATCAGTAGGACCCTCAAAGTTCCTGGGCACCATGGTTACCACACCCGTGCTACTGTTTATATCAAACTGGGCGGCATCAGCTCCCTGCAGGCTATAAGTCAGACTGCCCACAGGCGTACCATTAATGGAGGGTGCCGGACTAGTGTAAGAATTGTTCTCCAAAATTCCTTGGTCGCCGTAACTGGCGATGCTGAAAGCCGTGAGAATCTCATCATCCATATCTAAGGCTCTACCATCGGCACTGACAGTGAGGCTCGTTGCAAGGAACAATACTGGAAGGATGAGGTTCATGTTCTTGGTTACGTTCATCTCAATATAGTTATATAAATCTATCATTGTTATTCTTGTTTCTCTGCGTTGCAGATGCTTCTCCACTCCTCGCCGTCGAACCACACAAAGCCGATATCGAGTGAACTGCTAGAGTTAGTGTTGAATACTAGAAGAGAAACCGAAGGATTTGGGATCGTCGACGTATCACTACAACCAGTAAGGGCTACTTGAGGGATAAGCAATCCACGATCGGTAGCAGCCACCTCGAGAATACTGGACGGGTGTGGGGTGTTTGTGTTGATCCCCACGTCACCTTTAGAGTCCCGGTCAGCGATATCTGGTAAGAATCTTACACTGGTCGGATTACCCATCTCTATGTCAGTATCAACACCACTGCCAGTCACTGACTCATAACGAGCAGAGAATGAGGCATCACCTACTATAGTACTACTGACTGTTGTAGTGAATACACCGCTAGCGTTGGTAGTACCGCTACTAGTGAAGGTGGTGGCAGCACCACTCTCTTGGGTCAGGGTTACTGCAACGCCAGACCTAGGCACGTCGGAATTGTCAGTTATCGTTATCTCGAGTGTCGCCGTGTCACCATTGACGTCGCCTATCGGATCGGTCGCCCTCAACTTATTGGCAGGGCCTACCACGTCCTCGCAGACGTTGTTCACGATCACAGTGAATTCATCGGTAGCACTACTACCGCCTGGTGTGCTCGCGGTAATGATCAGGTTGTAGAAGTTGTTCTCGTTAGCATCAACCGGGTTCTCAAAGTCTCTGGCAACCATGCTCACCACGCCTGTTGCCGAATCAATTGTGAAATCGGCTGCGTCGGTGCCGCTCAAACTGTAGGTAATCGTACCCCCAGGACTATTAGCCAATGTGGGCGTGACACTTGTGAAGGCATCGTTCTCCAGAACGGTCTGGGTGGGCATGTCAACAATGAATATCTCCGTGTCCCTATAGTCCACGTCGCCCCCATCATTCACATCGGTATCTGCATCTGTAAAGTTGTCGGTTTGGGTATCGTCATAGAAACCATTGGCATCATCATAGCTATCCGGACCGCCAGTAAAACCGTCACCATCGGTATCGGTTGCGGCTTCATCAATGGTATTGTCCAATCCATTGTCGCCCACTGGGTTGTCTGTCCGACCGTCACCATCGGCATCGGGAAGTCCAGCACCCGACTCGTTAATGTCAAAAATTCCATCTCCATCTGAATCTAGGTCTAGAAAGTCAGAAGTATCGTCACCATCGGTATTTTCTGCAAAGAGACCAACAGAACCCTCCCCGTTGGCATTTCCGTTCGGGGTCTGATCATAGGCATTATCAAGACCATCACCATCTGAATCCGAGCCGGAAGGCTCAATATACCCTGTTGTGCTTTGCGCCTCTATATTATCTGGAATACCATCATTATCTGAATCCAAATCCAAGAAATTAGGGATGCCATCTCCATCTGAATCGAGTGCATTGACAAAAGTTACATCAGGATTTTGAAAAAAGGTATCAGGCGGGCAAACTCCAAAATTAACTAGTGCCTGTCTATTATTGCTACATCCTGCACCTATGGTAGTACCCAATCTTAATCTGTAGGTACTCTGAGGCTGGCTGTAATATGCAAAAACTCCTACGTCTTCATCTGCACTAGCGTTACCTCCTCCAGTAGGAGACTGTGTTGAATAATCCCCTGATCCTGGTGAAGTTTCCGTTATTGTTAAATCAGTGTTTTCACTTAAAATATAAGAATCTAAACCATATAAAATAACTGTTTCGTTACCTGTGCAATTACCATCAATATCACTAGCCAAGAATCCGTTTTTAGGCAAATTCACAAGAGTATTTGTACCTGTCAATACAGATCGCACCTCAAACTCAAACCATGCCTCGGTACCTGCGGCACCGTTATTTTGTATTTGGGGTCGGAAAGCTCCATCCCTAAATGGATTGGCATTAGCAACATCGATGTTAGAAAGAATAGCATCTGTAGATGACCTTCCAACAATTTCTATAAGTATATCATGACCAGCAGGCTGAACTGCTCCCGTCCACCTATAGATAGCACCCACGGTTCCAGCTGTACCTGTCTCAGGAGCAGGACCACCTGCGGAACCATCGTCAATTGTAATGGTAAATTCTGAACATTCATTAGAGCCTATGGCGTAACCCAGTTCTTCTGTTACGTCTGTCAAGCCATCATCATCAGAATCAATGTCGTCTTGGTCAAGGACACCATCCCCATCTGTGTCAGTATTTGCAACCGTGGCTGTAACAGTTGCCGTCGAGGTATCCCCATTTGCATCCTCGATCGTGTAGCTAAATGTGTCCGTACCAGTAAATCCATTTGAAGGCGTATAATTGATCCTATCATCCGTGGGATCATTTGGCGTACCGTTATCGTTTACCGCAAGGGTTCCACCGTTAGCAGAAGTAGCGCTGGGCAGCGTGATCGTTCCCACACTTGGCCCATCACCACCAAAATCATCATTTTCTGTAACGTTAATACTTGTCACCCCATTATTGGGGTTTACATCGACGGTGTCATCTATAGCGGCCGGTAGATCGTTAACCGCATTTACAGTAACCGTAACAGTAGCTGTAGAAGTATCACCATCTGCATCCTCGATCGTATAGTCAAAGGTATCCGTGCCATTGAAGTCAGTGGCTGGCGTATAGTTCACCTCATCATCCGTGGGGTCATTCGGAGTTCCGTTATCGTTGACCGTAAGGGTTCCGCCGTTGGCAAAAGTCGCGCTGGACAACGTGATTGCCCCCACGCTTGGACCGTCATCACCGAAGTCATCGTTATCAGTTACATCAATGCTCGTGGTACCACTATCCTCATTCACTGTGGCAGTATCATCCACAGCTGTAGGTATCGCATTTACGGTGACTGTTACCGTGGCCGTAGAGGTATCGCCGTTTGCATCCTCAATTGTATAGTCAAATGTGTCTGTACCATTGAAATTGGTTGCTGGTGTATAGTTGACCTCATCATCTGTGGGATCGGTCGGAGTACCATTATCATTAACCGTTAGGGTTCCACCATTCGCAGAAGTCGCGCTTGGCAGCGAGATAGTACCTGTACTTGGCCCATCACCACCAAAGTCATCGTTATCCGTAATATCGATGCTTGTGGCACCACTATTCTCATCTACCGTGGCGGTATCATCTACAGCGGTAGGTAGCGCATTTACGGTAACCGTTACCGTAGCTGTAGAGGTATCGCCATTAGCATCTTCGATCGTATAATCAAATGTATCCGTACCACTGAAGTCTGTCGCTGGAGTATAGTTTACCTCATCATCAGTTGGATCGTTTGGTGTGCCATTATCGTTTACTGTAAGGGTTCCACCATTGGCAGAAGTCGCACTGGGCAGTGTAATCGTCCCCACACTTGGCCCGTCACCACCGAAGTCGTCATTATCAGTAACATCGATGCTTGTAGCCCCGCTATTCTCGTTGACCGTGGCGGTGTCATTGACAGCTGTAGGTAAATCGTTGACCGAGTTTACAGTCACTGTTACCGTTGCAGTTGAAGTATCACCATTTGAATCTTCAATGGTGTAGTCAAAAGTATCAGTACCATTAAAGTTAGTTGCCGGTGTATAGTTAACCTCGTCATCTGTGGGATCATTTGGTGTTCCATTATCATTGACCGTGAGGGTTCCCCCGTTTGCTGAAGTCGCACTAGGTAACGTGATTGTCCCGACACTCGCTCCGTCGCCACCGAAATCATCATTATCGGTGACATCAATACTTGTAGTTCCACTATCCTCATCTACCGTGGCCGTGTCATCTACAGCTGTAGGCAGATCATTGACCGAATTTACAGTGACTGTTACCGTAGCTGTCGAGGTATCGCCATCTGAGTCCTCGATAGTATAGTCAAAGGTGTCCGTACCATTGAAGTCAGTTGCTGGAGTGTAATTAATCTCATCATCTGTCGGATCGTTTGGCGTTCCATTATCGTTTACTGTGAGAGTTCCCCCATTTGCAGAAGTCGCACCAGGGAGCGTGATAGTCCCCACATTTGGACCATCGTCACCAAAGTCGTCATTATTTGTAACGTCAATACTTGTAGTACCACTGTCCTCATCAACCGTGGCGGTATCATCAACAGCTGTGGGTATAGATTCTACTGTTACCGTGACTGTAGCTGTCGAAGTATCACCATCTACATCTTCAATGGTATATTCAAATGTATCCGTCCCGCTAAAGTTAGTAGCTGGCGTATAGTTGACCTCATCATCAGTGGGATCGTTCGGAGTTCCGTTATCGTTGACCGTAAGGGTTCCACCATTGGCGGAAGTTCCGCTTGGAAGGGTAATTGTTCCTGAACTTGGTCCATCAGCACCAAAGTCATCGTTATCTGTCACATCTATACTCGTGGCCCCACTGTTCACATTAACCGTTGCGGTATCATCAACAGCCGACGGTTCGTTATCCACATTTACAACAACAGAATCTTCATTGTTGGTTTCGTCAATGTCAGGATTTTCAGAAGAAACTACTGCTGTCATTGTGTTTGTTGGGTTAGCAGCAGGAAGCACATTTGCAGTGATTGTTAAGGTATAAGGACCACTAAGCTGTGGAAGATCACCCATGGACCATATCCCAGTCCCTGAATCATAAGTGCCAGTACCATTTGTATTAGCACTTACAAAGTTAAAGCCAGCGGGTAGCGCGGCATCCACCACTGCATCAGTTGCAGCTAGGTTATCAAGATTGTTGACCGTTATGGTAAAAGTCACCTGATCCCCATCCTGCACAGTAGAAGGACTTGCAGTTATATTTACATTAAGATCAACTTGTCTTCTATATAAAAGAACTTTACCGTCTGCGCCTGAACTTTGAATCAGCCTATACCCGTAAACCGACTCTTCAGGAGTAGTAGCAGTATAAAATAAATCTCCTGGGATAGCAACAAGCTCCTGTGGTTGGCCTCCAGCACCACCGTTAGGATCTTCATAATTTCTAATCTCTGTTTCCCAAACATAAGAAGCTGCGTTAAAATTAAGTTGATTGGAATTGGCTATTACATTACCATTTATGTCTAATGCCTGTAGTTGCATGTCCGTATTACCATCCCTCTCAGAGATAATCAAAACACTTTGTCGTTGAATAGGTCGCTGATACACTACATCAACAAAGGCTCCAGTTATTGCGGTACCAGCTATGTTAAAATAGGTTCTAAGATCTTGTTCGGATAGAGCATCATCTAAAGTAGAAAAGAAGGGAGGATTATCCAGGGTTGGATTATTTGTCGATGTGCCAGGACCTCTATGATTAATGGTTGAGTTAGGTGTGAAAATGGAGACAGCAGTTGGGGCTATAGCTGTAGTACCAAGATCAGAATTAAAATTTGATACGGTTGGTCGATCTAATGAGGTTGCTAAATCTACCGGGATACCTGAAATTGTTATCTGTACTAGATTTATCGCGTAATCCTGTTGGACTCCAGTAGCTGCCGGTTCTGCATTACCAGTTGGCGACGTTTGGGAGAATGAAATAGCACCACCCGGATCTTGAATCTCAAAAAACAACTCTGTTATATCAGCATCGTTTGTTGCTCCTACCGTAACCGTGCCCGATGGAGTTTGGGAATAAGCTACTGTTGTAGATAACAGAAACATAAACAAATACAATTTATTTATGTTAATGGGATGCTTAAGTATCACTAATAGCTTAGTAACACAAAAAGGTATAGTAATCTTTGTCATAAGTTAAGAGTAAATTAGACTCCACAAATAGGATGCAAAGATATAAAATCACCTAATCTAATTACCTTAACTTATTGCAAATCAGAATATTGAAAATTTATTTTTGATGTTTTATTCCTGATTCAAGGACTTCTACACCTGGTTTACTCAAGTAGTTTATTAAATGTAATTACAATACCTACATATGATAGTATCTATTTCTTATTCACATGCAGATGACTACCTAATTAAAAATTTAAATATGTAGGAATAGTAATACTGGGGATCTCTTTTTCGATAGATGTATATATTTCCTGCTTTCGCGAAAGCGAAAAAAGAAAAATCGTCACAAATAACCCATTAAATCTCTATTTCGAATTGACCTTTTAACGTTATTGCCCGAAAACGAAGTTCTTCCAATCCTGGCCGTCAAAATAGACGTACCCCACGTCCAGCGTGTCAGAGGCGTTTGTATTGAACACCAGAAGAGATAAGGCCGGATCCACGATGGTCAGCTTATCAGAACATCCTAGAAGCGCCACCCGGGGGATCATCACGCCCCTATCCAGTGAAAACACGTGCAGCACCGCGCTGTCGTCAGGATCGTCGATGTTGATACCGACGCCGTTTGAGATTTCCAGGTCATCTATGATACTGATCAGCTCGCTCTCTGCCTCAATGGGTGCGTCTACCTCACCGTCACCGTCCATGTCAACAAAAGCTTTCACCCTGAACATGCCTATGCGGTTGCTCAGAAGCGAGGATCGCAGTTTACCCTCCTTGTCCGTTCTGCCCACCACGGTAGTAAATACGACCCTGGAATCAGTCGACTGCAGGTGTACGGCTACACCGCCCAGCGGAATACCGAAAGAGTCTTTAACCAATACCTCTATTGAAGCTGCATCACCCGTCGTATCGCCCACATGATCGACAACAATGATTTTTGAAGCAGTCAGATCAGGAGATAAATTAATATCGCCAGCAGCGTGGCTACACATAAACATGGAGCTACATAATGCTGCAAAAAATAACTTTAAATTCTTCATGATTAAAATTTTTATTCTTCACAAATGTTTTTCCACAATGCACCAGTCCAAAATACAAAGCCTTCGTCTAATGCAGTAGCACTTCCATTAAGATTATAAACTAAAAGAGATACAGCGGGAGATGGAATAGTACTGGTATCTGTATTGCTTGTAAGTGAAACTCGAGGAATCAGAACACCTTTATCTGTTCCCGCCACCTCTAATACTGTACTTCCATCTGGATTATTAGTTCCTACTCCTACCATTCCACCGGTAGTAAAATCACCTATATCATTAGCAAATCTTACGGCGATTGGAGAACCCAAGGGAACTGCAGTATCCGGATTGTTATCATCATCTGTGTCGTAAGTCGCCTCATAAACGACTGATCCTACTGTCGAGGAGGATACAGTAATTTCAGCTACCCCACTTGCATTTGTAGTAGCAGTCGTAGCTGCTGGGCTAGCCGTCCCCGAAGTAAGTGTAAAACCTACTACAACATCTTCTTGTGGTACTTGAGTATTATCAATAATCGTTACGCGTAATGTAACCGTATTTCCGTTCACATCACCTAATGCGTCAGGGGCAGTTAGCTTAATGTTTTCAGAGACATCATTAACACTACAGTCATTGAATACTACTACATCTAACTCACGGCGCACTGTTGTGTTGTCCTCATCTACACCTACCACATTCACACTGTAGAGATTATTGAAATCTGCATCTGTAGGGATTTCATAATCTCTAGGTTCCATAGTAACTATACCCGTCACAGGGTCGATAGAAAATTGAGATGTATCTGGGCCCTCTAGTGAATAAGTGATTGCCCCAGCCGGGTTACCGGTTATTGTAGGTGCAGGGCTGGTATATGTATTATTCTCGTCTACGCTTTGATTACCGTAGCTTCCTATTTCAAAAGCCGCAAAGACAGTGTCATCGATCGGGTACATATGTTCAGGCACCCTGTCCGCAAAGCTATTTACGGAAAAAACTAGGCTCAATAGCAACATCAAGATTGTCGGATTTTTCATTTGTGTCTAATTAAATTTAGCAAATTAATCTGCTGAATTACATATACTTCTCCATTCTGTACCATCAAAATAGACAAAACCAACAGTCAGAGAAGTACTAGGATTTGTATTGAAAACCAAGAGCGAAGTAGCTGGGTTGGGTATTGTACTCAAGTCACTACAGCCACTCAACGCAACCTGCGGTATAAGCAACCCGCGGTCATTTGCTGCTACCTCAAAAATACTGGAAGGGTGTGGGGTATTAGTATTAACACCTACATCACCCTTAGTTTCTAAGTTAGCAACATCAGTCAAAAATCGGACACTAGTGGGATTACCCATTTCTACATCTGTATCTACACCACCACCAGTTACTGACTCATATCGAGCAGAAAAAGTTGCATCACCTACAGTACTGCTTGAAACAGTTGTAGTAAACACCCCACTTGCGTCAGTCGTTCCACTACTAGTAAAAGAGGTTGTCACACCACTATCCTGAGTAAGGGTTATAGCTACACCAGATCTTGGCGCACCAGAATTATCTGTAATAGTTACCTCGAGTGAGGCAGTATTGCCGCTAACGTCACCAACAGGATCAGAAGCCCTCAATTTATTATCAGGGGTAGGCGTATCTTCACAAACATTGTTTACGACGACGGAAAATTCGTTTTCTGCAGTAGCACCAGTGGAACTAGAAGCTATAATGCTGATATCATAGAAATTATTGAGGTTGTCATCATCTGGATTCTCAAAATCACGTTCTACCATACTTACCAATCCAGTTGATGAATCAATCGTGAAATTTGCCGCATCTACACCACCCAACGAATAGGTAATCGTACCGCCGGTATCGTTGAACAATGTGGGGGCTACACTAGTAAAAATGTTATTTTCATTCACTGTCTGAGTAGGCATAAACACACCAAATTCCTCATCATCACGATAATCTACATCACCACCTGTAGCATTTACATCGCCGTCGGTATCAGTGAAGTTGTCATCTTGGGAATTGTCGTAGAAACCATTTACATCATCGTAACTGTCGGGACCTCCCAAAAAGCCATCGCCATCAGTATCGGTCGTAGAAGATTCATCGATCGTATTATCTAAACCATTTAAACCGGTTGGGTTGTCCGTACGACCATCGTTGTTAGCATCTGGCAAACCAGCACCAGATTCTACGATGTCAAAAATCCCATCCTCATCACTGTCTAGATCCAAAAAGTCAGGTGTACCGTCCTCATCTGTATCTACAGGAATTAATCCTATTGAACCTTCGCCATTGGAATTTCCATTCGGAGTCTGATCGTAGGCATCATCAAGACCATCGCCATCTGAATCAACTCCTGATGGTGAGATATAACCTACAGTCGTTTGTGCCTCAATATTGTCAGGAATACCATCATCATCAGAATCCAGATCAGTTATATCGATAACAGTTGTAGATCCAGAGTCACTCGTACAGGCAGTACGTATGGCAAAAATCACCCCCGAACTACGCCGAGCTTCATTGATATTACCCGTTAATATTTGATCACCGCTCACAGGACTAAACAATCTATTCCCACCTAATCTTGAACCCGCAGCACTTATATCAGCTACCTGCGTACCTTGATTAAAGGTAATAGAAGCACCACTCGATCCACTATTGACAAACATGTAAATAACATCTGTAGCATTAACGTCGATCGTAGGCGAAGAATAATTCAAGTTAGTATCGACTGGTGGTGTAGGTGAAATCTGAAAGAAGGTAGGCTGAACCTCAAACCCGTTTGTTCCCTCTATGGTAAAAATGTAACCAGAAAAAGCTTGAATATTGTTGATCGCCGTCAACTCTAAAGCACTACCTGAAACCGTATTCAATTGGTTTTCTCGCAGGGTAAAAGCGGTGATATAGTTATTATTATCATTTGTAGCTTGAGGATATCTTTGAATCCCTCGCTGCACCATACTTACTCCACCCAGCGTGACAGACACATTTTCAGTCTGACCTGTCGTATCAGGGATGGTATTGTTACTCGGTGAAAACTCTGAAGCAACGACCAGTATAACTGTACGGTCAGAACCAGCTGGCACCGTATAGTTAGTAGAAAAGGACGCAACATCATTTACGGTCCCACTGCTGAAACTAAAGTCAGTAAGCAATTCTGCTGGCGTACATTCATTGGTATCGAGGATACCGTCATTATCATCATCGATATCAGCATCATCAAATATTCCATCCCCATCAGTATCCCCTACCACGACCACGGTAACTTCTGCAGTGTCACATGGGAAGCCAGAAGAATCGCATGCTCTGTAAAGCAGCTCGTATTGTCCCGGCTGTACGGCAGTAGTAACATTTACTGCACCAGTGCTGGTATTTAAAGTCACACCTGAATTTGTGGTGCTAATTTGTGTAAGCGTGCTATTAGTAGTTGTAAGCTGCACTCCATTGATGCGGTCATTTGCCAGAACATTGGCAACTGCAACACTGGCAGATCCTGACCTAACGGTACCACTGTCACGGATAGCTATTGCTTGCGATGAGTCCCTATAGTCGACATCACCTTGTTGATCGACATCAGAATCAACATCTGGAAAGTTGTCACTCTGTGTAGCATCCAGCGTACCTCGTGGCGAGGTGTAGTTATCTGCTGCTTCTAATGTATTATCAAGTCCATTGGTACCCACTGCACCGTCTGTACGACCATCACTGTTTGCATCTGTAAGACCACGACCAGATTCTACTAAATCTGTGGCACCGCCATTATCAGAATCCAAATCCAGATAATCCGGATTATCTGTCAAATCTGTATTTACAGGAGTAAGACCAGCAGATGCAGTAGGGTTTGTGCTAGAGGTATTCACGTCATAGGCATCGTCCAAACCATCACCATCAATATCATTACCAGACGGCGCGATGTAACCCAATGTGGTTTGTGCTTCAATATTGTCTGGAATACCGTCGTTATCACTGTCTAAATCAAACTGATTAGATATACCGTCACCATCTGGATCGCAGAACTGAACAGCTACAGAAACAGCGTCAACATCAAAATTTGTAGCACTACCATTGTCCCTGTTTTTTTGGATTTGCAGATACCTAAAAGAACTGTTACTAGTAAAGCTAGAGGACACTGCAGTTGTTGAGGTAGTCGAAAATGGTGTTCTAGTTGTCCCGAAGGTTGTGGAGGTGGACTCTGCTATAATAGGAACTGCTGCTGTCCCTCCGCCTACAGATCGCCATGTAAATGTGATGGTGGAACCTGCTGCAAACACCTGACCAAAATCGACAATCAATGTTGCCGTTTGACCACCATTTGCACGCCATTCAGCAAAACTTCCATCAGCTGCACCTATGACGTTAGCAGCATTAGTAATTCTAGTAGCCCCTTGTTGTGCCGTAACATTACTCTGAGTAATTGGACATTCAACAATATTTATAATACCATCATTATCGCTGTCAATATCTTGAGCAAATACACTGATAGCAGAGAAACCTAGAACAAGTAAAAGAAGTTGGGTAGTCTTAGTCATACCTCAATTTTAAAATAGGAAAGATTTTTTTTGAAACCTATCACCCCATTATATGTAAGCACAAAATTAAAACAATAAAAATACATGCATAATATTTCTATACAGAAACTTAACCTGAAAACGTTAAATTTCCAACTCTGCTGGATATCCTGTCTTTAAGGTACTTAGGACATAAGGTAGAAGCAATAATTATGATTACAACACCGGGAAAACACTTGAGGTTTGAATAGCAATCCGCCTACAAATGAACGATTGTACTTACAAGATCCTCTAAGATTTACACTACAAGACTTGTATTCAAATGGGTGAATATCGAGCAGGTATACATCGTCAATTCCCCTTGCTGTAATCAGCTAGAAATTTTTCTAAACCTATATCAGTTAGTGGGTGTTTAAGCAATCCCTCGATGGAAGAAAGTGGTCCAGTCATGACATCTGCACCCAGCTTTGCGCAGTCTATCACATGCATGGTATGACGTACTGAAGCCGCCAAAATCTCCGTTTCAAAAGCGTAGTTGTCATAGATCATTCTAATTTCAGCTATTAGATTCAATCCGTCTGTACTGATATCATCCAGCCTTCCAATAAATGGCGATACGTATGTCGCACCTGCCTTGGCAGCTAGGATTGCCTGACCAGGACTAAAAACCAAAGTAACATTTGTCTTGATTCCCTTCTCGCTGAAATATTTACATGCCTTCACCCCATCTTTAATCATGGGCAGCTTTACTACAATCTGGTCGTTAAGCGCAGCGAGCTCTTCACCCTCTTTTACCATACCATCAAAATCAGTTGAAATAACTTCTGCACTCACATCACCATCCACCAATTCACAGATGTCTTTGTAGTGTTGCAAAATATTGTCTCTTCCAGTGATGCCTTCCTTTGCCATCAACGATGGATTAGTTGTCACACCATCTAGGATCCCTAGATCCTGAGCTTCTTTGATCTGTTTAAGATTTGCCGTATCGATAAAAAATTTCATAGCTGTAGTTTTTGCAAAGATCAAATTCTGAAATGCCATGTCATAATATTTGTTCATAACATTTGATTATCCGCTTTCGCGAAAGCGAAATAACAAGGCACTCTAAATATGATCCATCGTCCCTGTGTATTTTAGCTCTATGGATTGGTTATATCTGTTAATTGGACTTGTTGTTTTGGTTATCGGTGGTGAGCTTCTTGTCAGGGCATCAGTAGGACTATCACTCAAGCTGAATTTATCTAGAATCGTCATAGGCCTGACGGTAGTATCATTTGCTACCAGCGCACCAGAGCTAATTGTGAGTCTTAATGCTGCACTTGATGGCTCACCAGCCATCGCGCTAGGTAATGTTATCGGGTCCAACATTGCTAACATAGGTTTAGTACTCGCGATTACAGGTCTTATAGCGCCACTTACCATTGCTAGAGATTTTTTCAAATTCAATTGGCCTTGGATGATGGCCTTTTCTATTCTACTAGTTATCTGTTTGCTAGCATTTAATGGCCTGTCCCGCTGGGTCGGAGCTTTATTTACCATTCTTCTCATACTGTTTATTATCCTCTTGATTAGATACACTAGGAGATATCCGGAAGCTGTCGATGTAGATGAGTCTATAAAAGTGAGCGGCTGGCCAAAAATCCTGTTGCTACTGTTGTTAGGTGGCGGCGCTTTATGGGGCGGATCAGAGTTACTTGTTTCTGGAGCTATCGGTATCGCAACCAGTCTTGGTATCCCAGAAAGTGTAGTAGCAGTTTCAATGGTGGCTGTGGGCACATCAGTGCCAGAATTGGCTGCATCTGTAATTGCTGCAGTCAGGAAGGAAAAAGCTATTTCATTGGGTAATTTGATCGGTTCAAACATTTTCAACATTGGGTCAGTTCTTGGACTTACTGCATTGATAGAACCCATCAGCATTAGTTCAAACAATCAATTGATTACTTCAGACATCTGGTGGATGCTGGGAATTGCCTTCCTTCTACTCCCACTTGCCTTCATTCAACCTCGCTATTTATTGAATAGGTGGAAAAGTGCCATAATACTGGCAACCTATGCAGCTTTTATACTCTGCCTTATATACACCCTATAGCCTCAGGGGGTGTTTGGATTTTTTTAATAAAATTATAGGAACCCACCCCGTGAATTTACAAGGTAAAATTCTAATTTAATGTATTTTTGCGGTCGTATAATCAAAAAACGCAATAATGTCCACGCTCAGATTTCAAGCATTAAAAGAAACCCTCAATAGAAAACCGATCCCGGTCAACGAGCCTACACGTAGGAGCGAGGTATTTGGGAAGCATGTTTTCAACAAAGCCGCTATGCGTCAATTCTTGACAAAAGAGGCATATAAAAGTGTTATGTCTGCGATAGAGACTGGCGATAAAATAGACCGCTCTGTAGCAGATCATATATCTACAGGGATGAAAGAATGGGCAATTCAAAATGGCGCCACTCACTATACGCACTGGTTTCAGCCGCTCACAGGTGCAACAGCAGAAAAGCATGATGCGTTTTTTGAATTAGAGATGGATGGCGAAGTGCTAGAAAAATTTGGTGGTGGTCAACTTGTTCAACAAGAGCCCGATGCCTCATCATTTCCTAATGGAGGTATTAGAAACACTTTTGAGGCACGTGGTTATACCGCTTGGGATCCTACATCACCAGCATTTATTATGGGTACTACCCTGTGCATACCCACTGTATTTGTTGCCTATACGGGTGAAGCACTAGATTTTAAAACACCGCTACTACGTTCCCTTCAGACTATCGATCAAGCAGCAACTGCTGTGTGTAAATACTTTGACAAAAACGTAAGTAAAGTAAATGCTACTTTAGGTTGGGAACAGGAGTACTTCCTTATCGACAGTGCTTTGGCTGATTCTAGACCTGATCTACAATTATCTGGACGTACCTTACTCGGACACTCTTCAGCAAAGGGACAGCAATTAGATGACCACTACTTCGGTTCTATTCCATCACGTGTCATGAATTTCATGAGAGACTTGGAATCCGAATGTATGCTTCTTGGAATACCAGTAAAAACTCGTCATAATGAGGTTGCGCCCAATCAGTTTGAGCTTGCGCCTATTTTTGAAGAGGCTAATCTAGCAGTAGACCACAACTCATTACTTATGGACGTCATGCGTAAGGTCGCAAGCCGTCATAACTTTAAGGTACTTTTCCATGAAAAACCATTTGCAGGTGTTAATGGTTCTGGGAAACACAACAACTGGTCATTGAGTACTAATACAGGCGTAAACCTGCTTTCGCCAGGTAGTACGCCCATGAAGAACTTGCAGTTTTTGACGTTCTTTGTGAATACCATCAAAGCGGTCCACGATTACGAGGAATTGATACGTGCATCTATCGCAAGTGCTTCAAATGATCATCGCTTAGGTGCAAATGAGGCGCCTCCAGCTATAATTTCAGTTTTCATTGGTTCACAACTTACCGCTGTGCTGGATGAGCTTGAAAAAGTAACTGATGGTAAACTATCGCCTCAGGAGAAAACAGACCTTAAACTGAATGTAGTAGGCAAAATCCCAGAGGTAATTCTAGACAACACAGATCGCAACCGTACATCACCATTTGCCTTTACAGGAAACAAGTTTGAATTGCGCGCAGTAGGATCTACCGCAAACTGTGCAAATCCTATGACAGTTTTGAATGCAATCGTTGCAAAACAATTGCAAGAATTTAAATCTGAGGTGGATGGCCTAATTAAAGAGAAAAAACTCAAGAAAGACGAAGCAATCTTTAACGTGCTACGTGAGTACATCAAGGTTTCTAAAAACATAAGATTTGAAGGTGATGGTTATGGCGAGGCTTGGGAAAAAGAAGCTGAAAAGCGTGGTCTGAGCAATAACAAGACGACACCAGTAGCGCTCAAGGCAAAAATTTCTGACAAAGCAATTAATCTGTTTGAAGATCTCAATATCATGAGCCGCGTCGAGTCTGAGGCACGATATGAGATTGAGGTAGAAGAATACGCCATGCGCATTCAGATAGAGGGTCGCTTGTTAGGTGACATTGCTAGAAATCATGTTATTCCTACTGCGATCAGATATCAGAACACTTTGATCAAAAACGTTCGCGGGCTAAAAGATATTTACGGCAAGGAATTTAAAAAGGTCGCCAAAGAGCAGATGATTCTTATCGAAGAAATATCTGAACACATTGAAAAAATAAATGCAGGCATTACAGATATGGTAGAGGCTCGTAAAAAAGCAAATAAATGCGAGGACACTAGCGACTGTGCTGCGGCTTACTGCGACGATGTAAAACCTTTCTTTGAGGAAATCAGGTATCACTGCGACAAACTTGAAATCCTAGTAGATGATGAGCTCTGGCCACTTACTAAGTACCGTGAGCTTTTGTTTACCAGATAAGGTAAGGATTGATTTTGGAACTATGACCCAGAGTTTTATGCTCTGGGTTTTTTCATTTTTTTCGCTTTCGCGAAAGCGAACTCTAAAACATACGTCTCAAACGTAACACATCTTATTTATCTTGCGGATAATGTTGACTCCACTTACAGATCAGGAATTGCACCAGCTTGCCATGAACACAGTAGGTAAAGAAATGGAAGAGCAAGGGTTTGAATTTCTGTCCATCAACTCAAAACCTAAAAAAGATCCTCAGTTTGTCGCACTTAAAAATAAATACCTGCATTTTGTAGTGGTACGTGCCGTGCGATACCCCGCAAACCCTGTGGAATATGATGAGAAACTTTTGAATTTGGTACGCGATCACGGGACTAAGTATAAAGCCCGTACCTATTACGCTGGTGTAGGGATTGCAAACGCCAGAGATTATGATATGCCTGTGCACCATGAGGATAATTATGTCATCAACTTTGCAGGCTTAATTGAAGTGAAATGAGATACTTTTTTTTAGTTCTGAGCTTAGCTTTGATCGGTTGCAAGCAAGAAGATAAATCAAGGCTTACTATTCAAGAATTATATGGAAGTGCAATTGGTACCACCTATTCCATCAAAGCTTTCCACTATGAACCCCTCGAAATCCAGAGAGAAGTCGATAGTCTGATCAATATGTTCAACAAGTCCATGAGTACATGGGTTCCTAATTCATTAATCAATCAATTTAATGATGGAAAAGACAGCGTTCTAGTTGGATTGCCATTTAAGTTGGTACACGATCAGGCAAAAATCATATTCAAGAAAACAGATGGCTATTTTGATCCCAGTGTTGGTAATTTGGTAAATGCTTACGGCTTCGGTGCAGAAGGAAGCAAAACACAACCACCATCCCCTAAAAAGCTGGACAGTCTCAAAGAATTTGTAGGATACAAGAACATCAAACTAGCTGCCAGCAAGCATCCTGATTCCTTTTACCTGACAACTGATAAGAAAGGCATTTACATAGAATACAATGCGATAGGCAAAGGAACTTTGGTAGATTATATTGGAAATATGCTTTCGCGAAAAGGTGTTGAAAATTTCCTCGTAGAGGTAGGTGGCGAGGTAGTTGCTCGTGGTCGGAATATAGACCGAGACAAACCTTGGGCGGTTGGCATTGATGACCCTAAGCAAGAACCTGGCAAACGCACTTATATCAGTATCGTGAACCTAAAGGATAGAGCCATGGCTGGAAGTGGCAACTACCGGAAGTTCAAAAAAGATCCCGAGACTGGAAAAGAATATGTTCATACTGTCAATCCACTCACAGGCGAGGCACAACCTAGTAGAATTCTTGGTGTGAATGTAATTGCTCCCACCTGCACGCAAGCAGATGGTTACGCCACCGCGTTTATGGCAATGCCATTGGAGAAATCTCTCAAACTCATGAATGAGCTACCTGGTATAGATGTCTTAATCATGCATTTAGATGATAATGACATCCTACGCTTTGAAATGACAGATGGTTTTAAAGAAGCCGTCAAGAAACAGCAGTAACGTATTTTTTTCATATCGCTTTCGCGAAAGCGTATCATGCATAACACCCAACTTCTAAAAATCACATTGGAACTATCCGATAGCCTGAATTTGCTGGCGCCGGTTTGCAATCAGTGCCCGTGTTCTGGGCTCATCAGACTTTTTAACCCGTGATATGTCCGCAAGATTCTGAAACAAAGCTTTTATCAGAACCACTTACAAAAATTCGTTCTAATCCAAACAAAAAATCCCCTACTTCAACAGTAGGGGATCCCGTCTTTTGGTTGCC
>CAYZJT010000001.1:0-332201 GCA_964478845.1 uncultured Flavobacteriaceae bacterium | reverse complement strand
TCCTCCTTAGCTCAGTTGGTTAGAGCATCTGACTGTTAATCAGAGGGTCCTTGGTTCGAGCCCAAGAGGGGGAGCAAAAAAAAATAGGCCGCATCTTTGATGTGGCTTTTTTATTACGGGATGTAGCTTAGTCCGGTTAAAGTGCTGGTCTGGGGGACCAGAGATCGGAGGTTCGAATCCTCTCATCCCGACAAGCAGGCGCCTGGCAACGATAGTTGCCAGGCTTTTTTATGGGCGTCGTCTCCAGACGCAGTCTGAGTGTAAGCCGTCCATAAAAAAGCCTGAGACGCGATAGCGTACAGGCGCCTATTTCCAGCGGTGCCCATTGAGGATCGCACAGCAATCCTTTCAATATTGATCATGGTGTCGCCAGACAAAGTCTGAGCGTAAGTGATCTGTAAAAAGCCTGAGACGCGAAAGCGTAATGTTGCCTATTCACAGCAGGCTACGTTGAGAATCATTCAACTGTCTTTCACCAACTACTAACTGTCTGACTCTCTTAAATGCTTTTAAAAAACGCGCTTGATAAAATGACTGAGAAAAGAATGCAAGGCTATTTTAAGCAAAATCATTCTTGTATTTTTTAGATAGGTCTTAGCAAATCAATAGTTCATGACCTCGATTTATACCTGCATTGTTCGGAAATAAAAAACCTTAATAAAAAACTTTGACAATACAGGGAGTTGTTTAAATTTGCAATCCGTTTTGAAACGGTGTTAATACGAAAGTAGCTCCCTGCCTCCGATGAGTGAGTGCAAGGAACGAGAGGAAGGCACAAGTATCACCTTCATAGTTCTCTCAACTACTTTTAAAAATGCGAAAGTAGCTCAGGGGTAGAGCATCACCTTGCCAAGGTGAGGGTCGCGGGTTCAAATCCCGTCTTTCGCTCTTCAAAGCCGGTGGAAGCATCGGCTTTTTTATTGAATCCCAATTCTTTCTTTTGCGGAAAGGATAGGCTCGAGTGGTGGAATTGGTAGACACGTTGGACTTAAAATCCAATGGACAGTAATGTCCGTACGGGTTCAAGTCCCGTCTCGAGTACAAGCGCGCGGCGCAAAGCCCCTGTTTATCGGCAGGGGTTTTTTTATTCAATTTGTTGGTTATTCTCTAGCATCAGGGATAGTAGCGTAAATCCTTTTTGGTGAGTAGGCGAGCCATAAAGATTGAAGCAGATAGCCCGACCTCGCGCTTAAGCGAGGAGATGCCATAATCAGATTTGTGAGAATACAGAACTAGCTTATGGATAAATTCTCTGAGCGATTTTATCCCGTTGCAGAATTCTTCCCCACTAGCATACGTTTGATTTCATTCAATTTCATGAGCGCCTCAACCGGGGTGAGGGTATTGATATCGGTATGTATGATTTCTTCCTTGATGTTTTCCAGCAACGGATCGTCCAGATTAAAGAAGCTTAGCTGCATCTCTTCGTCCTGAACAGCTTTTAATGTTTGCTGATGGTCTTCGTTTTTACTCGACTTTTCTAGCGTTTTGAGGATCTTGTTAGCCTTTCTGATGACTTGTTGCGGCATACCTGCCATGCGTGCCACATGAATACCAAAGCTATGATGGCTTCCTCCAGCAACCAGTTTGCGCATGAAAAGGACTTTATCCTTCAGTTCTTTCACCTCGACATTAAAATTCTTGATGCGATCAAACTGATCTGTCATCTCATTGAGTTCGTGGTAGTGAGTGGCAAAAAGGGTTTTCGGTTTAAATGGGTGCTCATGCAGATATTCTGTGATTGCCCATGCGATGGATATCCCGTCGTATGTGCTGGTACCGCGTCCTATTTCGTCAAGTAAGATGAGGCTGCGCTCGCTGATATTGTTGAGAATGCTGGCGCTTTCGTTCATCTCTGTCATGAATGTAGACTCGCCCTGTGAGATGTTGTCGCTGGCACCTACACGTGTAAAAATTTTATCAACTACGCCCAGTTGCGCCTCGTCAGCAGGCACAAAGCTCCCTATTTGCGCAAGCAGCGCGATAAGCGCGGTCTGTCTGAGGATCGCACTTTTACCGCTCATATTAGGACCTGTAATCATGATGATTTGTTGCTCCTCCTGATCCAGCATGACATCATTAGGAATATATGGCTTGTCGGCAGGTAGCATTTTCTCGATCACAGGATGCCGTCCACCTTTGATGTTTAGAACATCATTTACCAGCAATGTAGGTCTGGTGTAATTGGCTTGCTGGGCTTGTAGGGCAAAGGACAACAAACAATCCATCTCGCCGATGATGTGCGAATTGGTCTGGATGGCTTTGATGAATGGGATGATCTCCTTGATGATTTTAGCAAAGAGCTCGACCTGCAGCGTATGGATACGCTCCTCGGCACCTAGGATTTTGGCTTCGTATTCTTTTAGTTCGTCAGTAATATAACGTTCTGCATTTACGAGAGTCTGCTTGCGCGTCCAGTCGGTAGGAACCTTGTCTTTGTGAGTGTTGCGCACCTCGATATAGTAGCCGAAGACATTGTTACTGGCTATCTTAAGGCTGTTGATTCCAGTTTCCTCGGTATGACGTTGCAGCATCTGGTCGAGGTAATCTTTACCAGATGTTGCTAGCCCCCGCAGTTCGTCAAGTTCCGGACAGTAGCCTGATGCAATTGTAGTTCCCTTGAGGATATTGACTGGTGCCTCTGGATCGATGGCAGAATCAATTAACCGGATAAGGTGCTTACAAGGATTCAATCCTTCGCCCAGCGTTTGAAGCGATGCGTCGCTGGCATTTTCAGTTGCCTGCTTGATCGGTAGAATGCTCTCTAGGCTGTTTTTGAGCTGTACCACCTCGCGCGGACAGATCTTCTCGACCGCGACTTTAGAAACTAGGCGCTCAAGATCACTCATGGATTTGAGTTGGTCCCTTATTGCAGCCTGCAAATCTGAATTCTCGAGGAGATGTGTGACTACGTCGTGTCTTTTGGTAATTCTGGATCTGTCCTTTAGCGGGAAAGCCAGCCATCGTTTGAGCATGCGCCCGCCCATAGGGGTAATGGTCTTATCCAAAACTTCTAGCAAGGTGACCGCGCCAGGCGATAATGGATGAAATAGTTCCAGATTGCGCACTGTAAATCGATCCATCCACACGTACTGTTGATCTTCAATGCGCGAGATATTGGTAATATGTTCAAGCTTGTCGTGCTGGGTCTCCTGCAGATAATGCAAAATGGCACCTGCCGAAATAAGTGCCTGTTCTAGTTTTTCTACGCCGTACCCTTTAAGAGAATTTACCTTGAAATGTTTGAGAAGAGATTCTGTAGCAAAATCGATTTGGAAAATCCAGTCTTCTAATTGGAAGAAAGGTAAATCATAAGGAAATGATTGTGCCAGTTGTTTTTTGTCATTGCGCGATACCAGTAGTTCACTGGGTTCAAAGTTCTGTAGAAGCTTGTCTATTTCTTCTTTGCTACCCTGCGAGATCAGGTATTCCCCAGTCGAAATATCTAAAAAAGCAACTCCATATAAATCATCTAACGTACCACGTTGTGAGCTGCGTGATAACGCGGCTAGGAAATTGTTGGACTTGGCATTGAGTACCTCGTCATTAAGTGCAACACCTGGGGTGACTAGCTCTGTCACGCCTCTTTTTACGATGGTTTTGGTCTGTTTAGGATCTTCCAGCTGGTCGCAAATGGCCACCCGCTCACCAGCCCTGACCAATTTAGGCAAATAGGTGTTCAAAGAGTGATGCGGGAATCCTGCTAGCTCTGATTTGTCGCTACCGTTGTTGCGATAGGTCAAAACAATGTTTAGAATGCGGGCCGTTTTGATGGCATCCTCACCGAAGGTTTCATAAAAGTCACCCACTCTAAAAAGTAACAACGCATCAGGATATTTAGTCTTGATCTTGTTGTATTGCTGCATGAGCGGCGTAACCTTCTTTTTCCCAGCCATAATTCGTGAAACTCGTGAATCTTACAAAGTTAAAAATGCACCACGCGTCTAAAAAGTTTGTAATGGGCAACTTACCAACTGTTTTCAACAGTGGATCTCAGTTTTTTCGCTTTCGCGAAAGCGTACTAAAAAATGCCTATTAGCTAATTAAGCGCAAAAGGGGCGTGCAACTTGAATTTAGGGATGATAACTCTGAATTGCTTGGTCGTCGTGAAATTCACCATAGTGTAGAAGCCGCTCATGCTGCCAAAGGGTGAATTGAGTAAACAGCCGCTCTGGTAGGTGTGTGATTCCCCGGGACGCAGTACAGGTTTTTTTCCTATCACGCCCTCGCCATCTACCGTTTCGGTTCTGTTGAGGCTGTCTTTGATGCGCCAGTGACGGCTGGTGAGCTGGACGCTATCCTTGCTCTGGTTTGTAATGGTAACAAAGTAGGTGTGGGCAAAATGCATGTTTGAGTTCCTGTAGAATGTGCCCTCAAACACTGTTTTCACCGCTATCTTTATACCTCTTGTTACCTGTTGGATCATTTGTTTAAAATGTTGCTATTCCTATTACTGCTAGTAAAGCAAAGCCTAGAGTAAGCAGAAATCCATAGACAAAATTAATGATTAGAAACTTAGGAATGGTCCAGCGCCTACGTTGTCGATAGAAATTGCGCATGGATTTATAAAAGTAGAAAGGCGCAATTAGTAGAAAAAAGAAAGGTGATAAATCCACATAACCCCATGAGATTTCATCAATAATCAACATGATGATCAATGAAAGGAATACAAATGATTTAATGTTAAACACAAAAACCAAATGCTCCATGTAATTAAAGTTTTTACGCCGGTAAAAGACTCTAAAAATCAATGCAAAAACTGGAGTAAATAGAAATAGAAAGATTGGGAGTTTTGAAAATAGTGATTGCGCAAATGCAGCAGGATCATTTTCAAATCTTTCCATTGCAATTGATCGTTCAAATGCAAATTTGTTGAACCGGCTATCTCTGAGCTTAAGTGTCTCGATGGTTTTCTCGTAGCCCAGATTTCCCCTGTTCTCGATGAAATAAATGAAATCACTTGTCTGTTTGAAAAAGCGATCAGCATAGCCTAAAGTATCTAGTTCACTTTGACTCTTATATTTTCTAAGATTGTTTAGCTTGACAGTCGAGCTATCTCCTAAAAGTGTTCTTTGTTTTTCCAGTTCCTCTCTCATTGCTTTTGCAATACGTTGCTCTACAAGATTTCCAGCTTCTAATCTTCTTATTTCGTCTAGAGCTTCTTTATTAGCTTGAGCAAGCATGCGTTCATCCACAACCGTGTCTAAATCTTTACTTTCAGTATCAATGCTTATTAAACTGCCAGATTGTTCTGGATTATAAAATGCGTTTTCGCCAAAACCGTTTTCAGCATTATAGATCCCATAATTTTCGAGAGATCCTAGCAGTTGAAGCAGCAGAAAGTAAATGATACAAACACTTAGAAAAAACCGGAATGGGTTTGCATAACTCATACGTCGACCCTGCACGTATTCTCGTGTGACTTTGCCAGGTTTGAACAGTAAGTCTTTAATAGAACGCCACGTCCTACTATCATAGGAAACCACACCTGCCAGGAATTCCAGAAAAAAATCTTTTAGCTTAAGTCGCTTAGTAGAATTGAGCTGGCTACACTGGTGGCAATATTTGTCAACTAGATCAAGTGGTGCGCCACAGTTCAGGCATTCTGCACCTCTGAACTTATATTTAGATCTTATGGGATGACGGCCATTCATAAAGAAATGTGAAATTAGCTCTTCTGACGTTCTTTAGCAATACGTGTTTTCAATAAACGTTTTCGCGAAAGCGGAATTGTAATTATTTTTCAGGAATGAAGTCTATCAAGCACGAGATCAAACACCTTAGGTTGATTCAAAAGGTCATCTTGATCGGTATGATCATTTATTTTATCCTTGTAGCTTATGGCATTTACAAGGGGATATTAGCAGAGAATCGATCTGCATTAGGCGTGTTGTTTTTTGTTGGTTTTTATTTGTTTCATGCTGGCCTAGTTGCGCTCATGGTTAAGCGTAGCGCGGTCCTCACTAGAAAAGGAAGTTATTATTCCCATCTTTTCTGGCATGGCATTTTTGGCACTTACAGGGTTTATCGGCCATTAGCTATGCACATTGAGAAGCTTAGAAAAAATGCACGAGGTGAGAAAGTGATCGATTTAAGAGCTTGATTTTCAGAAGAATATAATCTACTTGCCCAATTAATTTTCCATCATTTTAAAAGCTGTGTAGTTTTCATCTGAAAAAAGCTACAAAAAATTAACGATTCAACTAATTGAGATGCTGTATTTTTCGCCTGATTTTCAATCAATTTGTCTGAGTAATGAAAGGTATAGAGTGTCTGCAACGGTTCAAGGAATTTCTTGTAATCTGTTCCGTATTATATCTTTTTGGAGTTCTTATCACCTTTTTGTATGATTACCTGAACACAGGTAGAGTAACAAACGCTTTGCTAATTATGCTGGGCGTGCATCTTGCAATCTCTCTATTTGCTGCACAATGGTTGTACCGCATGGATTACCTAAAAAACAAATCAAAACTATATATTTTAGTTTTCTTTTCTGGTGTGATAGGGTACTGGGCTGCCATAAATGAGACAAGGAAATTGATTAGACGTCGTCAACATGGCTATACCAGAGATCTGAGTGATGATTGAGTCAGCTACTTGTATCTGTGGCAGTTAATAATTTCTTGAAATAAGCTGGCGCCTGCAGCAATCTACTGCCATACCATGAGAACATCTCACCATCTGCCACAATTACTTTAGGATCTATATTGGGTTTAACGGGATTGATGCTAGGGGCCATCAAAAAAGGCTGGTAGAAGAGCTTCTTGTCAGACGCTTTAAATGGATAAGGTTCTGTGGAGAGAAAGATCACATCAGGTTGTAATTCCACCATTTGATCCATGGTAAATTCAGGATAGCGTTCCATTTCTTTACAGACATTGTCAAAGCCCGCTTTTTCAAGCATATCATTAATAAAAGTATCGCCACCTACGGCCATATAGGGTTCTTTCCAGATCAAGTAGAGAGCACGCTTGATCTGATCAGGTTTGCTTAATTGTTTGAAGGCCTGTCCGATATTTCTGGCCAGACTTTTTGCCTTGAAACTGGCGCCAGTCAAAACGCCTACATCCCTAATCATGTCCAGAGCATTCTCCAATGTGCTCACATCGCTTACGTAAACTGGGGCAACTGTATCGCAAAAAGAAACGATATCTTGCGTGTTTTCTTCTTTATTGCAGATGATCAAATCTGGTTGAGCTTCAATGATGCGAGACTGCACGATTTTCTTGGTCCCGCCTACTACCTCTACTTCATCAATCAATTCTTTGGGATGAATACAATAGCGTGTTATCCCGACTAGACGATCTTTTAACCCAAGGTCAACTAGCAACTCAGTTTGCGAAGGAACTAGCGAGATGATTCGTAGTGGTAGATCATCTAAAGCAATTACACGGTCAAGCTGATCCGTTATCTGGCAAAACATATATTCTAGTTATCGTGATTTACAAAGGTAGGCACGCAGATTTTGCCAGTCTTTATCGCGCTAGTAGCTTACCGTTGTCATCTCAGGATCGCGGCCATCCTTGTAAAAAGTGAAGTTGATCTTTTTGATCCCAGTATTTGTTGCGATAGTGTGATCTGTACCCGCAAAATTGATCTTGAGTTTGACTAGCTTACCGCGTCTGGTTTTGAATCGATCGATTTTGAAGCTGTAGCCTTGTTCACGCACTTCTTCACCAAATGCTTCTAGCTCCTCTTGAGTAGGATTTGTAAAGGTTTTGATGACACGTAGGGATTGTTTTCCCTCTGATTCAATGATTATGACTGGTTCTTCAACCTCTACTACGACTACACCTCTCTTTCCATCTTTGCCGTAAACTTTGATAGCTTCTTCCCCTTTTAACACATTTACTGAAATAATTTTGCTCTTGATGTCATCAAAGGATAATTGCTTGAACTTCTTCCCATTAATAATAATCAGAGGTTCAACTTCTTTAGGATACGCATAGTTTCCTAAAGTTGAGTCATGGAAAGCCCAATCACTGATTTCAACATCATAACCTGAGTACGGTGCTAGAATAAGGGAATCGTTGAGATTCAGTTTCAAGTTACCGTATCTATAAAGTGAATCAAAATTGATTCTCTTCATCCCTTTTTTCAATTCGTACACTATAGAGTCACTATCAATTGTGTATTGTCTAGTTGATGAAAGAACAGAATCTATCTGATTGTCAACCTTGTCTTGAGAGAATCTCATTCGGATAGAATCTAAAGCCTGCCGTATAAGTCTAGGCGGCTGTGACATGAAGACAGAATCTACGCGGTTGGTTATGCTTAAGAATTGTTCTAATTCATTTTTCATAAGTGCGGTAACCCTGCGCTGATCGGCTAATTCCTGCTCAACCAACGCCATGTGTTTTTTGACTATTGCTTTTCGCTTTTCAGAACCTATGGTGTCTAGCCCAGACTCTCTGATGATCTCAAGGTGTTTTTGCATGTTTAATTGACTTTCAAAGAGCTCCTGTGAGCGCTTTTTAAGTTCATCACGTTCCATTAACAAAATAGAATCGGCAACTACGCCATTGCCTATTTTCATTTTAGCTAGAAAGGAGTTGTCATCTTTGATCAGGCCACTAAGAAATCGATGCATCTTGTCATCGCCAATGGCGAGCGACATTTTCTCACAACTGCCTATAAACCAATTCGTATCTCCTTTTTCAAATTCTTTTTTTATACAAATTGGGTCTATGCCATTATCTGATTTGTAATTCCGTTCTGAGACATAGCCCTTACTGTCTTTGATCACGAAGCCTAAATGAACTAATCGATCATTTTTATACTTGGCTTTTGTAATGACCAGTTCAATGTTTTGCTCGGCTAGCTTTTCTACTTTTTTGTCTAATTCTTCACGACTCATATTAGCCGTAATTTTTACCAGAAGTATTTTCAGATCTTGATCTGCTTTTTCTTTTTCCGCTTTCGCGAAAGCGGACTCATCTTTATCACTTACTGATTGAGAATCTGACTTTGACTCATCAAGAACAACTGCCGATTTATTATCAGAACTAGGGATATTGGATCCTGACTTTTCCGACTGACTAGAATTATTTTCAATAACCGCTGCGCTTTCCTTCTCAATCCATTCCACTTTTTCCACCACATTAAAACTGTATAGCGACAGTATGATGACGGGAAGTACGAAAGCATATTTGTAGATGTGCCATTTCTTGCTGGCTTCCTGCTGTAACATAAGAATGCGTTTTTTGATGAATGGTGTGAAAAAATTGTTGGCTAGTGCGGGCTGTAGATGCCCAGCGGCGCTGCTTAAAAGTGCACGCTCATAACTCAATTCTGCATCTGTGCGGGCGCTGGCCTCGCAGTCTGCGATGAATTCTAGGTTTTCGCCTATTTGCTTTTTGAGGATCCACGCCAGCGGATTCACCCAAAAAACAGCCCGATAAACATGACTCAGTAATAGGTCTAGGCTATGCCATTGCCGTACGTGCACGCGCTCGTGGTCTAGAATTATCTGTAACTCTGCATCAGTCTGTGCCTCTGGGGTATAGCAGATATAATGGAAAAAACTGAACGGTGCCACGGGTTTTGATTTGCCGTCCCACGGTAATTTGATGTGCGTGTGGCTGTCCCTTTTAAGCTTTCGCCCTGAGCTAATCAATTTATAGAGCGATGCTAGCTCTACCAGCATTTTCCCAAGAAATCCTGCGGCTATGGCGATGTAGAGGTACAGTAAGAGATCTAACCATGAATTTTCTTCTACTGTTGCTGGTTCTGGCTGTAGCGTTTCGCCTTCTTGACTTAACATAAGCAGGTATTCAAACGGGATCTCGCTAGCCGCAACTTCCTCTCTTTCTATGTAGACAGTCTGCTCAATCTCGATGAGAGGTAAGCAAATGCTCAAAACGAGTCCAGCAATCAGGAAGCATCTGTTGAGGTGAAAGAAGGTTAGTTTTCTGAGAAGAAAATGATAAGTCAGGCTGAAAACTCCAAGAATTCCAGCGCTGTAGATCAGATAATTGATTAGTGTTTCCATATCAGTTTTTCTTTTTTTCAATCATGTCAAGGATCTCGCGCAGTTCTTCTGCGCTTATTTTCTCTTCCTGCGCAAAAAAAGAAACCACGTTTTTGTAGCTATTGTTGAAGTAATTGGATATAGCACCGCTCATAAATTTTTTGCGGTAGTCATCACGCTGCACAATGGGGTGGTAGCGATGAGTCCTGCCAAAAGCCTCATAACCCACATAGTCCTTATCGACCAGCTTGCGCACGATCGTCGAAACCGTATTGTAGTGGTTCTTCCCGGACAGTAATGGGACAATCTCTTTGACAAATGCCTTTTTAAGACCCCACAGCACCTGCATGACTTCCTCTTCTTTACTTGTAAGTTTTTCCATCGTGAACTATTGTTGTGTCAAATATAACTATAAAAATAGTTATCAAACTATAATTATAGTTGTTATTTCTTTTTTGTGCTTTCGCGAAAGCGTAATCACTACAGCACTCTGGCTCTATTGTAGCTTTGCAATTAAAGTTGTGCCATGCGTATAGACATCATCACCCTACTTCCTGAACTCATCAAAAGTCCGTTTGAGGCCTCTATTCTCAAACGAGGTATAGAAAAAGGGCTGGTAGAGGTGCGCATGCATGATTTGCGACGCTATGGAATGAATAATTACAATCAGGTGGACGACTACCAGTACGGCGGTGGCGCAGGTATGGTCATGATGATCGAGCCTATTGATAAAATGATTTCTGAATTAAAAGCCCAGCGTGATTATGAAGAGATCATCTACATGACACCTGATGGACAAACGCTCAATCAAGGAATCGCCAACTCACTTTCTCTAAAAGAGAACATCATCATCCTCTGCGGTCATTATAAAGGGGTGGACCAGCGCGTGCGTGATATGTTTGTCACCAAGGAAATATCCATCGGCGATTATGTGTTATCGGGTGGCGAGTTGGGCGCAGCCGTGCTATGCGATGCAATCATACGGCTAATACCCGGCGTAATTTCCGACGAGACTAGCGCCCTAACCGACAGCTTTCAAGACAATCTGCTTGCGCCGCCTGTTTACACCAGACCAGCATCATATAAAGGACACGAGGTCCCAGAGGTACTGCTAAGTGGTAATGCAGGGGCCATAGAGAAATGGCGCGAGGACAAAGCCTATGAGCGCACAAAAAAGTTAAGGCCAGATTTGCTCGATAACTAACGATTCTTAAATCGATTTTCGAGAGTCTCAAGGCTGCAGCAGGACAGTTCTCGAGCGATTTATATAAAATATGATTTGCAGTTTCTTAATGAAGTGGTGAGGTCACTCGAACCACGATTTTATTTCCAGGTAAAATCCCCCTCTGGGGGTTTTAGTGGACTTAGCCAGCAGAAAATCGAGAAAAGAATCAAATTTAAGTTTTAATTCCACAAAAAAATCCTCATTTGGAGGTTGAGCACTTAAGCATGTTGAGAATAGACACATTAAAAATCCCTCCCACCATTTGCCTAATCAACTTATTCCCTTATTTTTGCAGCCGCAATTTCAACCTCTGGCGATAGACGTGAATGTTGTCCTTGTTTTATTCTAAGTCCATTAAAATGACAGATTTAGTACAGTACGTCCAAGACGAGTTCATCGAGAAAAAGGAGTTTCCCCAATTTAGTGCTGGTGACACGATCACCGTTTACTATGAAATCCGTGAAGGTGAAAAGAGCCGTACGCAGTTTTTCCGCGGTGTGGTTTTACAATTGAGAGGATCTGGCGCAACAAAAACTTTTACCATCCGCAAGATGAGCGGTAGTGTAGGGGTAGAGCGTATCTTCCCACTTAACCTACCAGCGATTCAAAAAATCGAGGTGAACAAAAAAGGTAAAGTACGTCGTAAGCGTATCTTCTACTTTAGAGAACTTACTGGTAAGAAAGCTCGTATTAAAGAGGCGCGTAGAAAATAATCTACACTTACTGGAAAATTTAAATGCCCCCCGCGACAGCGGGGGGCATTTTTTTTGATCCAAATTGCCAGTAATATCTAGTTGTAACATTCAATTCTCTGGTAACTGCTGTATATCCAGTTTTCCACCCGGTGAGATTACATAAACTTTAGGATCGGGTTTTTCTATCGGTTTCGGTTGTGGTACTGGTACGGGTTTCTCTGGTTTCAATACATATTGTAGCTTGAGATCCATCCCTAGTTGGATTACTGGTTTGGAAATTTCGGCATTTACCACCACATCATAACCTGAATAGGGAATGGGATCGTAATAATAGCTCACGGGTTTTTTAATGGCGTTCACATTGTTTTTGCCCTTCAATACCTCCATACTTATGTTCTCATTGGCCTGGTAGCTCTTGTAAAAATCCTTAGGCAGGTGATAGTATTTCTGATCTCCCATCATCACGCTATAGTTATTCATGTCAAATCCCAAAGCAGTATAATATTCTTTCTTTTTTGATACTTCGGCGAGTATTTTCTTTTGCAGGTCGTCATAAATGGCTTCTAGATTTTTGACATAGTAGTCAACTTTGACCAGATTGTACACCTCGGCCTGGGCGCATGCAGAAAGGATTTTCTGGAAGTCACCATCATCTGTATAACTGATCATTAGGTTCTGCTGGAGTTCAAATCCTACGGGAATTTCTGTATAAGTTTTGGAAAAAAGTTTGCGCGTCACTTCTATCTCGTATTGTGGCAGGAATGAGATCATATCCACTGCAAATTGACCTTTAAAGCTATCAGCAGCAAGTTCTTTTTTGATCAACTCAATTTTGTCATTCATTAATTGTGTGGTCTGCGCCGCAGTTTTTCCTATCTGATTGATATTAAATACAGCTGTATAATGAGTGGCTTCTACATTATAGAGGGCACGCACTGTGTGATTCAGGGTTGTAGACACCTGTATGTGGTTCACATGTGGATTGTGTACAGACCTTTGCGCATTTCCTAGGGCGAGATTTGCTCTGGATAACTTCATGTCTTCTGCTTGGGCGTTGAAGTTCCCCATGTGCTGCGCATTCAACCAGCTACACGTCAATAGAAGGATCACTAATTTTTTCATGGTTTTAAATTTTGATCAAACCTATCCGTTAAATTGAGTGGTCAAAATAGAAAATGAGCAAAGTGCCATTTTGGTTGATTGAAAGGTCGTAAGCGTCTAGTTAGTTTTTGAAGAGTACGCTTTCGCGAAAGCATAATCTTAACGTACCGTTTACCAATATCAACAATGAGTGAAAGCTATATCTGAATTAGTCAATGGCAGTATATAAGCTGAAAGAGAATGATTTGGTTGAGTCAGACATGAGTCAAATGACCGCTCATTAAAGTCCTATGATATAAGTTTACCTGTTAATGAATCGACTTTTATTCATCATTTTATTGTTAAGTTGTCTGTCAGCAACAGCACAAGTGAGTCCTATAAAACGAGCTGAAGAAGCCTCGATGGTGCTGAAAGGTGTGGTGCTGGATGAACGCGGTCGCCCTATTTCAAACGTGAATGTGCTGGGGAGGCTGGGAAGATATGCAACAAGCAATGCTCAAGGCCAATTTGAAATTCCTGCAGATCTAGGAGACGAGATCATAATCCGTGGTTTGGGCTTTGAGACAGTTTATTATCGGGTGCGCAGTGGGGATGATCTAGAAATACGAGTAGAAAAAGTCGAAGAGGAAGAAATTGCGGCACCCATCGATTATCAAGTGGCGATGGATAGTGCACAATTGTATTTTAAATCAGACAGTAAGAAAACAGCAGATTTTCTGATTAGAGCATTGAGCAATACCATCACACCGATAAGTAATCTACAGAAATCTAGAGCCCATCTGGAACTCTCTAAATTATACATTAAAGATAACCAATATGACCTGGCAGTAGATCAAGCAAATCGCGCGGTAAATCTATACAGTGATAAAAAGGGAAAACGGATCCTTGCAAAATCACTGCGACTGAACGGGAATTATCAAGAAGCCATCAAAGAATATCGAGGATTGGTTGACTCAAAAAATTCAGCGTCGGATCAGATTGCTTTTCTATCTGGCCTTGCCTCCAGCCTTCAATCCACAGGTGATTATGATGGCGCAATTAAAAATTATGAGCAAGCACTATTGCTAGCTAGAAAAACCGAAAATTCTAAAGCGGTAACCCAACTGATTACTGATTTAGCAACTCTAAATCAGCTTGCAGGACGAACTCAGGAAGCTTCATTACTTTTTAATGACGCCATCAAGGTTGCCCAAAACTCGACACCAGAACAGGTATTGAATGCACGGCAAAACAAGGCAAACTTTCTCAATCAAACTTCAAATTTTGCCGAGGAAATACAACTAAGACAGCTAAATATCAAAACGCTTGATTCTGTGTCCACTCCCAGTAGTTCATTTAAAATCCAAGCTGAACAACCAATTGAGTTGACTGTCAATAACGTCGAGTTTGATGTTGTTGCAAACGATACTGAAGAAGAAACCAGCGATACCGAATTGACAATCACAAAACAATCGGAACAATATAAAATCGCTGAGGCTTACAATGCTCAGAAAAAGACTGAGGAAGCGATTGAATACTACACCAGCAGCCTGAGCGAGGCGATGGCTAGCAATGATCTTGCGATAACAAAAGATGCTGCAATTCGCCTATCAGATATCTATCGCGAGTCGGGAAATGACCGCGAGGCCATGAAGTACGGCATGATCTATATAAATGCCGCAGATGCTTACTTCAGGGCAGAGGAAAAAGCCATGGAGGAAACTGCTCGAAGCAATGAACAGTTCATCCAGCAGCAAAATAGGATCGCAAATCTCGAGACCGTGCGCAGCCTGAACCAAAAACAACTGCAGCTTGCGCTGGCGCAGCAGGCTCTTGATGCAGAGACAACCTCTAGACAGCGTTGGATCATCTATTCGCTGGCGGCACTTGCCCTACTTCTATTGACGCTGGCGTATTTCATGTACCGGAATAACCAGCAGCAAAAAGTCAATAATCGCCTACTGGCTCTCAAATCGCTGCGCAGCCAGATGAACCCGCATTTTATATTCAATGCGCTCAATTCTGTCAACAGTTTTATAGCTCTGAATGACGAGCGATCGGCTAACCGCTATCTGTCGGATTTCTCAAAGTTGATGCGCAGCGTTTTGGAAAATTCAGAGCTGGATCTAATTCCGTTGCAGGAAGAAGTCAAATTGCTAGAGCTCTATCTCAAGCTCGAGCACCAGCGGTTTGAAGACAAGTTTGATTATGAAGTTAGAGTGGAGGATGCCTTGCTGGATTCAAACTTAAAAGTCCCGCCTATGCTCGTGCAACCGATTATAGAAAATGCGATTTGGCACGGGTTGCGTTACAAGGAAGAAAAGGGTTTTCTCAAACTGATTTTCACACACAAATCAGAAAACGAAATTCAGATTGCTGTTATCGATAACGGCATAGGCAGGGAAAGATCAAAACAACTCAAAACTGACCACCAGAAAAAGCGAATAAGCAAAGGCATGGGCAACATCCAGAACAGGGTCGCACTGCTTAATGAATTGAAAAACACTGACATCGACCTCCAAATAGCAGACGCTCAATTTGAACCAGATACTGGTACAGAGGTGATCATAACTCTCAAAACAACCCATAGCTCATGAAACTAAAGGCATTCATAGTAGAAGACGAGCAGAAATCTCGGGAGATCCTAAAACGATATCTAGAAAAATACTGCCCTCAGGTGGAGGTGCTGGGCGAGGCAGAGAATATTGAACTTGCATTTGAAAAACTAAAGAATCTCCAACCAGATCTAGTATTCCTGGATGTCGAGATGCCCTATGGGACCGCGTTTGATTTGCTGGATCGGTTGCCTAATCGGGAATTTGAAACTGTTTTTGTTACTGCATACGAGCAATACGCCAAAGACGCCCTAAATCAGCAGGCAGCTTACTACCTACTCAAACCATTGGAGATTGACGAGCTGATTAAGGCCGTGGATCTGGTGATACAAATTATGGAAAAGGAAGAGTTAACCACAGAAACTCTTACACCCATTAGCAAAAATCTATCTGATAAAATCACCATACCCACCCAATCTGGTTTTGAAGTGCTGCCAGTAAAGGACATCGTCTACTGCACGGCAGATAACAATTACACGCACGTGCATCTCAAAAACGACAAGAAACTCGTAAGTAAGACACTCAAACATTTTGATGATCTATTGCAGGGCATGGGCTTCTGCAGGATTCATAAATCGCATTTGATCAATACGGCTTTTGTAACGGCTTACAATAAGGGCAAGGGCGGTAGCGTGCAGCTAGGAGCTGTAGAATTACCCGTAAGCCCGAGTAAAAAATTGGATTTCTTCAATTACTTTCAGTAATACGCAGGCATAAAAAAACCCGCTCTTATAAGCGGGTTTCTACCTTAAATAGTTGCTTACGGTTTATTGTCGGCGATAGCCTCCTTGTTGATCCAGCGGTTAACGCTTGCAATCTGGTTTTTTGAATAGTCGATTTCTATCAACTCATCAGCAGTCCAGATAAACCATTTACCTGTTTTGAGATCCTGCGTGTATTCTGCCTGAGCAGTTTTCACACCTTTTTCATCATAGCTTTTCCACTCTCCATCTCGCTTACCATTCATCATTGTACCTTCTTGTGCAATTTTTCCATTCTCATGGTAAAATGTCACTTTGACTTTTCCATCCTCCAGTTCCTTGACAGTAGGCTCAATTTTTTGTGCTATAGCAGTGCATCCCAGTAGGAAAACAACTGCAAGAAGAATATTTTTCATAGCCTTTCCATTTTAAATTCAATACAAACTTAACTATAAATAAATGTGTAGGCAACATTTACGTAACGTTAAATTTACATAACACTTGTAATAACCAGTAATACAGATTAATAGATAAAGTTAAAATAGAGATATCGCTTTCGCGAAAGCGTAAGAAAACTCTCTTTCTAGCCCTCTACAGTCACTTATCCAGTTATTTTTGCACCCAATTCTTTAGAAAATATCATGTTCAGAACTCACAACTGTGGTAGTCTCAGATTAAACGATACAGATAAAAAAGTCACGCTTTCAGGCTGGGTGCAGCGTGTTAGAGATAAAGGCTTTGTGGTTTGGGTGGATTTGAGAGATCGATATGGCATCACCCAGCTTGTTTTCGACGAGGATCGTACTGACGCTTCTGTACTGAGTCAAGCTCAACATTTGGGTCGTGAGTTTGTCATTCAGGCTAAAGGAACCGTGATCGAGCGTGAGTCAAAAAATCCGCAGCTGCCTACAGGCGATATTGAGATCCTTGTTTCTGAGTTAAATATTTTAAGTGGATCAGAAACCCCGCCTTTTACAATTGAAGACGAGACTGACGGCGGTGAGGAGCTGCGCATGAAATACCGATACCTGGACATCAGAAGAAATCCTGTGCGCGAGAAGTTGGTATTCAGGTCTAAAGTCGCTCGTGAGGTGCGCAATTATTTAGCTGACCGTGATTTCATTGAGGTAGAAACGCCAGTACTGATCAAATCTACACCAGAGGGCGCGCGTGATTTCATCGTCCCGTCAAGGCTTAACGAAGGCGAATTTTACGCCCTGCCACAAAGTCCGCAGACTTTTAAGCAACTGCTGATGGTAGGCGGCATGGATCGGTATTTTCAGATCGTAAAGTGTTTCCGTGATGAGGACCTGCGTGCTGATCGGCAGCCTGAGTTTACGCAGATCGACTGCGAGTTGTCCTTTGTCGAGCAGGAAGACGTGCTCAATATCTTTGAGGGACTGACTAAACACTTACTGAAAGAAATTAGAGGAGTCGAAATCGAGAGTTTCCCTCGCATGTCCTTTCAGGAGGCGATGGAAAAGTACGGTAACGATAAACCGGATATACGTTTTGGGATGGAGTTTGGAGATATTTCCGCTTTCGCGAAAGCGAGAGACTTCAAAATCTTCAATGAAGCAGACGCCATTCTAGCCATCGCGGTACCTAGCGCTGCCAGCTACACCAGAAAACAGATCGACAAATTGATCGATTGGGTAAAGCGACCACAGGTAGGCGCCATGGGAATGGTATACGTCAAATGCAACGAGGACGGCAGCTTTAAGTCCAGCGTTGACAAATTCTACTCTCAGGAAGATCTAGCACAATGGGCAGAGGCGACTGGCGCCAAAGCCGGTGATCTCATCTGCGTATTGAGTGGAAATCTAGATAAAACTAGAACACAGTTGAGCATGCTGCGCATGCACCTCGCCGAGGAACTGGGTCTGCGCAATCCAGATGAATTTGCACCACTCTGGGTAACCGACTTCCCGCTGCTGGAATGGGACGAGGAGACCAGTCGCTACCATGCGATGCACCACCCGTTCACCTCGCCAAAACCAGAGGACATCGACAAACTAGAAACCGACGCGGGTAACGTAAGAGCAAATGCCTACGATCTGGTACTGAACGGCAATGAAATAGGCGGTGGATCAGTACGTATCTATGACAAGCAGCTGCAGGCGACAATGTTTAAACATCTTGGTTTTACAGAAAAAGAAGCCAGAGAGCAATTTGGATTTTTGATGAATGCCTTTGAGTACGGCGCACCACCGCATGCAGGGATTGCATTTGGTTTTGACAGGCTGGTAGCGATTTTGGATGGTCATGAAACCATTCGTGATTATATCGCTTTCCCTAAAAACAACAGCGGCCGTGATGTGATGATCGATGCGCCGGCGCCGGTAGATAAAGAGATTTTATCGGAATTAAATATCAAGGTGACGGAGTAGAGTCATGCCGCTCAGGCATGAAATTTAATTTGCGTTTTTTATATTAGGAGTATGGAATCCGAACAATTGAAATCCAAGACCTTGCAGAGGGTTGGCAAAATGATTGACAGTTCTAGTGGAATTGTCAAATTAAATGCTTTTTTGGACGCCATCGAGGTTCAAAACGAGGGAATGGATTCAGTAATCTCACAAGAGTTCTATAATATTCTGATGGAAGAACGCGCTCAATATTTGGCTAATCCTGTAATCGGGAAAGAGTGGGGCATCTTCAAAAAAGAACTGAGAAACGAGAATGACTCGTAAAATAGTCCTTCTTCCACGTGCACAAAAAGAGATTCGATCAGCCATTGAACACTACCAGCAAATCAGTCCCGAATTGGGGGCTCGTTTTCAAGACTATCTTGACGGATATATTTCATTACTTCAATCTGGCACAGTTGATTTCGCACTCAAAAAAGGGGTGTTTCGCGAAATTCCGCTAAAACGCTTCCCCTTTCTCGTTATTTATGAAGTTCTTGACCTACAAACTGTCTTGATTCATTCATTGTTCAACACACATCAGAATCCAGACAAAAAGCCTTAACTCTTCACAGGAATCTTTGAGGAAAGAATCCGAACGGCTTCTCTTAACAATTTTTAAAATATTTTGCCCACCTTGCTGTTTTCAACCTGTATGCGGTCTTGGTGGGCTTTGTTGTTTCTTTTTTGCTCAGCGATCAGTTGGGCTCAAAAGCGTGACGATGCCATCGTAAAACGCTTCAAGGTTCAAGACAGCATTCAGCTGGACACTTTATCGGTTAATCCGTTCTATTTCAAGTTGAGAACATTCGAAGGCGTTAGGCTGGATTCTACCGTTTTCAGATTTGATAGCAGCAAAGCCATACTCTATCTCAAGTCTCAATCAATTCTACAAGATAGTCTTGAGGCAGAATACCTCAGGTTGCCAGATTTCCTGACCAAAACCTACCGTCAATACGACCGCGATATTATTCTCAGCAATGAATCCAGACAGGAACGCGTCATTGCCCTGCGCAAGTCAAACCAGAAAAACACTTTTAGGCCTTTTGACGGATTACAGACTACGGGTAGCATTTCGCGCGGATTGCGCGTAGGCAACAACCAAAACAGCGTCGTGGACAGCGAGCTGGACTTGCGCATCACTGGTCAATTGAATGATCGAGTCTCGTTGCGCGCTTCAATTCAAGATGCCAACGTCCCCCAAACCCAAAACGGCTATTCTCAACGACTCGATGAGTTTGATCAGATCTTTATTGAACTTTTTAGCGATGACTGGAGCATCAGGGCGGGGGATGTAGATCTTATCTCAACCGATTTTCAATTCAACCGATTTACCAAAAGAGTTCAAGGAATTTCAGGTCTGGTCAAGTTTGAAGGCGAGGAGTCCAGCGGGTACGCTGCTGCTACAGCCGCTTTGGTCAGGGGAACTTTCAACACAAGCCGATTTACAGGTGAGGAAGGAAATCAAGGCCCTTACAAATTACAGGGTGCAAATGGTGAATTATTTATTCTTGTGGTTTCTGGCAGCGAGCGGGTTTTTGTCAACGGCGTGCCGCTCACGCGTGGCGAAAATGCCGATTACGTCATCGATTACAATGCAGGTGAGGTCAGGTTTACGCCCACCTTTCCCATCACCAGCGAGATGCGTATTTCCATCGAGTACCAGTACAGCGAGCGCAATTTTACTCGGCTGGTGGGTTATGGAAACGGTGGTTTCAAAAAGGATAAATTCAGCATAGAAGCCTACGCCTACACCGAGGGCGATTCAAAGAATCAGCCGCTACAGCAAACCCTTACACCTGAGCAAGTAGCGGTTTTATCGGCTGCTGGGGATGATCCTGATCATGCCTTTGCCAGCAGCGCCATTCCAAATGAATTTTCTGAAAATAGAATTCTGTATAGGCGTGAGGTAATTCAAGGACAAGAAGCTTTTGTTTTTTCGCAGGATCCTACTGATGAACTTTTTACTGTGCGGTTCACGCAGGTTGGGCAAGGTAATGGCGATTACCGTTTAGTAAATGACGACGCGATCTCAAACATCTATGAGTATGTACCGCCAGTTAATGGTATACCCCAAGGTGAGTACGCGCCTATCGTCAGGCTTTTTGCCCCAGAATCGCTTACGATTACGGGCCTGCGATCTACATTTCAGCCCACTAAAAAGACTTCGATCGAGACCGAGCTTTCTGCCAGCAGTCAGGACCTAAACCGGTTCTCTGACATCGATGACGATGACAATGAAGGCGTAGCTGCTAGGCTAGCAGCACGGCATGAGTTGTTCCAGCGGGATAGCACAAATGTGCTTGCGGCGACTGTGGACGCAGATTTCATCCACCGCAATTTTAGAAATGTGGAACGGGTGTACAACATTGAATTTGCGCGTGATTGGAATATTGAGCAGATCACGGGGAATCAGTTTTTGGGCAGCGCAGGACTGGAATATAGAAGAGATACTTTGCTCAACGCTTCCTACGCCTTTCAGTTATTAGAATTGGGAGGCGATTACAACGGTATTCGTCACAATCTGGCTGGAAGATATTCAGGTAACGGCTGGTTGGCTCGCTTTCGCGGAAGCGTACTCAATACAGACTCACAGAACCAGAAATCAGATTTTACCAGATCCGATCTTGATGCGCTGAAAAAGATTGGGAAGTATTATGCGGGCGTGAGATTTGGGAGTGAGGACAACCAGCAGATCGAAAAGGCGACAAATACAATTACGCCCGTCTCACAGCGATTCCAGAACTACGAGTTCTATGCGGGTCGAGGTGATACCACTACGGTTTTTGTCGAGTTGGGTTACCGCTATCGGGTGAATGACAGTTTGCGGGCTAATAACCTGCAGCGGGTAAATGCTTCCAGTAATTACTATGTGGATGCGCAGCCTATCAAAAACGCCACGGGAAATCTGCGGTTGTACGCCAATTACAGAGTGCTGAAAAGCGAATTGCCCGATGTGGAAGATGAAATTTCATTTAATTCCAGACTGCAATACCGTAAACGGCTATTTGAAAATAAGATACGTTTAATTACAACTTATGAGACCAGTAGCGCGAGTATCCCGCAACAGGATTTTACATACGTTGAGGTCAATGAGGGGCAAGGAACTTTTACTTGGATCGATTACAACGGTGACGGAATCCAAGACCTGAATGAATTTGAAGTCGCCCAATTTCAAGATCAGGCAAATTACGTCAGAGTGCTGCTGCCTAACCAGATCTTCCTGCCCACGCACAGCAACCGATTTTCTACAACGCTGACGCTGGATCCCAAAAGATGGGAAAAGAAAAAAGGTCTCAAGAAATTTGCCTCGCATTTTTTCAATCAGACCAGTTACTTGATTGATAGGATGGTGCCGCGCGAAGGCAAGGATTTTGATCTGAACCCATTCAATGGCAGCGATGACCAACTAGGATTGAACCTGAGTTTTAGGAACAGTCTGTTTTTCAATCGCGGAAAGCAGAATTACACCACAAACTACACCTACCTGAGCACAGAAACCGAGGCGCTGCAGAGTATTGGTCAGCTCAACTCAGAACTGGAAAGTCATCAGATTAGTTTCTTACATAAAATCGCCGAGCAGTGGTTGTTTACGCTCAACGCCCATACAGGATTCACTTCCAGCAGCAGCGACAGCTTTGCAAACCGTAATTTCAAAATAATCGGTGAGCAATTAAGACCTCAGATTTCTTATTTGTTTAGCGCGAGTAATCGCATTGATCTGTTTTACGAGCTTGATGAGAAAGAAAACAAATTGAATGATCCGGCTCAATTGACTCAGCATAACTTGGGGGTGAGTTGGTCATTCACCAAAGCCCAAAACTTTGCCATCAATGGGGAGGCGAGGTATGTCGATAATCAATTTGAAGGACAGGCGTTTTCGCCGGTAGGCTTTCAGATGCTAGAAGGTCTACAGGCTGGTACTAATTTCACTTGGGATTTATTGTTCCAAAAGAACCTGACCAAGTTTTTAGATGTCAATCTGACTTACAACGGTCGCAGCAGCGAGAATGCGCCTACGGTTCATACAGGAAGTGTGCAGTTGAAGGCTTATTTCTAGCATCGCGATCCAACCACCCCTCGCCTGAAACCGAGTTTCAATCTTTCCCCACCTTGTCTAAGGCGGGGATCCGTTGTTTCTGATTTTTTAATCCAAGTAAAAAAAGCCCAATTCCTGTATCAAGCGAGCACAGCGTGAGTAATGCAAAAGGGGGTGTTCCACGCTGCTAACTGCAAACTGCCTACTGCAATTACATACTGTAAACTGAGCCTACTGGTCACTAGCGTGCCACTCGGCATAGGCGGTTTCAGTTTCGCGTAAGCGTAATGAGTGTAGCGTGATGTTTTCTGGGAGGCGGTTTTTAATTTTCTCGGCAAAGTCTAGGATCATCATCTCACTAGACGGCTGGTAGTCTAAAAGAATGACATCGTGATCCTTAGAGCGCAAATCCTCGCCCAGTTCTTTGTGAGGCGTGTTTTTGTTCAAGATAATGGCGTGGTCAAAAGGATCGACAATCTCTTCTTTGACAATTTTTTTCAAGTCGCCAAAATCGATTACCATTCCATGCTTGACATTTTTAGGGTCATCAATCGGCGTCCCGATGACGGTTACCGCCAGCTTGTAACTGTGCCCGTGAATATTGCGGCACTTTCCGTCATAGCCATAAAGGGCGTGCGCCGTTTCAAAAGTGAACTCTTTTGTGATGCGTACTTTGCTCATCTACGTTTTTTCAAAAACTTGTTGTAAAGCACGACCACAATCAGGATGATGGCGATGATCAAGAATATGCCAGGCCCGCCTATGAACTTTGAGGTTGCTATGAACCAGTTATCTTCCTGTTGTAGAATCAGCATTACAATTTTTTGCAAAGATAATTGGTCTTATTACGCTTTCGCGAAAGCGTAATAACAAAGACCTAGTTGCTCATTTCTGACAGCCGCTGACGAAATTTAAATACCAGCGCGACTGCACGACCTACCATCCATAAAAAGATTGCCCACCAGATGGCGTGTATGCCGTAGTCTAAATAGTATAGTATGAGCAAAGCCGGCGCAAAGACTAGAGCCGTCAGAGCAAAAAGCAGGTTGCGTAGATAGACCGCCTCACCCCAGCCTTTAAATATTCCATCAAAAACAAATGCGACGGCATTGATGGGTTGCATGAGCAATACCAGCCAAAAAACAGATTCAAAAACATCGATTACAGCCATATCGCTTGTAAAAACGTGCCCGATCATTTGGTAACCAGCCGCACAGACTAATACCAATATAGTCGCAATTCCAACACCATATTGAAGCGTCTTCTGAGCCAAGATTTTTAAACCTTCAGCATCTTTTGAGCCCAGCAACCGCCCACCGATGGCGTTACCAGCATTGGCAAAGCCATCTGTCAGGAAGGAAAAGAAAAGCCAGATATTCATCAAAATCGCGTGGGTAGCAACCACAACCGTACTTTCCATCCCAGCAAAACGATAGGTTAGGTAGATCAGTACATTGATAGCCAGCGTACGCAAGAAGAAATTGGCCGTCAGCGAGATGTGTTTTTTAAGGGCAGGATGTGGCCTAAACCTGGGAATAATCAATCGATATATTGTCTTGCGATACAAAAAGTAAATCGAGATTAATAATAGCAAGGCCTGCGCAGCAAGGCTGGCATATGCTGCCCCCTGAACACCCATCGCAGAAATCACATCGCTGTATCCATAAACCAGTAGAAAATCCAGACCAATGTTTACTGCTGCGCCCGCTAGACTTGCTGTCATCGCCCATGTAGTGTTTTGCAATCCTCTAAAAACACCAAAGATGGCAAACGCGCTCAATGTCAATGGAAATCCAAGAGCTCTGATGCGATAGTAGTCGGCGGCAATTTCCACGACCTCCTCGCTGGCCTCGTAAAATCTGAAAATCTGCTCAGCAAATGGGGCGGTGACGAGGTAGATGAGCAGTCCCAAGAACACGTTCAGTGCGATGACTTGCGGAACGAGAAATCTACTGCGTTCTATTCGATTGCTTCCAAGCGATTGCGAAACGATGGATGAAATAGAGGTTTTGGTCTGTGCCAGCGTCCAGACGATGGCGTTGAGAAAAGTACCCACAACGCCCACAGCGGCTAAGGCAGTTGTAGCATCACTAGACATTTTTCCAATCACAGCGACATCGGTCAGGCTGATGAGTGGTTCTGCAATACCGGCGATAATAGCAGGAATTGCTAAACTCAGTATGTATCTAGGAGTGACTTTTACTTGCTGCTGCACGCTGCAAACTTATGTAGAAAGCAATTTGCCGTGATAAATCTGCAGGCTGAATACTCTTATATTTGCACACCTCGGGGGATTAGCTCATTTGGCTAGAGCGCTACGCTGGCAGCGTAGAGGCGACCGGTTCGAATCCGGTATCCTCCACTTGTGAACCTCGCATTTTCTGCGGGGTTTTTTAATGCGCGCTTTTTACAACAGAATCCTGCAGCCAATTCACACTGCATTGCACCACCTGATTTAAATGTGCAGGCAAGTAATTTTCATTCCAAGGATGACTCGACCCAAAGACGTGATCTGCACCAGTAATTATCCGTAGCTCAGACGCTGGATTGGCTTCATGTAATCTAGCTGCATTTTCAACTGTGACGGTGGAATCTGCACTCCCGTGTAGGATAATATGGGGTACGGTGATGCCTCTGGCAGCTTTCAAAATTTCGAGATCATTTTGGTTTTTTAGCCAATCCTCGTAGAATTGAAAGTAGAGCGGCATGTCCTGATTTGTACGGCCGTTTTTGATACAGAAAACGCCATCTTTTTTCCAGCTTTCCAAGTCATTAGGAAAGCGCTCGCCGTAATCTGCAACAGCTGCGAGAGTGATGACCGCCTTCACTCTTGGGTCGTGTGCAGTCACCAGCGTCGCAATACCACCTGCTCGAGAATGGCCCATTAGTATATTTCTATTTTTGTCGATCGGCGCATCTAGCTGCTCAATCCAGTCCAGCATGCTGATCGTATCTGCTACCTCCTTGCTGTAATTATTATTGCCGAATGCTTCTAGATCTGGAAAGTCGATGGGGTTTTCTACCGTCCCCCCATTATGTGAATAGTTGAAGGAGATGAACGCGTATCCCGCTTTCGCGAAAGCGGAACCCATCAAGCTCCATGCTCCCCAGTCCTTAAATCCTTTAAAGCCGTGACAAAATAAAATGACAGGTGGGTTTTTGCTACTATCGTCATAAACCAGATCTACAGGCATCAATCTGCCGTCAGAACCTTCTACTGTATATTTTTTCTTTATCATACTTCTTTTTCTTGGATAGGAATTTCTAGATCATATAATTCCAAGATGATCCTGGTGAGTTGTGCTTCAAACGCATCGAGAACTTCTCGAGTAATGGGCTCTGGTTTGAAGGACCGTCCTGAGCGTAGTGAAAACGGCATAAAGCCAGCACCGAAATTTTTGAAGCTGATGATTCCTGCGTGCTCAACAGATTTAGACGGATAGTTTTGATGATACAAATAGGCGTACATAAGAACCTGAAAGGCTTTTGATTTTTCATAGTGAGATGATAAGTCATCGTAGCCATCTGGCTCGATCCCTACATGTTTTTTGTCCACCTTTCCAGTTTTATAGTCAATGATTCTGATGTTGCCGTTCAAACGATCAACACGGTCAATCGTTCCTTTTAGCTTTACAGCACCCAAATTGCTAATATTGACTGAACCCTCAAGATTTACTTCTAAATCTATTATTTCTAGCTCGTTGCCCTGTTGGACTAGAGCTAGATCCATATCAATCATTTTGTTCAGGTAGTGCCTGGAAACTTCATAAATGACTTTGTTTCTTCCTGTAGGTACTTTTTCATACGGAAAAGCCTTGAGGAAGGATTTTGTAAGTTGACTTTCTATTTTGGAAAACAGATCTTTTAAATCAGAACCAATTAGTATTTTGTTATTGAGTGGCTTATAAATGTTCTCAAGACAGTCATGAATTATATTCCCCATTGTATTGAGGGCCATTTCTTCCTCTACATCATCTGTGTCCTTTATTTGAAAAATATAGCTCGTGCAAAAATCAAGCGGATTGCGTATGTAACTGGTGAGCGCTGATGGACTGAAACCACTTTTTGCAATTTGATCAAGCCTTTCCAAGTAAACTGTTGACTTAGGTAATTCCAGCAAGTCCCTTGTGTCGACCTTTTGAGGTATCACGTATGTAAAGTTTTCTATGAGATGTTCAGTGTCATGTGTGCTTTCAATTTGCGTTAAGAAACGACTCTTCTCAGAACTACCTAGCGCCTGCTGATCTGTGTTATAAATTAAATGTGCTTTTTTTACTCGTTGCAGTAGTCTGTAAAAGTGATAAGCATAGATACTGTCTCTATCCCGGTAAGTAGGTAGTTGAAACTTCATCCTTAGATCGAATGGTATAAAGCTAGAATTACTTTTTCCCGCTGGTAAAATCCCTTCATTCACAGAGATGATGATGACATTTTTGAAATCAAGAGCTCTGGTCTCCAAAATTCCCATTATTTGCAATCCTTGAACAGGCTCCCCTATGAATGACAATTTTTGGATAGGCAAAAACTGATTGTATAGCTGTAGAATGACTCTAGATTCTTGCTGTGGAATAGTCTCCAGCATTTGCCAGACTTTTTCCATAATCTCACTTACTCCTAACAACTGCTCAAATTGCAATTGTACGTTTTCTGAATTCAGGAATGACTTCTTCATTATCTCAATACACCTAAAGAGTTTTTGAAGTGTCTGGTGTGCAGTCTTGCTATCGTTTTCAAGTAGCAAATAATCATTAGTTCCTAAATATTCTTTTATGATTTTTTGTTGGACATATATCAGGTTTTCTCGTTTGATGTTATCTGAAAGCCTATGTACTGAATCCCCGAATAGATAAGTAGCGAATGGAGATTCAAGTACTTTTAGTAAGTCAATGTGGTAAAATTCTTTTTCTGGCTCAGTTAAATAGAGTCTGATTAAGTTCCTGAAGAAAGAAGCAATAGGTAATTTATCTAGAGATAGGCTAAGGGTGATGTTTACCTGTGTGATCGAATCTGGTATCACCTTTAGTAGCGGAAGCAACAGGTTCTCATTTGCTAGCACTACAGCAGTCTGCTCGATGTCGTCTTTTGGAATATCTCTTAGGAGATTTGCAGCGATGTGGAGCATGTTGATGCTACCCGAGGTGCCATGCAACTGGATATGTTTTTTTTGAGCGTAAGTATGACCAACGAATAGTAGGGGTTCTTTAGAATAGTAATCCCATGTTTTATTGTATTTACGGATATATTTTGCGGCCTCGTGATAATCTTTGTCCAAAAAGAACTTATCTGTGTCCCAGAAAACTTTAGCGTTCTTTCCTTGAAGTAGGTGCTGGATGATTGAAGTTTCTGCATTGGTCAATGCGTTGAAACCTAAGAAGATAGTTTTGTTTGGCCGGACTTTTTGACTTTTGATTTTCTCAGACGCAAGTTTGTAAGCTAATCCACTATATCCGATTTTTTCTTCTGAACAATCAAGTCTAAATCTATTGTATAAGGTCCTGAGTTTATCCCAGAATTTAAGATAATCAGTGATTAGTTGAGTCTGATTCTCTTCATCAGACCAGTGCTTTATGGTTTCATCCATTTCTCTGATGCTACGCCAGTAGTCAAAGAAGTTATCTGAATCTATCAGCTGTCTATCGATCTCATTAAAATCTTGAAGAATGGCAGGAGCCCAATTAAGAAATCTATCGTATGAATCTGCTTTGTCACCGTTCAGCTCACGGTAAGTTGCATAAAATCTAGGTAGTATATCCAAATTGCTCTGGATTTTGACCCCGGATTCTAATTCAATGAAATCTTCAATACTAAAAATTTCAGGTTGGAAAATTGGCTTCTCAATACGCTTTGCTATCGCCCGTGAAAGGAATAGCCCTGATCGACGGGAAGGAACTACAAAGCACAACGAGGTCATTTCATCCCCATCAATTAATAATGCTTCAACAACTTGATCTAAGAAATTTGACATGTTCAAAAATGATGTCTAAAGATGAGCAATAAAAAACCCTATCGCAAGGCGACAGGGTTTGTTGAGGATGTTGAAAAAACAATTTTATTTCTTCAACACAGTAAATTCAGATCTACGTGATGCCTGATACTGCTCTTCAGTACACTTCATGGATTCACAATCATAAACTGGGTTTGATTCACCTCTTCCAGCAGCTTGAAGTCGAGACTTGTCGATTCCTTGCGAAGCAACATAGTCGATGATTGATTGCGCTCTGCGCTCTGTAAGCACTTGGTTATAGGAATCGCTTCCTCTTGAGTCAGCATAAGTCTCAGCTAAAACTTCTAGTTCTGGATTTTTCTTCATCAAGTCTACAAGCCTATCCAGTTCTAGGGCAGCATCAGGACGTATGTTTGATTTGTCAAGATCGAAGAAAATTTTGTTCAAAATGATTTTGTCCTCAACAATCACTGGCTCTGGACGCATGCGTATGGTCAGATCAACAGAGTCTCTAGTGTTGTCTAGCGTAATGCTTTGCTCACCACTCTCATATCCCTCTATAGTTGAGTAAACTTGAACTTCCTGACTATCGTTAACCGTAAAAGTGGTTTTTCCTTGGGTGTTTGAATTTTGAGCTGGGATTTCCTCTCCGTTTTCAACACCTACACTCACAATAGCATTTGGGATTACTTCGCCAGTTTCATCATCAATGATAGTAATGTTCAACTCGACTGTATCGTCCATAATTTCTCTCACTCGATAAATATCATCACTCCCAGCACCACCTTCTCTATTTGAGGATAAATACCCTTCACCAGTTTCAGAGTTCATTGAAAATGCAAAATCGTCAAGTGGTGAGTTAAGTGGCATCCCAACATTTGTCACTTTACCATTTTCATACTTGAAGATATCTAGACCGCCTAGTCCTAAATGTCCATTACTTGCAAAGTAAAGTGTACCATCTGCTGCGATGTAAGGGAAAGAATCGTCACCAGGTGTGTTTACGACATTACCTAAATTAACTGGATTTGAGATTACACCATCATTTAGATCAGCTTTGTAAATGTCAGTTCCGCCCTGACCGCCTGGGGCCTCGCTTGCAAAATATATCTGAGTTCCATCTGCTGTAATGGATGGATGGCCTACACCGTATTCCTCAGATTCTAGTGAGGTGGTTTTGATATCCCTCCATTCACCGCCAGCCTTTACGGCTCGATAAATGTTAAGTTTACTTTCACCGTCACTTGCTTTTTCATAATCACCATCAAAATAATCTACTCTTGTGAAAAACATGAATTGATCATCTGGTGTAACGGCGAGGGTACCCTCATGGTATTTTGTATTGACATCGCCAGAAAGAAGAGTAGGATTTCCTAGTGTATCACCCTCAGCAAGACTCACTTCATAGATATCTAGATAAGGTTCCTTAGTTCTGCCGTAAGTACTTCTTTCAGAATTACGGGAACTTGAAAAGTAAATCTTCCCATTTGCTTCTACTGATGCAAAGTCGCTTGCTGCCGTATTGAGTACAATGCTCTGTAATTCATACATTTCCGGCATAGCCATAATCTTTGCAACATGATCAGGGTCTTTAGAAAACATCATTGCCCTAGGGTCGTTAGGTGCTTTTTCGGCAAATTTTCTCATGCTGCGCTTAGCGCCTTCGTAGTCACTTGTAGCTTTTTGAGATTGTGCTAGACGGTAAAGAATCTCCGCATCTACTTCCTTATCAGCTGCTTTCTCAAAATACTTTGCTGCATTTGTATAATCTGCAATGTAGTAGTAGCTATTTCCTAGGTTAGTGTACACCTCAGTTGTACGAGCGCCTTTTGAAACCGCTTTTTCGTATGACTTAGCCGCATCTACATAACGTTTTTCTTTATACAGTCTATCTCCACGCTTGAGTGCACCACTTTGCGCTTGAAGACTAAATGATCCACCGATAAGTAGGGCAAGTATGATATAAAAGTTTTTCATGATAATGTCTTTGCTTAGATGATGGTTTAGAAGAAACGTGGTGATTGCATCACTTTACGCGGTAAGTTGAAGATGAATGAAGCAAATACCTCATGAGATCCATCGCCAACGTTATTGATTTGGGAGGTCACAAAATCATATGCATAACCGATCCTGATATTGTCAGTGACCATAAAGCTAGCCAAGGCACTGAAGCTATCATCAAGTCTATAAGAACCCCCTATTTCAAATCTTTCGTACAACAATCCGTTCAGGTTAATGTCATAAGAGAGTGGGGCAGAAAATGTGCTCTTCAACAGAAAGTGTGGCTTGAGTTTAAAGTTTTCTGTAATGTCAAAAACATAACCACCAGTAGCAAAATAATGTAGTTCTTCTGAACCTTGTAGTTCTTGCCCATTACGATCAGCATAGGTCTGATCTAGTAAATTAGGGGCAGAGAGTCCGAGGTACCAATTATCTGAATAAAGAAAAGCACCAGCACCTAAGTTGAGATAAGTTTCATTTACCTGTCCAGACAGTAGGGGATCCATTGTTTGTATTGGTGAAGTACTGGCTAGGTTAACATCTATCAGATTAACACCCGCTTTCAAACCCAAAGACAACCTTATGCTTGAACTTACTTGAAAGCGATATGCAAAATCTGCATTTATGTTTTGTTCGCTCACTGGGCCGATCTCATCGTTCAGAAAATTGAGACCGAGTCCAATATTCTCGCCGAGAGCGGTACTACCAGAAAAGGTAATGGTCTCTGGTCCACCATCTAAGCCGCTGTATTGTTGACGGTACAATGCAGTAGCTTTCCACGCGTCCTCTGTACCGGCATATGCTGGGTTGATGATGTTCTGATTGTACATGTACTGCGTGTATTGAGGCTCCTGCTGGGCTTGCACTACGCTTGTAGCAGAGAAGGCGAGCGCCATTCCCCAGAAAAGTAGTTTCTTCATTCTCATAAAGTAGATTTAATGATTTAGTCAGTTGTTAAATCAGTAATTGCTAAGAAGCCTGCTCATCAGAGTCCGACCTTAACAATAAGCTAAAATAACAATATCTTACATTATCCAAAGAAAACTCTATGGCAATTTGATTTTGCCTATGGCTAGTTTCGTCTTATGATCAAGTAAACAGGAAAATGATCACTGTAGCCACCTTTGTAATGACGCCCTACATAAGTTCTAGAGGGGTGACCTCTATGCTTCCCCTTCCATTCCCGCAACATGATGTCATCAAAAATATTGACCTCATGTACATATAGCTGTTGATCAATGTCATTATCCAAGCTCAAAGAAGTTAGGATTTGATCAAATAGATACCATTTTTTGTCATGGTTCACACTGCCTCTATGATTGTTTTTAAGTCCTTGGAAGTGATTGAAGAAGCCGTGTGGCAGCAGTCCACTTAAAATACTTTCATCGGTTGGGTTATCATTGAAATCCCCCATGCTGACTACATGCAAGGGCTTAGAACCATTTGTACTCAATCTGTATCCGTCAGAATCCTGCTTTTCTATATGTTCAACTAATTGCTTTGCGACTTCTACGCGTTTAGCGTTAGTTTCTACTTCTCCTTTTCTTCTTGACGGCCAGTGATTCACGTAGATCAAGAACTCAGAACCTGCCAGTTCACCTTTGACAAATAAGATATCCCTGGTTGTATCTCTTATACCTTCATCGTAAAGGTGGATGGTAATCGGCTCGCTGTAAGTTAATTTAAATACTGATCTGTCAAATATTAATGCAACATCTATCCCGCGCTCATCAGGACTGTCGTAGTGTATATAATCGTAATCATAGTGAGATAACAACTCATGATTTACGAGATCTTCCAGCACATCATCATTTTCTACTTCGGCGACGCCGATTAGATGTGGTGCTCTACCCGTTTTATCTGCTGCAATTCTAGATATGGCTCTGGCGAGTTTATTAATCTTGGTTTGGTAACGTTCCTTTGTCCATTTTTTTTGGCTTGATGGGATAAATTCCCCGTCTAGAATGTTTTTGTTACGCCTATAATCAAACAGGTTTTCTAAGTTATAGAACGCAATGGTGTATTGCTCAAAAGCATGTGAATTGATCTGCAACTAGAAATATTTGCCGACAAAATTAGGCTGTCGATGTATTTCACTACAGGTAATTGCAGGGGGATTGTTATTTGTTTCGCTTTCGCGAAAGCGAAACAAAAGAATTAGTTACACCCTAAATCTAGACGGCTTTGAGCATCAGCATTAGGAAAACAATTTCCAGAAAGCACCTGATCAGGCACATAACGCTCGAGATAAGGGTCATAAAGCGCATTCTCAATAAAATCCACTAGATCATTGATCTCCTGATTATTCAAATCAATACTGCCTTTTTGGACGGCTATATTTCTGGCAGCTGGATCTTGGAGTGAATTACTGTTTTTATAACGAATTACTTCTTCCACGCTGGTGAAAGTCCCGCCGTGACCGTAAAAGCGCGCATCCCTCAAATTATACAGTGTAGGAGTTTTGAATTTAAAATCATCTTCAGAGCGTCCAGTAAAGCCACCACGCCCCCTGCGTACACCCTCAAAACCTGCATCATCTAAAACGACAGCATCATCTGTATCATCAAAATGTCCAAATCCCCAAGCATGAAAGGATCTGTCTTTCAAGGCTGGTCCAGTGTGGCAAGTGATACACTGACCCTTTTCTGCAAAAACGATTGCACCACGTTTTTGAGCATTGCTCAGCGCATTAAAATCGCCTTTCAAATAATCTTGCCAAGGTGCCTGATTTGACAGCAGTGTTCTGTTGAAAGCGGCGATGGCTAGTGCGCCATAAAGTGAGGTGTATCGCTCTGATGTTGGGACTTCAGGAAATGCGGCGTCAAACATTCTTCTATACCCATGCTGATTGATAAAATCTTCATCGATCTTCAATCGATGGGTTTCCTGACCCACGATTCCCTGTGTTTCTAAACCTTGAAATCCGCGATGATTTTCTTCTATTCCTGCAGCACTCCATTGGGCGACAGTGTTTGCGTTTGTTCCCGTCCCGCCTAGCATCCCGTTCCATAAAGCTACATCCTGATAGGCTACATTAAGTAGAGTAGGAGGTCTGATGGGCTGGATGTCCACACTGTCCAGCGGCATGCCGCGATCGATGCTTCTTCCCTCACCGGCAATCCCAAACCCTACTCCACATTCACCCACGCCCTGTCGCCGGCCAGCATAAAAACTACTGGCGACGGGATGGCAGGAGGCACAGGAGAATGAGCCTTCTGTGGTTGGGATTTTAGGTGCACCGGCCGTGGCGGTTTCATGCACTAATAATCTGCCCAGTGCAACCTTGTTATGATTAAGTAGGTTTTGAGGATCCTGCGGAATAGCAGTCAGGTTTTGACTGGGCGGTAGAATAAAGAACGATTTTCCTTGTCCACCGGAAGCCTGATTCAATAGTTCTTCCAGCCTGATGTCAAGCTCAGATTGCTGCAATTCATAATCGTTCTCATCACTACACGCGACAAGCGAAAACAAAATCCCTAAAAGAAGCAGTTTTTTCATTGGGTTGTTGGGTTCAAACTTAACATTTTCTTGATTTCTGTTGAACATCGAGGCAATAATTATGTGGGATAGAACATGTGAGATGGATTACTCTTATAATGATAGAGACGGGGACTGCTTTGTGTTGTTGCATGGTTTTTTAGGTAGCCGTCACCAGTGGGAGGCGCTCGAGCGGCTTTATTTTCAAAAGAGGCGTTACATAAAACTTGATTTGCCAGGTCATGGTCAGAGTTTGGATCAAGCTCAATATTCGCTTGATGAATTAGCTAAACGGATCAACCAGGTTTTGGCTCAACTGGACATCGATAAAGTTCATCTGATAGGTCACAGTATGGGCGGTTATTTGTGTTGCGCTTTCGCGAAAGCGTATCCAGAAAAAGCCAAATCCATCACATTGATCAACAGTTTATCAACTGCAGATTTGCCCGCTAGAATTGAACAGCGCAAAAGGTCACTTGATCTGATCAAAAAACATAAATCTGCCTATATCAATATGGCGATCACTCATCTTTTCAATGAATCAGAGCGAGAGGATTTCAAATTACAGATCGAGAAAATGAGGGGGAATGCAAGTAATTTGACCATTGATGCAGTTGTTGCCGCTATCAAAGCGATGATGTTAAGGCCCAGTTATCAGCGCGACTTAGCGTCACTTGATATCCCGATTTGTCATATCGCAGGGAAAAACGATGAGATAGTGCCGCTTGAGCAGATCATGGATGACAGCACCGTCCTGAAATCAAAGCTTTACGCTATTGATAGTGGTCACATGAGCATTCTGACTCATGCAGAAGAAATTTCTGAGATATTTAAAGGAATCTATTGATCAGGTTCTTCAAGACTGTTCCAACCCATTGCTTTGATAGGAATCTGCTCACCACCGCGGGTGATCAAATGGTTGCCAAAACTCTCGTCCACCACATGACCGATCACGGTCAGACTAGGATTTGCCTTGATTTTTGGGAAATCTTCCTGTTTGATGGTAAATAACAACTCGTAGTCTTCGCCACCGCTTAGCGCGATGGTAGTACTGTCCAGTTTGAACTCCTCACAGGTAGAGATGACCGTAGGATCCAGCGGAATTTTCTCTTCGTAGAGATTGATTCCCACACCAGAGTTTTTTGAAAGATGTATGATTTCAGAACTCAGCCCATCACTCAGATCGATCATGCTGGTAGGCAACACGTCCAGCTGCTCAAGCAGTTGAACAACATCCCTTCTGGCCTCAGGTTTCAATTGTCTTTCCAGCAAATAGCTGTAAGCTTCGATGTCTGGCTGGTTTTGAGGGTTTGCTTTGTAGACCGCTTTTTCTCTTTCTAGAATTTGCAATCCCATATAGGCTGCTCCTACATCGCCACTCACAACAAGAAGATCACCTTCTTGAGCACCAGAACGTTTGACGATTTTAGCTTCTTGTTGTTGTCCGAGCGCTGTAACTGAAATAATCAATCCACTTTGTGAGGCTGTTGTGTCGCCACCTATCAAGTCAACGCCATAAGTTTTGCAAGCCAGCTTTATCCCGCTGTAAAGCTCATCCAGAGCTTCTACTGGAAACCGATTTGAAATCGCTATAGATACGGTGATTTGGGTTGCCATGGCATTCATCGCATAGATATCCGAGAGATTAACCATCACCGCCTTGTAGCCCAAATGTTTCAGCGGTACATAGCTCAAATCAAAATGAACACCTTCCACCAGCATGTCTGTACTGATGACGGTCTGGCCATCGTGCTTGATTACCGCAGCGTCGTCGCCTATGGAAAGTATCGTAGACTCCTGAATAGGCTTTAGATCTTTAGTCAAGTGTTCGATTAGACCGAACTCACCTAATTGCTCTACTGGTGTGCGTTGTGGGGATTTATCTTCGATCATTGCGTTGTTGTTAAAAATCCGCGTTACCTGGAGTTCGTGGATAAGGAATCACATCCCTTACATTGCCCATTCCGGTAACAAACATGACTAGTCTCTCAAACCCTAAGCCGAAACCACTGTGGACAACGCTACCAAATTTTCTCATGTCCAGATACCACCACAATTCCTCTTCTGGGATATTCATTTCCGCCATCTTTTCTTTCAGAACATCGTAACGCTCCTCACGCTGTGACCCGCCTACAATCTCACCGATGCCAGGGAAAAGGATGTCCATCGCACGAACTGTCTTGCGGCCTTCATCATCTGGCTCGTTTAGGCGCATATAAAATGCTTTGATGTCTGCTGGATAATCAAATAGAATGACCGGGCACTCAAAATGTTTCTCTACTAGAAAACGCTCATGCTCTGATTGCAGATCTGCCCCCCAGCCGTCGATCGGGTATTGGAATTTTTTCTTTTTATTCGGCTTGCTGTTTCTGAGAATATCGATTGCCTCAGTGTAAGAAACTCGTTTAAAATTGTTTTTGAGGACAAATTCCAGTTTCTCTCGCAATGGCATCGGGCTGCGCTCCGCGGCTGGTTTTTGTTTATCCTCGTTTTCTAATCGTTGCTCAAGAAAAGCAATATCATCAGCACAATTTTCCAGCGTGTACTTGATGACTTCTTTGATGAAGTCCTCTGCTAGATCCATGTTTGCATCCAGATCGTTAAAGGCAACCTCTGGCTCAATCATCCAGAACTCGGCTAGGTGGCGCGAGGTATTGGAATTTTCTGCTCTGAATGTAGGACCAAAAGTGTAAACTTGTCCCAATCCCATCGCGTAAGTCTCGGCTTCCAGTTGCCCTGAGACAGTTAGGTTAGATTCTTTACCAAAAAAGTCCTGAGCATAGTCTACGTCACCTGCATCGTTCAGCGGCATGTTTTTGTGATCCAAAGTCGAAACCCTGAACATTTCCCCAGCACCCTCCGCATCGCTACCGGTTAGTATGGGTGTGTGGGCTTGATAGAATCCACGCTCGTTAAAGTATTTGTGAACTGCATAACTTAAAGTTGCACGCACGCGCATCACAGCACCAAATGTATTGGTACGCACTCTTAAATGCGCTTGTTCCCGGAGGGTGTCCAGCTTGTGACGTTTTGGTGAAAGCACGGTAAGCTTCACATCTTCTGGGTCTGCACCAGCGAGGATTTTGACCTTTGTAGCCTGTAATTCTACTTTTTGACCCTTTCCCTGACTTTCGACAAGCGTTCCCGAAACTGCAACTGCCCCCGCCACATTGATCTGATCCCGAATTTCCTGATCGATTTGTTCAGGCTCAATCACGCATTGCAGATTGTTGATGGTTGATCCATCATTTAGAGCAATAAAACGATCATTTCTAAAACTGCGCACCCATCCTCGCACAGTTATTTCCTGCATGCTGGGCTGTAATTCTAGGATAGCGGCGATACGCTTCATATCAGAGAAAATTTAAGTAGGCAAAGGTAAGATTTAGCAAGTGCTTGTGGCAGTTCAGGATTACGCTTTCGCGAAAGCGCAATCATCAAAAGCTTATTTGTTTTTTTCTAACTCCTCTATCACCTCATCCCGCTCAATAATAGGTAATGCGGGCTTTTTAAGCGTCCGCTGATTTGCAATATCGCGCTGCAATGACAGCAGCATAGCTGGAAGCAGGAGCAAATTTGCCAGCATCGCAAACAATAAGGTTGCGCTTACTAAAGCGCCCAGCGCCACCGTACCACCAAAACTGGAAATTGTAAACGCAGAAAACCCAAAGAATAACACGATTGAGGTATAGAACATGCTCACACCAGTTTCATTGAGCGCTGCATAAACTGATGGCTTGATTTTCCAATTATTGGCAATCAACTCCTGACGATACTTTGCCAAAAAGTGGATCGTATCATCCACAGAAATCCCAAATGCAATTGAAAACACCAGAATCGTTGAAGGCTTGATAGGCACACCTATATAGCCCATTAATCCAGCCGTGATCAGTAATGGTAGCAAGTTAGGAACTAGCGAAACGATAATCATCCTCGCAGACCTGAACATCCATGCGATAAATAAAGCAATGAGTACGATCGCTAGCGATAGTGACAGTACCAGGTTGTTGATCAAATAATCTGTTCCTTTTTGAAACATGAGCGCTTTTCCAGTCAGGGTCACATTGTAGTTTTCGGCAGGGAACGTGCTGTTGATCTTTTGCAATAAGCCTTCCTCTACGCGCTCCATGCGGTCGGTGCCCATGTCTTTCATAAACGTAGTGATGCGTGCAAACTGTCCAGTGCTATCCACATAGCTTTTCATTAATCCGACATCGCCACCACTTTCTTCTAGCAACGGCGCCATGAATAAACGTTCATTACTGGTGGGTAGGTCGTAGAATTCTGGATCACCGCCATAAAATGCCTGTTTAGTGTATTTGACAATGGAGACAAGTGATAGTGGTCTGGATAGTTCTGGGGTCTCGATGATATGCTCTTCCAGTTCATCCAATTTTTTCAGCGTGCGGCTTTTTGAAATTCCCTCTTTACGTTTTGCGTCAATGACGATTTCGAGAGGCATGATACCGTCAAAGCTGTTCTCGAAAAACTTGATGTCTTTGTAAAACTGCTTGGTACGCGGTAGGTCTTCAATCAAACTTCCAGAAACCCTGATCTGGTAGATGCCTATAAAACTTACGATGAGCACCACTAGACTAGTGATGTAGATCGCTGTTCTGTTCTTGCGTACAAATTGCTCGTTATAGCTCACAAACGCGCCCATCCATCGGCGGCGCAAGTGTTCTAGATGACGTTCTTTAGGAACTGGTAGATAGCTATAGATGACTGGTATCACCATCAAGCTGATTAGGAAAATCGAGATGATACAAATAGAAGCCACAATCCCGAACTCTTTTAATAGCGTACTCTCGGTAAAAATGAACGTGGCAAAACCACTGGCTGTGGTTAGATTAGTCATCAAGGTGGCGTTTCCTACTTTAGTAATAACGCGTTGCAGGGACTTGGCCTGATTCCCATGATTCTTGATTTCCTGCTGATACTTATTGATCAAGAAAATACAGTTGGGAATCCCGATGACGATAATTAATGGCGGGATCAACGCTGTAAGCACGGTGATTTGATAGCGGAAAAGGCCCAAGATACCGAAAGCCCACATCACCCCGATAATTACTGTGACAATGGAAATAAATGTCGCTCTCCCAGATCTAAAGAAGAAGAAGAAAATCCCTGAAGTAATCAGCAGTGCAGCTAGTAAAAAGTAACCAATTTCATCAACGATGTTTTTGGCATTGAGCGTACGGATGTAAGGCATCCCAGAAACCTTTATATCAAGATTATTCTGCTCAACAAATTGATCTACAATCGGTACAAAATCTTCCAGTACAAACTCCTTGCGGATGATTGAATTGACGATGTCTTTTTTCAAGTATATGGCCGTTCGTAGAGTGCTGTCGCGCTCGCTGTAAATAAGATTGCGGTAAAAAGGTAGCTGATTGTAAAGCTTATTCTTGAAATCAGCCAATTCCTGATTGCTTTTAAGTGGGTTCCCTAGTAGTGGCTTGACCAGAAACTTTGTATTGTCCTCTGATTTTTGAAGATCGGGCAGATTGCCTGTCGAGAGAACAAAATCTACTTCACTGAAGGTTTCTAACGTATCTGCCAATCTATTCCAAGCATTAAACTGCTCGTAATTTTCCTGTGAGCTAATCGGTAAACCGAGAATAATGAGATTGCCTTCTTCGCCAAATTGCTTCAGGAACTGCTGGTATTCTTCATTGACAGGATGATCGTCTGGTAGAAGATTAGCTTCTGAATGAGTAAATTCTATGTGTTTCCATTGGGTGGCAAGCAGTACGGTAATCAATACGATGACCCCTAGAATGATTTCCCGATTGCGCAGTATGGTACGCGCCAGACCATTCCAAAATTTATAACTGCTGTTCATTCAATGCTATCAGGGGCAAAGGTACGTTTTGCCTCATGCATACTATTAACATAAAAAAGCCACTGTGTTAACAGCGGCTTTTCAATTCTGGTTAAGAAAAATTTTAAAAACTGAATTTTAATACCGGCGCTAGACTAATTGTTTCCAGATAAGTGTCTGCACCTGCACCTAAAATTAGGTAACCTCTACTTTCAACACCTAGAGTAAACTTTCCCGTATTGTAGAAGAAATATTGAAATCCCAATAGAGCGGCAATTTCCGCTAATTTAGAATTAGAATAATTTCTGGTCTCAATTTCAACGAAGTTACCATTGGGGCTGATGAATATTTCCGATTGCTCCATTACTATATTGCTAAAACCTACTGAAACGAAAAGCGAATTATTTTTTAAAACCCCCCTTTTGTAAGTGATGGAATAGTTTCGATTGGTATGTATTAACTCAAAGTCTTGTATAAAAATCCCAGCCCCAGAGGCAAGTCTGTAATCCCCGTCAAAAGTTCCTTTGTTAGTGGTTACCTCATAGCCTAATTCTATAAAATTCCTCCCACCAAGTCGAGTTGAAAAACGTATGGCTTTATAGTCACCAATTCTATCTTTTTGATACAAGCTCAACCCGAAAAAATCTTGGAATGGAATTATATTCCCATTCTGTTTCACCAGTGGTTGATCGTAATTCACAAAGAAATTTGCTTGTGCGCCATAGGCCACACTTAATTCAAAAATTGATGTGGGTAAAGGTTTCTTTCCTTTGTCATCAATCCCTTTCTGTCCGAAGCAAACAAACGGGAGTATGATTAAAAGAAAGCTAAAAGAATTCATAAGGTGGTTGATTAGAAAATCTAAACTTAAGAAAATTCCTTAATTTCCTATCAACTACAACTCTAAATAAAAAGTAAACTTTACCGCAACGTTGTCTTCTACATCAGGCAGATGATAGGCGCCATACCGGTAGCTCATGCTCAGGCCAAAACCGAATAATAACTTGTTTAGCTCAAATCCGCTTTCAAAATAACCCTTGTCCAGCGTTTCAAACTGTACGTTCAAGTGTTCTTGCTGGTCATTCAGATTACCCCAGGCTGCACGAGTAATCAGTACCATTTCTGGTTTTAGAAAACTGGCGATATTAAAGGGTTTCAAGTGATGTTTGACTTGGCCTATCAGTAATCGATCGCTAAAAAACTCATTGAAATACATGGTCTCAAAACTGCGTCGCCCAGCCACTGAAAATCTCTGCATGATTTCAGGCTGATCAGGTGCATTTGGATAGGCATGAAACAAATGCGTAAGCGGGATTTCTCCCGTGCCATAATGACCCTCAACGGTCAGTTCGGTCACAGTGCCGTTTGCGTTATCGATGGCATAGAACGCCTTGCCAGAAACTTTTAAATAATTAAAATCAGATCTCGCCACATCCTCAAATCCTTTAGTAAGCTGCGCGCTTAAAATGGGGTAGCTGGTCTCAATGGTCTGGTAGCCCTTTGGTGAGCGCATAAAACTGCTGCGGGGACTGTAACGTGCTGCCACCACAATTTCTGATAGGTTGTAATTCCCAAAAGATTCTGTACTCCCGACAGGTTGAAAAACGTAGTCTGTGGTTTGCAGGATACGCTTTCGCGAAAGCGCAACTTCACTAAGCAGGGAGGGCAACAAGCGCTGTTGTAGAGATGTGCCATACTCCTCAAATCTGTAAAAAGTGGGTATGTTTATCAAGCGTGGCTCAAAAAGCGAATACACTCTAGCATCGGTTAGGAAGCTTTCTGCTGCAAACTCTGTGATGTCGTCGCGTCTATAGGCATTCAGCCAGGTGTCCTTGCTTTTGTTGATGCGATAACCCAGATTGATCATGTATTTAAACCTAGCGTCTCGCGTACCGTACGCCACATAGCCACCTACCCTGAAATTCTCACTCAACTTCTCATTTGTCTGTCCACCGAAACCCAATCGAAGCGCCTCAAAATCGTTGTATTTCACTAGATACTTCAGATCAACGTCAAAAAAAGCGATTGGGTAATAACCTACCTTGAATTTATCCAGTGTTTCTAGTTTGCGGGTAATCCTTGAGTCGTCAACGATGCTATCTAGATCCAGCGCTGTAGCTAGTTCTGTATTGTTCAACTGATCCACGCGTCTAAATTGTTCCCAGTATTCATCAGGCTTTGTTAGACCTTTCTCTGTAATTTCTATGGCCAAGCCTTTCTGGCCATATTCTAGGTTTGGATCTGTACTAAAATCCTGATTGCTTGATTCAAGCAACAGATAAAGGTCATCCTCTGGCGATCGATCTGGATTTTGCTCATTTCCTACTTGAAGCCGACCGCCGAACAGCTCTAATTCTTTTGCGGTTTTCTTTTTGCGTACAAAAAGATCTTTGGAAACTGGATTCCAAAATTCTAGAACAGGATCAAATTCAAAACTGTGGTTGGCGTCAATTTCAAGCTCGCCCTCTCGTTCAACTTTTAGTTTTGCAACCCCGAAGGTTTCTTTGTCGATGTATAGTCGCCCGTGAATTACGTCAATTCTGGTAGAATCTAATGGCTGGAATTCAATAACCTTGACCTTGCGATTGTCAATCAGACTATCACGTAATAAATTGTAATTGTAAAATTTCTTGGCGTTGTTCCTGATAGGACTCTTAAACCTGCGGTCAAAGATGATATAGTCTGCATCGTAGATGTCATCGCTCTGAAGATTTATTGTATAAATGGGATAGACTGGAGTCTCAAAGCCGGGCATTTTAGCTGCCGTGATAAATTCTTTTCTCCCGTTTTCTTTAGAGTATGCACGTATCGATGTTTTTTCAGATAAAAAGACGCCAGTCTTTTTTACCGTTTTACGCAGCTCGGTTTTTTTGTAACCTGGTCCTGTAAGCGCTTCAGGGTCGCCTAAAACTCTTAAATTTTGGTAACTGCTGTAATGATAGTTGTTAAACCGCGTTTCTGGATCGTTGTAATTCTTTCTGGCAACTACACTATCTATTAAGCTTGCCGCATTATCTGTTTCTTGGGCAAAAATGCACAAGCTGTATAATAAAAAAATGAGAAGTGATTGCGCTCTCAAGTAGATTGATTAATTGTCAAAACTAACTTGACTATTGTGCAGAGCTAAAACTGTTAACAAAATGTTGCAGATTAGTCTAGGCTCGTTTAAGCGTCTAAGGAATATCATTGCTTCACTGCTTTGATCTCAAATATCAATGGATATAGTTGATTGGTTAAATGATAAAGTCCAGATTCATTTTGGATCATGTCAGGAAACACATCGTAAGGACTCTCATCGTGCTCTGCAAAGTGGTTGATTTTCAATCCTGCATCTATCAAAGATTGTATCACCTTGCTCAGGCTATGATTCCAACCATATTCTTTACTGACCATATCACTTTTTTCGTTTCCGTAAGTCCCCACATATTCCTCGTAAATGGACTGTTTTAGCGAATAATGATATTTCATAACAGCAGGCGATACAGTGTAGTCATACATCCACGCAATAGGGTGGAACTCGACGATGTAAAAGATTCCACCTTTTTTTAATTTTTGTGCAATCATTTCTGCCCAAGGTTTGAGATCTGGCAACCAGCCGATCACCCCATAAGAAGTGAAAACAATATCAAATTGACCTTCTACGTATGAAGTCGTATCGAGAACGTTGCAGCAAACGAAATCTGCTGGGACATCTATTTCATTTGATAATTGACTAGCAAGTTCAATAGCCTCATCGCTCAAATCCACACCTGTGACTTTTGCGCCCCTTGCTGCCCAGCTCAGGGAATCCTGTCCAAAATGACATTGAAGGTGCAACATGGATTTTTCATTTACATCGCCCAAGGCTTCAATCTCATAATGATTCAATGAATTCTTTGTGCTTTTGAATTTTTCGACATCATAGAAAGACCCTGTAAAATGAGCGGCGGCTTTTTTGTTCCAAGTTTCCTGATTTATTCTGAATTTATCTTGGTAGCTTCGTTCAGATTCCATCATTAAATGTGATTGAAGATTTTGCTAAGCTATCAGTTTTAGTATAAACAATTGAATTTTCTTAAGGATTTGGTGCCACCTGCTCTGCTACTTTTACGCTTAAAGCAAAAACATGACACATTACGACCTCAAGGATCTTGAAAACATGGAGCGCATTTACAAGGGTAACTTGATCAATAGCATCACTGGTTTTAAAAGTGCAAATCTGCTTGCTACAATATCTGAGGCTGGTGTGGACAATGTGGCTGTTTTTTCAAGTGTTACACATTTAGGAAGTAATCCAGCCATGTTCAGTTTTGTGCAGCGTCCGCTAGGCTATGGTGTAGGTCATACCTATGAAAACCTGAAATCGACTGGGAAGATCACTTTGAATCATCTCAACATGGATCTAGTAAGACGCGCTCACCAGAGCAGCGCAAAATATCCAGAGCCGGTAAGCGAGTTTGAGGTACTGAAAATCGAAAAGCAAACTCGAGAGGGGTTTAAGGCTCCCTTTGTAAAAGGTGCAGGTATCCAACTTGCCGCTGATTACGAGAGCGAATATTTCTTAAAAGAAAACAATTGCATTCTAGTCATCTGCAAAATCACAGATGTTTTTATAAACGGTGACTACCAGTTGGAAGATGGTTTCGTCAATCTGGAAAAAGCGGGTACGGTAACCATCAATGGTCTTGACGGTTACGCCACAGCAAACATCAATACCCGATTGAGCTATGCTCAGGTAGATGCAGATTTACATGAGTTGGATTTTGAATAAAAATGTCATTCCGTAATCCACATAATTTACCTACGAAGGTTTGTCCAGTTTGTGAGCGCCCGTTTGTTTGGCGTAAGAAATGGGAAAAGAACTGGGAGAGTGTGAAGTATTGCAGCAAGAAATGTGCTAGCAAAAAATAACCCTCTCATTTCTGAAAGGGTTTTGTTAGTGGAGTTCTGTGCTAGTTAATTTTTGATCTGGAAATCTTTATTTGTTCCGTTGCTGGTTCCAGCTTCTTTTCTAGCGTCTTCTCTCATTTCTTCACCGGCGACAATTCCTATTTCCACTCGGCGGTTTTGAGCACGACCTTCTGCGGTCTCGTTAGTTGCCCGTGGGTCATTTTCACCAGAGTAGGTCATGGTGATTCTAGAGCTTTCGATACCATGAGTGGCTAGATAATCATATACACTTTGTGCACGCTTTCGCGAAAGCGTCATATTATAATCTGCAGCACCCTGACTGTCTGTATGACCAGCAACTAGCACCTCTGTGCCTGGATATTTGTTCATCACGTTGAGAAGTTTGTCCAGAGTGTTTTTTGAAGGTTGATTTAAAGTGCTCTGGTTAGTAGCAAATTTTACACCGCTACCCTCGTCAAAAGTGACAACAATCCCTTCACCCACGCGCTCTACCTCTGCTCCAGGCAATTCGTTTTCTATTTCTTGGGCTTGTTTGTCCATGCGGCGACCTATCACGTTTCCTATGACACCACCTACGGCTGCGCCTATGATGGCACCCTCGGTCTGGTTGTCACCGTCGCCTACATTATTCCCTATGATCAATCCTAAGATGGTTCCACCAGCAGCACCTATGGCTGTACCTCGCTGTTGTTTATTGCTGTTTTTTACTGATTCACAGCCTACTGCTAGAATGCTGAGCATCAATATTGATAAAATTGTCTTTTTCATGATTGTTGATTTAGTCCATTTGGGATTTAATGAAGACGATGTCCATAACAACTGGTCCACCATCTACGGTCAATGTCTGTGTGAGGGTCATTGAAGTCCCCGTGTAATTTTTAAGGGTAAGCGCAAATCCATTGCCGGTGTCGCTTTTGTATTTCTCATTGGTTGGCTTTAGAATGAACTTGCCAGATTCATCTAGTGTCCAGATAAAATTATTGGTGCCTCGGTTGCACCCCGGCTCTGTGATGTCATAACTACCTCTGTTATTGTTTGAGACAAAGTTCCAGCGGCTGTTTTCTATGCATTCGTTTGAAACCCTCCCGAAGAGCGTCACCTCGTAATCACGGAATCCGTCAAAATTCACCGATGTGACGGTCCAGTCACCCTTAAGATCACTTTCCTCTGTGGGTTCTGGCGCATTATTGTTTCTTGAACTGCTGCATCCTACCATCAGTAGAGCCAGCAAAATGTAGGTTAGCTTGTGCATTTTTTAGAAATTAGTATTCAAACTTACATAGCTGCTGACACCGCACGTAAGAGATTAACTACCCTTAACTATAGTAAGTTAAATCATTGCAAATTCAATTCTGCCTTACATTTTAATCCACCGAATAAACTGATCATTCCCTTGAACAGATTTCTATATTTGCACCAAAGCACCTCCCTGAATGAAATTCAAAAGAATCCTACTCAAGCTATCCGGTGAAGCCCTGATGGGTGACCGCCAGTATGGAATCGATCCTAAGCGTCTCGCTGAATATGCCCGCGAAATCAAACAAGTGGTCGATATGGGAACTGAAGTTGCCATCGTAATCGGTGGGGGTAATATCTTTAGAGGAGTAGCTGGGGCCAGCAATGGAATGGACCGGGTTCAAGGCGATCATATGGGAATGCTGGCAACCGTCATCAACGGTCTGGCCCTGCAAAGCGCACTAGAGGACGCGGGTGTGCACACGCGACTTCAGACTGCCATTAAAATCAATGAAGTCGCAGAGCCGTTTATAAGACGACGGGCAATGCGGCACCTGGAAAAAGGCAGGGTAGTCATATTCGGTGGGGGTACGGGCAATCCATATTTTACGACAGATAGTGCTGCAGTACTTCGAGCTGTAGAAATTGAAGCAGATGTTATATTGAAGGGAACACGGGTGGATGGAATCTATACAGCCGATCCTGAAAAGGACACGACTGCCACAAAATTTGATACCATTACTTTTGACGACGTGATCAGGAAAGGACTAAAGGTTATGGATACTACAGCCTTTACATTAAGTCAAGAGAACAGTTTACCAATCATCGTCTTTGACATGAATACTTCAGGCAACCTTGTCAAGTTATTAAAAGGTGAAAATATCGGGACTGTCGTAGAGTAATATCTCTTATCTGATATATTTGAAATTGTATATTGGTATTGCGCTTTCGCGAAAGCGTAAACTCAAATAAATACCGTAATGAACGAGGAAACTGATTTTATCTTAGAAAGTGCTGCAGAAAGTATGGGTAAAGCCATCAAGCACTTAGAAAAAGAATTGTTGAACATACGTGCCGGGAAGGCAGCCCCAGCGATGCTAGGCAGCGTCATGGTAGATTATTACGGTAGCCAGACACCGCTTACCCAAGTGGCAAACATCAATACTCCAGATGCCAGGACGATAAGTGTCCAGCCATGGGAAAAAACTATGATTCCAGCGATTGAGAAGGGAATTCTGGTGGCTAATTTGGGTTTGAACCCAATGAATAATGGCGAGAGCATCATCATTAACGTTCCTGCATTAACTGAGGAACGTCGCCGCGATTTGAGCAAACAAGCAAAAGCTGAGGGTGAAGAAGCTAAAGTAGGGGTGCGTAACGACCGCAAGTCGGCCATGAATGAACTCAAAAAAGCTGATGTTTCTGAAGACCTCCAGAAAGTTGTTGAAGATGAGATCCAGCAATTGACTGACAAGCACGTCGCTAAAATCGACGAAATGATTGCGGTAAAGGAAAAGGAAATTATGACAGTTTGAGAAAACTCAACCCCTAGGTCTTAAATCTCAATTCTAATAAATAACTCATGTCATTCTGAACTTGTTTCAGAATCTCTAAGGACGCTAACGTAGCACCGCGAATTGAGCAATGTCCAGAATAAGACTCATTCGAATCCATCGGGGTTAAAGAACTAGCAGGTATAAGACCTATTCAAGAATATAATCAGGCGTTGGGCCAATCAACACGCATTAGTACAACCTCTATCGGGTCATAAATCATAACTACTGTTAAGCTCTCAGCTGCCCTGAATTAAAAAAGTATCTTTGCGTGCAATTAAATCTGATTGCATGCTCTCCCACAACGATAAATTTCTAGGCGAAGGACTCACTTACGACGATGTCCTATTAGTACCTGCCTATAGCGAGGTTTTACCTAGAGAGGTAAGTATCAAAACCAAATTCACTCGCAACATCACCCTAAACGTTCCGATCATTTCAGCGGCGATGGATACGGTTACCGAGAGCCGTATGGCAATTGCCATTGCACAGGAAGGCGGTATAGGTATCCTTCACAAAAACATGAGTATTGAGGCACAAGCCCAAAAAGTGCGAAGGGTAAAGCGAGCAGAAAGCGGTATGATTCTAGACCCAGTCACGCTGGATGAGAGCGCAACAATAGGCGATGCACAGGCAAGCATGCGGGAGCATAGCATAGGTGGGATTCCCATCGTAGACAAGGACAATTACATTAAGGGCATCGTTACTAATCGCGACTTGCGATTTGAAAAAGATCCTACGAAACCTGTCAGCGAGGTGATGACATCTGAGAATTTGATCACCGCAAAAGCTGGAACTTCATTAACCGACGCAGAATCCATCCTTCAGCAACACAAAATAGAAAAGTTGCTAGTTGTCGATGACAAGGATAAGCTCATCGGTTTGATCACGTTTAGAGATATAACAAAGCTGACTTTGCAACCCAATGCCAATAAAGATCAGTACGGAAGGTTGCGAGTTGCTGCTGCACTAGGTGTTACTGGTGATGCTGTTGAAAGAGCAGGTGCACTAGTTGACGCTGGTGTGGACGCAGTCGTTATCGATACTGCCCACGGTCACACAAAAGGGGTGGTAGATGTGTTAAAAGAGGTCAAAGCAAAATACCCAGAGTTAGACGTAGTGGTTGGGAATGTTGCAACCGCTGAAGCAGCAAAGTATCTCGCTGATGCCGGTGCTGACGCAGTAAAAGTTGGTATAGGCCCTGGATCAATCTGTACGACACGAGTTGTGGCTGGAGTTGGTTTTCCACAGCTGAGTGCGGTCATGGAAGCCGCCTCTGCCCTAAAAGGAACAGGCGTTCCTGTCATTGCAGATGGAGGAATTCGTTATACTGGGGATATACCTAAAGCAATCGCTGCAGGTGCAGATAGCGTCATGCTAGGTTCTCTACTGGCAGGAACAACTGAAAGTCCGGGTGAAACTATCATTTACGATGGTCGTAAGTTCAAATCCTATCGCGGGATGGGAAGTGTTGAGGCCATGAAGCAAGGCTCAAAAGACCGTTACTTCCAAGATGTAGAAGACGACATTAAGAAATTAGTTCCTGAGGGAATTGTTGGTCGTGTGCCATACAAAGGTGACCTGGTTGAAAGCATGACTCAGTTCATCGGTGGATTGAGAGCCGGAATGGGTTATTGCGGCGCAAAAGATGTTGAGACACTCAAAAACACAGGAAGATTTGTGAAAATCACTGCTGCTGGAATGCACGAGAGCCATCCGCATGATGTGACAATTACTAAGGAGGCTCCTAATTATAGTCGATAAGTGCAAGTTGAATTTAAGTCCGAGTTCAGGCTTGACTGATCAATTCTTAATCAACACAAATTAATTTTACTGAACGCATTCATTGTTATTTAAACTTAAGCTTAGACTTTATCTTAAACTTAATTCATGAAAATCATCTGCATAGGCCGCAACTACACAGAACACATCGCTGAATTACAAAACGAGCGTCCTGATGAGCCAGTGGTTTTTATTAAGCCTGATACTTCGATTTTGCTTAGCAAGCAGCCTTTTTTCATACCGGCGTTTAGTAATGATGTGCATCATGAGGTTGAGGTCGTGGTGCGTATAAATCGCATAGGTAAACACATCGATAGAAAGTTTGCCCATAAGTATTACGATGAGATCGGGCTGGGTATAGATTTTACAGCTCGAGATGTTCAAGCCAAGTGCAAAGAGAAAGGCTTGCCTTGGGAAAAAGCCAAAAGCTTTGACGGTGCTAGCGTAGTCTCACGAGACTTTATCAACAAAGATGAGTTGGGTGATTTGGACAACCTCTCTTTCCATCTCTTCAAGAACGATGAATTGCAACAGGATGGATCAACAAGCTACATGCTTTGGAAGATCGATGAGATAATCGAGCATGTTTCGCAGTTCTTCACATTGAAAATCGGCGATTTGATCTTTACAGGCACACCAGCTGGTGTATCGCGTGTGCAAGATGGTGACCGATTAAAGGGTGTGCTGGAAGGCAAAACCATGTTTGAAATACGCGTCAAGTAAGAATATTAGATGAAGGCCACCCTAATCACGATAGGTGACGAGATTCTCATTGGTCAGATTGTAGACACAAATTCCGCTTGGATGGCGCAGCAACTCAACGCCATAGGGGTGATTGTCTATGAAATTATCACAGTCACAGATAGCAGGGATCATTTGTTGTCCGCTTTCGCGAAAGCGGAAAAACAATCAGACCTTGTACTCATAACCGGTGGCTTAGGACCTACCAAAGACGATGTGACCAAAGCCACGCTTTGTGCCTATTTTGAGGATACGCTTGTTGAAAATCGACAGGTCCTTGCACATATTGAGGCAATTTTCAAAAAGTACGTCAAAGATCCTATTCTACCTGAAAACAGAATGCAGGCACTTGTGCCTAATAAAGCGCAAGTCCTGCACAATAAATACGGTACTGCACCTGGTATGTGGTTTGAACGGAACAATACCATCTTTGTGAGTATGCCTGGTGTGCCGTTTGAGATGAAGCATTTGATGACAAACGAGGTGCTGCCCCGGGTCAAAATACGCGGTAAACTACCGTTTATTTATCACCGTACGATCATAACTTCTGGAAAAGGCGAGAGCACAATCGCCAAAATGATTGCGCCAGTAGAAGACAATTTACCTGAAGAGGTCAGTCTGGCCTATCTGCCTAGCTCTGGCCAGGTAAGGTTGAGATTTTCTAGCTTAGGAATGGATGAGACAGCAGTACTTGATCGAGTAGATCGACCTGTTGAGACAATCTATAAAATTCTGGGAGATCTTATAATAGGGGAGTCTTTTAAAAATAATCCTGCCCAACGGTTGAGCGATGCTTTCAAGTCAGCTGCTAAAACGCTTGCCACCGCAGAAAGCTGTACTGGGGGGAAAATCGCAAATCTAATCACCGAGATTCCTGGCGCGTCCCAATTTTTCAAAGGGAGTACCGTCACTTATGCTACGCAAAGTAAAGTGGATGTTCTAGGTGTAGATGCTAGAATTATTCAACAGAATTCGGTAGTTAGTGAGCCAGTCGCTACCGCGATGGCGCAGGCAGCAAGAAAGCTTTTTAATGCAGATTATGCTGTAGCAACGACTGGAAATGCTGGACCGGATAAGGGCGATAGTGACGTAGAAGTGGGAACGGTATTTATAGGGATCGCTACGCCGTATAAATCCTATGCCTTGGAATTCATGATGGGAAATAATCGTGAAAGGGTAGTGGGAAAGACTATTAACAAGTCTATTGATCTTATTATCTCTGAGTTGATGTCAGAGTCCAAATAGCTGATTTCATTCAGAATTCGGGCCGCAATCAAGGTCACTATCCCAATTACATACGTGTGTATTTCGGCATTAAAAACTGGATGATAAATATCTTGTGCATTCAAATAAAAGGTTGTTATTTTGCAGTCCGATTTTAAAGAGATAATACCATGTCTAGAGTTTGTGAGCTTACTGGTAAGAGAGCGATGACGGGAAACAACGTTTCTCACGCGATGAATAAGACAAAGCGTAGGTTCAATGTAAACCTTTTTACAAAGAAGTTTTACCTGCCAGAAGAGGATAAGTTCATCACACTTAAGGTGAGTGCTAAGGCGATCAAGAACATTAACAAGAATGGTGTTACTGCTGTAGTAAAAGAGGCTAGAGCAAAAGGTTACCTTAAAAAATAATAACCTTCTTAATAGGTATTCAAGATGGCAAAGAGCAAAGGAAATAGAATTCAGGTTATCCTACAATGTACTGAGCACAAAGAGTCAGGTATGCCTGGAATGTCTCGCTACATTACAACAAAGAATAAAAAGAATACGCCAGACCGTTTAGAGCTTAAAAAGTTCAATCCGGTTTTGAAGCGTATGACCGTTCATAAAGAAATTAAATAATTAAGTCATGGCAAAGAAATCAATCGCAACATTACAGTCTGGTTCAAAGAGATTAACTAAAGCGATCAAGATGGTGAAGTCGCCTAAAACTGGTGCTTACACTTTTGTAAGTGCTATCATGGCGCCAGAGCTTGTCAATGACTTTTTGAATAAGAAGTAGTTTTTTCATAGTTGAAGTTAGGTTAAGGTGAAGCCGTCCCTCAAGGGCGGCTTTTTTTATGGCCTGACCGCTTGTTGCAATTTATCTTTAACCCACTCCAAAACTCACATAATGAATAAACTACTTACGCTTATCCTCTTGGTTTTTTGCTTGAATGTTGCTGCTCAGGTAGACAACACAAAATTGCCATACGGTTATACAAAGCAATTCAAAAACCAGCCAGTTAAGCTCATTGCGCCATATGTAGATGTTGATTCGTACATTCTGGAAGACAGACTCAACGAGGCAGAAGATTTCAGAAAACCTTACAGGTTCGGTATCAAAATACCGGTTGACTTGAATTTGTTCAATAGTGGTACATGGACAACCCTAGAGAATGGTGATAGAATTTGGAGATTAAATTTCAAATCAACAGGCGCTAGAACTTTAAACCTAATGCTGGATCGTTTTGATCTGCCTGAGGGAGCAGAATTATTTGTATACGATAAGCAGCGTACGAATCACATCGGACCATACACTGAAAAAGAAAATCAGGAAGACGGCTTCTTAGGAACATGGGTTGTATACGGCGATGATATTATCATTGAATATTACGAGCCAGCAGCAGTGAAAGGTCTTGGAAGAGTTTCTATCGATAAAATTGTACATGGTTACCGTGGTTTTGGAAAGGCAGAAGAGTCGTTCTTGAAATTAAATGAATCTGGCGCATGTAATGTCGATGTTAATTGCAATCCTAATGCAGGGTCATTCAATGGTCAAGACTGGACGACTGTTAGAGATCAGTATAGACATGCTGTTGCACGTATAATTATTAATGGTTCTGGTCTATGCACTGGAACTTTGGTTAACAATGTAAGAAATGATGGTACGCCTTATTTCTTGACAGCAAACCATTGCTTGGGACTCGGGCCTGGACAAGATGGTTTCGGATCAAATTATCCTGCTACAAATTGGGTATTTGGTTTTGACTGGTTTGCAACAACTGGTGCACGTTGTGCTACATTTTTAAATACAACCGGACCCTTTGCACCAACTCGTACAATAAGTGGTGCAACCTTGAGAGCAAATCGCTATGCTACAGATGTCGCACTTTTCGAATTAAATGCGACTCCTCCTTCTACATGGGATCTTTTCTACGCAGGATGGAACAGAAGTACAACTCCATCATCATCTCAATTAAGTGTTCACCATCCTAGCGGTGATATCATGAAGCTTGCCCGTAATGATCAATCTGCAAGTTTTGTCACCATTAGTGGGATTTCCTGCTGGAATATTGCTAATTGGGACTATGGCGTTACAGAGGGTGGAAGCTCAGGCGGTTGTTTGATTGACCAAAACGGTTTTATCGTTGGACAACTGCTAGGAGGTGGAGCTGCTTGTTCTGGCACCAATGATAATGGAGCCCCAGACTGGTATGGTCGTTTTGATTTGTCTTGGTCTGCAGGTAGCAATAATAGGAGTAGATTAAGAGATTGGCTGGATCCAGACACTACAAATCCAGTCACACATAATGGTTCATTTACCAGTACATTGAGTACAGGGGCTGTTTCATTAGAAGTTACTGAGGTCATAGTTTACCCTAATCCATCAAATGGTAGATTCAAAGTAGATAGTGACACTAATTTTTCTTATCAAATATTTGATTTACAGGGCAGAGTTGTCAGCACTGGTCAAATTGATCGAGTGCGCAACACTATTAACTTAACCACAGAGGCTTCTGGAGTGTACTTTATGAAAGTTTTAGATCGAGAAACTTCTGCATTTAAGTTGATCAAAGAGTAGTTTTTAAATTAATGGTCTGGCATCAGATATTTAAAAAATAGGACCTTGTCTTGAGCACTAAGGACAAAATTGACATTAGACGCTTATCCCTTGAGGATATTCAGAACCATCTTGTTTCTACTGGTGAGAAATCCTTTAGAGGCAAACAGATCTATGAATGGCTGTGGAAAAAAGGGGCGCATTCGTTTGATGACATGACTAATCTATCCTTGTCGCTGCGTGAGCAGTTGGACAGCCAGTTTGCGATCAACAATATTAAAGTTGATCACATGCAACGCAGTACAGACGGTACGATTAAGAATGCTGTCAAGCTGCACGACGGTCTGGTGGTGGAGTCTGTATTAATTCCTACAGATACTAGAACAACAGCTTGTGTTTCTTCTCAAGTAGGATGCAGTTTAAACTGTGAGTTTTGTGCAACGGCCAGATTGAAGCGTATGCGCAACTTGAATCCAGATGAGATCTACGATCAAGTAGTCGCCATCGACAGACAAAGTCGGGAATATTTTGACAGGCCGTTATCAAACATCGTATTTATGGGAATGGGCGAGCCGCTCATGAACTACAAAAATGTGCTGGCTTCCATCGATAAGATTACTGGTAATGACGGTTTGGGCATGTCCCCTCGTAGAATAACGCTTTCAACTAGCGGTGTACCCAAGATGATGAAGAAATTGGCAGATGACCGACCTAAGTTCAATCTAGCCCTTTCATTACACAGTGCGATTGATGAGAAAAGAGTCAAGATCATGCCGTTTAATGAGCAATTCCCGCTCAAGGCCATAAAAGAGGCGCTCAAATATTGGTATGATAAGACGGGTACACGCGTTACTTACGAGTATGTCGTTTGGCGAGGAATTAATGACACAGAAGAAGATATTCACGAGTTAGTGAAGTTCTGCAAACTCATTCCATGCAAGGTGAATATCATCGAATACAACAGTATAGACGACCCCCGTTTTGCGCAAGCCAGCAATCGTGCTCTGAATGCATATCAGGAGAGCTTAGAAAAAAACAATATCATCGTGAATGTCAGGCGCAGCAGAGGGAAAGATATTGATGCGGCTTGTGGTCAGCTTGCTAATAAAGAGTAGCATTCCGCTTTCGCGAAAGCGATACAATTTCAAAGATTTTACCTGGGCAGCAGCTGATGAATGTTTCCAGAAACTTTATATAAATTAAAGACATCTTTTAAGCACGAGATAAAGTATTATCTTCATCCACTATTCTAAAAATTTCTTATGATGAAAAAATTACTTTTCTTAGGTGCGCTTGCACTAGGTTCACTCTCTTTTGCTCAAGTTTTGGATAGTCAGAATTTCAATGCATTGACTATAGGTAATGTAGGTACGGCAATTGATGCTAGTGTTGCTGGTCAGGGTGGTTATCTAACTCTTTCTCAGAATGATGACGATCCTACTATGCCTTCTGGTACTACATCAACTAATGCAAACAATAACCAGTATCAAATTGTTGCAAATGGTTTTGGCGGAACGCGAGGGCTGCAATTGATAGGGCCAAACGGTAATCAAGGTTTTTCATTAATTACAAGATTACCTTTCCCCAATTCGACTTGGGCAAATAGAACCATCGGAAACAACGTTGTTCAATTTGAAACTCAGTTCAATACAGGTGCTCCCACTACAGCTCAGAATGACCTTAATCAATTTATCATTGGTGATATTCCGGGTTCAGCTAATGCAGGCGCCATTATTGGGTTTGATTTCAATATAAATACCAAAGTACTCCGTGGCCTTGGAAGGCTCAATCGCACGGTTGCAATGCCTCCTAGCACTGCCACTGGACCATTACTATTCAATTTCAGACTTGCAGCAACTGACATCATTTTACCACCAAATACTTGGGTCACTGTTGCTGCGGCCTATGATTCAGTTACAGGTACGCTTACATGGGGAGTTGATGACGGTTCTACACAAACCATTGTCTCAAGAGGTCCGGTTGCTACCAGTACTGATCTTGTAATTCCTGCAATGGCCCCTTCTCGTTTCCAATATGAAGTGGGTTCTGAACCTACAAATACATCGGCTGCTACAATAGTCGTTGATAATGTTTTAGTAGAAGCTGTAGCAACAGAAAGCCTACTTTCAACTCCTGATGCTATTCAGGATTCAGTTTCTTTGGACGTCCACCCAAATCCCGTGATAGAACGTTTTGAGCTTTCCGCTAGCAACAACGCAACAATCACAAATGTCAATCTCTACGATATGAGCGGTAAGTTGATCTTCTCAAAGGAAGTTTCTACTTCGAGCTATGAGCATGATGCAAGCACGCTGAAATCGGGTGTTTACATTCTTGAAGCGACTACACAATCTGGAGCTACAAAAACTATGAAGTTGGTGAAACAATAAACACGCACTTTCAAATAATTCAAAAGCCGTTTCAACACATGAAACGGCTTTTTTGTTCATAGATAATTTTCAACACTAGCTGTCACAGTGATGAAGTGCACAAGAAAACGTACTTAGTATAAACAGCAAACATTTACAGAGTTTGCTAATTTCTCGTTCAAAAGGTTGACTTGTGATTTGCATTATAAACTCATTTAGCAATCTGCAACTAAACTCAATAAATAATCATTTTGGAGGTTTATCTATTTACCAATTTGTAATAGCCAATGGTTATACCCACCTGAACCTAGATCAATAGCCATCACCACCAGCTAGCCGTATTTACCTTTAAGCTGTTCTAGTTTTTCTGTCGTAATGGAAAGGTGAATAGCCTTATTTCAACCGCATTTTACAAGTTGGCGCGTGGAAACTTGAGACCAATTTTTTCAATTGGTAGATTACTTTCAGATTACTTTGAGAAGTGTTTATGTCACACAAAAAAATCCCATCACGTGAGAGATGGGATTTAAACATTTTACTGGATTGGACTTTCCTATCTCACAATAAACTTAATGGACTGATTGCCATTTTGAGTAGTAAATGAAGCGATATAAACGCCAGATTTGAGATCAGTATTTAATGAACCCTCATTATCATTCACTTCAAAGTCATTCACTAGACCACCTACCATGTTGTAGACTTCAACTTCATTTACTATAGATGAGCTACTGTAGTTTAATGATCCAGTTGCGTTATTATAATAAGCATTTACTTCTAAGCTGGCAACATTGCTCACACTCAATGGTGCAGCTGTAACCATAAAGTCATCAACAAAAACTGAATTTCCAGCAGTTATCCCAGTTTTGAAAGATGACTTATCACGAACACCAAAAAAGTAAGCTCCAGCCGTAGGTGGTGTAAATGTGCCACTGCGCATCATGTAGGTTATATTATTCATTTCGTCAAACGTGGCCAGAACTGTATTGTTCATACCGTCTGCTGTTGGTGCTGCGATCAGTTCGATGTCTTTATTAGGACGGGTGGCATCTTCAACTTCAAAGTTTCTCTGCTGTACGCTAAATGTATACTCATTGGTTGTTGTCAAGTCATATGGTCCAACAAAAATTGTTGCATCTGCATCCTGTGCTCCAAATGTATTGTTTGAAAAAAAGCTGTTTGTACCGCTGAATGCAAAATCATTGGTAGTATCGCCATCTGCTAAATCATCAACTGAAAAGTTCCAGGGGTTAGTGTTCTGAACCCTTGTAACACCTAAATTTAAAATTAAAGCTTGGTCAGGAGTGATTTCAAAGTCTTCTGTGCTTGGGAAAGTCGATACATTCGATGGTCTAGTACCCACAGTTATTGTTTCTGAGCTTGAGGTTCCTCCGCTCAAACCACAATTTTGAGTTACAAAGACATCATATGAGATAGCTGGATTCAAATTGGTCAGTTGGTATGAAGAAACTCCGGTCAAGTTTACTGTAGTTCCCCCACCACCTTGCGTGTATGGAAAGACGCCGTACTCAATGGTAAAATCACCTGCGTTGTCCCATGAGATGTCAGCTGTGGTATCTGTAAAAGCATCGAAAGTCAAGTTTGCTGCTGGTGGGCAACTCGGTGTTTCATCCACAACTATGTCGTCAACACTTAACAAGTTACCATCGTTAAATTGATTTACCCATGATAGGTAAATAGTTTGGCCAGCATATGCGCTCAGATCTACCTCGGTATTGGGCAGATTTGCAATTAAATCATTAGGGGCATTAGCAACTGTTAGGAGATCCACAGTGAAATCTGCTTTTGCAGTACCTGTAGTAGATACTTTTAAAATATATCCATCGGCAAACGCACCATTATCGTGTGATCTGATTTTGAATCTCACGCGGGGCGTCGTTCCTGCTGGCAAGGTGATTGCTGGGGTGATTAACCATCTGTCTGCTGTTCCAGGAGGTGAAAACCATGAGGTAGTAGCCGCAACTGTATTTGGCGCCTCAGAGTTCCATGTCACAATATTCCAAGCATCAGTGAAAATAGAGGCATAATCAGGATTTGATGTAGGAGTGTTACTATCATTATAAAGAGTCCATCCCGCTGCGGTAAGATCAGTTGTGACTTGAAAATCCTCTTGAAAATAAGTCTGTGCATTTGTCAATAGAACTGAAACACAAAAAAGTAATAAAGTAATTTGTTTCATAATAAAAAGTTTCTAAAACGCTAAAGTAAATAAAGTTATCCGTAACTAGTAGACCAGCACTGTTATCATTTGTTACACTTACGGATTACAGCCATTGAACGCTATGTATCTTTACCCCTGTGAAGACTGTTGAAAAAATCAAAGAACCCATTTCGCTTGAAATGGAACTTTTTGAAGAGAAGTTCCGGCTGTCGATGGCTTCACGTATTCCGCTTCTTAACAGGATTACTTACTTTATCGTGAATCGCAAAGGGAAGCAAATGCGTCCTATGTTTGTTTTCCTAGTGGCCAAAATGGTAGGCAACGGCATGGTCAATGACCGCACCTATCGCGGTGCATCGGTGATTGAATTGATTCATACTGCCACACTCGTTCATGACGACGTGGTGGATGATAGTTTGAAAAGACGGGGGTTTTTCTCTATCAATGCTCTGTGGAAGAATAAGATTGCAGTTTTAGTGGGTGATTACCTGCTTTCCAAAGGGTTGTTACTTAGCATTGATAACAAAGATTTTGACCTGTTGCAAATTATCAGCGTAGCCGTACGTGAGATGAGTGAGGGTGAATTGTTACAGATCGAAAAAGCCAGACGTCTTGATATTACAGAGGACGTTTATTACGACATCATACGTATGAAAACGGCAACGCTAATTGCTGCGTGTTGTAGTCTGGGTGCTTGTGCTGTTTCGCCTGAAAGCGAGCATGTAGAAAAAATGCGTCGATTTGGTGAGTTGATAGGAATTGCGTTTCAGATAAAGGATGATTTATTTGATTACGGCAACCAGCGCATAGGCAAACCCACGGGTATTGATATCAAAGAGCAAAAAATGACTTTGCCACTGATCTACGCTATCAACACTGCCACGCCGAAAAACAAAAAATGGCTCATCAATTCGGTGAAGCGCCACAACCGTGACAAGAAACGTGTCAGGCAAGTCATTGATTATGTAAAAGACAACGGCGGACTGGACTATGCAGTAAAATCCATGTACGACTATAAAAACCAGGCGTTGGAAATTCTTTCCACCTATCCAGAGTCAGATTATAAATCGTCCTTGATAGCTATGGTGGATTATGTAATCGACCGGGAGAAATAAAATCTTTTCGCTTTAAGCGAAAAGATAATGTATACAAACACTGTTAAATTCCCCGCCTTAGATAAGGCGGGGAAAGATTGAAACTTTTTTGGTCAAGGGGTGGTTTGACTTAAAACCAAAATGCTGTTTAGACCCAACGCCGCCATGCAAGAGCAAATTCTAGTGTTTGCTACCTCTGATACTCCACTACCTCCCCAGTACTATAATTTAAAATCAATAGGCGATCACCATCAATCAAAACATCAGTAGGTTTTTGTACTTCTTGTTCCAGAATCAGAATCTGATTTCCGTCGAGATCAAAAAGTAAAATGCGATCGTTCTCAAAGTCTGTAATTGCAATCTCATTTCCTGAGACATGCAATCCTGTCGATGCATTCATTTTAGCGTCCTGACCTATGATTTGCAAAAATCTTCCATCTTTATCAAAGACTTGAACGCGATGGTTGTAAGCATCAGCGACATAGATTTTATCAGCGGTTAACTGTACATCTGTAGGGTAATTGAATTCTCCTTCTGCCTTGCCTGGTGTGCCAATAGAATACCATCCCTGACCATCAAAATAGAGCACTCGGTTATTGTAAAAGTCGGCGATTGCTAGTTCATCCTCAAACGAACTAATCCCAGCCGGAGCGTCCAACTTTTCAGGGATTTCCAAATAAGAGGTTATTGCGTTATGATAAACGGCTATACTATCACGACCATATTCGGGAATCAACAATTCAGTCCTACCTTCTTTTTCACGCACGTCAATATGCATGGGTCTTTCTAGACCTTCAATGCTGATCGGTGTCAGTTTCAAATCAGCATCCAATAATACCACTCGGTTGTGATCTCCATCCGAGACATAGTATCCTTTTTGATTTTTTGCAATCCCAATCGGTCGCACTGAATCCAACTGAACGACCTTGCTGAACTCCCAGGCTTTTGTCTGCGCTTCTCTCTCAGTTTTTTTGCAAGAAGTGGCAAAAACTAAAATCGCGATTATAGAACTAAGACTTCTCATTTTGCATCTCTTTCATAGTGACAGCAAGCTGGGAGCTTATTGTAAACGCCATCTTTTGCTTTGACATTTCTGGTGTCGTGTCCTGCGTTTGCTAGGGTCTGTTCAATCTTTCTCTGGCTGGTGCCATCAGGATTGTATCGTACGTTGAGCTGCTTTGTATCTACATCCCATTCAGCAGTTTCTATACTTGGCATTGCATTGAGGATACCCTCGATTCTTGCCTTGCACATTCCGCAGGTGCCATAAACGTAAAGGCTAGTCTCCTGAGCATTAGCAAAATCCATTTTTTCTGTGGAATTGTTGACAACGGTTCCATCTGCTCTGGTAATCACTGCATCTTTGGGCGTATAGCCGGCTTCATTAACTTGGTCTATTACTTGTTGCATGCTTAAGGGTTTTTCGGCGGGGTAGGTGAATGAAAAGTCTCCCGTTTCAATATTGATCGCGATATCCTTGATCCCCTTGAATTCCTTGAACTTTTTTTCAAGCCCATACGCGCAGAACGGGCAGCCTAGTCCGTCTACTTGGATCTCATATTTATCTCTGTTGTTTGATTGTTGCGCTTTCGCGAAAGCGAAACTGAAAAAAATGGTTGCTATAATTAAAATTCTTATTTTCATGATATTGTGATTAAAAAGTGTATCGTGTTCCTAAAAAAATGGAATATTTGAGTTCTCTGCCAGGATCGATCTCCTGAACTAGTGGCAACTGAATTGCCAGATCAAAAGTGATGTTCTTGCGAGCATACTGGATGCCCTGCGCATACATTAATTGATACCAGTCGCGCTCGTGCAGCCATGCACTGTAATATTCGAAATATAGATTGATTTGTTTATTTGGATACTGTGGTTTGAGCAAAGGCAATCCAAAACCTAGTTTAGCTCGCATCTCATCCAGCGTCCCATCTGGCATCCAGTTGTATCCGATTTCACTAGAAATGCCATACTTCAACGTTTCCAGACCACTAACTACACCGTAGTAGCCCTGATATTTACCAGTACTTAAGTCCATTAAGTCTAGTTCTTCCCCGGTAGGCAAGGTCTGAATTGACTTGGCAACCATCCTAAAGGTTTTACCAGTTCCATCTTTACGGTAGAACTGATACTTCCCCTGCAACTTGACATCTGCAAGGGAATTGCCATCTTGAGCACCCAGATCATAATTGATATAGGGTACGTGAACAGCAACCAGGCTATTTGCCGTAGGTAGGTAATGAAGCATGAGCGGTATGTAAACCGATGTACCACGTTCTGTGACGCGTATTTCTGTGAGTGTTTTTGTAGTAAAGCTTTTGCCGCCCAGCATGATGGGTTTATCGGCGGTAATGGGTGGTCCCTGTGCAAAAGCCTTGTAGCAAAGCATCATCCAGAGCAACCAATAAAAAGTATAATTCATTGATATAATTTAAAGTGGATAAATAATCGGCTTAGTATCCTTATTAAAGGGCTAAGCGTTTTTTGCGATCACTTTATATCAAATCAAAAAAGTCTCGTAGAGGATAAATAGGGGGGTGTCGGGTGGCGGCCTGGTATAGACCATGTTTTCAGTACCCGATTCTTTGTAGATCTGCAGCGCTGAAAAATCCTGTTTTGTGTTGCTAGGCAGAAAGGCAATATCAAGAGCAAAATCGAAGCTGGATAGCTTAATGTCGTCCTGCCCCTTTATGGAGTCATGCTCATCATTACAGCAGGAGGGTTTTTCATGGTCTGCATCGCAGGAGTCTGCCATTTCCATTCCGCAACCATCACCTGGGGCAAAAAAAGAAATATCCTGAAGAAAAGCACCACAAAAATGGCTATAGACAGAAAACGAGGTAGTGGATGCCAGTACCACCGTGCTGAGCGCAATTGCCAATAAGTAACTAACCCACTGTTTCATACCTGCAAATTTACAATATCTGTTCCAGTTCTCTCTAAGTTTTGACATCTAGAGCGTCCCTCAACGCGTTTCCTAAAAGCATAAACGCCATGACCAGTGACATGATAGCGATGCCAGGGATGATCGCCATGTATGCCTTGTCCAGAATGATGTATTGATAATGATCTTTGATCATGCTCCCCCAGCTAGGCATGGGTGGCTGTGTTCCCAGCCCCAAAAAACTCAAACCTGCTTCGATCAAAATCGAGGCTGCAAAATTTGCTGCACAAATCACTATTACTGGTGCCATGATGTTAGGCAGAATATGATTGCCAATGATCCTAAAATCCGAGAACCCTAAAGCTCTCGCTGCCGTCACGTATTGAAACTCTCTAGCAGCAATGACCTGTCCACGCACCACGCGGGCAACTTCTACCCACATGGTAAGTCCTACTGCAACAAAGACGGTTAGAAATCCTTTTCCCAAAGCAATACTTATTGCAATGACCATCAGAAGGGTGGGAATACTCCAGGTCACGTTGATAAACCACATGACGACTTGATCGATTCTACCACCATAGTAACCCGCAACCGCACCTAGGCCAATTCCTATAACCAGCGAAATAAGAACGGTTACAAATCCTATAGAAATACTTACTCTGCTTCCCACGATCATCCGGCTCAGTAGATCGCGCCCGTATTTGTCTGTTCCCAGCCAGAAGGTCTTTTTGATAATTGCGCTTTCGCGAAAGCGGTCAATACCAATTTCAGTGTAAAACTTTTTATCAATAGCTACCAGAGGCTGCGCTGTATCATCCACGTCGTAAGGCTGATAAAAGAGTTGATCACCCTCCTTTAAAACTTCCTTAATAGGGATTTCTTCTAGTGTAGATTTTTTTCCATGCCAGTAATTTAACAACCTTAAACTTTCTTCTGTATTTGGGTCTATCGGCAATTGCAACATGTCGACCGCAAAACCTGGAGGCTGTGAGTGTATGGATAGGTGCATCTGGTTTGCGTAACGCGTGTTGTCTGGCGCAATTGCGTAGGCAAATAGCGCTACCAAAATGTAAAATACAATCACTCCAAAACTCAAAACGCCCCAACGATTCTTTTTAAATCGCTGGAGCGCCAGATAAGTTAGTGACTTACTGTTTGTCATTAATTTTTGATCGTATACCCACCGCGAATATCGCGTAGTTTAAGATCATTCAGAACATTCACGGCTTCTTCCAGATAAACATCCTTGCTGAGACTTTTGATCCAGCGCTCGCGCTTGTCCTTAAGCACTGTGTCATTTTGAGTTTTGATTAGATCATTACGCAAGAGATTGAACTTGAGGTCGTTTTTATACTCATCCAACTGATCGAATTTTTCGGTTTGAGCCTCCAGCTCATAAATGCGAGCGACATACTGATCATAGTTGAGTGAGACACTATTTTCTTCTTGTTGAGCTTTGAGCCATTTTGCATTTTGGTCAATTAAATCAAAGGTCTCATTTGCCGCAACTCTTTTCTGGGATGCAGTGATGGCATCAGCTAGATTCAGATAGCCTTGGTACTTGTCATAGTCAGCTGGCTTGATCTCGTCGTAAGGAAGTGGGAAGTCCTCATCCTTCTCACCTAATTCCATATAGCTATACCTGCTAGGTAAAACAACATCGCTTTTTACGCCTTCTAATTGCGTGCTGCTCCCGTTGACACGATAGAACTTCTGGGTGGTGAATTTTACCGCTCCTAGATCCCCGTGCTCACTATTGCGCACCCATCTGTTTAAGTCATCGATCACTTGTACGGTTCCCTTTCCAAAAGTTTGTTTACTTCCTAGAATCACGGCGCGCTCATAGTCTTGAAGCGCAGCTGCCAGAATCTCTGAAGCACTTGCACTAAACTCATTGACTAACACTACAAGTGGTCCATCCCAAAGTACAGATCCATTGTCATCATCCTGAAGTGTTTGTGTTGCGCGGTTTTTTAAAGCCACCTGAACTACTGGACCATTATCGATGAACAAGCCCATCATTTCTACCACTTCTCTAAGCGATCCACCACCGTTGTTTCTCAAATCGATGACTAGTCCATCCATGCCTTCTTCCTTAAGGCGCTCAATCTCAGCAGCGACATCATCACCTGCGGCACGGCCCTCAGGATTTTCCATGTCAAAGTAGAACTTGGGGAGGTCGATGATTCCATATCGCACGCCATCATTCTCTGTCATTATTGCTTTGGCATAGGTGTCTTCTAATTCGACCACGTCTCTAGTTAATTGCAAATCTTTGATGCTCCCGTCAACCTTTTTTAGGGTAAGAATAACCTTGGTTCCTTTTGGGCCTTTGATGAGGTCTACAGCATTGCTGATTCTCATTCCTACTATGCTGGTGGCAACCGTATCATTTTCTTGACGCACTTTGAGGATCTGATCGCCCACTTCGATCTTTTGACTTTTCCAAGCTGGCCCACCAGAAATCAATTCAACTACGCTGATGTAGTCCATCTTTTTCTGAAGTCGAGCACCTATCCCTTGTAGTGAACCACGCATGGCAGTATCAAATCTGTCCTTGTTTTGAGGTGGGAAGTAGTTGGTGTGCGGGTCAAAATAAGCTAAGATGGCATTGACATAAGCCGAGAAATAATCCAGTCGTTCACTGTCCTCACGGATATCAAACGATTCTACCATGTTCTTTTTAACTTCCTTGCGAGCAGTTCTTTCTAATTGCTCAATGGATTTCTTTTCTACTTCAGTTTTTTCTTTTTGCTCCTGCATTTTGTCATAGACACTGTTAAGAACTTGAGATTTAAGAATCTTGCGCCAGTGTTCTTTGTGTGCAGCAGCGTCGGCACTATAGGGGATTTTCTCAAAATCGATCAGTATTTCTTCTTTTACAGAAAAGTCAAATGGTTTTTCAACAATTTCTTTAAAGATAGCTTCAGCCTCGTCTTGACGTTTTAAATAGCGTTTATACACAAGCTGGAAAAACTCAATACTGCCATTCTGTATCTCATCATCAATTTGAGTTTCATAGGCTTTGAACTCCTCAATATCACTTTCTAGAAAGTAACGCTTTCCAGGGTCAAGATCTGTAATGAAATTTTCGAAAACTTCTTTTGAAAACTCATCAGTCAAATCTGCTGGGGCAAAGTGGTTTCTTTTTAAAACATGGGTAATAAGGCTTAAAAGAAGTTCTTCTTTTTCCTTATCACCTGGGTCTATGGTGCTAAAACTGCAGCTGGCAGTAGTAGCTAACAACACTATTATTGCGATTAAAAAATTATTCTTTAAGAATCTCATACACGTCTTCATTCAATATCCGTTCAGGCACAAAAAACCATGCCAGTTTAAGCAAACAATGTAAGGTGCTTGCCATCCGGCTCGGGCTAATTTACTTAATTTTAACCCAGCTTTTAACACCTATGGAAAAAAAGGATCGCCCACTCATTTTAGTGACAAATGACGATGGGATCACTGCAAAAGGAATCAGAACTTTAATTGACATCGCATCAGAGTTAGGTGATGTGGTGGTTGTCGCGCCAGATAAGCCCCAAAGTGCCATGGGGCATGCCATAACCATCAACGACACGTTGTACCTCAAAGAATTTAAATTACATGATCACGACCACAAGGAGTACACGACCAGCGGTACACCGGTAGATTGTGTAAAAATGGCCAGCCATGAAATTCTAGATAGGCGTCCTGACCTATGTTTAAGCGGGATTAACCACGGTAGTAACAGTTCCATCAATGTCATTTATAGCGGTACGATGAGTGCCGCAGTTGAAGCAGGTATTGAAGGCATCCCTGCCATAGGTTTTTCCCTATGTGATTACAGCGCAGAGGCAGATTTTTCACATGCTGTTATTTTCGTGCGCACCATCATAAAACAGGTTTTGGAACATGGCATGAGCAAGGGCGTTGTATTCAATGTAAATATACCCAAGCGCAGCGCTGAACCACCTAAAGGAATAAAGATTTGCCGCCAGGCAGCTGCACGATGGAAAGAAGAGTTTGACAAGCGCACTAACCCTTATGGCAAAGACTATTACTGGCTTACAGGAAATTTTATTAACGATGATAAGGGCGAGGATACCGATGAGTGGGCGCTAGCCAATAATTACGTCTCTCTCGTGCCTACTCAATTTGACCTTACGGCCCATCACTATATTCAAGAATTAAACACTTGGGATTTTGCTGATTAAAATTGTCAAGGGACTTTTGATTGGTTTGCTGGCAAATCTTTGCGGAACCTATCTGTACATCATTTTAGTCATTAGAGATGAGTTTTTCTACACGCTGGAAAAAGGTTACACAAATGGATTTCTAGGCGGTTTGATAGGACTAGGCGCAATTCTTAACCTAGTGGTCTTTTTTTTCCTATTGACTGAAAGAGTGGGCAAGTACAGGAAGAAACAACAAATTTATGAGGCTAGAGGAGTCCTGCTCGCGACACTCCTAGCTGCTATCGCCGTCATCTATTTTGAATTCTAGCGCATGAAATACTATCTAATAGCTGGTGAGGCCAGCGGTGACCTGCACGGGTCACTGCTCATGGCAGAATTGAAGAAGAAAGATGCAGATGCAGATTTCAGATTTTGGGGTGGTGATCTTATGGCGGCTCAGGGTGGTGAGCTAGTCAAACACTACCGCGATCTCGCATTCATGGGTTTTGTTGAGGTGCTGTCAAATCTGAGTACGATCCTTAAAAACATCCGGCTTTGCAAGGAAGATATCCAGCAGTTTCAGCCTGATGTCATCATCTATATTGATTATCCTGGTTTTAACTTCAGGATCATGAAGTGGGCGAAGACCAAAGGCTTCAAAAACCACTACTACATCTCACCTCAAATCTGGGCATGGAAGGAAAACCGCATTAAATCTATCAAACGTGATGTAGATGAAATGTATGTCATTCTGCCTTTCGAGAAAACTTTTTACGAGGAGAAGCACCAGTTTCCTGTACACTTTGTAGGGCACCCACTTATTGATGCGATTAATAATAGAAAACCTATTGATCACAAAAAATTCCTGGCAGAATACGATCTGGATGACAGGCCGTTGATTGCCTTGCTACCGGGTAGTCGCAAGCAGGAGATCAAAAAGATGCTTTCAGTAATGCTGGAAATGGTTGATCAGTATCCCGACTACCAATTCATTATTGCCGGTGCTCCCGGCCAAGACAAGAGTTTTTACGATACGTTTTTGAAGAATTATCCGGTCACCCTAGTCATGAACCGCACCTACGATTTGCTAAGCCTTTGCCACGCCGCACTGGTCACCTCTGGGACTGCGACGCTGGAAACTGCACTTTTTAAAGTACCACAGGTCGTTTGTTATAAAGGCGGTTCCATTTCCTACCAAATCGCAAAACGCATCATCAAACTGGACTACATCTCACTAGTCAACCTTATTATGGATGCGCCGGTGGTCACCGAATTGATTCAGCGGGATTTCAATACTAAAACATTGAAACGTGAGCTCGACTTGATTCTTGACAAGACTAACCGCAATAGAATTTTTGCGCATTACTATGACCTAGAGAAAAAGCTGGGTGGGGTGGGAGCCAGCGAGACAACTGCCGGCCTTATCTGCGATTCCATAAAATCAGACGTTTAATGGAACTGTTCTCTTTACGCTTTCGCGAAAGCATAATCTCAAAAAGCCTAAAAGTGTTCACTAGACTCGTTATGCTTTTCTGTCTCCTTGCTATGGTGGCTGGGTGTGGATCCAAAAAAAAATCGGTAGGTCGTGATAAACCTACTACAAAGCGGCAGGCAACTAGAACGGTAGATAGCGATGTTGTGAACAATGCGCTCAAATACAAAGGCGTCAAATACAAATACGGCGGTACCACTCGCAGCGGGATGGACTGCAGCGGTTTAATCTATACCGCTCATGCCGAGGCAGGACAGTCTCTCCCACGCACTAGCAGCGGACTTTTCCAAGCCTCAAAAAAGATTAATATCGATGATGTCGAGCCGGGTGACTTGCTGTTTTTTGGCACGCGCAAAAGCAGCAAACGATTGAATCACGTGGGACTGGTAACCCGTGTCACCCCCGCCGAGATTCTTTTTATCCACTCAACGACCTCTCGAGGAGTGATTGTCTCTAGCCTAAACGAGCCTTACTGGCTACAGGCGTACTTGAGTGCTGGGAGACTGCGCTGACCTAGCTATATTTAGCTGTGCAAAAGCTTTGCTATCCGTTCTATAGAATTCTATTGGCCTTTGGTGCAGGTATGTTATTGGGCAAGTATTATCTAGTTGACCTTGCCTTTTTGCAGTACGCCATCATGACAGGGCTTGTGCTGCTATTTGCATTTTTCTTTTTGTCCAGGAATAAAAGTGTCTTTGTTCAATTCTTTGGGTTAGCTCTAGTGGTGTGCTTTGGATGTTTCGGTGCGCTATTATTTCAGCTCAAAACCGAAGTCAGGCCAGAGGATCATTACACCAAAATAATGTATTCAGAAGTTGAATCACAACTTCTAGAATTGCGTTTAGAAGCCCCGCTACAGGCAAATGCTTATAATCAGCGATTTTATGGTGAATTGTCAGCAATCAATGGTCGGCAGGTGACGGGGCGAGTGCTTATTCAATCGCCTAGAGAAAGTTCTATCTCTTTTCAGGCAGGAGATGTTTTGACTGTATTCACTCGTCTCAACTTACCCAATCGGCCCAGAAATCCAGACGATTTTGATTACGCTAAATATTTAGCCAGTATTGATGTATATGCTCAAGTATCAATTACACAAGATCAAATATTAGCGAACAGATATGATGAACAACGTTTAGGTTTTTTTGAACGACAGCGTTCCAAGATTCAAGCTCTGATCAATAATAGCGGGTTGTCATCTGAATCCAGCGCGATGATAGAAGCACTGCTCTTGGGGCAGAAGCAAAACCTAGATCCCGAGATCACGCGCAGTTTCCGTGATGCGGGTGTAATTCATATTCTGGCGTTAAGCGGTCTGCATGTGGGAATAATTCTTCTCATACTAAGATTTTTCACGATGCCACTGCGTAGAATCAGATATGGGTCAATTATCCAAACGGTATTCCTGATTGCTGCTTTGATTGGATTTGCCTTTTTAACAGGTGCCTCACCATCGATCAGACGAGCAGTGACAATGTTCTCGTTTGTGGCGATCGGATTGGGCTTTAATCGCAAGACTTCTACCTTTCACGCTTTGGCGGTCTCGGCTTTTGTATTGCTGGTCCACGATCCTAGATTGCTTTTTCAAGTTGGCTTCCAGCTGAGTTATACAGCTGTTTTATCTATCGTACTTATCCAGCCTTTGTTGGCCAATCTCTGGCCTGTTACCCAACGATATACTCGAAAACCGCTGCAGTGGGTGCGCAATTACTTATGGAATGTTTTGACAGTAACTCTTGCAGCACAAATCGGAATCGCACCCATAAGCATCTATTACTTTCATCAGTTCCCTACACTTTTCTTGATCGGTAATATGATCCTTCTACCCTTTTTGCCTCTCATTTTAGGTCTGATGATCCTATTGGTTGTGCTTCTTATTATCGGTGTGGGGCAACTCATAGATTACTGCGTAAAAGTGCTTGATCCAATTCTACACTTCTTTATTGAATCTGTAAATTGGGTGAGTAATTATCAGAATTCTGTGATTCGGGATATAGGGATGGACTGGTTTGAACTGATTTTGATCTATCTGTTTGTTCTGTCACTTGTTCTTTTTCTGTCACCGTATATCAAACGATCAAAACGGGAATTTGAGTTTAAGCGGCCCCCAGCTTATTTACTACATTTTTCGCTAATTGCAATTATAGGTTTAACCTCATTCCGGATTTATAAAAATTTAGATTCTGATGAAGCTGATTTTTTTGTTCTACATAAATATCGCAGTTCGCTTGTTTCAGTCCTGCAAGATAATCAGGCGCTGGTGTTCAACTCATATTACAATAAGGCAAAGACTGACTCTATCGTACGATCATCTGTAAGAAACATTTCAGTCTTGAGATCAAAATCAGTGAATCATCAGGCTCTGCCGAATCTAGTTACGTTTCAAAACCTACACCTTCAGGTGATTGATTCTACAGGTGTGTATGCAAAAATTGGATCAACGCCAATTGTATTGTTATCGCATTCCCCTAGAATTAATTTAGAAAGAATGCTGGACAGTTTGAAACCTCAGGCTGTCATCAGTGACGGTTCAAATTACCGCAGTTTTGTTGAGCGCTGTCAGCAAACCTGCAACAGACGAGATGTGCCATTTTATAATACTTACGAAGATGGTGCGATTGACTTATTAAAATTTAAACCCCAAACTGAGTAAGGTGGTGATCTAAATGTTTGTAAAATAAATTATTCCATTCTTTTATGGACAGCGCACCGAAACTATGTGATTCCTTCCCATCAAAATGGGATGCTCCCAACTCTTGAGTCTGGATGATATGATTGATAAGCTGCTGTTTTTCTTTGTCAAATTCGCGCTCATCGACAATTTTAAAAGCGGGTGCTGTGCGACCGTTTTTGGGATAGGGCTTATCACCCACAACAGATTTTTTGACAAAGTTCTTGAGGATGAACTTCATCAGCACTTTTGGTTTGGGATGCTTGTCGGTATAGACCATCTCATAAGTCACGTTGCAGTGCGCCAGCATTTGTGCGACGTTCATACTTCCCCACAAAGGTTGTGATTCAGGGGTAAGGTTGTTGAGGCGTTCAACCAGTTCAAGAGTCGTGTCGGGGTGGAAAATATCAGGCATTGAGTAAAGGTAAACTACCCTTGCAACTTGTACTCAAAATTCTTTTGGTAATCGCTCCACTGCTTGCCAGTTCTTATCGATTTGTAAGTGTCGTCACTCAGCATGGTGATGTAGATTTCAAGTTTGCGCGCGTCCATCTTACCGGGGACTGGATTGATCACATTGCCGCGCTCGTCAAAAAACACCAGTGTAGGATACTCTAGAATACCCAAGTATTCCGCAAACTGGTGCTGAGAGTTGGGATCGCGTCGCTTGCCTTTGTTAATGTATTTCTTTCCTTTGTAGTTCACCTGTGTGGTCCCTTCAGCATTAAAGGCGACGGGGTAGTAGTTTTCATTTATGTAATGTGCGATGTCCGCTTTCGCGAAAGCGTACTTATCCATCCACTTGCAGTTCCCACACCAGTCGGTATAGGACTTCAATAAAATCTTGCGTGGTTCTTTTTTCTGTGCGGCCAGTGCCTCGTCCATCGTCATCCATTTGACCTGCGCAGAGCTCAGAAATGGAATTACTAGAATAAAGAAAATTAATTTTCTCATATCACAAAATTACAACTGCATTAAAACAAAAAACGCACCTTTTTCAAGCGGTGCGTTCTCAAAAGTGATCCAGTACTCTAATTTTTAAGGTATACTGAATTGGACTCTAAAACTTCCATCCTCTAGCAAATGTACAGGGTTGGCACCTTGATCATAAAGCGTAATGTTGTCGAAAATGCCCTCTACTTCTAATAGATCGAATCCGTCTGCTGAAATCTTTTCTTCTGTATTGAGAATTTCAAAAGTAGAATTGGGTTGAGGATAGGGAACCTGCGTGTGGGAATATGATGTTGAGCTTGTTCCGTGAAAGTTACGGTCGAACGAGGAAAGGAATGATATACCGCCAGTCAGCCCAGTGTCTAGTCTTTGCTGTGTGTCGTTTACTGGAATGATCCCGGTCGGGAAATAGTTCACAAAATTTGTCCAAATAGAATTGGCACATGCATCAGTATCGCCATAGGCGCGAGCCGCCCCGTAAAAGACAATGAAGATTCCACCACCAAATCCATCAGAAGAGGCTTCTCTCAACCCACCTCCATAAGCTGGTTCACACTCATTGCCCACCATAACGTTTGAACTGAAGGATGCAAAACTCAAGCCCGCGGAAAAGTTTTGGACGATTGATCTTTTTTCGCCATCCATAGTTGCCTCAACAAAAATTCCATTTGGAAAATCAAACATGCGTGGAGCAGGTGGTATGACCGGTTCATCATCATCAGATGAGCAGCCCCCGATGACTATAAATATCATTAGAGAAATAAACAGACAGGTTTTTCTGAGCGATCGTCTGAGTGAGTTCATATTTAAATAATGATTAGTGATTTTATTTTCAATCACTTTCAAAAATACGGCAAATAAAAACGCACCGTTTTCAAGCGGTGCGTTTATAATCAATAAATCAACTTTATCTGATTCCGTGCATCTTTTTAAGCATCCATTTGTTCAATGCTAGCATTACTAAGCCAGCCGCAATTGGTATCGCAGTAAAGATCAGAAAGAACCCGCTTAGGCCCACCTCTTCAGCAATAGGCTCAATATAGGAGCCTGTCAGACCTCCGGCAAAATTTGCGATAAAGTTTGCGACAAAAAATACTCCAAACATCAAGCCGACCAAACGCACTGGAGCCAATTTTGAAACATAACTCAAACCTACAGGTGAGATACATAGCTCTCCTAAAGTGTGCAATAAATACGCCCCTATAAGCCAAAACATACTCACACTAGCCGTAGTCGCACCATTTGGGATACTAGATGCGCCATATGAAAGCACTGCGAATCCAAGGCCTAATAATATAAGACCCATAGCAAACTTGACAGGTCCGCTTTGCAACCAACTAATATTTTTAGACCATAATTTGCTGAATAGTGGCGCTAGACATATAATAAACAGACTATTGAAAATCTGGAACCACCCCGCAGGTACTTCATTGCTGTCTGCAACAAACTGCTTATAAAGCATGAATCCTATCAAAGCCCAAACTCCGATAAACCCGAGGCCTAAAAACAGATTTCCAGTAGAGAATTTACTAAAGGTAACCCTAAAAAGCTTCAATAGAACCCAAGTGAGCAATAGCATAGGTACTACGTTCAAAACAGCATTTATGATTGAAAACAATTGCGCTTGATCATCAACAAGACTACGATCTGTGTAATCCAGAGCGAATATGGTCATTGATCCACCAGCTTGTTCAAACGCCCACCAGAAGAACACTATGAAGAAGCTCAAGACCATAATTACCCAGACACGGTCACGCTCTATCTTACTCAACAATGGATCTGACACGATCCAGCCCACAAAACCGATCACTGCCGCTAGAATAATGGGTGGCATCATTTCTCGCGAGAAGGTCTGAAGCGCATTTGCCTGCTCTTCACCAAAAAAGCTTATCAATCCATAAACTATACCCGCTATTACAAGGCCGATGACACCCCATTTGATTGCACGGCTCTTATCAGTGGATTGTGTGGGGACAGTACTTTTACCCTTGCTGGCTAGATCATCATCAATTATCTGATCTTCATAGTGTACTGCTACGGGACTTTCGCCAGGTTCGACCTGAACTGCTTCATAGTCTGGGTGAGATGGCGGCAAGCCTATATTTCCAAAAATTTTTTGTGTAAAGAAAAACTGTAGCAGTCCTACCAGCATGAATATTCCTGCAAGCCCAAAGCCTAGAGAATAACTAATCTGTTCACCATAATAACTACAAAGCCCGATTCCTAGAAAGGCGCCGGCATTAATACCCATATAGAATATTGTATAGGCACCATCTTTCATCTCTGGATTTTTAACATACATATTCCCGACTATAGAAGAAATGTTGGGCTTAAAAAGACCATTTCCCAAGATTAGAAGTAATAATCCCAGATAAAATGAGTAAGGAGTTTCTAGGGCCATACTCGCGTGGCCTAAGGTCATTATAAGAGCACCTAACATCACGGCCTTCCTATAGCCTAGGAGTTTATCTGCCAGAATACCGCCGATCATCGGTGTGAAGTAAACGAATCCAGTATATATTCCATACAGTGCTAGCGCATCAGCTCGTGACCATTGGTCGTCAAAAGCTACTTCCACTAGGAACACGACTAGAAGTACACGCATTCCATAATAAGAAAAGCGCTCCCACATCTCTGTAAAGAACAAAACAAATAATCCCGATGGGTGTCCTAAAACAGTTTTCTGATTCTCGGCAGCCCCGCCGAATTTGAATGAACTTGTATTCATTTATTCAATTGTTGATTTAAAGTTTTTCCTTGATAAAATCGGTCATCTTGTTGTAAAGATGGATGCGGGTGTTGCCGCCGTAGATGCCGTGGTTCTTGTCTGGGTAGATCGCCCAGTCAAATTGCTTGTTTGCCTGTACCAGCGCCTCGATCATCAGCATCGTGTTTTGCACGTGTACATTGTCATCTGCGCTACCGTGCACCAGCAGATAATCGCCTTTTAGTTTGTCCACGTGATTGATCGGGCTGTTTTCATCATAACCGCTTACATTTTCCTGTGGGGTGGTCATGTAGCGCTCCGTGTAGATGGTGTCGTAGAAACGCCAGTTAGTTACCGGTGCAACCGCGATTGCGGTACTAAACACATCGTTTCCTTTCAGGATACAGTTGGAACTCATAAAACCACCATAGCTCCAGCCCCAGATACCGATGCGGTCAGCATATATATAATCCATGGCGCCAAGTTTTCTTGCTGCAGCAATCTGATCCTCGACCTCATATTTACCCAGTTCCTTTTGGGTCACTTTCTTAAAGTCGGCGCCTTTGTGACCTGTTCCACGTCCATCGATGCATACGATTATATAGCCGTCATTAGCCAGACTGGAATGCCAGTAGTCATTTGCGCCGTACCAGCTATTGGTCACTTGCTGTGAACCTGGACCGCTGTACTGGTACATCAATGCAGGATATTTCTTGGACTCGTCAAAGTCAAGTGGTTTCATCATCCACATGTTCAAATCATTCCCGTTGATGTTGATGGTCGAATACTCTTTAGGTGAAAGCTTATATTCTTCCAATCGGCTTTTCAGGTCATTATTGTTTTTGATCTCACGGACGACATCGCCATTTTTGGCATCGTTAAGCGTGTAAATCGGTGGAGTAGTAGCACTTGAATAAGTATTGATGAAATAGCTAAAATCGCTGCTAAAGTCGGCGCGATTAGTTCCTGTCTGATCTGACAGTTTCTTTTTGCTCTTACCATTCAGTTTGATGGAATAGATTCCGCGGTTAATGCTGCCATCTTCCGTGCTTTGGAAATAGATGCGCTTTTCTTTTGGATTGTAACCGTAATATGAGGTGACATCCCAGTTGCCATCGGTTATCTGGCGCTGCTCCTTACCGTTTTTGTCGTAGAGGTAGATGTGTCTCCAGTTGTCTTTCTCGCTGGTCCATAAGAAGCTGCCGTCCTCTAGAAATGTCAAATCATCGGTCACATCCACGTATGCAGTATCCTTTTCGGTAAAGGCAATTTTTGCGTTTCCAGCATTATCAATGTAATAAAAATCCAGCTCATTCTGATGCCTATTCAGCACTTGCGCGGTAAGCGTGCCAGTAGGGGAATAGTCGATTCTGGCCACATAGAACTCTTCGTTTCTATTCAGATTAACCGGTTTACGCTTTCGCGAAAGCAAATCATATACATGCAGCCCCACCACCGAATTCTTCTCACCTGCTTTAGGGTATTTGAACACGTACGGGTATTGATACAATCCCTGACCGTAAACATCCATGGAAAACTCAGGTACCTCGCGCTCGTCAAAGCTCAGAAATGCAAGCTGCTTTCCATCAGGACTCCATTCAAACGCACGTACCAGCGAAAATTCCTCTTCATAAACCCAATCGGTCACCCCGTTGATCAGCTCGTTTGTGACGCCATCATCAGTCACCTGAACCGTGCTGCCGTCAGTCAAGTCCTTATAGTAAAGATTGTTTTCAAACACATATCCCACCTTGCTGCCATCTGGTGAAAAATGCGGGCTACGCACCAGCTCGTCACTCAGTTTGGTCAGGTTTTTATTATCTGTGTCGTAGATGTGCACCATGCTGTTTGCACTACGGCGGAAGATCGAGATGCGCTGCGAGACGATCATGATTTTTTGCTCGTCATCACTCATCATGTAATTCTGAATAGGCAATTCTAGATCAGAACTGGAAACGATAGTTCCAACTTTTTCACCTGTTTTATAGCTGTATTTGTCGATGCTCTGGGTGCGGTCGCGATTATAATTTAAGACCAGGTAATGCTTACCATCATTCATGGATCGCAGAGATTGCAGCCCCTGCGTGCGGAATTTACCTGTGTAAATATCCTCTACGACAATATTCTTTTGAGCGAGTAAACTATAACCAGTCGAAATGAAGAGCAGTAACAAGATTTTTTTTGTCATGTACAAGTTTTGATAGTGTTGGCTTACAAGATCACAATATTATTATTGACAATGATAATCAAATAGGTTTTTATTTTAGATAAGAATGTACTTGTATAATAGTTTAATTTTCTTTTTCTTTATAACCTGCTAACACAAAAACCTTAGAAAATGAAAAAAATGAAAATTATTGTAAGTTTAGCGAGTATTTTATTTGCTTTATGTTCTTTTACTCTTCTTCAAGAGGATCCTACGGGCTGTGGATGTGGTTCAATGGCATCTGGAAAACAAATTATCTATTCAGTTGAAAGCGGTCCATGCTGTTCAGGTCAGGCGAATGACGAACCCAAAGGAACCGTGCTTTTCTGGGTTCCGGGCGAACAGGAGGGTTCTTATGAGATTAGTAAAGTCCAGCTCATCACAAATGCGCAGGCCCAAGGGCTGTGCTGTAATGCTCAATAATGTTTTGTTATGAAATCTAAAATTCTAAGTATTTTCCTTCTTTTTGCCTTGATTGGTTCATGTGTTGATGAATCAAATGAAGTTTATGATTCTAATGAAAATCCAGATTCATTATTACAAGCTTCGCAGAAAATAGACCCTAGAGCGGCGGTCTATATTAATCAAAATGATCTGAATGCTAGCGAGTTGTTCAATACTTATAAGGATTTATCTGATATTGAAGATGAGTATGTTAAGTTAAATAGCAAAAACCTTATATTATTCTATCTACATAGTTTAGAGTTTGAGAAAACTGCAAGCCTAGATGATATTGAGTATTTGATTAAGGATCAGAGCTCTTTAAAATCAAATTTACTAACACTTGAAATTAATTTTCAACTATTTAATTATGCTTTGGACTTAAATTCAAACTTGAATATACAGCAAATTTATGATGATTTTTTAGAGAAAAATAACGGTGCTGTTGACGCTGGATTTTTGCAAAGTGATTTCAGGAAACAAGAATATTATTTGTCTTCTACACTACTGCAGGCTAGATTAAATCTAGAAAGCTAATATATTCTAATGTAAGATTTTTATGAAGAGTCTATTCTCAAGAAGAATAGGCTCTTTGTTTTTAAGTATTATTAATACATTCACGATTTGAAACTTTCATAACCTGATAGTCAAAATGACGAAACATGTGTTTGGCTTTTCAAAGTTCAATAAAGCACAAAAAATAGAATGGATCTCGCAGAGTTTTCTTGCAGATGTTCCAGACGCTCATTCGATTCTTCAACAGTATTGGAACGACGATGACAAACTGCAGGAATTGCACGATGGCTTTAGCGAGAACACGATTTCAAATTTTTACCTACCGTACGGCATCGCGCCTAATTTCCTGATCGATGGCGAGACCTATGCCATCCCTATGGCTGTTGAGGAAAGCAGCGTAGTGGCGGCTGCGAGCAAGGCGGCTAAGTTTTGGCAGGATCGGGGCGGTTTCAAAACCCGCATTATCGGTACAGAGAAAGTAGGGCAGGTACACCTCATGTATCACGGGCTGAATAGTGAGATGGAGGCATTTTACGCTTTCGCGAAAGCGGAACTGCTTCAATCCATTGAATCCCTAAATGCCAGCATGAAAAAACGTGGCGGCGGAATCAAGGAACTCCGACTGGTCAACAAAACTACAGATCTAGATGGTTACTACCAGCTGCACGCCACCTTTGAAACGCGCGATGCGATGGGGGCAAACTTCATTAACAGTACCCTTGAGCAGCTAGCCGCGAGCCTAAAAGCACAGTCAGAAATCTATGAGGGCTTTAGCGCTGATGCGCCAGAGGTCGTAATGAGTATATTGAGCAACTACGTACCCAATTGTAGAGTTCACGTACAGGTGGATTGTCCAGTTCAAGATCTGGGAGTTGTTAACGGTGTTCCAGCAGAAACCTTCGCATCCAAGTTTGCTCGAGCAGTAGAAATTGCTATTATCGAACCTTACCGCGCCGTAACTCACAATAAAGGCATCATGAACGGGATCGATGCGGTGGTTATCGCCACCGGAAACGACTTTAGAGCAGTCGAGGCAGCTGTCCATGCTTACGCAGCACGAGACGGAAAGTACCGAAGTCTGACCAAGGCTCGGGTAGAAGACAATCATTTTTACTTTGAAGCAGAATTCCCGCTTGCGCTGGGAACCATCGGTGGGTTGACGTCACTTCATCCGCTGGCAAAACTGAGCCTACAGATCTTACAAAACCCATCTGCCGAGGACCTGATGCGCATCGTCGCCGTTTGCGGGCTAGCGCAAAATTTTGCTGCCATCCATTCTCTGGTCACTACAGGCATCCAAAAAGGCCATATGAAGATGCACCTGAACAACATGCTGGATCAGATAGGTGCCAGCGACGAAGAGGCAAACAAAGTCAAAGAAAAGCTAGGGGATGAAACACCCAACTATTCTAGATTGAAAGAGATACTAGCCGATATTAGAGACTGAGCTCTATGATAAAAGCGTATTAACTTCTGTCGTAGTAGTGCTTGTATGGCTCGCCGCTCACAATTTTGAGAATGTCGGCTTCTAGCGACTCGCGGGGGCGTTCCACAAATCTCCCGATCTCTTTACCATTCTTATAGAAAATGAAGGTTGGTACACGTATCACATCATATCCAGAAACCAACTCTACTGGTTGCTTTTTACTACGATCTACGGTAATCATGGTAATGTCCGACTCGTCAAAACCTACCTGATCCATCAATTTGTAAAACTTGGGCGTTTCTCTTTTTGAATCTCCACACCATGTTCCCATGTAGGCACGCACTGTAACTCCGTTCATATTTTCTTTAAGGCTTGAAACTACCTGCTGGTCTGGATTGTAGCTTTCGTATCGTGGTTTGAACCAGGCGGCGTATGGCTCTTGATTGAATGCCCATTCATTGTGCACACCAGTTAAATTTCCGCTGGCGTCCTTGTTCAGGACATTTTCCACGACATCCTTTTCCTCAGCCATTTCTTCTTTAGCCATTTCTTTTTTATCTGTGGATGAACTGGCTGTTTTTGAAGAGCTACAGCTAATGATCAAAGCGGCAGTAAATAAGTAGATCAGTTTTTTCATGGTTCTAAATTAATGATTTTTGTGTCATCTCTGCGGGCTGATCTACGCCCATCAATTTGAGGATCGTAGGTGAAATATCACCCAATATTCCAGATTTGATTTCTTTTAATTCCTTATCCACCAATATCAAAGGAACTGGATTAGTGGTATGTGCCGTATTAACCGATCCGTCAGCATTGATCATCACCTCGCAGTTTCCATGATCTGCGATGACAAGAATCGTGTAATCCTGTTCTATAGCTGCTTCAATCACTTGTTGTGCAGCTTTGTCCACAGCCTCGCAGGCAGCAACCGCAGCTTCCATGGAACCGGTGTGGCCGACCATGTCTGGATTGGCAAAATTCAGACAGATAAAATCTGCTGACTGTTTCTTGATTTCTGGAACAATTCTGTCTGTGACACATTCGATAGACATTTCTGGTTGTAAGTCGTAAGTAGCGACTTTTGGCGAGTTGCACATGATGCGATTTTCACCGTCAAATGGGTCTTCCTGCCCACCATTGAAAAAGAAGGTCACATGCGGATACTTCTCGGTTTCAGCGATGCGAATCTGTGTTTTGCCGGCTTTGCTCAAGACTTCACCAAGCGTGTTTTTGAGATTGTCTTTTTCAAAAATGACGTCAATTCCCTTAAAGGTTTCGTCATATTTTGTCATCGTGATGAACTTTAGGTTCAGTTTTTTCGTGCCCGCTTCTAGGAAATCTTTCTGCGAAAGCATCTGCGTCAGCTCCCGCCCACGGTCTGTGCGGTAATTAAAAAATATCACCACATCACCATCTTCAATCGTTGCAACAGGTTCTGAGCCATTGAGCATAACGATGGGATCGATGAACTCATCCGTAATGTCATTATCATAACTTTCCTGAATGCTATCCAGCGCATCGTGGGATGGTGCCCCGATTCCATCGGTGAGTAGTTTATGAGCCTTTGCCACTCTTTCCCAGCGCTGGTCGCGGTCCATGGCGTAGTAGCGTCCTATAATACTGGCTAATTGCGCAGGAGTTCCCTTGATATGGTTGAGCAAATCGCCGATAAATCCTTTTCCTGATTTTGGATCTACGTCACGACCATCGGTAAAAGCATGGACAAAGATTTCGTCATTGCCGTTTTCAACAGCAATATCGATTAGGGCTTTGAGATGATTGATGTGAGCATGAACCCCACCATCAGAGACCAGTCCTAGCAAATGGATTTTTTTGTTGTTCGCTTTCGCGAAAGCGAGAGCATCTACCAGTACCTTCTCATCCTTGAGTGTGTCCTGATGAATAGCCCGATTGATTTTGGCAAAGTCCTGATAAACAATCCGGCCTGCACCCAGGTTCATGTGGCCCACCTCGCTGTTTCCCATCTGGCCATCTGGTAGGCCCACGTGCTCACCGTCTGAGCGTAACGTGGCATGTGGGTATTTCTCGTAAAGGCTGTCGATAAACGGTGTTTCTGCCTGTGCGATGGCGCTAACCTCAGGATTTTGTGTGATTCCCCATCCATCGAGAATCATAAGTATGGTTTTCTTGTTCAAAGCTTTGGTTTAGAGGTCTAAATTACGACCTCTGAAATTGATGAAGCAGCTGAAATCACTCAATCGATTGAGCAATAATCCACCCTCCAGTCCATGCGTTTTGGAAATTAAAACCACCTGTAATGGCGTCAATGTTCAGGACCTCACCAGCTAGGTAGAGATTCTCATGCAGCTTAGATCCAAAACGCCTGAAATCGATCTCTTTCAATTCCACCCCTCCAGCGGTTACAAATTCTTCTTTGAACGTGCTCTTTCCGTTGACCTTTAAAACGCAAGCGGTAAGTAGACCAGCCAGCTTATTAATGTCCCTATTAGATATCTCAGCCCATGGTTTAATTCCAATTTCCGCTGAATCAGTCAGGTACTGCCAAAGACGTTTTGGTAAATCAAACGGACAATCATTGCCCACCTGCTTTTTGCTCCTGTTTCTTCTGGAAACTAACAAGTCCTTGCAGCTTTGTGAATCAATATGGTTGAGCCAGTTGATCACCAAATCAAACTTGTAGCCCGCCTGATTGAGTTCCCGCGCACCCCATGCGCTCAATTTTAGAATCGCTGGCCCTGAAAAACCCCAGTGAGTAATCAGCAGTGGTCCTTGAGATTCCAGTTTGAGCATCGGGACTTCAACGCGAGCCTCCACGGCGATTCCAGCGAGATCCGTTGTTTCTCTGTTTTCCAGATTGAATGTAAAAAGCGACGGCACCGCAGCCGAGATCGTATGTCCCATACTTCTGAGTAAATCCCACATTTTTGGACTGCTGCCTGCCGTAATTACTAGATTTTTTGCGGTGAATGACTGCTCTGAACTCTCGCACTTCCAGAAATCACTAGCTTTTGTGATCTGTTTGACATTTGTTTTCAGGTGGATGTCAATGTTATGCTTTCGCGAAAGCGTCATAAAACAATCGATAATGCTCCCTGATGAATCTGAAGTAGGAAACATGCGTCCGTCCTCCTCGATTTTCAGCGATACGCCGCGGTCCTCAAACCACGCAACGGTATCGCCCGTCATAAATGTGTGGAAAGGGCCCAGCAGCTCACGCTCACCCCGCGGATAATTAGTCGATAGCGGTCTGGGCTCAAATTCTGCGTGGGTGACGTTGCAACGGCCGCCGCCTGAAATGCGCACTTTCGATAGCACCTCCTTACCACGCTCAAGGATGGCGATGCGATGTTGAGGATGTCGCTCTGCGAGATTGATAGCCGTAAAAAAACCAGCTGCGCCGCCACCGATAATGATCGTGTCGTACTTGTGGCTACGCATGAGCGACCTTTAACTCTTTAGCTGTTTTAGGCTTAGGGTAGCAGTAATAGTATTTGGTGGTCTTGAGGTTGAGCGCCTTAAAACTTTTCTCATTGCCCACCTGAGTGAATTCTTTGACTTTACCGTTTTTAGTGAGGATGTTAATGGGTTCCAGATCGCTGTAAGCCACGTTGCTTACAACACCGGTAAATACAAAGTACGCAGCCTCCTCGTCTCTGATGCCATATTCTGCTTTGAGCTTATCAATACGTTTCTCGATCTTTTGGGCCGAAATGGGTTTTTTGGTGAATTTGATCTTGAGTAGTTTGCGGTTCAACAGCATCTCGCAGAGTTCGCTCAATACAAAATCTGAATGAGAAAGGCATTGCTTCAAAGTCATGATAACGTCGCTGTCATCCAGCATGGCAAAGCGCTCTATGATCTCAAGATCTGTAAAATCTAGGTTGTCATGAGTCAGAAAAAACATGAGGTTTTCAGTAGCTGGAATATCATGCCCCAGATCATGCAATTCCTTGATGCGCTGCAAAACCGATTGCAACAGATGCTCTGCGCCGATTCCCGTTTTGTGTAGATAAACTTGCCAATACATCAATCTGCGTCCCGATAAAAAATTCTCAACGCTGTAAATCCCCTTTTCCTCGACTACAAGTTTATCATCATGCACATTGAGCATGCCGATCAGGCGTTGCGAATTAATATCGCCCTCGACTACACCGGTATAAAAACTGTCTCTTTTTAGATAATCCAGCCTATCGATATCTAGCTGACTGGAAACCAGATCTACTAAAAACTGGCGATGGTAATCACCTTTAAAGATCTTAATGGCCAGCGCCAAACTACCGTTAAACTCATCATTAAGCTGATGCATAAAACACAGCGAAAGTTGCTCGTGTGTCGCACCCGTCACGATCTGGTGTTCTAAGGCATGAGAGAACGGACCGTGACCTATGTCATGTAACAAAATCGCCTTGTAAAGTGCATCTTCCTCTTCGTCAGAGATGTTAACATGCTTACTTTTTAACGTTTGCACTGCCATCGACATGAGGTGCAGGCACCCTAAGGCATGATGGAACCGGGTATGCTGAGCCCCAGGATAAACCAGATGACTTAGGCCCATCTGGGTGATGCGCCTCAATCGCTGGAAATACCTGTGCTCTAGAATCTGAAAGATTTCTTCGCTGGGAACAGAAATAAAACCATAAATGGGATCGTTTAAAATTTTAAGTTTGTTCTGTGCCTTCAATTGCGGGTGCATTTCTCACAAAAATAAACTATGGCAGGATTTAAGATTTTATGGGTAGATGATGAAGTTGACTTACTCAAACCACACATTATTTTTCTTACAAACAAAGGCTATGAGGTGGATACCCGTATCAGTGGGACTGAGGCGATTGAGGCAATCGATGAGACCAGTTACGACATCGTTCTGCTGGATGAAAACATGCCGGGCCTCACGGGTCTCGAAACTTTGAATGAGATCAAAGAAAAACAAGCCAATCTGCCCGTGATCATGATTACCAAAAGTGAAGAGGAAATGATCATGGAAGAGGCAATAGGTTCAAAGATCGCCGATTATCTGATCAAGCCTGTGAATCCCAATCAGATTCTGTTGTCCCTCAAGAAAAATCTCGATCATAACCGTTTAGTTAATGAAAAAACCACCAGCGACTACCAGCGTGAGTTCAGGAAAATAGCCATGGACATGTCCATGATCAACAGCTATCAGGAATGGGTGCAGCTGTACCAAAAGCTTATTTATTGGGAGCTGGAATTAGAAGATGTGGAGGATGCTGGCATGTTTGAAATCCTTAACGCGCAAAAAGCCGAGGCTAATCAGCAGTTTGGGAAATTCATTGATAGAAATTATCCCGAATGGTTTAAGGATGAGGAAGATGCTCCCGTTATGAGCCATACGCTTTTCAAGCGATTGGTTGTACCAGAATTAAAAGACAAACAGCCTGTTTTGTTTGTGGTGATTGATAACTTGAGGTTTGATCAATATAAAGTTTTTGAAAACCTGATCAATAACCACTACAAAAAATCCAGCGAGCAAACCTATTGTTCAATCCTGCCCACCGCAACACAGTACGCGCGGAATGCAATTTTTTCTGGGCTTATGCCTGAAGACATGAAAAAGCGGCATCCTAATTTTTGGAAGGATGATACGGATGATGGTGGCAAGAACATGCATGAAGATGAATTCCTTACAGCACAGCTACAGCGCCTGAGATTAAACATCAAGCATCAATATCACAAGATTACAAACGAGGCTAACGGGCGCAAACTCGCCGAAAACTTCAAGTCCCAAAAGGATAATGACCTGACTGTCGTCGTATACAATTTTGTGGACATGCTCTCACATGCAAAGACTGAGATGGAAGTAATCAAAGAGCTGGCAAGCACCGATAAATCGTATCGATCGCTGACGCTTAGTTGGTTCAAGAATTCACCACTTTTTGAGATCATCCAGAAGGCACAGCAGTTAGGCTTCAAGCTAGTATTGACAACAGATCACGGTACCATCAATGTGACTAATCCTAGCAAGGTGATAGGCGACAAAAACACCAGTCTCAATCTGCGCTACAAAACTGGTCGTAGTTTGACTTATGAAGATAAAGAGGTGCTAGCCGCAAAAGATCCTAGCACTATCAAACTGCCCAAGATTAACATGAGCAGCAGCTACATTTTTGCCAAGAGCGATTTCTTTTTTGCGTACCCCAATAATTACAATCACTATGTGAGTTATTACCGCAATACTTATCAGCATGGTGGCGTGTCGCTGGAAGAAATGCTCATCCCTTTTGCCGTTTTCAATCCTAGATAAATGACTGCTGTTTACAAGCTTGAAGAAATCGATAAGGTGGCTGGTGATTTTATCGCTTTCGCGAAAGCGAACCCAACTATAGACACCTATTTGTTTGACGCGCCCATGGGAGCTGGAAAAACCACATTGATCAAGGCTATCTGCAAGGGACTGGGTATCGGTGATGAAGTGTCTTCCCCCACATTTTCATTAGTCAATGAATATAGTGGAACAGATCCTGTTCTACACTTTGATCTCTATCGGGTAGAATCTCCAGAAGAGCTATATGACATAGGATTTGAGGATTATCTAGATCGTAGAGCGTATAAATTCATTGAGTGGCCAGAGTACGCCATGGCTTTTTTGGAGGAGTATAAAACAGTCTCTATAAAAATAGTCGATCCGCAAACTCGTAAGTTGCGGATCGATTGAATTGATTGCGATCTAATGCATAATAGAATTCTTAGAGGCTGTCAAGCCTAGAAATGCATAGCTTTAGTAATTCATGATCTATTCTCTATAGAGTGTCCACCAAGCACTATGACTAGGGATTTTAATAAACCAGTTTACTGCTTAGTGAGCACTACATCATAGGGTATCCTGGGTTCGTGTGGGGTCGTGCTATCCACATAATCTCCTGTCCTAGTGCGGGCTAGACTTTCAACAATAACCATGAACTTTATTTGTTTAGGCTCACCAGGCAAGGACAGAATTGGACTTATATAGTGGCAAAATATACCATAATCAGCATAGTAACTTCGTACAGGGTCCACAAATACCCCCCTCATATAAGTTATAAATGGGGTCTTATTATCTCCCCATAGCGTAATATGATATCCATCATCGGTTAAATTAGGATTGATGATGGGATTAGTCATCGTATCAACTATTACAATCCCATTTTCTTCATACTTATAATTGCCAACAATTAAGTCCTCATAGTGACTTGGGAACCAATCGTCCTGAATACTTTTTTCCAAGACAATGGTAAGTTTATTCCCATTTTCTTCCCATACCCATATTCCTTCATATTTGTCCAGGTCATCGTTGATGTCTTTAAAATATGCGCCATCTGTATCCATGGGTATGTTGCCGTTATTGTTAATTGGGTATATACGAGTTTGTGAAGTAACCAGCGATTGAAACAAAATCAGCAAAATGATACTTTTATAATAGTTCATTTTAACACTTAGTCGATTTAATCAAACAATTTACTGCTTGGTAAGAATGACATCTTGAGGAATCCTTGAACCATAAGGTAAAGTAGTGTCAATTACCTCATCAATTGAATTACGTGTATAGCCGTTTAAAATAACGGTCATTCTAATTTGTTTTGGCTCACTAGGGAGAGATAGAACGGGTGTGATGTAATCACACCATAAACTGTAACTGGCATAGTTGCTTCTTACAGGGTCAACAAATATCCCCCTCATATAAGTTATAAATGGAGTCTGATTATCTCCCCACAGCGTTATATGATATCCATCATCGGTTAAATTAGGATCAATGATTGAATTGGTAATTGTATCTACAATTGTAGTCCCATTTTCTTCATACTTATAATTGCCAAGCAAAACATCTTCGTAGTAACTACTAAAAAGATAATATTGAATTGCTTTTTCTAATATAACCGTAAGTTTTTTTCCATTTTCTTCCCAGACCCATGTTCCATCGTATTTATCAAGATCATTATTCATATCCTTAAAGTAGACATTTGTATAATCGTCTGGGGTATTACCATCATTATATATAGGGTATATACGAGATTGCGCGGTTGCCAGCGATTGAAATAAAATCAGCAAAACGATAGTCGTAAAACAGTTCATATAAACGCTCAAACAATTTGATGAAACATTTTACTGTTTTGTAAGAATCACGTCTTGTGGAATTCTAGAACCATAAGGTAATGTGGTATCAATTACCTCATCAATTGAATTGCGTGTGTAGCCGCTTAAAATAACGGTCAACCTAATTTGTTTTGGCTCATTAGGCAGAGACAATACTGGGGTTATATAATCACACCATAAATCATAACTGGCGTATTCACTTCGTACAGGGTCCACAAATACCCCCCTCATATAAGTTATAAATGGGGTCTTATTATCTCCCCATAGCGTAATATGATATCCATCATCGGTTAAATTAGGATTGATGATGGGATTAGTCATCGTATCAACTATTACAATCCCATTTTCTTCATACTTATAATTGCCAACAATTAAGTCCTCATAGTGACTTGGGAACCAATCGTCCTGAATACTTTTTTCCAAGACAATGGTAAGTTTATTCCCATTTTCTTCCCATACCCATATTCCTTCATATTTGTCCAGGTCATCGTTGATGTCTTTAAAATATGCGCCATCTGTATCCATGGGTATGTTGCCGTTATTGTTAATTGGGTATATACGAGTTTGTGAAGTAACCAGCGATTGAAACAAAATCAGCAAAATGATACTTTTATAATAGTTCATTTTAACACTTAGTCGATTTAATCAAACAATTTACTGCTTGGTAAGAATGACATCTTGAGGAATCCTTGAACCATAAGGTAAAGTAGTGTCAATTACCTCATCAATTGAATTACGTGTATAGCCGTTTAGAATTACAGTCAGCCTAATTTGTTGAGGCTCATTAGGAAGAGATAGAACGGGGGTAATGTAATCACACCATAAATCATAACTAGCGTATTCACTTCGTACAGGATCGACAAATCTTCCTCTCATAAAAGTCAAAAATTGAGACTTAGAATCACCCCATAGAACGATATGGTAACCATTATCAGTCAAGTTGGGATCAATGATTGGATTAGTCATTGTATCTACAATCGTAGTTCCATTTTCTTCATACTTGTAATTTCCTAATAATACATCCTCATAATGGTCATTAAAAAGGTGGTATTGGATAGACTTTTCTAGCTCTACAGTCAATTTATTGCCATTCTCTTCCCAAACCCATGTTCCCACATACTTATCCAAGTCATTATTCATGTCTTTGAAGTAAATATCTGTCCAATCGTCAGGGTTATTTCCATTGCTGAATATAGGATATACTCGATTCTGTGATGTAGCCATTAGCATTGAGCAAATGACGAGTATTGATGTAATAACAATATTTTTCATTTCTTTTCTTTTAACATGGTTTTCTGTTACCGTTACTTGAATCATCAACCACTTCTTCCCATTCATCATTATCCGTATCAAATGCATAGACCGAGATTCCTGCGTTCCCAATTTTTTCAAGAAATCTACTTTCCTGACTTTTTAAATTATCACCACGGATGACATATTTATCAAATGTATCTTTAGCAACCTCTTGATTTTTCTCGCCAGGATTGTTTTGATAAAAATCTCGCAAAAACTGTATCACCTTATTGATATCATTAAGTTTTAGAGCATAAACTGCACCGGTATGGGAAACCAAAATAAACACAACATCCTTCAATTCCTTACCGCTATTATGTCTCCTGGATGCGATGAGAGCAAAATATAGCATGTCACTCATTGAGAACAGCGGTGAAAGCCCACCGCCTCTGCCGTCACCTTCCCAATGCGTATGGATCAATCCTATCATGCTCCCATCGCTGGGCACATTGGGAAGATTGATCCCATTTGAAAATGGTTGTCCAACTACCTCTGTATAATCTCTTGTTGATTCATCATTTATTACTACCTCATTAATGAGTTGTCCCTTCTCAAAGTTATTGTTAAGGGTATGCATGCGCAGGTCTCTATAAATGTATTGCCTGTTAGTTTCTGGGTGATTGATATCAGTACTTTCCATAAATTTTTTTAACTTCTCGCAATCATCTTCCTCTTCATCAATTAGGTTAGGAACAAAACCTATTCCAACTGGATCCTGCGGCTGTGTTCCCCCTGGATCATCATCGTCAGGTGGCGTGTTCTGGTCATTATCGCCTCCAGTACTGCCGCCACTGCTACCACCACCTGGGCTTGTGCCATTACTGGGATCATCTATGGTGAGACAGGGCACCTGTTCTACAAACCGCGTTTCCCAATGGCCCAGAACTACAGTCACCGTAGGCCCACCAGGACCACCCCATAGTCTGCACCCCCCAGGATTGTCAGAACTCCACTCACCGTCTGAAACAGTATGATTTGGGCCTCCACTACAAGTGTGTTCTATGGTGTACCCTTCGACCCAGAAGCTCTGAAAAGTGCCGGTACCACCACATTCCACCCTCGTCTGGTTGAGCAGGTCATCCCCAAAGATGGGATTGATAAAGGTGTCGTGTATGTCAACAGATCCATCATCATTGATTTTATAATCCACCATGTATTGATGAACCAGGCTATCCCTAAGTTTAACCAGTAGGTAATTTTTTTGCCTATCTGGCGTAGGCATGGTTTCAAAAACCCGGAAGATGTAGGTGATGCTCTCCGGCAACTGGATCACCTTGATGTTTGTGGTATCCAGCTGCTGTGTCTGCTGCGCGGTGGTGAATCGACCCCGCAGGCTATTCAGGTTATTTATTCTTTCACCTATTTCAGGATATTTTTGATTTAGCTGGTTGCCGTTAAGTGTAAAGGCTTTTACATCCGGAATGTATTGATCAGCTTGATCAATATTCTGCACAACTTCATCGTCTTTCTGACAGGAAACTACTGCTGTGATAGCGATTAAGGCCGTAAGAATCAGTCTAAGTTTTAAAAATCTCATATTTGATCGGTTAGCATTCAGTATTTACTGCATTTGAAATTTTGATTTGGTGTTTTAATGACCCTTTTTGGAATTACGCTTTCGCGAAAGCAGTAAATTAAAAATCACCTTTTCAATGCAAAGTGCCCAGTGGCCTCCGCGGTTTGACCATTGTTGTCGTACTCAATCCTAAACCAGTAGTCACTACTAGGCAATGGCTGACCAGCTGAAGTCCCGTCCCAACCAGGGCCGTCTGCACTTATCTGTTTAACTAATCTGCCATAACGGTCAAATATATAAAGCTGTGTATTGGGGAACTGACTTCCTCCTACTATATTCCAGCGGTCGTTAAATCCATCACCATTAGGGGTAAAGAAATCAGGATAGCCGTACACAAAAATGTTCTCAATGATCTCGCCACACCCGGATTCTTCTCTTATCGTTACCGTATGAGGCCCTGGTGAAACATTAGCAAAAAATCCACTATCTACATAAGGACCATCATCTAGTCTAAAAATGAATTTTCCTGGGCTGCCAATGGTCACCTCAATATTGTGAGTTTTATCGTAGTTCTCTGTCGTAACAGAGATGTCGTAGAGCTCAGGAAGGCCTATGGCATCAACCTGCGTATTTGCCGTACTTACGCATCCTGTCATGCTATTTGTAATTTGTACTTGGTAACTTCCAGGGGCAGTGGCAGAAAGAGTTGCTCCAGTCTCGCCAACTAGCTCCTGCCCTTCCAGTGACCATTGGAAGTCAAAAAGGGTGTCGTCAAGTCCAGTTGCAAGATCCACTGGTCCTTGCAACAATTCATCGTTAGGTCCTATGCACAATTGAAATCTGTTGAATAGTTGAGCTTCAGGTAGCGGATTGAGAATCAGATTAAGTGTTGTGAAGTTCACACAATCGGTGATATCGCTATCGACTCTTACAAATAATACGGTATCTGAATCGTAAGTAAATGGTGTTGACACTTCGTTAATCTGATCTAGAGCGTCATCATCATTCAGATAGTAGGATACGGTCACATCCGGTTCGTTATCTGTAATGTCGTCAATGAATTGTAGCAAATCGACTTCTACAGTTCCATCGCCGCTGTCACAGTCTTCATAATCCTGAAGCATTATTACACTAGGCGCACCTATCGTTCTTATGTTGAATGTCCCTATAGCGAAAGCGCCTGTGTCAGGAAATGCTATTGTGTAATAAATGGTTTGCGGATTGCTGATGTTGTCATAAGCAGTATCGTTTAATGGATTTACTTGATTTTCTGCATCACTTCTGGTGCGGTAATAATTAATAATAACATTTGCCTGACCGTCTCTTAATTCATTTGCATTTTGATTCAACTGGAAAGTAGCAATAGTATCTCCATTATCGTCACATTCCACTAGGTCTGAGCCAGTAATTGCGTTTGGAATAGGGTTGATAATCAAATCAAAGTCCACTGTACTAAAGCAACCAGTAGCATTATTTTCTACCCTAACGCTTATTGTCTCTGGACTAGTGATGTTCTGATAATTTGGTCCAACAGCATTACTGGCGTTTTGAGCGTCAGTCGGGTCTAGGTAATAAGTAAAGGTGAAATCCGCTGGGTTTAAACCATTGAGAATGTCAGTGTCATTACTGGTCAAATCAAAAACCTCTACACCATCGCCACTAGGATCATCGTTTAGGATAAGGTCATTAGGGGTTCCCAAAGCTGGAAGCTCATTAAAGATCAAACCAAAAGATGTGATGGCTTCGCAGGCGTTAGCAGTGTCTACTGCTCTCACAAAAACTGTTTCGTCATTGGTAAAGGTATAGTTATCTGGGAGGGGATTGGTCCCGCCTTCTGCGTCTGCAAACGTGGTGTGGTAGGTGATAGTCAGTGTGGCTATTCCCGCGCTAATATTAGCGTCCAAACTTCGTAGATCAATGCTCGCATTACCTGCACCGTCATCACATGCTTCTTGATCTACAGGAGTATTGATGGTTGGTGGCAAAACAGTTCTCAATTCAAAAGTTCCAACATTGAAACAGGGCGTGCCATCAAAGGATATGCGATAGTAAATGGTTTGTGGGTCAGAAAGAGCTGTATAGCTATCTGGTGTAGGGATCTGATTTGAGTCAGCTTCTGCATCTGCCATGCTTTCAAAGTAGGACACGGTCACAGCAGATTGCCCATCGATGATATTGCTTGTATTTTCTGTCAGGTCAAAAATGGCAAGTGCTGTTGAATCATTGGAGCAACGCTCAAGATCACTCGGTACACCTAGATCTGGAATTGGTTCTACATTGATTTGAAACTGAACGATATTGATACAGCCGGTGTTCAAATCCTCAACACAGACAAAGATGTCTTCGGTAGGATTTGTATTAGTGTAATTGGGAGTGAGCGGATTAACCTTTGCCAACGCATCATTGAGCGTCAAAAAATAGGCGATGTTATAATCCGCTGGATTGAGTGCATTCAGAACTTCTGGCTCGACCTGAGTCAAATCAAACACTTCAATTCCGTCATTTACCGGATAGTCACAAATGCTGAGATTTGAGGGAACAGCAATCTGCGGGATCCCAAGAACTGTAATGTCAAAGCTGCTCGTAGCAAAACAATTCGGGTTGTTCGAATCCTGAACTCTGACAAATATGGTTTGTGGATTGGATGTATTGGGAAAAGTTGCTGGAGTTGTGATTGGATTTGCATTGGCATCTGCGTCTGCTTGAGTGATAAAGTATAGCACCTCATGTTGTGATGGATCTAAATTCCCATACAGAGGTATATCGTTTTGTGTCAGGTCAAAAATCTCAACACCGTCTTCATTAAGGTCATCGCACAATTCCAGATCGTTCCCTGAACCAGAACCTGATAGCGGCGTGAGGTCGATAGTGAATGATTCGACCACATTACATGCAGGGTCTGAGGCTGCTTCTATTCTTATACCGATTTCTTGAATTCCAATTGCCTGATCGTATTGATCAGGACTTACAATTTGATTGGTACTAGCTTGCGCATCGGCAAGGCTAGGGAAGACTAATAATGTGAAGTTAGCCGTATTTAGATCTGGCGGTAAAAATGTTCTGATGTAGGCTTCTAGATCAAAATCATCCAGAGCTCCGCACTGAGATAGATCGCCTATAACAAATGGACTGAATTCAATCAGACCGACTTCAAAATCATCAATCAAATCACAGCCCGTTGCCAACTCTGTGATAACAGAAAAGATGGTCTGACTGGGTCTAGTAAATGTGAAATTAGCTGGATTGTTAATAGGATTTATGCCAGCTGCGGCATCTGCGATAGTAGTGTAATAGTTGATGTCGTAATCAGCCGGATTCAACGCAGCAAGAATTACGGGATCATTCTGAGTCAAGTCTACTTCGGTAGTTGTTCCGGTCAGATCACAAACTAGCAAATCATCTGGTGGATTGCTACCAGAAACACCTGGATTTACATTGATACAGACATCTTCAGTGTACACACACCCAAAATCATCAGAAAACTCATAGGTATAACAAACTTGGCCAGTGGTGGTGGGCTGGACAGTAATGGTCTCGCCGTTAGTTGCCACGATTGTAGGGTCAGGCAACCAGCGAGTGGTATTGACTTGTGGTTCAAAGGTGAATTCACTGGGTAAAATATTTGGATTGAAATTCAATTCCCAACGGAATATATAGCCATCATCAGCCAATAAATTATCATTAATAGTTAAGCACCATTGCCCATTTAGCGGGCTACCTATAAAATTAGAGAAAGGCTGCTGAGGAAGGTAATTTCCTGCTGGTACTGTCGTTGCCGTATTGTTTTGTAGCCACTGCTCGATGGTATCATTAGTTCCTGGCTGCTCGGTAATTACATAATCAAATCCTGTTCCTGGACCAGGTCCGGGATCGATCGGAATGCCAAAAAATCTTCCGCCACCAGCATTTGGATTAGGTAGAATAGTAACTGATTGACCGTTAGGGGATGTAAGAGTAATTTCAAGATCATTCACCCAAGAATGTTCCATATTGATAAGAACACTTATAAGATCAGTAGCATTTGTGACTACAGAATTAGGAGGAAAGAGATCAACATTAATACAGGTGTTATAGGATACGCCACTTCCATCAGGTAAGAATGTAGTGCCAGCAACTGGTGGTGCTACCTGGACTTGAAATTGAGTAGACATGGCATCACCTGTGATGGTTGTGGTTTCACCCAGGCAGATATCTGTGTCCGCTGGGACTGAATTGAATTCAGGATCTGTTGAAACTTGGACAACCAAATCAATTTCCTCACGATCCTGACAACCAGTTGCGTCCGTTACAATGAATTGAACAAAATATACCCCCTCAATGGGATATCTGGTGGTTACATTTTGACCTGAACGGATACCTGCACCATCGTCTAAATCCCATTCGTAGGTAGCCCCAGTACCATCCATTGAAAAGTTTGCTGTACCATTGAAGTCAATCTGTTGGTCCTGGCACACTCTTAAAATTCCATCTGGCGAAATAGGGGGTGTGGTTAAGACCACAGGGCTAATCGCTTGGCAAGGATTAAAGCAACCTCTCTGGGCAGCCCATCCGGCACCATTCCCTGAACCATTTGAAGTAAAAACGAATGTAAGACAGCCTGATGTGTTAGCTGCTGATGCTCTAAACAAAGGGGGGACTGTATTACCTGTGATAGTCAATAAAAGTGGTGCAGATGAACTGTCGCCATCATAAACCGATAAAGTGTCCCCTGGCCCAAGATTCATGCTTGAAAAGTTCATTTCCATTTTATCAGTAGAGATAGAAGGACAGAAAATTGCAGTAGAAGTCTGATTAGCGGTGTAGTCCCCTCGTCTTCCCCCATCATCAAAAAACAGTGCGCCTGTGCAGCCGTTGTAGCGCTGGTTTTGATTGCGAACCATATTAAAATCCTGAGCAAATACAGACAAGCAATTCAGAAAGACGAGAACCAGTAGGAGTAGCAATCTTTTCATCTAGAAAATTAAATCTGGAAATTTATGGTTTTTTTAATTAAAGCTAAGCGCTTAGAATACAATTTGTTAATGATTTTAATTTAAAGTCGCTATTCGCGACTCAAAAAGTAAATTTGCAGCATGGTAAATAACGAGGTCGATTTAAGTGCGCTCCTAGACGAGCAAGGCGACAGTCACTTTTCATCAAATGAAAAAACTCCTTTGAGAGAAGGCGCTTTCGAACTGTCTGATGCAGAAAAAATTGAAAGTATAAAAAAGGATGTTCATAATATTCTCACCACTTTGGGAATGGATATGACAGATGATAGTCTAAAGGGTACCCCTAATCGTGTTGCCAAGATGTTTGTAAACGAGATGTTTTCTGGTTTGCATCCTGATCGCAAGCCTAGTGCCAGCACTTTTGACAATAAATACAAATACGGTGAGATGCTGGTGGAGAAGAATATAGTGCTTTACTCTACCTGCGAGCATCACCTACTTCCCATTGTGGGCCGTGCTCACGTGGCCTATATTTCTAATGGAACGGTGGTAGGGCTCTCTAAAATGAATCGGATTGTTGATTATTATGCTAGACGACCACAAGTTCAGGAGCGTTTGAACATTCAGATAGTGAGAGAACTCCAGGATGTTTTAGGTACAGAGGATGTGGCCTGCGTCATCGATGCAAAACACCTGTGTGTAAACAGTCGTGGGATAAAGGATATTGAAAGCAGTACGGTGACAGGAGAATTTGGTGGGGCATTCAAGAATCTTGAGACACGCCGTGAATTTTTAGACTACATAAGGTTAGAAACTAAGTTTTAGTTTGTCTTCATTACGCTTTCGCCCTTCGACAGGCTCAGGGCAGGCTTCCTTTCAGGAAAGCGCACCAAAACATAATCTTTACAACTTCATAACTAGCTCACTTAAGCTTAAGTTTGCCTAAGTGCAGGGAAATTTCCTGTACCAGAAAATCAACATTATCATGACCCAATTGAAGATCTACAATTCCATGACGGGTGAAAAAGAGGTTTTCACACCCATAACTGCTGGAAGAGTTGGAATGTATGTCTGTGGACCTACGGTTTACAGCAATGTGCATTTAGGAAATTGTAGAACGTTCATCAGTTTTGATATGATCTATCGCTACCTGTCTTATTCAGGATACAAAGTGCGATACGTACGCAACATCACAGATGCTGGTCATTTGACTGATGACGCAGATCAGGGTGAGGATAAGATTTCTAAAAAAGCAAGGCTTGAAAAACTGGAACCCATGGAAGTTGTGCAGCAATACACGCTGGACTTTCACGACGTGATGGAAAAATTCAATGCTATACCGCCCAGTATAGAACCTACCGCAACAGGGCATATCGTTGAACAGATTGAGATCATCAAAACAATTATTGATAAGGGCTATGCTTACGAGCGCAACGGGTCTGTTTATTTTAACGTCAATCGTTACAATGAGGAGCATCAGTATGGGATTTTGAGTGGTCGCAACCTTGAGGATATGATTGCCAATACCCGCGAACTCGCTGCGCAGGACGAGAAGGATAATCCACAGGATTTTGCACTCTGGAAAAAAGCAAGCGATGCGCACATCATGCGCTGGCCCAGCCCCTGGGGCGACGGTTTCCCTGGCTGGCACCTAGAGTGTACTGTGATGTCCTCTAAATATTTAGGTGAAACGTTTGACATCCACGGGGGCGGTCTAGATTTGAAATTTCCCCACCATGAGTGCGAGATTGCTCAGGGTCAGGCGGCGCATGGCCACGGCCCAGTCAATTACTGGATGCATACAAACATGCTTACACTCAATGGTCAGAAAATGAGCAAATCCACTGGCAACAGCATCTTGCCACAAGAGTTGTTTTCTGGCGAGAATGAGTTTATGGAAAAGCCATTTTCTCCAGCTGTTGTCAGGTTCTTTATGATGCAGGCGCACTATCGATCTGTGCTTGATTTCAGTAACGAGGCAATTCTCGCTGCAGAGAAAGGTTATAACCGTTTATGTGACGCCATAGACATGCTGGACGAGGTTTCGCCTTCTGGCAATTCCACTTGGGATGTGTCTGCATGGAAGGATCGCTGTAAAGCTGCCATGGATGATGATTTCAATACACCGATTCTTATTGCCCAGCTGTTTGATGCCGCAAAAGCCATAGTCGCTGCAAAAGATGGACGTGAGCAGTTGACTCAATCTGATATCGATTTGTTGAAGGAATCCTTCAGGGGTTATATTATCGATGTGCTGGGAATCAAGCCAGAAAATGGTGACACGGCAGGCGCAAATAACGAGGCGCTGGATGCAGCTATGAAATTGATCATCAATCTGCGATCAAAAGCCAGGGCAAACAAAGACTGGGCAACTAGTGATACCATCAGGGATGAACTGGCAGCGGCAGGTATCTCGCTCAAGGATGGCGCAGACGTTACTACATACGACGTCGATTAGTTCCGATAAGTCAGCAGGTCATCAGTTGATTTCTTAAACTGTTTATAAAAACTCCTTGAGCGTGGACAAATACGTTTCGCGTCGTCTGATATCTGAAAGCTAAAGCCTTTATTTTTGCAGCCTAGCTTTAAAAATAGCAGAATGGCTGATATACAGCAATTAAAGGACATCGTCACTCAGGTTAGGCGAGACATCGTAAGGCAAGTTCATGCCGTTAATAGTGGGCATCCGGGTGGGTCGCTTGGTTGTGCAGAATTCTTTGTAGTTCTCTATAATGAGATCATGCACCACGATCCAGATTTTAACATGGATGGGATAGGTGAAGATCTTTTCTTCCTGTCAAATGGGCATATCTCTCCAGTTTTTTATAGTGTTCTTGCACGATCAGGTTATTTCCCTGTACAGGAGTTGAACACCTTCAGAAAATTGAATTCTCGTTTGCAGGGTCACCCTACCACTCATGAAGGGTTACCAGGCGTGCGCATTGCAAGCGGTTCTTTGGGTCAGGCGCTAAGCGTCGGGATAGGTGCTGCAGAGACAAAAAAGCTCAATGGCGATGACAAATCAGTATTTACACTTCATGGTGACGGCGAGTTGCAGGAAGGTCAAATCTGGGAGGCTGCCATGTACGCTGCAGCAAATCACGTGGACAACCTGATTTCTACTGTGGATGTGAATGGTCAGCAGATTGATGGCAGCACAGATAAAGTGCTGGATTTGGGTGATCTCGAACGCAAATTCTCTGCTTTCGGTTGGGAAGTTGTCGTTGTAGAGGGTGGTAATGATGTGGAGCTTGTATTGAATGGGTTGCGTAAGGCGATCTCGCTTTCGCGAAAGCGTAAACCCGTCTGCATCCTATTGCATACGGAAATGGGTAATGGTGTGGACTTTATGATGGGCAGTCATAGATGGCATGGTGTTGCACCCAATGATGAACAACTGGAAGCTGCGCTGGCTCAAAATCCAGAAACACTAGGAGATTACTAATTCAATACCGCTCGTGGCGGAAATAGATATGAAGAAATACGAAAACACAGGCAGTAAGGATACGAGATCAGGTTTTGGTGCTGGTCTTTCTGAATTAGGTGAAAAAAATGAAAACGTGGTCGCTCTTTGTGCAGACCTGACAGGATCGCTGAAGATGAACGACTTTGCGGACACCTATCCGGACCGCTTTTTCCAAGTAGGAATCGCAGAAGCAAACATGATGGGAATTGCAGCAGGAATGACCATAGGTGGTAAGATTCCTTTCACGGGAACTTTTGCCAACTTTTCAACTGGTAGGGTATATGACCAGATACGCCAGAGTATTGCATACTCAGGAAAAAATGTGAAAATCTGTGCATCGCATTCAGGATTAACATTGGGTGAGGATGGGGCGACTCATCAGATTCTTGAAGACATAGGCTTGATGAAAATGTTGCCAGGGATGACGGTGATCAATACCTGCGACTACAACCAGACCAAAGCAGCAACTCTTGCTATTGCAGAACATCAAGGGCCGGTGTATTTGCGTTTTGGTCGTCCTAAGGTGGCAAACTTCACCCCTGAAAACGGTGAATTCCACATCGGGAAAGCGGTCATGTTACAAGAAGGAAGCGATGTTACCATCGTAGCTACGGGACACCTTGTTTGGGAAGCGCTTCAGGCCGCAGAGGCATTGAATGAAAAAGGAATCTCAGCAGAGGTGATCAATATCCATACGATCAAACCGCTGGATGAAGAGGCGATCATCAATTCTGTAAAGAAAACAGGATGTGTAGTCACAGCAGAGGAACACAACTTTTTAGGCGGACTAGGAGAAAGTGTTGCTAGAACCCTCACTTCAAACTATCCTGCACCACAGGAATTTGTCGCTACCCAGGATACGTTTGGTGAGAGTGGTACTCCTGCTCAACTTTTAGAGAAGTACGGTCTGAATGCAGAAAACATTCAAGCAAAAGCTAAAAAGGTAATCGCAAGAAAATAGCTTTAACAACTGGTTACTTTACGTAGCCTATTTTTGATCAAAATTCAAAACATGAAAAAAATATTTTTAGCTGTTGCGTTTTTGTCAACGGCAATGCTTAGCGCCCAAAAAGGAATTGAACTCAATCTTGAGGTAGGAAAAACGTACACTCTGGCTTCTGAGACTACAACACAGGTCAAACAGGTTATGGGGGGAATGCCGCAAGAGCAGACTACCATTTCAACTGAGGAAACAGACTTTGTTATTACTGGAAAAAAAGAAGGTAATTACCTGATCGATATCATTCCAACTAAGGTTAGAAATGAGACGAAATCAATGGGTCAGAGTACTATTCAAGATTCAGAAGGTGATACTACTGATCCAATGAATATGATCATGAAAAATTTGACCAATCGTACGATGAAAGCAGTAGTTTCTACGACTGGCGAACTAGTGGAATTCAATGCAAATGGCTACACCGATGCAATGATGGAGGGCGTAGAGATGGATGACATGATGAAGCTGCAAATGGAAGGTGCAATGAAGGCTGAGTTGACAGATCAAAAACTTAAACAGTCGTACCTTAAAGCTTTTCAGGCGCTTACTAACAGCAAAAAGAAAAAAGGCGCTACGTGGAGTACTACTAATGATATGGAGATGATGATGGTCAATATGGATGTGGATAATCAATATACCATTAAAGACATGACAGAAGGTAGGATTATGGTGACATCAGATGGCACTATCAGTACTGGTGGAGAACAAGAGGCCATGATTCAAGGAATGACCATCAAGATGACCATGGACGGCGATGCTAAAGGGGAAATCACTATTGATGAAAAGACAGGCTGGTTAATCAATTCTGTAACTGACGGGAATCTTAAGGGTAAAATGGTATTCCCTGCCGGTCTGATGGGGCCAGATCCCATGCCTGTAGATATGGAAGTTACTACAACGGCTATCGTAAAAGGAATGAAGAAGAAATAAATCTTTAATACTTATTACAAAAGCCCCGCTGGCAGCTGCCAGCGAGGCTTTTAGTTTCAAAAGAGGAGATTCTAATTTTCAATCTCTTCGTTATATTCTTCTAGCGCGTCTTTATAGCGTTGCATTCTACTTACACCTGGATCTTTATCATTGATCTCTTCCATGAACTCTTCAAGTGCATCCTCACGATTATCCTTGAATTGTTGTCTTGCCTCAGCGATTTCTCTTTCCATATCGTCAAAGGCTCTTTGGACGTCTTGAATATTATTCCGATTCCTTTCTTGAGTTGCATCGGGCAAGTTTCTTTCTCGCTCATAAACATCCAGTCTATGCTCAACTTTAGCCATTGCATCGATTACATCGTTGCGTTGCAGATAAGCAGGTACAGTTCGTTTAAATTCTGTGTAAGCTTTACGTAAAGAATTCTCTGCAGCTTCTTCATTGTTTGCATTGGATTTAGACAAGTCAATCATGTATCCTCTCATAATGGTATATGTAGGATAGCCTTTGATTCTTATCTCATTTTTTAATCCGGCTTCAACATTACTTTCAAATTCTGATGCTATCTCATCAGATTCTGCTCTCGTGAAAGTGTAGGATACCTCTTTTTTGTTTACCTGATTCATCCCTAGCTTTTCTTCATTGATGTCGGAATCTTTTTGTGATCCATTAGATGGCGAGTCGTCCATTAAGCCATCACGTCGCTTAGCTTCTCGTGACTTTCTGCCGTTTTTCATATCTAAATCTGCGGCATTTGAAACATCATTGTCATTGTACTCCCAGTCCTCCTGGTCAGTACTTTGCTCATAATTATTCATTGCTGTTTCATCGTCTTTACTCTCATTTTCCTTATCGTTACAACCTATGAATATGAATGATCCTAAAACAGCTGATAAAACAATCTTTTTCATAATAATTTATTTTGAAACAAAACTAATTGTTGTTCTAGCTCGTTTTAATCAATAAACACTTAATAATTACATTATATTCCGTAATCCTTTAACAAGTGATTTGTTTTTTCGCTTTCGCGAAAGCGATGTTTACAATTTTTCTTAAATATCTTAAGTGCCAGTCGATAATCCTATCCTAGAAATTCATGGCTTGAACCATCACTTATATTTGCCGAAAAATCTTCAATGAGTATTCTCGTCATAGGCGCTTGTGGTCAAATAGGAACTGAATTAGTAGTAAAATTAAGGGAGCTGCATGGCGATGATAAGGTGATTGCCGCAGATATACGGGAAGCCACTTCTCAATTGATTACTGGTGGTCCTTTTGAGCTTTTAGATGCTACAGATAAAAGCGCCATGGAAGATATCTGTTTGCATTACGCAGTCACTGAGGTGTATCTCATGGCGGCCATGTTAAGTGCAACCGGCGAAAAGTTCCCTAAAAAAGCGTGGGACCTGAATATGGGATCTCTTTTTAATGTCTTGGATATCGCCAAAGAAGGTAAAATCGAGAAAGTATTCTGGCCATCTAGCATCGCAGTGTTTGGACCTACCACTCCTAAATACGATACGCCGCAGCAGACCATCATGGAACCTACGACGGTTTATGGTATCAGCAAGCAAACAGGCGAACGCTGGTGTGAGTATTACCATGATAAGTATGGGGTCGATGTAAGATCCATCAGATATCCTGGATTGATCTCGTACAAAACTTTACCTGGTGGCGGTACTACCGACTATGCAATTGATATTTTTCACAAGGCAATTGCCGAGAACAAGTATGACTGCTTTTTGAGGGCCGATACAATGCTCCCCATGATGTTTATGGAAGATGCCATCAATGCTACGGTGCAAATCATGTCTGTAGAGTCAGAAAGAATCAAGCAGCGTGGTTCTTATAATCTCTCGGGAATGAACTTTACACCTGCTGAGATCGCAATTGAGATCCAGAGGCATCAAAGTAATTTTCAAATCACCTACTCACCAGATTTCAGACAGAAAATTGCCGATAGCTGGCCTGGGTCAATAGATGATAGTCACGCGAGAAAGGACTGGGGTTGGAATGCCGCATTTGACCTTAGATCTACCGTCCAGATAATGCTGGATAGCCTAAATTCATAGTTCTGCTTTTCTGTATCCTGACATCTTCACTATAGGATTTGAAACGGCATTTCTACATACTTAACCTTTATATAATGTGAAACCTGTACAACGATTGATTGTAAGGCTTTACCTTGCGTTTCTTAAATATGCTTATGAAAAAACATTACTTCTATTTGCTTTTTGCAATACTGTTTAGTGGCGCTTTCGCGAAAGCGCAAACCACACTGGGCCCTGGTGATCTAGTAATCATATCTCTAGAAGCAGATACACCTGATACATTCAGGTTTGTGCCGCTTGTAGATTTATTGCCAGGTACAGTCATTGAATTCACCGAAAACGGTGTGTTTAATGGTGTTCTAGAATCTAACGAATCAACTGTTACCTATACGGCGCCTCCTGGTGGTATAACCGCTGGTACAAACATCATCTATAGTGCAGATGCAACAATAGGTGACCCAAATTTTACAGGGGGTAATACTGGTCTGTCTACAGCAGGGGATCAGATACATGCTTATCAAGGCACTGCTACGTCACCTGTTTTCATTTTCAGTGCTATGTCCAATAGTACAATTTTTCAACCATCTGGAACAAGCTCTGATAGTAATCAATCTGAACTGCCACCTGGGTTAACAGATGGTGCTAACGCTGTTGCGGCTGGTTCAGGTCCCGGTCCTGAAGAGGAGTGGGATAATATTTACTATACAGGTATAACATCAGGTACGGCAGCTGCGATCTTAGCATCTGTAGCAAATGCTTCAAACTGGTCCGGTAACAATTCTAAAGATCCAGCTTCTGAAACTACCGTTGATTTTACAATTCAGGCAGGGACAACTAATCCAAGTGTAACGATCACTGCACCATCAGATGGCACAACAATTCCTGCAACATCTACGGTTGATGTTCAATTCTCAGTAGCCAACTTCAATTTCAGTACAGATGGCGATATGTCATTTACGGTTTCTACAGGTGGTACGGCCGTGAGTTCTATATTGACTGACGCTAACCCTGAAACGGTAAACGTTTCGCCAGGTGAGACTTATGTGGTAACAGCACAGCTGAGAGACACAAATGGTCAGGCACTTTCTAATCCAGAAGCGCAAAGCCAAGTGACTTTTACAGTTGATTTTCCTTGTGACTTGAGCCTTGATTTTGCTTCGGCAACGACAACTTGCGATACATCTACCTCAGGTATTGATACCTATTCTGCCTCAATAGATTTTACTGGTGGTAATACAGGAGTAACGTATGATATCATCGTACCTGCTGGCGTCACGGTCGCTGGAGATAGCCCTGATACAAATGCAATTGGAACTATTCAGTTAGGCAATATGCAAGAAGGTGATGATACTCTTCTTGTTATCACCGGTAATACTGGAAGTAGCTGTGATCTCGCATTTACTTTTTTCAGCCCTACTTGCCTTTTGTTACCTATTACAGAGCAATTTGATTATACTGCTGGTGATTTTCTAACTGATCAATTAAACTGGACTCCTACAAATTCTGGTGATGAGATAATCGTGAGCAACGGTAACTTAAGTGTAACTGGCTTAGCTCCATCTGTGGGGAATCATGTAACTTTTGATGAAAGCGGTCAGGATGCAGAGTTGCTTTTTACGCCTGAAACATCTGGAACTGTTTACGCAAGTTTTGCTTTTCAAGTAAGTTCGTTCCAGACAGGAACCAGTATTGATTATACCGATGGTGGTTACTTTGCTATATTAAGTGATGGTGGCGGCGGTTTTCAATCCAGATTATGGGTAAGACCTATAGAAGACACGGCTACCATGATGCCAGGAACTACTTATGAGATAGGCTATGGAGCAGAAACTTCTAATCCGCAATTTGCTTCTGGCACCTACAACTTAGGCGACACGGTATTTGTTGTCATGACTTATGATATTGATAATGGTGAGGCTAATCTATTCATCAATCCTGATTCTACCACATTTGGTGTGGCTCAACCTGCTACAGCAGATATCGTAAGCATAGATTCTAGTCCAGCTACAGAAATCGGTGAATTTCAATTGCGTCAGGATTCTTCTAATGAGACACCTTTCATGCTGGTTGATGAATTGAGAATTGCAACATCCTATGCAGCTGTAACACCTACTATGGCAGCATCTATAGATGATGCTTCCATTGCGGGTTTTGAGATGTACCCTAATCCAGTGGCTGGAGATTATGTAACCATCAAAACTCTACAGTCTACTGAAAAATCGGTAACGATTTTTAATGTTCTGGGAAAACAAGTTCTGTCAACCAGTTTCAGTTCAAACCAAGATAGAGTAGATGTATCATTCCTCAATTCTGGGCTTTATATCGTAAAGATTACTGATGGTGACGTATCTGAATCTAGAAAGTTGATCATTAAATAACTTATACTCCTTATTAGTAAAAAGCCCCTACGCAATGCAGGGGCTTTTGCTGTCTTTATGCGAGCTGTAGGTTCATTGATCAAAGCTCCTCGGGTGTGCCCTTGTGCTTATATTTGTTCAATAAATTCTAATCAACTTATGTCTTTTTCTGCACTTTTTCAATCAGGTGAATCTGCCCGTAATCAGAGTCATTTTGCTATGCTTGTGACCATAGCTTTGTCTGATGGACCTCTTAAGGATGAAGAGCTGGTGGTTTTAAAGAGATTGAAAAGCAAACTCAACATTACAGATAGTGATTTTGAGAAAATTCTGGAAAATCCAGCCATATATCCAGTCAATCCGCCTAATAATGCAGAGGAACGCATTCAGTGGTTGCATGACCTATTTAAAATAGTATTTGCTGACAGGGTTCTAGATCCAGTCGAGCACAAGTTGTTGAAGCGATATGCTACAGCGATAGGTTATAATGATGACGATTCGGAATATTTAGTAAAACGATCCATAGAGATTTTCAGCGGGATTTTAAGTCTAGAAGACTATAGGTACTTGCTGAATAAAGATCGATAAAGGGCAAATATTCTCTTCAACAACAAAGCCAGCAATCAAAATTGCTGGCTTTGTTGTTTCCTGTATTCCAAGCCCTTTATTCTGGATGGGCTGCGATAAACTCTTCGACTTTATTCACCATATCCTTGTTACCACAGAAAAAAGGTACTCGTTGATGTAGCTCTGTAGGTTTCAAATCCAAGATGCGTCTTTTACCATCACTGGCCGCACCGCCTGCCTGCTCTGCAATAAACGCCATGGGGTTGCATTCATAGAGCAATCTAAGTTTACCATTATTGGCTTTTGAACTTTTCGGGTACATGTAGATTCCACCTTTGATAATGTTGCGATGAATATCGCTCACCAAACTACCTATATAACGACTGGTATAGGGCCTGTCTTCTTCTTCTTTCTGACAGTATTTGATGTAATCTTTTACGCCTTGTGGGAAATGAATATAGTTTCCTTCATTAACGCTATATATTCTTCCAGACTCAGGGAAAGTCATGTTGGGGTGAGAAAGGTAGTATGTTCCTAAAGCAGGATTTAGCGTAAACCCATTGACTCCATGTCCGGTGGTGTAAACCAGCATGGTAGAAGTACCGTAAATAATATACCCAGCCGCTACCTGCATATTGCCCGGTTGTAGAAAATCTTCTTCTTGAACCGGTGTTCCTACGGGAGTAATTCTTCGGTAGATTGAGAAAATCGTTCCCACAGATACATTCACATCGATATTTGAACTACCGTCTAATGGATCCATCGCAACCACGTACTTGTTTCCGTGATCGTTTCGGCTTCCTTTTATGGTGATAAAATCATCGTTTTCCTCACTTGCGATACCGCAAACGATCTGGCGATTTGTGAGTGTCTGTATAAAGACATTGTTAGCAAATACATCTAGTTTTTGCTGGTCTTCACCTTGCGTATTGATCTCACCAGCACTACCTGTGATATCGACAAGTCCTGCCTTATTGACCTCGTGATTGACCATTTTTGCGGCAAGTCTGATACTGTTGATTAATCGAGAGAGTTCTCCACTACTGTATTGAAATTCAGATTGGTTGTCGATGATGAATTCACCTAGAGTCTGGTTGCTAGTCGCCATGAATTGATTTAAGCTGTAAATATCTGAAATCCCGTTTGAATTACAACGTTGTAGTTCATCTCATTCTCGCAAAGCGAGGTGGGCTGATTTATATTGCAAATAAAAAACAATGCTTGAAGTGCGTAAGGCAGGAGTAGAGGACATGCCACGCGTCCTTGAATTGATCCATGAGTTGGCAAGATTTGAAAAGGAGCCTGAACAAGTCAAGCTGACTATTAAGGAATTAGAGGAAGGTTTAACGAGTGAGCCATGTGCATTTATTTGTTTTGTAGGTTTAATTAATAGCTCTATTGAGGGAATGGCGCTTTGTTATCCGCGATTTTCCACTTGGGCTGGGCAGACCATCCATTTAGAAGATTTGATCGTTTCAGAGAAGCATAGGAAAAAAGGTCTGGGCAAGATGCTTTATAATCGAGTTTTGAGACATGCTCAAGATAGAGGTGTACGCAGGGTCGAATGGGTAGTGCTGGAATGGAATAAAAATGCCATCGATTTTTATGAGCGAACAGGTGCTGTTATGATCAAAGATTGGCATCTCGCTCAAATGGATGATAAAACACTCGCTTTATATTTAGAAAATGAAGATATTTAAATTTGGTGGGGCGTCTGTAAAAGATGCTGCTGGTGTGCGCAACGTGAGGAAAGTCCTCGGGTTGTTTGAAGGTGAAGAGATAGGCGTGGTGGTAAGTGCGATGGGAAAAACCACAAATGCTTTGGAGGAAATCATCTCATTATACGGCAATCAGGATTCTACTTACTTGAATAAAATTGATGAGTTACACGCTCAGCATTTAGAGATTATTAATGAGCTGGAAAGTGATTCTGATGATGCGGCCTTACGCTTTCGCGAAAGCGGAATAACAAAAACCATCATAACCACCATTGAATCTTTGAAGGGTGAGCTGCTGCGCAATAAAAGCAAAAATTATAGTTTTCTCTATGACCAAGTAGTGAGCCACGGGGAATTGCTATCTACCCAGATTGTCGCTGCTTACCTTAAAAGCTCGGGCTTAAATTTTAAATGGCTGGATGCTAGACAACTTATCGCCACAGACAATAAGTATAGGGATGCAACCGTGGACTGGGAGAAAACAGAGAGCCAGATTTCTGAAGAAATCACCACTGCCACTTTCCTGACTCAAGGGTTTATAGGCTCTGATTCAAACGGATTAACAACCACGCTAGGGCGGGAGGGGAGTGATTATACAGCTGCGATTATTGCTTACTGTCTTGATGCAGAAAGCGTAACGATATGGAAGGATGTGCCTGGCGTACTTAACGCAGATCCCAGGGAATTCCAAGAAACAAGATTATTGGAAAAAATTCCCTACAACGAGGCTATTGAACTTGCTTTTTACGGGGCGAGCGTGATACACCCTAAAACCTTGCAGCCGCTTCAGAAAAAAAAAATACCTCTTTATGTAAAGTCATTCTTGAATCCTACTGCCACTGGTACCTGCGTAGATTCCAGCACTGGAATGTCGCCGCAGACACCTTGTTTTATCGTAAGGAAGAACATGGTTTTCCTACAAGTTTCCTCAAAAGATTTTAATTTCATAGGCGAGGCAAGCATAGGTGACATCTTCCAACAACTCTCTAAGTTTAAGATGCAGGTAGGGCTTTTGCAGAACAGTGCAATAAGTTTCAGCCTATGCATTGAAGACAAATACAATCTTCAAGATCAACTTATCTCAAGCCTTAGCGAAAAATTCCAAGTAAATGTTCAGCCAGCGGTCAAGCTTTATACGATTAGACATTACGACAAGGATAAAGTCTCATCTATTGAAAACGATGGCGAATTGCTTCTCAGGCAGCGCACCCAAGAAACTCTACAATTAGTGATTAAAAGCAGAGATTAAGGCTTAAGTATATTTGTAGAAGAAGCAAACTGCATGGGTCTTGTAACAGCCAAAGAAATAGCGAGTGCACTCCAACTGGATAAATATGGTCCATTTGGTACACTCAGTGGCTGGGCATTGATGAAAATGCTGCGCATTTCAAAACTCAACAGTATTTACAATGCGCACAAAGAACTAGAGGGAATTGAATTTCTAAATGCATTACTAGCTGATCTTGAAATCGAGTTTGAGATACCAGAAGAAGACCTACGTCGAATACCGAAGAAGGGGGGATTTATAACTATTAGCAATCATCCATTGGGTGGGGTAGATGGAATATTGCTACTTAAGTTACTTCTCGAGCATAGGCCTGACTTCAAAATTGTAGCAAACTTTCTTTTGCACCGCATAGAACCGTTGAAACCGTTCATCATGCCTGTCAATCCTTTTGAGGAAAGGAAGAATGTCAAATCCTCTACGGCCGGATTTATGCAAGCCATGCGCCACCTTAAAAATGATCTCCCGTTAGGAATTTTTCCAGCAGGTGAAGTGAGTACCTACAGGGATGGAAAGCTTGTGGTAGATAAAGATTGGGAACCTGCAGCCATGAAGCTCATACAAAGAGCACAAGTACCTGTTATTCCCATTTATTTTCATGCAAAAAATAGCAGGCTCTTTTATAGACTTGCCAAAATATCCGACACATTCAGGACGGCAAAGCTGCCTAGTGAACTGCTCACGCAACGCAAGCGAGTAATCAAGGTGAGAATAGGAAATGCGATTACTCCCAAAGCGCAAAGTGAACACCCAGATCTTAATGACTTTACTGATTTTCTCAGGAGAAAAACTTACCTACTCGCAAAGCCCTATGAGGTTGAGGCAAAGAAGCTTGCGGATCTACCCAAAACTATAAAAATCCCAAAAGCTCCTAGACAGATTGAAAGGAGTGCTCATCCACAGATCTTAAAGAAGGAAGTTGAGCAATTGAGAGAAAACGACAGGCGTTTACTAATCTCAAAGAATTATGAGGTGTTTCTGGCTAAAAAGTCTGAGATGCCAGAGCTTTTAAAAGAGATAGGTCGCTTACGCGAAATTACTTTTCGGGCGATAGGCGAGGGTACTAACCAGAGTACTGATCTGGATAAATACGATGATTACTACCATCACATGTTTCTATGGGACAACGAGGCAGATCGACTAGCTGGGGCATACCGTATGGGGATGGGTGAGGATATCTATGCGACATATGGGATGGAAGGCTTTTATCTTAATGAGCTTTTCAGGTTTGAACCAGAGCTACATAAAATGATGAGCCAATCCATCGAGATGGGAAGGGCTTTTATTATTTCAGACTATCAGCAAAAACCCATGCCTTTATTTTTACTTTGGAAAGGTATCGTTCACTGTACACTTAGATTCCCAAATCACAAATACTTGATAGGTGGCGTGAGCATTAGCAACAAGTTCTCAAACTTTTCTAAGTCGCTCATGATTGAGTTCATGAAAAGTAATTATTACGATCCCTACATCGCTCAATACATCAAGGCAAAAAAGGATTTTAAAGTAAAGCTTGCTGATGCTGATAAAGATTTTATTTTTGATGAAAGTGAGGCAGATCTCAATAAGTTTGACCGGCTAATCGATGAGCTTGAGCCCAATGAATTGCGATTGCCCGTACTAATCAAAAAGTATGTCAAGCAAAACGCACGTGTCGTAGCCTTTAATGTTGATCCATTGTTTAATAACGCCGTAGATGGTCTCATGTATATACGTATTGCAGATCTTCCAGAAAGTACGGTAAAACCTGTAATGGAAGAGTTTCAGGCAGAAATGGAATCCAAGTATTTTAAGAACGGTGACAATAGCGAGAAATAGATTTATGATGCGTTCACTGATCATATTATTTCTATTCCTCAGTTCGTTTTGTGCTGCTCAAACAATACTGGAAGGTAGGGTTATAGATGCCGCAAATGGTGAACCCATGCTAGGGGTGACAGTTTATATTTCGGGGAGTTCTACTGGTACCAGTACGGGACCAGATGGGGATTTTAAAATCTCCTATCCTGATGACTACATAGCGCCGCTTATTTTCAGTTATGTGGGGTACGGAAAAGTAACAATCCAGCAGCCTTTATCCACAGATCTCACACAAGTGAGTATGAGCCAGCAAGAAGGGAAGTTAGAAGAGGTTGTTTTGGGTCTTGATCCATGGAGTCGTGAGAAAAAAGAAAAGTATTTTAAAGATTATTTTCTTGGTACAGTACCAGCATCCAAGCTTTGTGAAATTAGAAATCTCGATCAAGTAAGATTACGATTTAATCCTGCATATAAGACTCTCTATGCAACCTGTGATGTTCCTATCGTGGTTGACAATAAGTTGCTGGGCTACACAATTCTAGTCGATATGGCTGATTTTGAAGTTTTGTTTCAAGAGATTGATTGGCGAACTGGCGAACTGGTCACAACTACAGAAAGCGACAACAAAAATTTCTTCAGACCTCATTCATCCTTCATGTTGGTTTCAACCTTTTTCAAAGAGCTGCAACACAAAAGACCGTCACAACGTAAGCGCAAGCGCAATCGAAAACGTTTATACGATGTTTCTCTGGATAATTTCTATAAAAGTCTAATCAATATGTCCCTTGAAGAAGATGGCTATAAGCTTGTCTATAAAAGAGAGCCTGTAGAAATTTCACAGCACATCAGGGTAAGAGATCATAAGGACAAGAAAATAGTAGAATTTAGACACCTTGATTACGAGCTGCTCGACAAAAAAGGTGGACAATCCATCATAAAATTGGAAAGCCACAAAATTTGGTTTACAAGCAATGGCAATCTTTTGTCGGAAAGAGATATTCTTCTGGGAGGCTTTTTAGGAAGACTTAAGCTCTCTGGGATGCTGCCGCTTGATTATGACCCAGAGACTGATTAAGCACTTTGTCTAGTCTTGCGCATGTGCTTTCCCTCTATGTGCGTTTCTACAAACTTTTCACAGATGGCATGAATTTGCTTTCGTAATTTTTTGTAGTCTGACTTTGTTCTATCTGTACTCAAAAACTGCTGCATAGCCGCTAGATAATCTAAGCTATAGACTTTGTGTATTTCCTTTTCAGGAATCACATCAGAATCCTTTAGAGAAATTATAAGATCATAATCATTAAAGGAATCAGGTGTGCCTAGACCGTCTTCCCTACAGTCAGCAAAATCAATCCCTACAGAATTCATGACTTTTTTAGTAGTCTTATCGATTTCTGAACAGGGCAGACCAGCCAGATAGACTTTAGTTTTCCTACTCGTGTAGTAATCCATAAATCCATACACCATGGGAGCTATAACAGCATCAGAATCAGTATGAACTAAAATCTTCATGTTAACGCAAAGTTAAGCGCGTTATTTCTTACTAAACAATGCGAAAACACAAACTTAACATTAAGAGGGTCTAGTATCTATAAACCAGTGGAATACAGTAAATATCTAAGAGTTTGGAATCGAGTTCGTGCGGCTAGGATTCTTTCACAAACAAGTTTTCATTTTGGGGTTCCCACAGTTCTACACGTCGACCATCACAATCTTCTATCCAAGCAAATTTCCCATATTCAAACTCTTGAACTTCATCAAAAATTCTTACGTCATTTGCTTTTAATTCTTCCAACAACTCAAGCAAATCGTCCACACGCAGATTGATCATGAATTCCTGACCTGATTTTCCAAAGTAATCTGTGTCAGCCTTAAAAGGACTCCATTGCTGGCTCGCATTTTCATCTTTTTCCACTTCTTGCTTCATAAAAAAAGTACAGCCGTAATCATCCACTTCAAACCCTAAATGCTTCTTATACCATTCTTTCGTTTTCGAGACATCTCTGCATTTGAAGAAGAAGCCACCTATTCCAGTAACTTTTCCTATTTTCAAGTGAAGTCGTTTAAAATTTTATCGGCGATCACGTTAGCCAACTTGAATTTTGATTCTACACTCCAACCGGCTATGTGTGGACTCAGAATCACATTCTCAAATCCGATAAGCTTTTGAAGCGGTGTATTGAAATCTTTGCTTTCGCAAAAGCGTAAAGAAAAAGAACTTTTCTCTTGCTCTAGCACATCGAGGCCAGCACCCAAAACTTTTCCTGAATCTAGACCAGTGACCAAATCAGCTGTAATTACGCTTTTCCCTCTAGCAGTATTGATCAGATAAAACGGATTCTTCATGCTAGCAATAAAATCCGCATTGATCATTCCGATCGTGAGTTCTGTTTGCGGGGTGTGCAGGCTTATGACCTGCGATCTTTCCATAAGTTCTTCAAGCGAGACTTGATTAGCATAATCATCACTTTTATCAGGGAGTATGTCGTGGCATATTACCTCACAGTCAAATCCAGATAGTTTCCTCGCAAAACTGCGTCCCATGTTTCCGTAACCAATAATACCCACGGTTTTACCTTCTAACTCGAGCCCGCGATTCCCTTCTCTGTCCCAGATTCCTTTTCTTACTTCCTGATCGGCTTTGTTGATTTTGTTGAACAGGGTGAGCAGCATTCCCAGCGCGTGTTCTCCTACGGCATTCATGTTCCCCTCTGGTGAATTGTAGCACTTGATATTTCTCGCTTTCGCGAAAGCGAGATCAATATTCTCCATTCCAGCACCTACTCGCCCAATGAATTTTAATGAGCTGGCAGCCTCTAGAAAAGTTGCATCTACTGGGATCCTGCTACGTATGATGACACCATCGTAATCGCCAATTTTCCGTAAAACATCCTCAACAGGATTGTCGTAATCAAAATAATTCTCAAACCCAGCTTCATTAAGCCTTTCTGCTAGAATGTCATGGTTACTGTCTAAATGGAGGACTTTCAATTCCTATTGTTTTTGGTCGATGTCCAGTAAACGCTGTATCATCTGATCCTGCTGGTTGAGCAATTTGATCTTCAAGCTGGTATCAAATAGTTGTTCAGCCATACTGGATTTGATGATGTTGGAAATCTCGGTGCGGTATCCAGGCAATTTGATACTGGTGTTATACAGCTGAGCGTACTGAATAAAATCTTCCATCACCTCTTCTGCAACAAAGTATTCATTGACAAACTCACTTTCTGATAGATCTCTCAAGAATGAACCGTCGCCCTGCAAATATTGATTGACAAACTGATCAGCAAAGCCAGTACGGGCAAAGTAGTCTAGGGTTTGCGCAACGTAACCTTCTTTAGTGGGAACAAATACATCTGGGATAATTCCCCCACCACCGTAGACTACCTTACCGCCAGGTGTGACCTTCTTAAGAGAATCATTGACTTGGATCAATTCAGGTTTTTCAAGTTCACCGTTTTCATATCGATCGATGTATTCTTTGAAGTAGGCGTCATTGCCATTATCATATGGTCGCTGGATACTGCGGCCTGTGGGAGTGTAATATCTAGCAATGGTCAGTCTTACGGCACTTCCATCGCCTAATTTGATTTCTTGCTGGACGAGACCCTTACCAAAACTGCGTCTGCCTATGATGGTCCCTCGATCATTGTCCTGCAGAGCTCCGGCGACGATCTCACTGGCGCTGGCACTATTCTCATTTATTAAGATATAGACCTCCCGATCTTCAAAATCACCCTTAGTAGTTGCGTAGCTGTCGGTGCGCTCATTTTCACGATCTCGCTGAAATAAAATCAGTTTTCCATCTTTCAGAAACTCATCTGCTATAGCAATAGCACCGCTCAAGACTCCGCCAGGATTGTCCCTCAGATCCAGAGCAAGTTTTTTTGCACCTCGTTTTTTGAGTCTGTCCACTGCCGCGTCAAACTCTTCTTCAGTAGATTCAGCAAACCGGTTGATTTTTATATAACCCAGTTGCTCGTTGAGCATGTAGGCTGCATCAATACTTTTCAATGCTACATTGCCCCGTGTCACTGGGATATTCACGATTTGGTCATCACCTGGCCTCAAAACACCCAGTACCACCTCAGAACCTTCTTTACCTTTCAACAAATCGACTGAAACCTTGTTCTCGCCAAAAAGTGGTTTCCCATCCATGTATAGGATTTTGTCACCACCTTTGATTCCAGCGCGGTCGCTAGGACCATCCTCAATAGCCGTAATTACTGAAATTGAATCTTGACGCACAAAAAATCTGATCCCGATTCCCACAAAATCCCCTCGCATGCTATTGTCCACAGCCTCGAGTTCATCACCAGGGATGTAAACTGAATGCGGATCCAGATTGCTCATGATCTCGTTTACCGTGATGTCCACGATACTATCCGTATTGATCTCATCCACGTAGCGTTCATCCAGCAAATCAATAAGCCTATTGAGCTTACGCTTTTTGATATCATTGCTGGCAATAAATGCTTCATTGTCATTAGGCAACAAACTCCCTAACCAGAGACCAGCAGCAAAGATGCAGCCTATGATAAGTGGCAGGTAGATGTTGGTTTTCTTCATTCCTCCAAATTACTGATTTCCTTTACTTCAACGCCGGCACGGGCCAAAAAGTCTATCCCGCTGGTGTCTTTATATGATTTGATATATGCGACACGTTTGATGCCACTTTGGTGGATCAACTTGCTGCAATCCTTACAAGGTGACAACGTGATGTAAAGTGTAGCGCCCTCACAGCTTTGTGTAGAGCGTGCAACTTTTAAGATGGCATTGGCCTCTGCGTGTAAAACATACCAATGGGTGTTATTGTCATCATCCTCACAGCAGTTTTCAAAACCGCTGGGCGTGCCGTTATACCCATCGCTTATGATCATGCGGTCGCGCACGATTAGCGCACCTACCTGTTTGCGTTTACAATAGGAAAGTTTTGCCCATTCTTGAGCCATACGCAGATAGGCTACGTCGTATTTGTGTTGTTTGGCTTCGGTTTCTGTTTTCAATGAGGTGATTTTCTATCCGCTTTCGCGAAAGCGAAATTTCAACAATTACCAGTGCAAATTACAAATTTGTTACCACGCTCTTAATCTTTAGTATCCATGAAGTTCTGTTCGAAATTCATAGCTTTGTAGCCATTTAAATCATAATTTCAAGAATTCATTCACCGCGTTATGAAAAAGATTCTACGGCTATCCTGGGTTGTTTTTATCTGCTATACATTTCATGGGTGTTTCTGCTTAAATAATATTCCCAGCAATGAATATAATAAAGCTAGATATGAAGGGCTTCCAAAGCCCGTGTTTAACGATGATTTGTTTTCTCAAATAGACACTTTGTCTTTGTATAAGGGAATTGGGATTATTTATGAAGGAAAGTTTCAGTCAGCCTCCGAATCGACTCTGGACTTTTTAAGATTCTACTCTAATGGTAAAGCCAGTTATTTTGGGATACTTATTGTTAAAGGGACCAATATTAACGATTTGACTCGAAGTGATTTTATCCCTGAAAAAAGTACAATGGGAAGTATCGTACAAATTGATGGGCGAAGCTTCGAGTTATACGAAAACGATCAACTACATTGTAAGAAGTTTACCTTTTTAAAAAAAATTGAAATCAAGAACGATACTCTTTATGCTAGAGATGTCAACTTTAACAAGGATATAGATGTTATTGAGATTTACACAAAGCATCCAGTTGATTTTTCACTGGCTAATATGACGCCGGACTGGTAATTTTTTTAATAGATGAGAGGAGGGTTTGAAAGAATATTTAAGAGCAGGAATTTATGTAAGCCTGTATCTATTTTATTGCTCTTATGTACAGGATACCTTTCAGCACAGAATGAAACAAGTATTTGGTATTTTGGGCAGAATGCTGGTTTAGACTTTAATTCTGGAAATCCAGTAGCTTTGACGAATGGTGCCTTGGATACTCTCGAGGGTTGTGCTACTATCGCCGATAGTAGTGGTAATCTCTTGTTTTATACTGATGGAACCACCATCTGGAATAGGAATCATGCGCCTATGATGAATGGTACAGGTTTAAATGGAGACTCATCCAGTACACAATCTGCCATTGTTGTACCAAATCCTGCGAATGATAATCTTTTCTATGTTTTTACCGTCGATAGCAGTCTTAATATTTCAAATGGCGTCCATAACGGTCTACAGTATTCTGTTGTTGATATGCGACTGGATAATGGTCTAGGTGCTGTAACCAATGAAAAGAACGTCCAGTTGGAACCGCTTGTGGCTGAAAAACTTACAGCGATCAAAAAACCTAATCTTGATGAGTATTGGGTAATCGCACATCGTTACGGAAATAACGAGTTTGTTGCTTATGAAATTAACAGCAGCGGGATTATTAACAATCCGGTGGTTAGTGCGGAAGGATTGGTAATTAGAGGATTTAGTAGCCCAACAGGTTCAGGTGGTGACTTTGGCCAAATGAAAATCTCACCTGAAGGATCTCATCTTGCAATGGCTTGCGGTGAGCGTTTAAATGATGTACAAGTTTTTGATTTCGATGTTTTTAGTGGTAGGGTTTCAAATCCTGTGACACTATATTCAGATCTTGGAAATCCTTTCGCTCCTTATGGCCTTGAATTTTCACCTAATAGCAACCTCCTATATTTTACGATTACTGGTCAAGGCATTTATCAATTTGATCTCAGTGGCGCAACACCTACAGATTGGATCAACTCTCGATATGATGTCAAAATTCAAAGTACAGGCTTTGCAGGAATGCAACTGGCTCTGGATGGTAAGATTTACATTGCTAGAAATGGACAGTTTGATTTAGATGCTATCGCACAACCCAATGTAGCAGGATCTGGTTGTATGTTTCAGGAAGACGCAGTCAATCTAGGCGGTAGGCGCAGTCGTAGTGGTCTGCCGCCCTTTATTCAGAGTTCTTTCAATTTTCCGCCTATTGAATATAGCGGTTCCTGCGCAGGATTCCCTACAAGTTTCAACCTTTCAGATCCAGTTCCTAGTGTAACATGGGATTTTGGTGACCCAGGAAGCGGTGCCAATAACACCAGTACCGCAGCTAATCCTTCACATACTTATAATCAGCCTGGTAGTTATACGGTTACAGCACAAACTACAGATACAACGGGACAAATCGTGACCCAGAGCATACAACTAGAGATTTTTGAAACTCCTACTCCAGTAGGTGTTATCGATGATATTTTGCTCTGTACTCCAGATACGGCACCAGTAGTTGATCTTACCCAATATGATACTGAAATTCTAGGCTCAAATGACTCTAATGTTTTTGAGGTCATTTACTATGAAAGCCAGGCAAATGCGAATGCGGATAATCCCATCCCGAATCCCACGTCTTACACGATAAGTACTACCAGCGCACCCATAGTATTATGGGCCATCGTATCTAATCGTAGGAATAGCAGCTGTTCTACGACAGTATCCTTTGAAATCATTGTGCAGAATATCCCTAATTCTTTACTCCCACTTCCAGACCTTGAATTCTGCGACAATGAAAGCGTAGGGAGTGCAGATGATGGTAGAATTCTCATTGATCTCTCAGTACAAGATATGCCGTTGTTGAATGGAAGCGACCCCACCAGCTTCACTATCACCTATTTCACAGATGCCCTGCGCTCACAACCTATTCTGAATCCAGATGCATACATTAATTCCCTGCCAGTAGAAAATATATATGTGCTATTAGAATCTGTAATCAATCCAGATTGTTTCATCGAAACTCAATTTGAAGTTATAGTAAAGCCGAGGCCTACTGCAAATCCAGTACAAGATCGTAATGCGTGCAGTGACAACTCGCAAGCTAGTTTTGACACCACCAATATTGAAAATGAGCTACTTGATGGTCAGGTAAATGTAGAAGTCGCCTATAGAGATGAAGCGGGTAATATGCTGCCATCGCCCTTGCCTAATCCGTTTACTTCTGAAGCTACAACTATCACCGCCACGGTTACAAGTAATCTAGATAGCACATGTAGTGACTCAACAACTTTTGATTTGTCAGTGCTGGAAAATCCAATAATTTCTCTGGAAGAAGAATACACCATCTGTGAAAATTCTGAATTGGTTTTGGATTTAGGCAATGATTTTGACTCAATACGATGGTCTACAGGAGCTACTTCATCTTCATTAGAAATTGATCGTTCAGGCCAATATGATGTGTCTGTTGAAAAGGTCTATCCAGAGGGATCTTGCTCTTCAACATTTGATTTTGTAGTGTTAGAAGCTGAAACGATAACTATACGAGAGGTTGTTATAGGAAACTTCACTTCATCCAGAAGCCGGGTAGAAATTATTGCTACTGGTCAATCTGAACTTTTGTATTCTTTGGACGGGATAGTTTTTCAGGCTAGTCCAGTATTTGAAAATGTCTCATCGGGTATTTTCGAGCTTACCATAAAAGATACTTCAGGATGTCAGACCGTTCAACAGGAAATTGTTGTGTTGAACTATCCCCGCTTTTTCACACCCAATGGAGATGGTTTCAACGATCGCTGGAATATTAATCTCAGCGATATAGGAGTTTCAGGTACTATTGAAATTTTAGATAGGTACGGTAGATTGCTCAAGCAACAATCTACGGAAGGTTCTGGATGGGACGGTACTAGTGCAGGACAAGATCTGCCATCTTCAGATTATTGGTTTATTCTCAAATACGATAGTGAAATCATAAAGGGACACTTTACTTTGAAGCGTTGAGAAATTAAACCCTCACCACGCCCACCGCTCAAATAACATAGGCAACACAATCCCAAATATCACAGCGGAAAGTACCATTGTCCAGTCTCTGCTGCTTACTCTCAAAACACGGTCTGCGACAAAACCAAAAATCAAAGTGAGAAACACCACTAGCAATTGTCCCAGCTCGATTCCCAGCGCAAAATTCAACAAGAGCAAAAAGGTGTTGTCAGAACCACTTGCCAGCATCTTGAATGCACTCGCAAATCCGAATCCATGGATCAATCCAAAGAATCCCGTAATGATCATTATCGGCCAAAAGCTTGTGTTGCGCGACTTTCGTCTGAACATGAAAATATTATACATGGCTGTAAAAGCTATAGAGGCTACGATCAGGAATTCCACATATGCGGCATTCACTCGCACAACATCGTAGTAGGATAGAATGATTGATAAAGTATGACCAATAGTAAAAAATAAACTAATCCACAATAGCCTACGCCAATTGTCAAATCCCAGCGGGGCAGCCATCAAAATAAAAAACAAAATGTGGTCGTAGGCACCTAAATCAATGACGTGATAAAAACCTTCCTGAATGTAAAAAAGTACCTCTTGCAAAACTCGTGGTTTAAGCAAAGTTAGCTATCATTTTGACACCTCTCATCTGACGAGGCTATTAATTGTCTCGGCATTTCTAATTCGCAAAAGCTCATAGCTAATCGCTCATAGCTCACAGCTATTTTCTCTATTTTTGCAAATCTCAAAAAACAAGGGATTTGATGAGTACTAAATTCAAGGAATACAAAGGTTTAAAGCTTCCAGAAGTCGATCAGCGCATTAAGGAATTTTGGCGATCTGAGAAGATTTTTGAGAAGTCGGTTTCTACACGTGAGGGGAACGAGCCTTTTATTTTCTTTGAGGGACCACCATCGGCTAACGGCCTGCCAGGTATCCACCATGTTATGGGTCGTACGGTCAAAGACCTGTTTTGCCGATATAAAACCCAACAGGGATACCAAGTCAACCGTAAGGCGGGTTGGGATACGCACGGTCTCCCCGTGGAACTGGGTGTGGAAAAAGCCCTCGGAATTACCAAGGAAGACATCGGCAAGAAGATTTCTGTCGAGGAATACAATCAAGCCTGTAAAGACGCCGTCCTCAAATACACCGATGTCTGGAGCAAGCTCACAGAGGACATGGGCTACTGGGTAGATATGGACGATCCATACATCACCTACAAGCCGCAATACATGGAGAGCGTCTGGTGGCTGCTCAAGCAGATCTACGACAAAGGGTTGCTTTACAAGGGTTACACGGTACAGCCGTATTCCCCAGCCGCTGGAACGGGGCTGAGTTCGCACGAGCTTAATCAACCCGGAACCTATCAAGACGTTACCGACACCACGGTCACGGCCATGTTTAAGATGAGCGATCCAGAGCAGTTGCCGTTCTGGACACGTGGCGAGGTGTTTTTTCTCGCTTGGACGACTACCCCGTGGACGCTACCGAGTAACACTGCGCTCACAGTCGGCAAGGATATCGATTATGTGCTGGTGAGTACGTTCAATCAGTACACCGGTTTGCCTATTCAGGTGATTCTGGCACAGGCGCTCGTGGGTAAGCAGTTTGGTAAAAAATATCAAGAGGTTGAGGATGGTGACGCTTTCGCGAAAGCGAAACAAGAATACACCCTAGGTGACAAAAAGATTCCCTACCGCATCCTCAATAAATTCAAGGGCAAAGAGCTGATCAACGTCAGCTATGACCAGTTGATGCCTTACGCATTGCCGCATGAGAATCCGCATGATGCATTCCGAGTGATCGCTGGTGATTTTGTAACGACCGAGGATGGTACGGGAATCGTGCATACTGCACCCACTTTTGGAGCAGATGATGCCACGGCAGCGCGCAATGCCGTACCGCCGGTACCGCCCATGCTGGTCAAGGATGAGTTCAACAACCTTGTTCCGCTGGTGGATCTGCAAGGGAAGTTCAGAGCAGACTTGCCTGAGATAGGCGGGAAGTATGTCAAAAACGAATATTTCAAGGAAGATGCGCCAGAGCGTAGCGTAGACGTGGATATCGCGATCATGCTCAAGGAGCAAAACCGCGCCTTCCACGTAGAAAAATACGTCCACAGTTACCCTCATTGCTGGCGTACAGACAAGCCGGTGCTGTACTATCCTCTGGATTCATGGTTTATCAAGGTGACCGATTTCAAGCACCGCATGCACGAGCTCAATCAGCATATAAACTGGAAGCCGCGCAGTACGGGTGAGGGGCGTTTTGGCAACTGGCTGGCCAATGCTAACGACTGGAACCTATCGCGTTCCAGATACTGGGGAATTCCGCTGCCTATCTGGCGAGATGCGACTGGCCAAGTAGAAAAAATCATCGGTTCTATTGAGGAATTGATGACCGAAATAGAAAAATCCATCGCCGCAGGTCACATGACTGAAAATCCATTTGCTGGATTTCAAGCAGGTGATTTCAGTGATGAGAATTACAACATAGTCGATCTACACAAAGACGTGGTGGACAAGATCTACTTGACTGGCGAGAACGGTGAAAAACTGACCCGCGAGGCAGATTTGATTGACGTTTGGTTTGACAGCGGGAGCATGCCTTACTCGCAATGGCACTACCCATTTGAGAACAAAGAGGCGGTAGAAAACGGCCTGCGCAAGGCAGATTTCATAGCAGAAGGCGTGGATCAAACCCGTGGCTGGTTCTACACGCTGCACGCTATCGCAACGATGATCAGCGATGATGTGGCTTATAAAAATGTGGTGTCCAATGGTCTGGTGCTCGACAAAAACGGGCAGAAGATGTCCAAACGCCTCGGCAATGCCGTGGACCCATTCTCGACGCTTGATACTTACGGCGCAGATGCCACGCGCTGGTACATGATCAGCAATGCAAACCCGTGGGACAATCTGCGTTTTGATCAAGAAGGGATTGTTGAGGTCCAGCGCAAGTTTTTCGGCACGCTGTATAACACGTATGGGTTCTTTGCCTTGTATGCAAATGTGGATGAATTCCGCTTTCGCGAAAGCGGAATACCCATCGCACAACGACCAGAAATCGACCGCTGGATCATTAGTGAGCTAAACAGTCTGATTAAAGATGTGACTGAGGCTTACGATGATTACGACGCGACCAGAGCAACGCGCGCAATCACGACTTTCGTCACGCAGAACTTGAGCAACTGGTACGTGCGTCTGTGTAGAAGAAGATTTTGGAAAGGCGAGTATGCCGAGGACAAGATCGCAGCCTACCAGACGCTTTACAGCTGTCTGAAGACAGTAGCGCAGCTGGGCGCGCCAGTTGCACCGTTTTACATGGATCAACTGTACCGCGATCTCACTAGTGTATGCGAGCCAGAAGCACCGGAAAGCGTTCACTTGAGCCAATTCCCTTTAGCAGATTCATCGCTAGTCGATAGCGACCTACAGGAAAAAATGCGCAAGGCGCAGATCATATCCAGTCTGACCCTGTCGCTACGTAAGAAGGAAAGCATCAAGGTACGTCAGCCGCTGCAACGCATTATGATCCCGGTTTTGGATGACAATGAGCGCAGGCAAATTGAAGCGGTAAGTGATCTAATCAAAAGTGAGGTAAACGTAAAAGAAGTAGAACTTATCGATGACGCCAGCGGAATCCTAGTGAAAGAGATCAAACCCAATTTCAAAGTCCTAGGCCCGAAGTATGGCAAGGACATGGGAAAGATCGCTGGCAAGATCAAGCAGTTGGATCAGGAAGATATTTCCAAACTGGAAAAAGAAGGTCAGCTAGAAATTCAGGTGCAAAATGATACTATTTTGTTGTTGTTGAATGAGGTGGAAATTACTTCTAGCGATATTGAAGGGTGGCTGGTAGCTAGTCAAAGTGGTTTAACAGTCGCACTTGATGTAACTTTAAATGCTGCATTGATCAACGAAGGGATCGCTCGTGAGCTTGTCAACCGTATCCAAAACATGCGCAAGGACGCTGGACTGGAAGTAACAGACCGCATCGACATACGTCTATTAAGTCAGAGCGAGGTAAGTAATGCTGTAGATGCAAACCGCAAATACATTACAGATGAGACACTCGCAGACGACCTGCAAATTGTTGAAAACTTAGCAAACGGAATAAAAGTTGAATTTGATAATATTGCGACAGCAATTGAAATAAGCAAGAAGTAAGATGAGCACAGACGAAAAATTAAGATATAGCGACGAAGACCTAAACTACTTCAGAGAGATAGTCACCAAAAAAATTGCTGAGGCAAAGGAACAGCTTGAACTGATCAAGAGTGCCTACATGAATGACGCAAATAATGGTACAGATGACACCGCGCCACAGTTTAAGGCATTTGATGAGGGTAGTACGGTAATGAGCAAAGAAAGCAATGCGCAGCTGGCGATAAGACAAGAAAAGTTTATCCGAGATCTGAACAATGCACTGATCCGTATTCAGAATAAATCCTACGGAATCTGCCGTGTAACGGGCAAGTTGATCAAAAAAGAACGACTAGAGCTAGTTCCTCACGCTACCTTAAGTATCGAGGCAAAGCAGATGCAGTCTTAATCATAATTTTGTGTGTGTTTCGCTTTCGCGCCGTGCCTGCCGGCAGGCAGGAAAGCGTAAAATCAACCTTTTACTACTTATACCAACTCTCATGCGTTAGAAATCCGTTTCTTTACTGCATGAGAGTTTTTATGTTGCTGAATTTTATCGTTTTTGCCTGCTTTGCACCCGCAAATGCCCAAAGTGCTGTCAGCAACACTCAAATCTCAGCCGCTGAATTCCAAACCGTTTTTATCAAAGCAGATACCTACATCTCAATTGAGATCATCACAGAAGACCGCGATGATGTTGAAATAGATGAAATGAGAGGTGGCGAGTACTATGACCTAAAATCTCTGCAAACTCAGGTTAGAAATGATACCCTGTTTATTAAGGAACAGAAGAATATTCTCGTAGAGAAATATGACGATAAGCTGGCTGCACACAAAATGATTGACGCCACGGTAAAAATTTGTCTGCCCAGTGGCAAGAACTTAAGAATCGAATTAGCCGAAGCCGATCTTAGTCTTTCTGGAGTATTCCAGAAAATTCATGTCAATCAAAATTCTGGTACCAGTAGTTTTTCTGATTTGCGAGGTGATTTACTCTATCGATCAATAAGTGCAGATATCACGTGGTCAGCTAAGAATTATTTTTTGAGGGGGATTACAGCTCAAGGTCGTTTAGATGAAGTAACCTCACAGCCAATTAAGAGCACCGCGGTTATTGAGACCATAAGAGGCAAATTCAATCTTGAAATTTAATAAATATGAAAAATCCTATTCGTATTTAAGATTTTACTGACAATTAAAAAAAATTTAACATAACATTTTAACCCCCCCCCCGTTTAATTATGCTTTACTTTTGGTATAAATCAAAAACTTTTAATTGTGAAAAAATTATTCATATTACTTAGCGTTTGTGTCCTGTTGGCTTCATGTGAAACAGAACAAATTGAGGTTGAATCGGTTGAGTCGGTACAAGCCAAAGATTTATCAAATGGCGATACAAAATTATTTACAACAGAATGGGATGGGCTGTCAATAGGTCTTGATTTAACTTCTACTTATGATTACGATCAGGATAAATTGAATCAAGTGATTGAGCAGGTGGTCGCTGATTTATATGCACACGAATTTGACAATGAAGATGAGTTTTTTTTTGTGGATATTTTTGTTGGTGGTGGTCAAATAATTGTTACCCCGGGCGGAGGAACAACCGAGCCAAGTGTAGTTCCAAATGGTGATGAAAAGTGCGGTGGTAAAGAGGGTGATGGCTGGAAAAGCTATGGTAAATGTTATACCGAAGAATGTGTAAAAGAAAAGTCATCTGAAGCGGCAACGAAATTAGGTGCTAGTCTTGAATCTGGTGAATTTCTTGATATAAGGGTCAAAAGGAATACACTCAATGCTAGGGTTTGCGGTAGGATTGTTAAATGTTAAAGTTTTAGGTCACAAAAATAAATCCCGTTAGCGCGGGATTTTTTATTTCTTTTAGAATAAAGATGTTTTCCTTTAAAGTTCCTACAATCTTGATTTAAATCCCTGCTAAGCCTTGTCTTTAAGCTCTGCTACGAATGTATCTTTATGGAAATTAAAAAAGAAAAACCATGAGTTACACAGATCAAGTAGCAAGCAAGCTAAACAACTTACTAGAAAAAAATTACGACGCCGAGGCCGGTTACAAGATGGCTAAGGATAAGGTAAAAAGCCCAAGACTTCAGAATTTCTTTGACCAGCAACAACAGAATCGTTACAACTTCGGTCATGAGCTGAAAGAAGAAATCAGAAATTACGGCAAGAGTCCAGACAAAGGAACCAGCTTTACTGCCGATGCCCACCGCGCGTGGATCAATGTAAAAGCTGCTGTTTCTGGTGATCAGGAAGAAGCAGTATTAGAAGAAGCCATAAGAGGTGAAAAAGCCGCAATAGAAGAGTACAATGAAGTGATTAACGATATGACACTTCCAGCAAGTACCAAGAATGTGTTGATCAAGCACCGTGACAACATTCAGACAGCACTAAATCACGTATACGATAAAGAGGCGCAGCACTAGGAGCTAAGCTTATAAAAATTAACCCCGGCCAATCGGTCGGGGTTTTTTATGCTCGGATAGTTAAGGTACTTTTACTTTTTCAATGATTTGATTATGAATGACAGTACATTTTCGGTTGATTTTGACGTACGCTGGAGCGATCTGGACGCCAATAGGCACATGGCAAACAGCGCCTATCAGAATTTCATGAGCCATGCGCGCATAGCTTACTTAATTTCTCACGGTTTCGGTCAGCCTGAAATGCAGAAATACAATGTGGGCCCTGTGATTTTTTCTGAGCATGTGCATTATTTCAGAGAGATTCATCAGGGGAAACCCATTACCGTTACTTGCGAAGTAACCGGCTTGAGCGAGGATCATACCTTCTTTAGCTTTCGGCATAATTTCTACGACCATAAAGGACGCAATCTCGCAAGGGGATTTATGCGCGGCGCATGGATGAATCTAAAAGAGCGCAAGATTACTAGCCTTCAAAAGGAATTGTCTCAACTTATTGAAGATTTTCCAAAGTCGGCTGATTTCAAATGGCTCAGCAAAGCTGACATGCGCGCGGATAAAGAGTTTCCTGTGAATCTGGATTAACCACCTTTCCGCTTTAAGCTGGTAATAAAGACACCGCCAAAGATCAATGCTGCGGCAGCCACCTTGGTCCACGTTAAACTGTCCTTGCCCAATCCTATCGCAATGATACCGGCCAGTAACGGCTGTAGGTAAATGAAAACCGCAACTACGCTGGGCCTGAGGTTTTTGATAGCAACTATATTCAGCATGTAGGTCCCAAAAGTTGCAAAAATAATTACATAGAGCACGGCCAGAATTGCGCTAGTGGGAACAGTTGCCCATTCAAAAGCGATCCCCTGCTGGAATCCTAGCGGGGTGATGTAAAGAAACCCGAATAAGTAAAGCCACTTCATCAAGGTAATGATAGGCAGTTGTGCTGTCAGTTTTTTGGCTAGGATGATGTAAAAGGAATAACTCAGCGCATTCACAAACATCAGAAAATTGCCCAGCGTAGGATTTGCTGCTGCAGCGGTCGCATCGCTTGAGGCTAGGATAAGCATCGCCGCACCAGAAAAACCGATTAGGATTCCCACGACGCGCAACCACGTAAGCCTATCTTTAAAAAATAGCGCACTCAAAGCGAGAACCAAAATAGGCGTAGTTACCATGAGTACGGCTGCACTGATGGGTGTGGTGTATTCCAGTCCCGCCATAAAGGTGACCATGTTAAAACCCACCCCGCAAAAAGCTGCCAGCGCGATGCGCGGTAACAATTTGACAGGGATTTTCTTTGAGCTTTTTGTAAAGAGATCGATCACCCAAAGCAACCCGCATACCGCCATTACCCGATACCATGTCAGCCCGTATGGACCTATGTACTCTGGCATTACTTCCTTGGCGATGGTAAAATTGAATGCATAGAAAAGTGCGACCAGTGTAGCGCAAATAATCGCTACGGTTCTGATTCTCATTTGGCCAGAGCCTCTTTTGCCGCAGCTACTGTTTTTTTGCTATTGCCTATAAAAGCCTGTTGTTGGTAAACCAGAACCGGTCTCTTCAAAAACGAATAATGATCTAGCAATAACGATTTATAATCTTCTTCAGTCAGATCTTTTTCATGAAGTCCGCGCCCGCGGTATTGTTGCGACCTGCGATTGAAAAGTGACTCATAACTGCCTGACTGCACTTTCAGAAATTCAATCTGATCTTCGGTTGCAGGCTGTGTTTTCACATCTTGCAGTTTGACATGCTCTGGTAAATCCAGTTCTTTCAGGATGCGTTTGCAGGTGTTACAAATACTCAAATAAATAAAGCGGTCTTCCATATTGCAAACTTACGATGATGACCATTCTTGCGTGATGTTCTGAAATTAATGTTCTATTCAATTTCGCGCCGTGTCTGCCTGCCAGTAGGAAGGCTTATCTTTCTTGATTATCTTAAAGTATGAAGAGAACCGCATTTTTGATTGTTTTAGCCGCTGCATTACTTGGTGTCATTGTGGTGGCAAACGTTGTGAGCGATGAGGTCAGTTGGCAATCTTCAGATTACTTAATAGCAGCTTTGATGCTGGCTTTTCTCATAGGCGGTATAGAAGCAATTGCCAGATTAGTCAAGCATAGGTTCAAGCGTGGACTGCTTATACTGTTCTTACTGACCATATTTTTCTTGATCTACATCGAGCTTGCAGTGGGTATTTTCGGTAGCCCGCTGGCGGGTTCTTGATTTTGGATTTTTACGCTTTCGCGAACCTGCCTGTCGTGCCTCTGGCAGGCAGGAGCGTAATCTTCAAAGACAGAATTGTTCAGAAGGGACTGCTGCAGTTAAAGCCATGTTAGTTCACCTGCATCGTTATGCAACTATCGGTTACCGATTTACATTTATACCTTAAACCATAGCAATGAAATTCAATACCAAAGCCATCCATGGCGGCTTGCACGATATCGACCCAGCATATAATTCGGTGATGCCGCCTATTTACCAAACCAGTACCTACGAGCAAAAGTCACCAGGTAAGCACAAAGGATTTGAATATTCGCGCAGTGGCAACCCTACACGGCAAGCATTGGAAAAATCGCTGGCAAGTATTGAAAATGGCGAGTATGGGATGGCTTTCGGTTCTGGGCTGGCGGCTATTGATGCTGTGATCAAACTGCTAAAACCTGGAGATGAAGTCATTTCCACCAGCGATCTCTATGGTGGGTCTTACCGCTTGTTTACTCAGATATTTCAGGATCTAGGAATCAAGTTTCATTTCGTAGATATGTCAGAACCCAAATCCATTGAGGAATACATCAGCGAAAACACAAAACTCATCTGGGCAGAAACACCTACTAATCCCATGATGAATATCATCGATATTGCCGCGCTTGCGCAAATTTCTAAAAAGCACAATCTGCTGCTTGCCGTGGACAATACATTTGCTACCGCCTACTTGCAGCGACCACTTGATCTAGGTGCAGATATCGTCATGCATAGCGCAACTAAATACCTTGGTGGTCACAGCGATGTGATCCTGGGTTCGCTGGTGGTAAAAGACAAAGAACTAGCCGACAAACTCTACTTTATCCAGAACGCCAGCGGTGCGGTGCCTGGACCTATGGATTGTTTTCTTGTTTTACGCGGAATCAAAACGCTGCATGTGCGCGTCCAGCGCCATTGCGAGAATGGCAAAGCAATAGCGCATGCTTTGCGAAAAAATAAAAATGTGGATAAGGTGTATTGGCCAGGATTTGAAGATCACCCCAATCACGATGTGGCAAAGAAGCAAATGAAAGATTTTGGCGGGATGGTTTCATTCACGACAAAAGCTGGGACGCTTGAAAGCGCAAAGCGATTTGTCGAAAACCTAAAAGTCTTCACCTTAGCCGAATCTCTGGGCGGCGTGGAATCCCTAGCCGGTCACCCAGCCACCATGACCCACGCCAGCATCCCCAAGGAAGAGAGAGAAAAAACTGGCGTGGTGGATTCTTTGATCAGATTGAGTGTTGGGATTGAAGATGCAGATGATCTGGTTGCAGATGTTGAGCAGGCGCTTGATGCTTGAAAAGATTTATCTGAATGACTTCAATATAAAGAAAAGTTGAACGATTTCAATTTTTGACCACATCCCTCGTTAGCATATCTTTAAGAATTCAATTTTTTAAGATGACTAACCGCCATTTCCTTCTCTGTTTTTCTCTTTTGATGCTATTGATTTCTTGTGGCGACAAAACAGAAACAGCAGATAACATTTATGAGTTTAAAAATTACATAAGCTACACATCTTCTGGTGTAGTGAGTAAAGCAAAGCCAATTGACATTTTTCTGACTGGTGAAATCGAGGACTGGGAAAAGGATCAAGTCCTAGAAAAAAGGGTCGTGACCCTTACACCAGATGTGGAAGGAATCACTACCGTTATAAGCGGTAGACACTTGGTGTTTACTCCGAGTGAACATCTAAAGCCAGATACTGAGTACAGCGCTTCTGTAAAGTTGGATCAATTGCTTCCAGAGATGGAAGCAGCACTCGAGACTTATACTTTTAAGTTCAAGACTATCGAACCCAACTTTGATATCAAGCTCAAAAATCTTCAATCCTACGATAAAGAATGGCAGTACATCAATGGTGAATTGAGGAGCGCTGATGTAATCACGGTTCAAGAAGCCAGAAATCTTCTAAACGCAAATCAAAAAGGAGATCCTATTTCCATAGAGTGGACAGAAGACTTGATCCAGAAAAACGTGATTGAATTTAGACTGGACAGCATACATCGTTTTGACAAAACCAGTACAGTTACCGTAAGTTGGGATGGTGAACCCATAGGTGCTGATGTATCAGACTCTGAAGAAATAGAGATTCCAGGGCGGGACAATTTTACGGTGGTGGGCATCAATCACATCAAGGAAGATCAGGAATACCTAGCCATCAATTTTTCTGATCCTTTGAAAGAAAAGCAAAACTTCAAGGGATTGGTTAAACTATCTATCGATGAAAACCCGTCCTTTGATGTGGACGGTAATGTACTCAAGGTTTTTTCCAGCGCTACGTTTACTGGAGATGTACAGGTCACAATTGCAGAGGGCATTTCAAATGAAGATAATTACAGGACTAAAAAATCGATTGTCCAAGACCTACTCATTGAGAGCCTAAAACCAGCAGTTCGCTTGCTAGGTACAGGTAACATTTTGCCCAATAGCGATTACCTGAAATTTGATTTTGAAGCCGTCAATCTAGAAAAGGTTGACGTTAGAGTAATTAAGATTTTTGAGGACAACGTCCTGCAATTCCTTCAGGACAATGAAATTAATGAGGCTGGTTCCATCAATAGGGTAGGGCGCAGAATCGCCCTCGAGACTATTACTCTAGTACAAAACCCTGATTTGTACTCAGGGGGCTGGAAAGCTTACAGCATAGATCTGGCTAATTTTGTAGCAGTTGATCCTGCGGCCATATATCGAGTAGAATTAAGCTTCAAGAAAGAGTACTCGCTCTACAAATGCGATGATGAAGCTACCGGTGATGATGAAGAGGTAAGCTTTCGCGAAAGCGTAAACACACAAACCACTTACGAGGAAGAACGAGAAGAAGATTACTGGAACAATCGCTTATATGATTATCGATCCTATTCATACAACTGGCGCGAGAGAGAAAATCCCTGTCATGAGGCTTATTACAACAGGGATAGAATCATGGCGAGAAATATCCTCGCTTCTAACCTAGGGATCTCTGTCAAGGAGGGTAGCAGCCATAATTATTTTATTGCCGTAACAGACTTGCTAAATACTAAGCCTGTAAGCGGTGCGCTAGTAACGCTATTTAATTTCCAGCAACAAGAAATTGATCAAATCAAAACTGGGGCAGATGGTACCGTTTCCTATGAATCTGATAAGGAAGCCTATTTTGCGACGGTACGGTCTCGCGACCAGGTAGGTTATATCAAACTGAATGATGGGAACGCTCTTTCTTTGAGCAAATACGATGTTTCTGGTCGTAGATCTCAAAACGGTCTTAAAGGCTTTATATATGGCGAGCGCGGTGTCTGGCGTCCCGGTGACAGCATCTTTCTAAATTTCATGCTCAACGATGCAGAAATGCCCCTGCCCGATAATCATCCCGTAAAACTAGATGTATTTGATCCCAGAGGAAAGCTGATCTATACAAAGACGACAAGCGAACACGTGAATAGGCTTTACGATTTCCCATTTACAACCACTAGCGAAGCGGAAACCGGGCAGTACGAGGCTAAGGTTAGTCTGGGAGGCGCTGTTTTTAGAAAAAAACTGCGCGTTGAGACCGTTAAACCCAACCGACTCAAGATTGCCATGGATCTTGAGGATGAGATCGTTAAAAGATCTCAGCCTGTAAAGGCTTCCCTCCAGGTGGATTGGTTGTATGGGGCCCCGGCGAGAGGGGTAAAGGTTGAGGTAGAAGCAAGGCTCAGCCACGATAACTTCGCTCCAGACAAGTTTAAAAGCTACACGTTTGACACTCCTACCCAGAACTTTAGATCCCAGGAAATTCCTATTTATGAGGGTAAGGTGAATCAGCAGGGGGGCGCTAGCTTTTCTAAAAAGCTAGAAATAAACAAGAATGCACCAGGAATGCTCAAGCTCAATTATCTAGTGAGAGCCTATGAAGACGGTGGTGATTTCTCGATGAATACCTTCACCCAACAATTAGCACCTCACGATTGTTTTGTTGGTTTGAGTTCGCCAGAAAAAGATGAGTACGGCTCCTATCCTACAGGGCGGAACAAAATATTTCAGGTAGCTACGGTATCGCCAGAGGGGAAGGCAATTCCAAACAGAAAACTTAAAGTTAAGCTGTATAAGATTGAGTGGCGCTGGTGGTGGTACTCTGGGAGGGACAACCTTTCTAGATACAGCGCAGATAAAGTGCATTCATCTTATGATGAATTTGAAATTACCACCGACTCAAACGGCCGTGGGAATTTCGAAATTAAGATCCCTGATGCTGACAGGGGACGATATCTTCTGATGGTTCAAGATACTGAGGGGAATCACGCAGCCGGTGAGATCATGTACTTTTACGAAAACTGGTGGGACGATATACCGGCTGGCGATAAGGAAGCGGCTTCCATGCTGGTATTTAGTTCTGATAAAGATTCCTATGAAGTAGGTGACAAAGCCCAAATTACTTTTCCTTCTTCAAACTCAGGTCGAGCATTGCTAACGCTAGAAAACGCAGATGGGATCATAGAACATCGCTGGGTAAAATCTACGGGGAAGCAAACTACGGCCACCATTGATGTCAAGTCTGAAATGGCACCAAATTTCTACGCCAGTATTTCGTACATACAACCTCACGCCAGCGTAGAGAATGATTTGCCCATAAGGCAGTACGGGGTTATCCCGATTAAGGTTTCGGATCAATCCAAGATTTTAGAGCCTAGAATTCAAGTCGCAGAATCTGTTGAACCAGAAAAAGAATTTGAAATTAAAGTGAGTGAAGGTCAGGGGAAGTCCATGACTTACACAATAGCTATTGTTGAAGAAGGCTTGCTAGATCTGACAAATTTCAAAACGCCTGATCCTCATGGATATTTTTATGCGCGTGAGGCGCTAGGTGTGCGCACCTGGGATATCTATGACGATGTTATAGGTGCCCAAACAGGTAAAATTGATCAGGTTTTTGCGATAGGTGGCGATGGCACCGCAGCAGCAGCGGCAAAGAATAAAAAAGCAAATCGATTCAAGCCGGTAGTAAAACATTTAGGTCCGTTTGAATTGAAAGCGAAAGGCACCGTTACTCATAAAGTTGTGTTGCCTAACTACCTTGGGGCGGTACGAGTTATGGTCGTGGCTGCAAATGAAAAAAACGAGGCTTACGGCAATGCAGAACAATCTGTCAAAGTGAAAAAGCCGCTAATGGTGCTTTCGACACTCCCCAGAAAATTGAGCCCCACTGAGAAAGTGACGATGCCTGTAACTGTTTTTGTGACTGAGAATTCAATCTCTGAGGCAGTAGTTACCGTAAAGACTAAGGGCGGTTTAAAAGTCAATAAAGAATCACGCAAAACGGTAAAATTTACCGAGCCTGGTGAGCAGATGGTTGATTTTGAATTGCATGTCGCACCAGAGATAGGCGTTGCGCAAGTGATGGTAGAAGTGTCTTCTGGTAAGCATCGCGCATATTATCAGGTGGATTTGAATGTTGAGAATCCTAATCCTCTAACCACGCGTGTAATCAATCGATTACTGGAACCCGGCAATCAGTTGGACCTAGAGTGGGGGACTTTTGGAATTGAAGGTACAAATTCAGCTGTTTTAGAACTTTCTACCATGCCAGCCATGGATTTTGAATCCAGATTATCCTACCTCATTCAGTATCCTCATGGATGTGTGGAACAGACTACTTCTAGTGGTTTTCCACAGCTATTTATGGAGGATGTCTTTGAAATTCCGCTTTCGCGAAAGCGGGAAATAAAAAACAATGTTGAGCAAACCATCAAACGACTAGATAACTTCCAGAACGTTGCCGGCGGTTTAAGCTATTGGCCGGGAAGTTTAAATGCCAATGACTGGGGTACGAGTTATGCTGGTCATTTTATGCTCGAGGCGCAGAAGAAGGGTTACGCTATGCCTTTCGGGTTTTTGAAAAGCTGGACAAATTATCAGAAAAAGGCCGCGCGAGACTGGCGACCCAATGCTAAATATTCAAATGATTTACCTCAGGCTTATCGACTCTATACGCTGGCCCTTGCCGGTGAACCGGAATTAGGGGCTATGAACCGCTTGCGCGAAAGCAGAAAATTAAGTGACACCGCAAAATGGAAACTTGCTGCGGCCTATGCTATTGCGGGTCAACCTAGAGCTGCAAGAAGTCTTGTCAATCAGGCCAGCACCCAGTTTGAATCAGATTATTACTATTACTCCTACGGTAGCGCTACACGCAATATGTCTATGGCGCTTGAGACTTTAGTAGAAATAGGCGACAAACAGGCGGCGATGGAAATGGCAAAGAGCGTTGCTAAAGACTTGAACAACGATAAGTGGATGAGCACTCAAACGACAGCTTATGCTCTACTGGCAATCAGTAAAATGCTCAAAGCAAATGGCGGAAAGGGAATCGATGTAACCAGTAGTCGAGACGATGATAAAGACCAATTGAAGTCCAATAAACCGTTGCTGTCAAAAAAACTGAATATTAGTCAAGTTAAAAACCTGATCCAACTGAAAAACAATGGTGAAAATCTCGTTTACGTCACATTAAATAATCAAGGGCAGCTGCCTCTAGGATCAGAAATTGCCCTTGAGCGTAATCTCAGGGCTAGCATAAGCTATGAAGATGGTGCAGGAAAGAGCATTGATATCACCCAGTTACAACAGGGAATGGATTTCACAGCTATAGTCAAGGTCTATAACACTTCTAATAATTATATCAATGATGTCGCACTTACGCAGATATTTCCATCTGGTTGGGAAATTATAAATACCAGATTCACTGATTTTGGCGAAAGTGTTGACAGCTCTGCAGATTATACAGATATAAGAGATGATCGTGTCAATTTCTATTTTGATCTAGAAAGAAAAGGCAGAAAAAATGGCAGCAAGACTTTCAAAGTGCAACTTAATGCGGCCTATCTGGGACGTTACTATTTACCAGGTTTACAAGTGGAAGCGATGTATGATAACGATTATTTGTCAAGGAACAAAGGCAAATGGATTGAGGTGAAGAGATAGCAATTATAGTTAGGCGATGAGGTTTTTGAGAATAGTCTATAAATTCTGTTCTAAAAAGAGAGTCCTGTATCCCTGTGGATTTATCTGCATTTTGCTCTATGCCTTTTGCCTGCCTGCTGTGCTTTTTGAAAAACCTACTTCTACGGTGATCACAAGTCGCGATGGAGAGCTCTTAGGAGCCCTGATTGCAGATGATGGGCAATGGCGTTTTCCGCCCGCTGATTCAATTCCAGAACGTTTTAAGAATTGCTTATTGTTGTTTGAGGACGAGCATTTTTACTACCATCCTGGCTTCAACCCTTTGTCTATGGGTAGGGCCTTAGCAAACAATCTGAATTCTGAAAACAGCCTTCAGGGAGGTAGCACGATCACGCAACAAGTGATTAGGATGTCTAGAGGTAATCCTCCGCGCAGTTATCTAGAGAAGCTCAAAGAACTTGTTCTGGCAACAAGACTAGAATTACGGCATAGTAAAGAGGAGATCATTGGTTTATGGGCAAATAACGCGCCTTATGGGGGTAATGTGGTGGGATTGGAGGCAGCCTCTTGGCGATATTTCAATAGAAGTCCTGAACAATTGTCGTGGGCAGAAAGTGCAACGTTAGCCGTCCTTCCCAATGCACCTAGTTTGATTTTTCCAGGACGCAATCATTCCAGATTGTTGGAAAAGCGTAATCGACTGTTAAATAAGCTGATGGTCACAGGGAAGATTGATTCCTTGAGTTATGAATTGGCATTAGTAGAGCCTTTGCCTAAAAAGCCGCACAGATTACCTGAGAATGCGAGTCATGTGTTACAGCGCATTCATATAGAACAGCGTGGTAAACGAGTCCAGCTCACTATTGATACAAAGTTACAGAGCGATGTGAACGATATTGCATCGCATCATCATGGTCTGAATGCTCAAAATGGCATAAACAATCTTGCAGTGGTTGTAATGGATGTGAAAAGTAAAGAAGTGCTGGCATACCTCGGCAACAGCCGGACCAGTGCTGAACATCAAAAAGATGTGGATATAATAACCAAACCACGTAGTACAGGCAGTATTCTAAAACCCTTGCTATATGCAGGAATGCTAGATGCTGGAAATCTATTGCCTCGTTCCCTAGTGGTTGACATCCCAACTCAAATAGGTTCTTACAGACCGGAAAACTTTGACAATACGTATGAAGGCGTGGTGCCTGCAAACCAAGCTCTCGCAAGATCGTTGAACATTCCTGCAATTAGAATGCTGCGAGATTATGGGATCGATAGATTTCATAATGACTTGATAAAAAATGGTTTTTCCCACATCAATCGTCCAGCAGATGATTATGGACTATCGATAATTTTAGGTGGTGCAGAAGCAAGTCTGTGGGACATCTGTAAAAATTACGCGGCGATTGCAGGTACTTACAATTCATATTCAAGTAATCAAGCATATCGGAAACATGAATGGGATGAACCCAAATTAATTTTTAGAGATAACGAAGCGCGAATGGATATCAAGGAGAAAAGCAAAATCCGGTATAGCGCAGCCGCGTCTCATTTTACATTAGAGAGTTTAAAGAATGTCAAACGTCCAAACATCAATCAAGGCTGGCAATACTTTGAAAATGCACAGCAAGTAGCCTGGAAAACCGGAACTAGCTTTGGCTTTAGAGATGCTTGGGCTGTAGGTTTGACCAGTAATTACCTAGTTGGTGTTTGGGTAGGCAATGCAGATGGTGAAGGTAGACCTGGATTGGTAGGAATTGATAAAGCAGCGCCGCTCATGTTTGATGTATTTGATTTACTACCAGAATCGACCTGGCCTGATGAGCCTTTTGACGAACTTCACGAAGCTAACATATGTACCGAAAGTGGCTTTTTAGCTGGAAATTCTTGCAGCGACTCGAAAATTGAATACGTCACTTTTGCAGGACTTGAAACGCAACCTTGTCGCTTCCATAAAACCATACATGTAGATCACCAAGAGCTTTATCAAGTCAACAGATCCTGTAGCGAGGTAGAGCACATAAAACCAAAGTCGTGGTTTGTTCTACCACCAGAAGTAGAATACTACTATTCAAAAAATCACCCAGAATATAAGTCTCTACCACCATTCAAGAGCACTTGTATGATTGATCAAACTTCGCCTTTGGCAATCATTTATCCAGCAGGTGGGACTACTGTTTATTTGCCTAAAATGCTCGATGGTAAAAAGGGTGAAGTCGTTTTGAAGGCTACGCATAAGGAGTCTGACGCAACCTTGTTTTGGTATTTAGATAAAGAATTCATCGGTGCAACGCAGACTTTTCACGAGCTGACTGTACAGCCTGATAAAGGCAATTATGTGCTCACAGTTGTTGATGGTGACGGCAATATTGCAAAAACAGGGATTTCAATTATCGATTAATTTTTCTGTAGCCTTTACAACAACCTTGTAATTGCGCATATTTGCCCTATAACTCAAATCAGTGCCCAAGAAAAAAACCATCATAGGCCGCACCGACAAAGCCGATTTTCCAAAATTGGAGATCGACGCTATCGATATTAAAATCGATACCGGTGCCTATACCAGCAGCATCCATTGTAAGGACATTGAAGAAGTAGATGGCATATTGTGCGCAACACTTCTAGACGAGATGCATGAGCAATACCACGGTAAGCGTATTCAATTTGATGAGTATAAAATTACCAGCGTACGCAGTAGCAATGGACAAGTTGAAGAGCGGTACGAAGTGACAGGCAACATACGATTGTTCAAACGCCTCTTGAAGATTTCCCTTACCTTGAGCAACCGCGAGGAAATGCGTTATCCAGTTCTCATAGGCCGTAAGTTTCTGGCCGGAAAATTTATTGTAGATGTAGATCTGCAGGATGTTTCATACCTACAGTCCCAGCATGAAGATTGATATTTTATCACGCAGCATATCGCTGTACAGTACAAAAAGACTTATTGAAGAAGCACGCAAGGCCGGCCATACTGCCCAGGCAGTTGATGTGCTTCATTGTGATATAAAGCTTGAGCGCAAGCGCCCTACGGTTTACTACTACGGTGAGGAGCTGGCTGTGCCAGACGCAATCCTGCCACGCATAGGCTCTAGTATCACGTTTTATGGAACAGCCATTGTTCGCCAGTACGAGATGATGGGTGTTTTTAGTACGGTGAGTTCCAGTGCGCTAGTGCGCAGCCGTGACAAACTGCATAGCCTGCAACGCCTTACACGAAGTGGGGTGGGAATGCCTAAAACTGTCTTTACCAACTTTGGCGATCACACTGATGATATATGCGAGATGGTAGGTGGGCCGCCTGTCGTTATCAAGGTTCTTGAGGGAACACAAGGAATAGGGGTGAACCTCGCTAATACCTTAGAAGAGGCAGATGCCATCATCGACGCACATAATGATTTAAGAACGCGAGTAATCATTCAAGAATTTATCAAGGAAGCTGGTGGAGCAGATTTACGCGCTTTTGTCGTTGGCGATCGAGTGGTAGGTGCTATGAAACGCCAGGCTGCAGAGGGGGAATTCCGTAGTAACCTGCACCGTGGTGGGACAGCAAAAAAAATCGAACTCACTAGAGATGAAGAACAAACCGCTGTTCAAGCCGCAAAGGCATTAGGACTGGGTGTGTGCGGAGTGGATATCCTGCAAAGTAGCCGCGGTCCATTAGTACTGGAAGTAAATAGCTCGCCTGGACTGGAAGGTATAGAGGGCGCCACTGGGAATAATATTGCTGGGGAAATCATCAATTTTATAGAAGAAAACGCCTAGTATGCACGATAAACTCGAGATACTAGGTCACGAGATCCTACCTGGCTCAAGCCATGTGTTGAATTTCAATATGGCAAAGCTCTATACCTCGACCACGGTAGAGATTCCCGTGATTATCGAGCGAGGAAAAGAAGCAGGCCCCGTGGTGTTGTTGACTGGTGGCATCCACGGTGACGAGATCAATGGCGTCGAGGTGGTACGCCAGATCATTGCAAAAAAATGGAACAAACCCAGCTGCGGGACCATCATCGCTATTCCGGTACTCAACATTTTCGGATTTTTAAATGGCCAACGGGAATTTCCTGATGGTCGTGATCTGAACCGGGTTTTTCCCGGTACCAAGTCTGGTCCTCTGGCCAGCAGGTTTGCCTACCAGATCACAAAAGAAATCTTGCCTAAGGTGGACTATATCATGGATTTCCACACGGGTGGGGCGCAACGATTCAATGCCCCGCATCTGCGGCTTGACAAAAATGAATCGCGATCCCTTGAAATAGCACAGGTTTTCAATGCGCCTTTCCTTATGTATTCCAGCAACCTGAAGAAGAGTTTTAGAGCCACATGTAGCGAGATGAAAAAAGTGTATCTACTCTTTGAGGGTGGGCAATCTGGTGCGAGTGATAAAGAAATTGTCCTTACTGCAGTGCGCGGTGCAATACGCGTCTTGTCGCACCTTAAAATGCTAAAGAAAAACGTTGCGGTCATCCCAGCAATGATGAATAGTATTGTTATTGAAGATTCTAAGTGGGTAAGGGCTAAATTTTCAGGACTGCTCCATCCTAAGGTTGATCACAGCAGATTTGTCTCTAAGAACGATATTCTCGCTACCATCACTGATCCGTATGGCAAATTGCGCTACAAAGTCAAGGCACCTCATGACGGTTATGTCTTGAATGTCAACAATAGTCCGCTGGTGTATCAGGGGGATGCTATTTTTCATTTATCGGTAAGTGGAGAGCAGGGAGCAGCTTAGGTTACGCTTTCGCGAAAGCAGAAAAAAACTATCCCCACAGCAACGGGATGAACTGAGTATTAAAATTGCCAATCGCAGTCTGGAATTGCCCATCTGGAACTATGCGCTTTACCACCTGTTCCTGACGATAGACCGACAGCTTGAGATCAATACAGAATTCCTTCTTCAGGTTTTGCACGGTAAGGATAAAAACATTGTTGTTTCCCGCAGTGATTTTGCCGCAAGAACTATGACTCATTTTCTTCTTACAGACCAGACAACTCTGCAAATCAGTAAATATGGTATTCCAGAACCCAGTGGCGGTATCCAGATCCGGCCAGAGCAGATTGATGTAGTTTTTGTACCACTGCTAGCCGCAGATTTGAAAGGCAACAGACTGGGTTACGGCAAGGGTTTTTACGACCGGTTTCTGGCAGGTTGTCGAGCTGAGACTATCAAAGTAGGTCTCTCATTTTTTGCGCCTGTAAAGCAGATTATGGATGTGCATGTGCATGATATTGCCTTGGATTTTTTAGTTACTCCAGACGAAATTTTCACCTACGGCTGACGGTTCAGAAAACTTACTTTTGCGGAATGCAAAAAATATCGCTAAACGTCAATGACGAGACATCAAGACTGCGCGCCGTGGTACTGGGCAGGGCAGACAGCAACGGGCCTGTGCCCAGTCTGGAAGATGCCTATGACCCTAAAAGCAGGCAACATATCATCGCTGGAACCTATCCTAAGGATGATGACATGGTGGCAGAAATGGAGGCGGTGCATACAGTGTTTAAAAAATACGATGTAGAGGTCTATAGACCCGAGCCTATTGCTGATGTGAATCAGATTTTTACGAGAGATATAGGGTTTGTCATAGGCGATACTTTTGTGAAGGCAAACATTCTTCCGGATCGCGAGCAAGAGCTAGACGCCATCCAGCATGTGATTGATAAAATAGATCCTACCAAAGTGATCAGACCGCCAGAAGAAGTCCACATTGAGGGTGGTGATGTCATGGTGCATGGCAACCATCTTTTTGTAGGGACCTATCGGGGAGCAGATTACGCAGACTTTATTATTGCTCGTACAAATGTTCAGGCTGTAGAATGGCTGCAAGAGACATTTCCTAATAAGAAAGTGGTCAGCTTTAATTTGCGCAAGGACAATCTGGATCCCTACAATAATGCGCTGCATCTGGACTGCTGCTTTCAGCCAGTAGGAAAAGATAAATGCATTCTTTACAGGGGTGGGTTTCTACAGCAAGCAGAGTATGAGTGGCTGGTGAAGTTTTTTGGCGAGGAGAATTGCTTTGAGATCACTCAGCAGGAGATGTATGACATGAATTCAAACATATTTTCTATCGCGCCAGATGTGGTCATCACTGAGTTAGGTTTTACCAGATTAAATGAATGGTTGAGAAGCCACAAAATCACAGTGGAAGAAGTTCCTTATGCAGAGATTGCTAAACAGGAAGGTTTGTTGCGTTGTTCCACTTTACCACTAATCAGAGACTGAATAAATTCATGCCACCACCCCTTGAGTGGAGAGACTGCCCCTAGGGCAGTCAGGGGGTGTAATTGAAATTATAAAATGAAAAAACAGATTACCGACACCGTTTTTATGGTTCGCCCCACGCAGTTCCGTCTTAATGAACAGACGGCCGTAAACAATTATTACCAGGACACAGATGCCAGCATCAGCAGTCCCAATAAGAAAGCGCAGGAAGAGTTTGACGCTTTCGCGAAAGCGTTGCAAAACAAAGGCATACACGTCATCATTATTGAAGATGATAATCGCTTTGACACGCCGGATTCTATATTTCCAAATAACTGGATTTCCACTCATGAAAACGGTGACGTGGTACTGTATCCCATGTACGCAGAAAACCGCCGCGACGAGCGTAGACCTGAAGTGCTGGATAGGTTAGAACAGGAAGGGTTTGAAATCAAAAATGTTGTCGATTATACTTCTGCAGAAGAGGAGGGGCTATTTTTAGAAGGTACTGGAAGCCTGCTGCTGGACCGACTCAATGAGCGAGCTTACTGCAGTCTCTCACCTCGTGCAGATGAGGAATTGTTGATCGAGTTTTGCGAGGATCAGGAGTTTACCCCGGTCATTTTCACGGCTTATCAAACCGTAGAAAACGATCGCTTGCCCATCTACCATACTAATGTGATGATGGCGCTAGGTGAGCAGTACGCGGTCATTTGTCTGGAAGCCATCGATGACAAAAGCGAGCGCAAAATGTTACTGAAGCATTTAAAAGATACTGTTAAAGAAGTGATCGCAATTACCGAAGAGCAGGTGGCCTCGTTTGCAGGTAATATGATTCAGGTACATAACAATGCAGGTGAGCGGTTTCTGGTCATGAGCGATCAGGCTTATCAATCATTGACCGCCGATCAAATTGCTAAACTTGAGAAATACAACGAGATCATCCACCCAGATATAGGCACGATAGAGCAGTTGGGTGGCGGCTCGGTGCGCTGTATGATGGCAGAGGTTTTTTTGCCAAGAACCAGTTAATTCTGTCTCGACTGCGCTCGACATGACAGATGAGTAACTATAAATTTTAAGGGTCATTTCGAGCCCAGTCGAGAAGGAGTTAGAATTCAAAATCGTTCCCTCGTCACGGTGGCTAGTCGAGTACCTCAGGGCTTGATCTGGGTTATGATGAAGTGGTGAGGCGACTCGAACCACGATTATATTAACTTAGGTGCTCATTTATTATGGGATTTTATTCCATAAACAGATCAAATAAAATTTTTTGATGAAGAAACTTGATTTTTTTGTTATTCTGATCCGTATTTCCGCTCTTTACTTAATTGTAATCACGGTTATCAGCGTCGCAAGCAATGTCGCATTTAGTTTTTCTAGTCTTGGAATAGCTGAATTTTTGGCGTTTTTGGCTCTCTCGCTGGTAATACCTTTTATCATAGCTTACATGTTCATCTCAAATTCATCCGAGATGGTCAATTTCTTAAAATTAAATAAGGGGTTGGATGATGATCGTATAGAATTAGGTCAGTTAGGCAGTGTTCAGTTATTCCAAATCATTTGCTTAGTTTTTGGCTTTTATCTTATTGTTGATGGCCTACCGTACTTTCTCTTTTATTTATTTTATTACCTCAAATCCATAGTCCCCAAAACCTACTCAGACAGTTTAATGTATGATGGTTCGATTACATTTCAAAATTCGATGGATTACTTCTATTTGTTTAGCAATGGCGCTTACATACTGATCGGCTATCTGATACTAACGAATTATAAAGATTTGAGTGAGTTAATGAATAAAAAAATCAACAATTGAACAATTTGTATAGAGTTCTTGATGTAACATTTTTAGTACTCACGAGTCAAATACCACAACAGAACAAACCAATGAATAAAATCCTATCACTTGCAGCGGCAGTCACTCTATTAGCCAGCTGTAGCAGTACAAAAAACAAAACCAATGATCTAGCCACAGTAAATCCCATTGTTGCCAGTATGGATCTAACAGCAGTCAATAATGACCGTTTGCCGGTTACCGTCAACCCAGGACGCTTCACAACAGAATCGGTTACCTACAGACTGCCGCGCGTAGTTCAGGGAACTTATTCAGTGAGTGATTTTGGGAAATACATCGACGATCTTAAGGCCTATGATTATGAAGGTGGCGAGCTTGCTGTTGAAAAAGTTGATACCAATACCTGGACCATTGGAAATGCGGCTCAACTGGATTACATCACTTATCTAGTCAATGACACCTTTGATATAGAAACTCAGGGCGGTATAGGAAATGACACGCCATTCTCACCTAGTGGAACAAATATCGAAGACGAGAATTTTGTGTTGAACCTGCATGGGTTCATCGGCTACTTTGACAGCTTGAAGAACAATAAATATGAATTAGAAGTGACTTCACCATCAGATTTTGTCCGCACGAGTGCGCTTACTCAAGCTAGCGAGCAGATGACAGAGGATGGCAATACTGTCGTGACCTACAATGCAGATCGCTATTTTGATATCACCGATAATCCCATGATGTTTGGTAAACTGGATGTCGAAGAATTCATGGTAGGCGATATTAAAATTGTTCTTAGCGTCTATTCTCCAAATAGTGTCCATACGGCAGAGAGCCAAAAAGAGAACATGTATAAAACCATGCAAGCGCAAAAAGCTTACTTGGGTGATATCAACTCAACAGCTCGCTATGACATCTATCTCTACCTTTCTGATATGAGTGAGAAGGCTCCAAAGGGTTTTGGTGCTCTGGAACACCATACCAGCACGGTTGTAGTCCTGCCAGAAACCATGCAGGCATCTGCTTTGGCCAGCAGCATGACAGATGTGGTTGCGCATGAGTTCTTCCATATTGTAACCCCACTTTCTGTACATTCTGAAGATGTTCATTATTTTGATTACAATGATCCTACCTTTTCAAAACACTTGTGGATGTACGAGGGTGTGACGGAATATTTTGCTCAGCATTTCCAAGTAGCAGAGGGTCTGGTAACCCCAGAGCAGTACTACAATGAGATGATGGGAAAAATCTCTAGCTCGATGGCTTATGATGATAGCATGAGTTTTACTGTCATGAGCGAAAATATACTTGAAGATCCCTACAAAGACAATTATATCAATGTGTATTCAAAAGGTGCATTGATCGGGATGTGCATCGATATCTTAATGAATATGGAAAGTGATGGAACTCGCAGCATGCTTACTTTGATGAAAGAGCTTTCCCAGAAGTACGGAAAAGAAAAGCCGTTTGAAGATGACAAATTAGTTGAGGAGATTAGCGGCATGACTTATCCTAGCGTCGCAGAGTTTCTCAAAACTCACGTGGTGGGGACTACACCTATTGATTATGAGCGTTTTTTCAATATGGCAGGATTAGGATACACAGAATCAGAAGTTCCAACGACTTACATCTTTGCTGGTGGACAGAACATCATATTTGATGCTGATCAGGAGCGAGGATTAATTAAATTCACTGATGTAGCACTCAATAACTCATTCTGGGCTTCAGAAGGCATTCAGGCAGATGACATCTTACTATCTTTTGAAGGCGTTGAGTTAACCCTTGCAAATGCTCAAAGCGCTGTAGGCGTTTTAATGCGATGGACACCAGGAAAAGAGATTACTTATGTGATCGAGCGTGACGGCGAGAAAATTGAGAAAACAACAACCCTGACTGCACCTAAAGCCAAGCAGAAATCATTGGTGGAATTAGAGGACGCATCGCCAGAGCAGATTGCACTTAGGAAAGCATGGTTGGATATTTAGGACTTAAAATCAAATATTACAAAGCGAGCTTCGGCTCGCTTTTTTTTATCTGTTATATTTCTATGATAATATTTGTAGAGGGAGATATTGCTTAACTGGTTGGTTCTATGTGAAAAGCAAGAGTATTCAAGTGATAGTTCAAATATATTGATGTGTAATCTCAATTTTTAATTGTGAGAAAATGTACACATAGCTATCTTGCCTTTAAGAAATCTTTAAATAATGTGGTCAAGAAAAACAGCAATCCTCATACTCATCGCGAGCCTTTGCCTTCTCATAATATTCTTAATTGACTTGTCTGAAGGACCTGAACCAAAAGATTATATCAAAGGCGCAATAAGCGGAGGGATTTTCATGATCGCATTTATTACGCTCCTGAAGTACAATAAAAATAAGATCAAAGAATAAAGCCTAGACAAATAGTACTCTAGCCCAGGCTTAACCACCAAAACCTAACCCATGAAACTATCTAAGAATATTTCCGTCACGATTGCAACCTTGAGTGCCACAGCACTCGTTTTAGACGTATGGATGGGAATGACAGAAGGAATTGACTCAGACTTTTTGTGGGCATTTATGTGCAGTTCACTCCTACTTGCTGGAGCTGTCATTCAACTTTTCAAATTGAAGCGTAAGGACAATGCCAAATATTATGTTCGACGTTGAGCTGAGTTTTCTAGCTTACAGCTCACAATTTTTAAGCTGGATCTAGGCTGTTCAAGAACTTCTCGGCATTAGTTAGGTGCTTTTCCCGCTTGTCCTTGTCCATTTTCTCCCAAGACCCTAGCAGCATTGCGAGTCGAGCATTTTCACCCAGTACATCGCTGTGCTTGTCCATAAAGTTCCAGAATAGCCCATCCCACGTGTCGCACCAGTCGGCCTTACTGTAGTTACTCATCTTTTTGATGTAGTTGCTGCCGCCTATGTATGGCTTTGAGGCAAAGGTCCCACCATCAGCAAACTGGCTCATCCCATATACATTAGGTACCATCACCCAGTCGTAGGCATCGATGTACATTTCCATGAACCATTGATATACGTGATCAGGTTTGATCTCGCATAGCAGCATGAAATTGCCTAAAACCATTAATCGCTCAATGTGGTGGTTGTATCCTGACTTGAGCGTCTTTTTTATGGTATCGTCGATTGGGTCGATACCGGTCGTACCATCATAAAACTGTTTCGGCATGTGCCTACGGAAGCCCCAGAAGTTTTTAGTACGCATAAACCCGCCCTTGGCCTCGTACATCCCACGTATAAACTCACGCCATCCAATCACCTGACGTATAAAACCCTCGACGCTGTTGATCCTGATGTCATTCTCACGACCGTACTCTTGCGCGCGGTCAATCACATTTTGCGGTGATAGCAACCCAGAATTGATCATGGGCGAGAGGACGCTGTGATTCAAAATGCGCTCTTCCTTGACAATGGCATCCTCGTAAGGACCGAATTCATCAAAGCGTTCTTTGAGAAAGTTTTCCAGCCATTCTTCTGCCTGATCGTGGGTGTGGGGGTAGAGTGGCTCACTTGTCAGCTCGCCGTAGTGATCGTCAAAATGCTCTGCGACGTATTTCAGCGCTTCCTCATAGAACTCTGTTTTATCGGGAAATTCCACTTCTGGAGGAGTCTTGTCTTTTGGAAATTTCTCTCGATTATCGCCATCATAGGACCATTTGCCGCCTTTAGGATCATTGTCACCTTCAATTAAAATGTCCCGTTTTTTTCGCTGTTGCTTGTAGAATGTAGTCTGGTGAAAATCTTTCTTTCCTTCCTTAAAGAATGATTTAAGATCCTCTAGTGTGTTGAGGAAGTAAGGTGAATCGTGCTTAACGGTTTCTATTCCCACTTCTTCTGCCGTTTCCTCAATGTAGCGCCCTAGATAATTATCTGTCACATCTACGTATTGGATCTCGCCTACGCCGTCTATTGCCAGCTGTTTGATCAGCTTTCGGATGTCGTGCAGCTCATCAGTCGCCTCGATATACTTAGTTTTTTTGTTTTTGTCGTGCAGATAAGACTCGTAAAACTTCATCCCAGCGCGGTGATAAGCGATCTTCTGTTTGTGAAATTTATACTGGGTAAAAAACAGCCGCTCTTCAATTAAGTAATAAACGCCCGAAACATCTTCTAGAGGCGAGTCCTTAAAAAGCTGATGTGGAAATACGAGATTAGCTATTTTCATTACATGATTTTTGCTGAAAATAAAATGTGCGATTTTCAGAACTGTTAGTGATACTTAGTTTGTGTGATTTTTAACGCAAGTGTATTTTTGGGATTCCGCTTTCGCGAAAGTGTAAATCGATAAATTTTTATTTGAAATGAAACATCTACTACTTACAATTGCTTTTCTGTCAACTTCAATGATGACCGCCCAAAACGACAGTATCTCTAATTGGCGAGTAACCTATGATTTAGGTGTAGGCTTGGCAGAACTTGATTTTGAAAATCAAGGATTCAGTACTGCGTTTGCCTCTACCTTTAGAGTGGGTGCTGAGTATAAATTTAAAAAATACTATCTAACAGCTGCTGCTCTAATAATGGATACGCGAGGTCAGGTAGATCTGAATTTAGTTGAGTATAGAGCTAATTTGAGGAATGTAGGACTCGACCTGCGTGCTGGGCTCAACTACTATATAGGCGAGAAAATCAGCATAATAGGCGATCTCGGGTTTGCCTATATCTACCAGTTCTCAAACGAATTTGAAAGCAAGAGAGCTCCAGATATAGAAGATCTAAATCGAGGTTTTAATGGATTGTTGTCGACTAGCCTAGGTTTTCAACATGATCTCAAATACAATAATTCAATCTTCTTAAAAATTCAATCCTTTACAGGTGTATTCGACGTGGGTTATGTGGATCATGCAGCCGTGAAATACGATAATGTTACAACCTTGAGTTTTGGGGTGAGCTTTTAAATGCTAGAAGTTATCAAGAAAAAATCCCGACCTGAAAACTAGATCGGGAGATTTGTTTAACTAGGTAATTTATCAATATCGGTTTGCCCGCCCTCTCGCTCCTCTGGTTCAGGGTGATTTTTTGCATTGCGATCTGCCTCCCTTTTTTTCAAAACTTCCTTATTGAAATGCACACCGTCTTCATGCATGTCTGGCATCTCACGATTCAGGATGCTGGGTCGTTTTTCTTTCTTGCTCATGATTGTTCTTTTATCAAATATGTCGAGAAAGGGTGCTGTTCTTAGTTAACAGAGTGGTAATATGATCGTTTTAAGGTGTAGTATGCACTGTATTAAGCTGAAATATTACCATTTAAGAAGATCTTACTAGTTCTCTCAATGCTTCTGATATATTTTTCCTAGATGGGGAAAATCTTCAAAATTGCTGGCATTTTATTAGTTCTTCTAATCGTAATTTTTGCGGGAACGCACTTCTATATAAAACATAGATTTCATGATTTCATTCAAAATGACCTTGTAGAGGGTAAAGTAACTGTAAGTGATCTCAGCATAAATCTATTCACAGGAAGTTTCACAGCAAAAGGTTTACAGACGGTAGATTCTACCATGTCTAGGATGAATTTTATCCTAGACAAAATAGAGGTTTCGGGTGTAGACTATATCAAGGCGTTTTCTACTGACACATTGATGATAAATCGTTTTGAGATGGATGGTTATGAGTTCCGCTTTCGCGAAAGCGGATCATCAGAATCTTCAACCACACAGAACGACTCTCTGAATAGAGGAAATAGTGGATCCAATCGAGTTCTAGCAATTCAGAAAATACGGGTAGCAGATGGTAGGCTCTCCTCCTATAGCGGTTCAAATAAGACTTTTTATACTGAGGTTAATAAAATGCATTTGATTGAGGTGGTGTTTCCAGTTGAAAAGCCAGTGAATAATTTGAGCTATTCAATAGATCAGATTGACATCGATAGTGTGTTTGTAAAGCTGAATAAACGTGAGAATATTCATTTGGGTCATCTTATGGTTCATCAGGATTCAATCAATATGAAGAACTTAAAACTGGTGACAAATGACAGTGTACAGCAACTAGTGAGAGATAATAAAATTAACTACGATATTCTTAAGCTCAACGTCCCTGAGCTAGCGGTTTCAAAATACGGGTTTGACATTTCAAGTTCTAAACGTTTTGAAGCAAAGCAAGTAGCCATCAATCAACCAGTTTTTACAGCAACGGCTAACAATAATCTGGAATCTACAGGTCCATCTCCCACTTATCATGAGATGCTGCGCAATCTAGGGGTTGAGTTATTAGTTGATGAAATCTCAATTAAAAACGGTCAGGTAGAGTATAGCGAGCCCCATGCAGAAAAAGACAGAAGGGGAAGTATAGTCTTTGACCAATTAAACGGAAGCATAGAAAGCTTTTCCAATTTGAAGGAATCACAACCCATAAAACTGGATGCTACCAGTCGGTTTATGAAGGACAGTAAGGTTAATGTTGAGCTCACCATGGATGTTTATAGTGAAAAAGATTCCTTTACCGTCAAAGCAGATATTCATAATCTTGATCTAGGCAGTGTTAATTCTTTTACCCGCCCGGTATTGGACATGGAACTACGCGGAACAGTCAATGACTATTACTTTACTTTACAAGGTCAAGAGAAAATAGGGTATATAACCACTAGAATTGCGTACAGCAATTTTGACGTCAAAATGATGACACCTGGCGGTAATTCAAAATGGCTGGTTAACAGTCTTGCTGGCGTGATCCTAAAAAAGAATGCCAAAAAACCAGTAGAACAAAAAACTGAACTTACTCGGGACAGGAGCAAAACACCTTTTAATTTCATCTGGAAGATTCAAGAGAAGGCGCTGCGGAAAATAGTCCTGTGAAAAAAGGACTGTATTAAAAATGCTCGCCTATAAAGACGAGCATATATTATCAAAGGGGTTTCAAAATTTACTCAACCCCATCCTCAAGAAACCCATATTTCTCGCTGTACATCAACATCTGCTCTGCAAAAGTCTTGGGTTGCTGAATTTCAAAACCAGTGATTTCTCCGCCTTCCATGATTGGTTGGATAACAGGGTTCACAAAACCTCTGTAGGCAGGTGACTTGAACTTGCTGTTACGTTCCAGAACTTCTTCATGAGCAGCACGATCAACTTTTACGCCGTAGTCTTCGACTAGCGCTTTTGCGGCAGCGTAGTCTCCCTCGCTGGTCATGCGCTGGGTCTCACGCAGCAACTCGCCAAACAGCTCACGCAGCTTATCATAATCCTTGATGTTGTAGTAGGTCTGACCATCTCTCATCACCTTCTCAATGACTTCTTGGCCTTCTTGGCTTTCAAAAACCCATGCACTTACCCACTGGCGATTGCGCATGTGTGCTTCTTCCACGTCTTTACCCAGTTCCAGTCGTACCAGTTGCGTCATCAAACCATTACGGATGTATGCATCGTAAGCCGCCATACCCACCTTGCGGTGATCGTCAACTAATCCGAGTTCCTCCAACTTGGGATCAAGCAAATAGTACAACCCAAAGAGATCCGCACGTCCTTCCTCGATCGTGCTTTTGTACCCCTTCAAGGTTTCCTTTGGCGTGCCTACGCCAGGGTTGATTTGTCCACTGGCGTGGCCTACCACTTCGTGGAGGGCAGTATGAAGTTTATCGGCTAGGTCGCCATATTCTTTTTCCAATTCAATTTCCTGCTCATCGTGTGCAAATTCTTCAAGCCTACCGGTCGAGCCGCTTTTGCCATAACTGTCCACAATATTCCCTAGCGACACGCTCTTGCTGCCGTGTACTTGTCGTATCCAGACGTTGTTGGGCAGGTTTACGCCTATGGGTGTAGCTGGACTAGCATCACCAGCCTCTCCCGCTACATTTACGGTTTTATAGCTTACACCTTTGACTTCCTTCTTTTTGTTCTCATCCATCAGCGGACTGTTGTCCTCAAACCACTGCGCATTTTGACTGAGTACTTCCATTTTGCGCGACATATCAAAATCGGTGATCTGAACAATGGTCTCGTAGCTGCCCTTATACGCAATGGGATCGTTGTATACTTCCACAAAACCATTGATCCAGTCGATGTTGCCCTCGGTGCTTGCTACCCAAGCGATGGCGTACTCATCCCATTTAGCCAGATCACCCGTCTGGTAATACTCGATTAGAAGTCCCAGAGCCTTGGCCTGTTTTTCATTTTCGGCCACGCCTTTTGCCAGTTCCAGATTTTTGATGATTTCATCAATGGCCGGCCCGTAGAGTCCGCCGCTTTTCCAGACTTTTTCCACTAGCTTGCCATCGACTTTAGTCAATAGGCTGTTGAGTCCTACCTCGATGGGTTCTTCTTGATCAACCTTAATGTTTTTGTAGAAATTTCGTGCTTCTTCGGTGGTAACGGTAGGTCCGTAGAAGTTTACCGCGCTGGCAAGCACGTTGTCTTTATCTTTATCAAGTACCACTTTTTTGCTGTCCTGCTCGTTGAACATCACTTCCATGGCTTCTTGTGATAGGGTGGCGCCGGTTTCTTTTACCGCTTTCGCAAAAGCGTACTTTTCAAAACCTGGCATCATCTTGTCCATGCTGTAGTGGTGGTGAATACCGTTTGCAAACCAAACCCGCTGTGTGTACTCCTCAAAGCTCTTCCAGAACTCACTTTCTTTGTCGCCTTCCCAGTTCTGCCACACGTGCTCCAGTGCCTTCCTGATCTCAAGGTTATGGCGGTAGTTTTGGTCCCAGATGATATCACGGCCAGCCAGACCGGCCTGCGTTAGGTAGTAGACTAGTTTCTGTTGCTGTAGGCTCAGTTCTTCCCAGCCCGGTATCTGGTAGCGCAGTACACCTATATCGGCAAACTGGGTAACGTTATAATCGAATTCTTCCTGCGACTGTTGCTTGGTTTGAGTAGTTTGATCTGGATTTGCAGATTCTTTTTTGTCCCCGCACGAGACTAGCAATGCAGCGAGACTTAGAGTAAGGATGGTTTTATTCATGCAGTGGTAGTTTTTTGTTTACGCTTTCGCGAAAGCGGACTTTTGAGCTCATTCGCAGCAAAAAAGTATCTCAAATATACCATTGTCTCGCCTTATTGCAGTAAAGTTTGAATCGTGCTCAACGAGTTACCTTTGATTAAATCTTCTTCTCATGATCATTTATAACGTAACCTGCAACATGCCTCAGTCTCTAACAAATGATTGGCAGGAATGGATCAAGTCACATATACCAAAAGTCCTGGGAACGGGTTGCTTTGTTGATGCCAGATTGACCAAAGTTCTAGTAGAAGAAGAGGATGGCAGTGCGACCTTTTCCATTCAGTACAAGGCGCCAGATCGTACCGCGCTAGACCGCTATTATAAAGAATTTGCTCCTGCACTGAGGCGCGAAACTGGTGACCGGTTTGGTGATAAAGTACTGGCTTTTAGAACAGAGCTGGAATTGATCGATGAGTATAGGGTGGCGTAAGTTAACAATTTCATAATACTGATAAATAACTCCTTGTAAGAAAAACACTTATGTTTGTTTGGCACTAAAACATTGCATTGCAATTATGAAATGTTTAAAAAAACTTTCTCAACACATTTAAATCGACTTTGATAAAACTATGAAAACTTTTAAAAGATTTTTTATTCGTCCCGTCTGTTTAACCAGTCTTCCTCCTACTAATTGTGGTACTAATATCGTGTGAAGATGAAATTGAGCCGTTAGATTCCAATGAGCAACAACAGCCATACGCACTGAAAAGTGATTCTGTTGAGATGACTGATGGGATCATCCAGAATCCATACGAGATTACATTCATGCAATCTATTCTTGAGCAAGTAAAAATTATTGTCGCTGATTATAATGAGGCGAATAATCATTCAGGTTTTGAGTTTGATCAATTGTCTTTTACTCCCAACTATCACTACCTCAAGTTTACGCCTCAGAACGAAGAACAGGAAGCAGCTCTCAAAGAATCTGGGATACCGCTTGTAGATTACCCATTAAAGTATGTCGACTATAGTCATTATGCATTCGTTGAGAATCTTCCAATGCCTGAAGAGACAGACATAGCTACATATTGGACAGGTATAGACAAAACCATATCTCTGCCTGAAGTTCCTTATGAGGTGATTGAAGAAATGTATGTACCAGATGAAGATGCTTATTTTGCAAATGAACCAGATAATGAGGAACCTACCGAGTATGGTCGCATAGATAATAAAGAGGATCTAGTTGCACATATTTACACTTTGGCTTTTCAACAATCGGGAAACCAAAGTAGTATTCCACCAGATGTACTTATTCCCGATCCGGATTCAGGATTAGAGGTGAAATTTCTGGGTATCAGTTTCAGAAGTAAGTGGACACCCTATGGAATAGTTCAGTTATGGGATAATATAGCTGGGTCAACGACAACTACACATCGTACGATTATAGGCTATGAGTATTTTGAGTGCCCTGATAACTATCAGATAGCTGATGTTACTACATATGATCCCTATCAAGAAGGAGAGGAATATGGTGCGGGTTCTACTGCCGCTGAAGATACTGGGAATGCAAACGATGGTAGTTTTGATTTGGAGCCTATTGATAGTGGCAGACAGTGCAGACGGCCTATATACCAGACCCACACCACATCGACCTCAGGTGGTTTTGTACCGTTAGGTGGCGCGCAAATTTTGGTTAGAGATACTTTCACATTAGGAAATGCAATTACAAATGATGCAGGATTTTTCCAATTCAGAAGATTTAGGGTTGCTTTGAGGCATCATATTCAATGGGAAAGGAAGCAATATAGCATTAGGGATGGATTAATTGCACAGGCCATGCTAAGGGGGCCTAAGTTGCGTAAACAGCCTTGGTTTGTTGGAATTGCTGGGGGTGAAGATCAAATTCATGCAGATATCCATCGTGCAGCACATATGATGTATTATGTCAATATTCCAGGATTATCTACGCCACCTGAAAATACTACCTGGAGGTGGCAAATGAAATTGTGTGCATTAGAGCATCTGAATTTTATACCATCTCACCACTTGCCATTTAGAAGATTTGTAGGCTTAGGTCAGATTTGGATGAAAGTCGCGGGTAAAACCCAGGAACAGGTGCTTGGGCTTACCTTTCATGAACTTGCACATGCTATACACTGGAAGGTCACCACAAGCACATATAATGATTTGGTCTGGCGGGGATACATTGATCCGACAGCATCACAAAGCACGATTAGGCGGAACAGGAGACTTATAGAGTCATACGCAACTCATCTTGAAATTGCTTACACTAATGAATTTTATCGAAGATTGGGTAGAACAACTCATAGATATTTGGGAACTAATCTACAGGATAGAACAATTAATGATGATATTTACTATACTACTGGAATCTTTGACTTGACTGAGACAGAGAATCAAAGAACTACTTCAACTTTAAGACCAATCGATAATGCAGAGGGTTATAGTCTCCCGCAATTAGAATTAGCATTAAAAAATGCAGATCATTGGGATGAGTACGCTGATAGAATTATTCTTTATGGAATTGATAATCCAGCTGACATTAGAGAGTTATTTGCAAACTGGCCGCAATGAGGAAGTTAAGTTTAATGATTATTATAATTTTCTCTTCATGTGTGCCAGAAGAAGAAAATAATATTTCTGTAATTTTTGATCTTGGTGAATTAGATACTGTTCAAATTAATCTTTATGACAATTTATACAGTAACATCCCCGATTCCTCAATCACTAGAGTTTTCAACCTTAGCAATTTAAACAGGAATGCAGTCTTTACCGCATCCGTCTTGGGTAATGGTTCACCAAGTATGGCTATCCGCACAGATTCAGTAGTTATAGTTCTTAATGGTGACAGAGAGTTGACAAGTGGGACTCGACAGCAATTTGATCCAGTATTTTCTAGTTCTTTTTATATCCGGGATGGGAATGCGTTTGCTAAATTTTTCACCCAAGAAGACTACGACAACGCTGAACCAATAAATTAATTCATTATGCTTAAAAAGATTCAATTTCCAATCCTCACAGTACTTGGTGTTTTTCTTCTATTTGGATGTCCAAGTGATGATGACGATGTGATGGCGGTAGTGCCACCGCCAGCGATGCAAACCAATGCATTTAACATCGCAACAACCAGTTATCCACTTGCAGTAGGCTTTAGAAGTCCAACATTTGAAGATATTCCTGGTCAACTATGGGAAACCACGGTGGTACTTGCTGGGAGCAACTTCACTATTCAAAATGATGAGCTTCAAGGTCAAGGTCCCGTTTTGTTGATTCAGTTTTACACAGATCGTGCAAATCTTACATCAGGAACCTACAATCTTGACATAGGCAACAACGCAGGTGAAGCGTATGTGAGCATTTCCACAGATTACGATAGCAATAACAATAATAATGTTGAAAATGATATTTTTAATGGAGTGGTTGAACTAACCATCAACGGAGATGATTTCATTATAGAGATTTCAGGAACTGAAAATGATGGCGGTCAGCCTTTCACCGCATACTACAGCGGAAGGGTTGAGTTAGTGAATTGATCTCCCTTATTAGCTTTCGCAAACGCGGTTATCAGACAAAAGCAGCATTTATACCACCTTTTGTGCGTAACTAATAAATCCCAGAACTTTTCAAGTGTATTGGCCTGATTTAGCTTTGTATTTTTGCAGCCTTTAATTTCCCGTATATATGAGCCTAATCACCGCAAAGTCAGCATTAATATCCGTTTTTTCTAAAGAGGGTCTAGAGCCCATGGTCCGTAAGATGGATGAACTGGGCATTACGATCTACTCCACAGGTGGTACTCAAACGTTTATTGAAAACCTAGGAATTAAGGTGATTCCTGTAGAGGACATTACTTCGTACCCTTCGATTCTAGGAGGCAGGGTAAAGACTTTGCATCCTAAGGTTTTTGGTGGTATTTTAAACAGGCGTGATCATGACGGTGATCAACAGCAAATGGCAGAATATGATCTCCCCCAGCTAGATATTGTGGTGGTTGATCTGTACCCATTTGAAAAAACGGTCGCCAGTGGTGCCAGTGAACAGGAAATTATCGAAAAAATTGATATAGGCGGTATTTCCTTAATACGCGCTGGGGCAAAAAATTTCAAGGATACATTATGTGTTGGGACGGTAGATGATTATTCGGCTCTTCTAGAATTACTCGAGAAAAGCAACGGTGAAACCTCGCTTGAACAGCGCAAGCGATTTGCCCGCAACTGTTTTGATGTATCCAGTCATTATGATAGCGCGATTTACAGCTATTTTGCTCAAGGCCAAAAGGCACCATCTTTAAAGATAAGTGAGAGCAACGTGATGCCTTTGCGATATGGTGAGAACCCACACCAGCGGGGATGGTATTACGGTTATTTTGAAGAGCTTTTTCATAAGCATCACGGTAAGGAACTTTCCTATAATAACTTGCTTGATGTAGATGCTGCTGTAAATCTTATGAGCGAGTTTGAAAACGAGGCGCCCACATTTGCGATTTTCAAGCACAACAACGCCTGCGGGGTGGCTCAGCGTGACACGATTTATATGGCTTACGTAGATGCTTTGGCGGGAGATCCCGTGTCTGCTTTCGGGGGGATTCTGATTTCTAATTCGACCATTGACTTATCAACTGCGGAGGAAATACACAAACTGTTTTGCGAGGTAGTCATGGCACCGGAATTTGATCAGGATGCACTGGAACTGCTCAAAGGCAAAAAGAACAGAATTTTATTAAGTTTGAAAGAGGGTGCGCTTTCGCGAAAGCGTAAAACTTCTAAACCTGAAGTGAGAGCTGCGCTTAATGGTTATCTGGTTCAAGATGCCAACTTAAAAACAGATCAAGAAATAGATCTCAAAACAGCTACCGAGAAGGCTCCTACAGAAGCTCAAATTGATGATTTGCTTTTTGCGTCAAAAATTTGCAAGCACACCAAATCCAATACTATTGTTCTAGTAAAGGGCAAACAACTGTGCGCTAGTGGAACCGGTCAGACTTCTAGAGTAGATGCCTTAAATCAGGCAATTCATAAAGCTGAAAGCTTCAATTTTAATCTGAACGGTGCCGTCATGGCTAGTGATGCATTTTTCCCATTTCCAGACTGCGTGGAAATCGCAGACAGTGCTGGAATAAAGGCCGTTATCCAACCAGGCGGATCTATAAAGGACCAGCTATCCATCGATTATTGTAACGAGCATGAAATGTCCATGGTATTTACTGGGACTAGGCACTTTAAGCACTAGAATTTTACTAGCTTTGTGAAATTCTTAATTTTTGCTTACTCCCTGATGTAGCCTATGGGTTTTTTCGATTTTTTAACTGAGGATATTGCCATCGATTTAGGGACGGCAAATACACTTATTGTCCACAACGGCAAGGTCGTAGTTGATAGCCCATCAATTGTTGCAAGAGACAGAACTACCGGAAAAATCATTGCCGTAGGTAAGGAGGCCGCTTTAATGCAGGGGAAAACGCATGAAAACATAAAAACCATCAGGCCGCTTAAGGATGGTGTAATCGCAGATTTTGACGCGAGTGAAAAAATGATTTCCATGTTTATCAAGGAAATCCCAGCGCTTAAGAAAAAACTTTTTGCGCCCACATTGCGCATGGTTATCTGCATTCCATCAGGAATTACTGAAGTTGAAATGCGTGCGGTAAAAGACAGCGCAGAGCGTGTAAACGGTAAGGAGGTCTATTTGATTCACGAGCCCATGGCTGCTGCTATAGGTATTGGCGTAGATATCATGCAGCCCAAGGGGAACATGATTGTTGATATAGGTGGTGGGACTACAGAAATCGCTGTAATCGCTTTAGGCGGGATTGTTTGCGACAAGAGTGTAAAGATTGCAGGGGATGTATTTACAAACGATATTGTTTATTACATGCGTACACAACACAACCTTTATGTGGGTGAGCGCACAGCCGAAAAAATCAAGATTCAAATAGGTGCCGCAACAGAAGATCTGGAAACCCCACCAGACGAGATGAGTGTACAAGGTCGCGATCTTCTTACCGGAAAGCCTAAGGAAGTGAAGATCAGCTACCGCGAGATCGCTAAAGCTCTCGATAAATCCATCTTGAGAATTGAAGATGCCGTGATGGAAACTCTTTCTCAAACACCACCTGAATTAGCCGCGGATATCTACAACACAGGTATTTATCTGGCAGGTGGTGGATCCATGCTGCGTGGGCTAGACAAAAGATTGAGTCTCAAAACAGATCTGCCGGTCTACATCGCAGAAGATCCTTTGAGAGCAGTCGTGCGAGGTACTGGATTGACCTTGAAAAATTTAGACAAGTATAAAAGCGTCCTAGCAAATAAATACTAGAACCGCCTAACACAGAGAATCGTCTCACATGCAGCAGATCATCAATTTTTTGATCAAGTATCGTGGATGGTTGCTGTACCTGGTACTGCTTAGTATAGCATTGGTTTTTACGATTCAGTCAAATGATTACCACAGGAATAGCTGGTTAAACTCTTCAGGGTATTTTTCAGGAAGCATTTTAAATTCTCGTACCAAGCTTTCTGATTATTTTGATCTAATTCAAGAAAATACTAGACTGCAAAGGGAAAATGCCGAATTGCGTATGAGGCTTTTAAGCGTTTCTGATACGTTAGTAGGCTCGCCTGAAGAAATGAAATTAGGTGATAACCCACCTTTTACCATTTTCCCGGCACGAGTGATTAAAAACGATTACTCAAAACTGAATAATCATATCACTATCGATATAGGAAAAGATCAGGGCATTGAACCAGACATGGGCGTGATAACCTACAGGGGCGTAGTAGGGATTGTAGATGAAACCGATCACTTTACAAGAGTAGTGTCCATCCTAAATACAAAGCTGTTTATCAATGCTCAGATAAAAGGGACATCGGTAATCGGTTCATTGAATTGGGAAGGTGAAGACCCTTACACAATCTCTTTAAAGGATGTTCCCCGCATGGCTAAAGTGAGCATAGGCGATACCATCACTACGGGTACTCAATCTTCAACATTCCCGCCTGATATTCTTATAGGCACGGTAAGCGATATCCAGACAGTAGATAATGGGGCACGATATAAAATCCAAGTCCAATTATTTAATGACATGACTGATCTTGGAAAAGTATATGTGGTCAAGTCGAGAGATTTTGAGGCGTTAAAAGTTATAGATACGTTGGGGTTGAATGAATAATTCTTTTTTTCGCAATTCAAGCAGATTCCTGATCCTAGTTCTACTCCAAGTACTGCTAATGGATCAAATCAATTTCTTAGGATATATTAAACCACAGCTTTATGTCCTGTTTCTGTTGCTCTATCCTTTGAGTAACAATCGCTACATATTTATGATTATCGCATTTTTCATGGGACTGATAATTGATGGGTTTAATGATACAGGTGGAGCACATGCCGCCGCATCACTCACGGTAGCATTTGCGAGGCCATCAATACTTAGGTTAGTATACGGGGAGTCCTATGAAATGCGGAATATAAAAGTTATAGCCAGCGATCTGGATAGGATTATACTGTACGTTTTGCTATTGGTTTTGGTACATCATTTGGTGCTTCAATTATTGACGATTTTTGATTTGAGTCATACTGTTTATCTGCTGAAACTTTGGCTTTCTAATACAGCGGTAACTTTTATTTTATGTACTGCGGTACTGTATGCATTAAGACCTAAAAGAAAGATTTGAGGAAGTTATTATTTCTAGGGATTATAGTTTTTGTTTGTTTGCTTTTTTTAGGTAACCTCTTTCATCTTCAGGTTCTTGAAAGTGATGATTACAAGCTACAAGCTGAGCTGAATTCTGTTAAGGCTGTTTATGATTATCCTGAACGGGGATTTATCTACGACAGGAATGGAGAGCTTATGGTGGCTAATCAGGTCGCGTATGATGTGATGGTCATCCCTAGGGAGCTCAAAAAATTTGATACGCTTCAATTCTGCCAACTTTTAAAAATCGATAAAGATGAGTTGAAGAAAAGACTTGAAAAGGCAAAAAACTGGTCGTGGAGACAGCCTAGTGTAATCATGCCCCAACTCACCCAAAAGGAATATGCACCACTTCAAGAAAGACTTAGAAGGTTCCCTGGATTTTATGTCCAGCGTAAATCCCTAAGAGATTATCAAGTTGACCACAGCGCGAGCGTATTAGGGTACATAAGGGAGGTGAGTCGCTCGCAAGTTGAAAAAGATCCTTATTATCAATCAGGTGACTTGAGAGGAAAAAGTGGTGTTGAAAACTATTATGAAGAGTTACTTCGCGGTAGAAAAGGTGTAAAACGGTTCTTGCGAGACAAATTTGGTAGGGAAACAGAAAGCTACAAGAACGGCCAATACGACAGTTTGCCCAAAGCAGGTGCTGACCTAACGCTCACTTTAAGTGCAGACCTTCAAGAATACGGTGAGAAGTTGATGCTCAACAAGCGCGGGGGTATTGTTGCTATTGAGCCCGCTACTGGAGAGATACTCAGCTTAATCACTGCTCCTAATTATGACCCATCTATCCTTATGGGTCGTGACAGATCAAAAAACATCAATGCGATTATACGAGACACGATCAGAAAGCCTGATATGAATCGAGCTTTGCAGGCAGAATATTCACCAGGGAGTCCATTTAAGGTGATCAATGCGCTTGTAGGACTACAAGAGGGTGTGGTTTCACCTAAAGAGCGGTTCACCTGTAATCGTGGATATCAATATAGCCGGAAAAGAAAGTTGAGATGCCACCCGCATTCAAGTCCTGTCGCGATGGAGAAGGGAATAGCAGAAAGTTGTAATTCATATTTTGGACAGGTATATCGCAGGATTATAGAGAAAGCATCTACGCCATCTGAAGGAATGGATAGCTGGCATGAGCATGTAGCGAGTTTTGGATTAGGAAATTATCTAGGCTACGATCTTCCGGTAGGGCGACCCGGATTGATTCCTACGGGTAAGTATTACGATGATAGCTATACTTACAAATGGTATGCACCCGCTACGATATCCAATGCTATCGGTCAGGGTGAAGTAATTACAACACCCATCCAGCTAGCAAACATGACTGCCGCAATTGCCAATCGCGGTCATTATTTTACACCACACATTCTCAAGGAAATCAATGGTAAAAGCATCAAAGAAGAAAAATTTACCGTTCCGCACAAAACCACGATAGACCCGCAGCATTTTGAGCCGGTCATTGATGGCATGGCTGAAGTTTATACATCTGGTACAGCAAAACGTGTCCAAATACCAGGAATTGAAATTTGTGGTAAAACAGGAACAGTAGAAAATTTCAAAAAAATAAATGGCAAGCGCACACAATTGACAGATCATTCTGTTTTTATAGCATTTGCACCTAAGGATGATCCTAAAATCGCGATTGCGGTTTTTATTGAAAATGGATACTGGGGATCTCGTTACGCTGCAAAAATCGCGTCTTTAATGATAGAAAAACACTTAAAAGGCGAGATTACGCGCAAGGATCTGGAAACATACCTGATGACACATAGCCTTGAGAAAGAGTATGAGAAACCATATTTGAACGCACCTTTTGATATTAACGAAGAGTTTGATACTGGTTTGATTGATCCTGAATGGAAAAGCAGCGTACAAGAAAATAAAATTTTAAAATAGATGCGTTCAGGTGATAAAGCGCATTATGACTTTTTGGTTATCGCTATTTATGTTGCGCTGGTTGCGATAGGTTGGACGGCTATTTACACAGCAGCACCAGTAACAGAATACGGTTCTTTTTTTGATCTTGGTCAGCTGTATGGCAGGCAGTTGATATTTATCGGTGCCTCGATTTTCCTAGCTATAGTCCTGATGGCTCTTGATCCATCGTTTTACGAGCGATTTGCGGGTGTCATTTATATTCTTGCATTGCTCTCATTAGCAGGTCTCTATGTGTTTGGTAAAGAGGTAAATGGTGCGCAATCCTGGTATGGTATAGGCTCATTTACTTTGCAACCCAGTGAATTTGCTAAAGCTGCCACAGCCCTCGCCGTTGCTAAATACCTGAGTCAGCTGGATGTAACTGTTCAGAATTTACGTAATCTACTGGTAGCAGCTGCAATAATTGCCCTGCCCGCCATTTTGATTATTCCACAACCCGATCCAGGAAGTGCACTTATATACGCAGCTTTCTTTTTTGCGCTTTATAGGGAGGGCCTTTCGCTTTGGTATCTTTTGGTAGTTGTTGCGCTGGTCCTACTGTTTCTGGGATCCCTGCTTGTTGACTTCTGGGTCTTGATGTTGTCGATAGTGATCGTTGTAGGTGTGTGGTTTTTGCTTTCGCGAAAGCATAGACACAAAAAGCGTTTGCCAAAGCCCAGATTATCAAATTACATCGCTATAGCTGTTGCTGGCGTAGCGTTCACACTTGCAGTGCAGCCCATTTTTGAACATGCACTGAGCGACCGGCACCGCAACCGAATCAATATTGCGCTAGGAAAAACGGATGATATAGCAGGAACAGGTTACAACCTCAACCAAAGCAAAATTGCCATAGGGAACGGCGGCCTAACAGGTCGAGGGTTGAGGCGGGGAACACAGACACAGGGCGAGTTTGTCCCTGAACAAGAGACTGATTTCATCTTTAGCGCAATAGGAGAAGAATTTGGATTTATCGGTACAGCAAGTGTGGTTATTCTGTTCACATTTCTTGTGATTAGAGTACTTATCATGGCAGAACGGCAAAAAGACCAGTTTGTGCGTATCTACGGTTACTGCATCGCTGGCGTCTTTTTCATGCATTATTTTATCAATATCGGGATGGTGCTCGGGCTACTCCCTACAGTTGGAATCCCGCTGCCGTTTATGAGCTATGGGGGTAGTGGGTTGATGGGCTTTACCATTATGCTCTTTATCTTTATAAAACTAGATGCGCATCGATTGAGTTATGATTGATTGGGCGTAAGCAAACCGCTATTTTTGTGCAAAAGCAAGATATGCTCATCATAGGAATAGCCGGCGGTACAGGTAGTGGAAAAACTACTGTCGTTGAGCAGGTAGCACATGAGTTCCCTGATCAGGACGTTACTGTCATCTCTCAAGATTCCTATTACAAAGACACCAGCGATCTTACCTATGAAGATCGGGTAAGTATCAATTTCGACCACCCGGAATCCATTGATTTTGATTTGCTTGAACAACATTTACATGCTTTGCGTAGAGGTGAAACGATCAACCAACCTGTCTATTCATTTAAAGAGCACAATCGTACTGGGGAGACTATTCTAACGAGTCCAAGCCAAGTGATAATCGTAGAAGGCATCTTGATTCTGACGATGCCTAGAATCCGAGAGCTTTTTGATATAAAAGTGTATATCGACTGCGACAGTGATGAACGATTAATCAGACGACTTAAGCGTGATATGGCTGATCGTGGCAGGGATCTAGAAGAGGTGCTTAACCGTTACCAGACAACGCTCAAACCCATGCATCAGCAGTTTATTGAACCTACTAAGGCTTATGCCGACGTCATCATTCCCACCCATCGATTCAATACAGTAGGGGTAAAGGTGCTGCGGTCAATCATTGACCAGAAACTAGCTTAATTACCTACCTTTATCCTATGAAGTGGAGTACAATAAAACGCAATATCTGGTTTAAGGTGTTCACAAATAAATACCTGATCATCAGTGTCTTTTTTATTGTTTGGATTCTTTTTCTGGACAGCAACGCATGGCTGACTTCACACCGCGAGATGGATCAACAGATAGCAGAACAGGAGGAAGATGTGAGATTTTATGAAGAGGGAATAAGAAGGGATAGTATACGTATCAAGCAGTTGGAAAGCAAAGAGGGACTTGAACGTTATGCAAGAGAACGATACCATATGAAAAAGGAAAATGAAAAAGTGTATTTGGTTGAATACGCAGATTCAGTTAAAGAAAACTAGATGGGATTATTTGAGAAGTTTGAGCCGGTAAGCGAGGCACAGTGGAAACAGAAGATCCAGGTCGATCTAAAAGGTGCCGATTACAACAACACCCTCATCACTCAAACTCCAGAAGGCATAAACATCAAACCATTTTATCACGCAGAAAATAGTGAGGCGGTATCAGTACCGCCACGAGCAACGCCATCTAGAGACTGGTACGTTTCGCAGCATATCTACGGTGGGAACGCTGATGCCGCAAACCGAAAAATAAAAAATATCCTAGTAAGGGGTGCTCAGGGCGTTATTATCAAGTTGCCAAACAAAGAGATCAATCTAAGAGCACTTTTTGAAGATCTGCCAGAGAGAGGTATCCAAGTCCATCCAGAATACCTAGATACAGAAGTTTTTCATCAGATAAATAAAATCACACCCAGAGCTTATCTGCATATCGACCCAATTTACCGTCTCGCCAAAACTGGGAATTGGTTTACCGATCGAGAGAAGGATCTGGAAGCAATTGTAGAGTTTGTTTTGAAGTACGAGGGCGTGTTTTCTAATCTGACCATCAATACCTCAACCTATCAGCAGGCGGGCGCAAACACGGTTCAGGAACTGGCGTATTTTTTGGCTCATTTAAATGAGTATTTGAATGCGATGGATCAGGTTGGTAGAATTTCCGCTTTCGCGAAAGCGAAAAAAAAAGTCAACATCGATACAGCAATAGGCGGCAATTATTTCATGCAGATTGGCAAATATCGTGCTTATCGCGTACTAACAAGAACACTGGGAGACGTTTACAAACTGGATCTAGACGCTTACATCACAGCCACGCCCAGTCTACGTAACAAATCCCTGCTGGACTACAACAACAACATGCTGCGCACTACAACCGAATGTATGAGTGCGATTCTAGGCGGTACCGATACACTGGCAAATCTTCCCTACGACGCTTTCTTCAATAAAGAGAATGAGTTTGGTGATCGCATTGCACGCAATCAATTGCTGTTGTTAAAAGAAGAAGCCTATTTCAATGAAGTGAGCAATCCGGCAGATGGGGCTTACTATATTGAGTCACTTACAAAAGAACTGGTTGATAAATCCCTGACGTTATTTAAAGAAATCGAGAAAGGCGGTGGATTCATCTCTGCGCTGCATGAAGGAACCATCCAGCGTAAGATTGCAGAAAGCGCACAAGAGGAACAACAAAAATTTGATAAAGCTGAAAGAGTGCTGGTAGGGGTCAACAAATACAAGGAGGCGCAACCCATGCTTAAAAAGCAATATGATGTTCTCCCATTTTTAAAAATTGATCCCCGTAAAACACTTATCAAGCCAATTGTTGAAAAGAGACTGGCAGAGGAGCAAGAAAAAGAAATGATGCAAAGGCTGTAAAACGATGAAAAGAAAAGACATTCAGAATTTAGAGCCGGTTTATCGGAAAAGGCAAATTGACATTCAGACGAAAGATTGTTTCGTTACTTCAGAAGGAATTGACCTGAAACCCAGCTATAGTAATGAAGATTTAGAAAGGCTAGAACATCTAGATTTTGCTGCTGGAATACCGCCTTATCTGCGAGGACCTTACAGCACGATGTACGTGCGCAGACCATGGACCGTTAGGCAGTATGCTGGTTTTTCAAGCGCCACAGAAAGCAACGCATTTTACAGGCGCAACCTTGCCGCAGGGCAGAAAGGTTTGTCGGTAGCATTTGATCTGGCGACACACCGTGGTTATGACAGCGATCATGAGCGAGTAGTGGGTGATGTGGGAAAAGCAGGTGTTGCCATCGATAGTGTTGAGGATATGAAAGTCCTGTTTGATGGTATTCCGCTGGATAAGATGTCGGTTTCCATGACGATGAACGGGGCCGTTCTCCCAATCATGGCTTTCTACATTGTTGCTGCGATGGAGCAAGGGGTAAATCCAAAAGATCTGAGTGGCACCATCCAGAATGATATTTTAAAAGAATTCATGGTGCGCAATACCTACATCTATCCACCGCAGGATAGCATGAAGATCATATCAGACATATTTGAGTACACCAGCCAGCACATGCCTAGATTCAACTCGATCAGTATTTCGGGCTATCACATGTATGAGGCCGGTGCGACAAGTGATATTGAACTTGCCTACACCCTCGCTGATGGTCTGGAATACGTGCGCAAAGGACTGGCTGCAGGAATGGACATCGACACTTTTGCGCCCCGACTTTCTTTTTTCTGGGCAATTGGGATGAACCACTTTATGGAGATTGCCAAGATGCGCGCTGCCAGAATGCTATGGGCAAAATTGATCAAACAGTTTAATCCTAAAAATCCCAAGTCACTTGCCCTGCGAACTCATTGCCAAACCAGCGGCTGGTCCCTAACTGAACAAGATCCGTTTAATAACGTAGCTCGCACAACTATCGAGGCGGCTGCAGCTGCATTTGGTGGTACGCAAAGTCTGCATACCAATGCATTGGACGAAGCCATTGCTCTACCCACTGATTTTTCTGCGCGCATCGCTAGAAATACGCAGCTCTTCCTGCAGGAAGAAACTGGGATTACCAAAACGGTTGATCCGTGGGCGGGATCCTATTATGTAGAATCTTTGACAGATCAAATTGCCAAAAAAGCTTGGACACTCATTGAGGAAGTTGAAGAATTAGGTGGCATGACCAAGGCTATTGAAGCAGGAATTCCTAAAATGCGTATCGAGGAAGCCGCGGCGCGTAAGCAGGCGCGCATCGATTCTGGCATCGATACGATTGTAGGCGTCAACAAGTACCCCAGTCCAGATGAGGACCTCATTGATACGCTCGAGGTGGACAATGCGATTGTGAGAAAGGAACAGGTAGATCGCTTAAAAGATCTCAAGCAGAACCGCAACGAGGAGAAAGTACAGCAAACTTTGCAAAATTTGGAAGAAGCTGCCCGATCAGGGAAAGGCAATCTACTGGAACTGGCCGTATTTGCTGCTCAAGAGCGGGCTACCCTAGGTGAGATATCTACTGCGCTTGAGAATGTTTACGGCCGTTACCGTGCGCAGATCAAGAGTGTTCAGGGTGTTTATAAGAAAGAGATTATGGATGATTCCGCTTTCGCGAAAGCGCAACAAATGGCAGACTCCTTTGCAGAAAAAGAGGGCAGGAGACCCCGCATCATGATTGCCAAAATGGGGCAGGACGGACACGATCGCGGTGCTAAAGTTGTGGCTACCGGTTATGCAGATGTTGGCTTTGACGTTGACATCGGTCCGCTTTTCCAGACCCCAGCAGAAGCAGCTAAACAAGCGGTAGAAAATGACGTTCATGTGTTAGGCGTTTCTTCCCTAGCTGCTGGTCATAAAACGCTCGTGCCGCAAGTAATGGAAGAACTAAAGAAGTACGGTCGGGAAGACATCATGATTATTGTAGGTGGCGTCATCCCACGCAAGGATTACCAGTTCTTATTTGATCATGGTGTGGCTGCTGTTTTTGGGCCTGGTACCAAAGTGAGTGATGCAGCGATTGATATTTTGACGTTGTTAGATCAATAGCCTTTATCAGTAATCAATACGATGGGCCTGCGCACATTAAATCTAAAACCTAGAGCGAGGCTGACAAATGCTGAATGAGAAAAGTCGGTTGAAAAGCTACTCGGAATACTGATATTACTATCCACATATTCCAGACTGGGTTGTAGAAAAAAACTCACGGAGGGGGATACTGCATATTCTAAATATCCACCAACCGTATAAGCCGTACCAGAGTCATACTAATTGTCGCTACCCTGACCACTGATTAATTTATTTCTACTGCTATTAAATCCAATTCCAATAAAAACACCTAGGTCTATTTGTGGTTTTATCTCAAATTCATAGCCGCCGTAAGTGTAAAGACTAGACTTTCTCGTGGATGAGTAATTGCCTACTATCGCTCTTTCGGTTACATCATAAAACTCATAACTCAAGCCTACACCTAAAAAAATATCCTTGAAGACAAAGTATTGAATGCGACCGCCAAAACCCAGTCCGCTCCCTAACCCATCTGTGAAATAATTGTCCCCTACAGGTAAGGATCCTTGCAGATATATATCCGATGAAATGCGTTTTGAAGTAAATCTGCGCGGATCCTCTGGGTCAGCGCTTACTTGAGCATTGCAATGAAACCCAAACAAACAAATGCTATAAATAAATAACGAACTAAAACACAATTTCATCGCTCATATTTTGTGAGGTGACAACAACTTCATTTCCTACTGGGTTGCCATTAAAGTCAAAAAATGAATAACTATAAGATGCTGGAAAAACAGTTTGAATAACAACATCCGGGATTTCCTGGCCACCTAATATTTCAAAAGAATAGAATCCTTCAAAACAATTTAAATTATCTGTCAGATCATTACCGTCCCAGATTTGAGAACAATTCTCTCGTGGTATCGTATTCACATTTATAAAGAAATCATCTGTGCGTCCAGACTGATTGCTAAAATTTAATGTTAGTTCAGCAGGAGACTTAAGCTGGATTTCTGGGATAATAATTGAATAATCATTCTCTTGACTCACTAAATTATTGATTTGAACACTAACAACCGATTTGCCATCCTTGAGACCATAAATCTTCATAAACCCATCAAGTAATGTCACAAATTCTACGGTACCACTATCATTTGTAATCCCGTTACCCAGAATTGAGGCACTTTCAGGCACCGTAAGACTTTGGACATCGCTATTCTCTATTACCGTATTCCGCAATCTACTGGATAGCTCAACATACATACCTGCTGAAGGCGACCCGTCTGTGTCTAGGAAAGTTGCCCTGACAAGTCCTCTTTCATCTGGATTCAAATTGTCACAGGCCGTTAGCATGCAGATCGCGATCAACGGTAGGGTAAAGACTTTGAATCTGTGTTTCATTGTATTGCAGGTTAAATTGTTTGCAAATCAGTAATGTAAAATGCTTTTGATGATGCATCAGGTTTTACCTTAAGCTTAAGGTGTGATTCTCAAAGTCCAGTCCGTAAACATGATTAATTTGATCCTTAACTATTTGTTAATGTAGAGTTTTGTTAGTTGCTACCCTCTAAACAAAAAGAATTCCTCCTTCATGTCTTCAATTCGCTCATCCTTGTTTGTGATGATGTAGTCCAGCGCTTTTTCAGTAAAAGCTTTGCCTTTGTCTGTTAGCTCAACGATCTCATTACTGATTGTGATCATATTGTTTTTCTCGGCAAAGTTCAATACTTTTTGTGCGCGAACTTTTTGCCAATTGATGTGTTCCTGGAGGTGTTTTACGCGTCGTTCCTCTACTTCATCATGATTGTTTAAGTGCAGGAGAAAAGTAAGCAGCGATACTTCTAGCTGCTGTCGCTGCTGTCTGAATATAACTGCGATCAATCCTTTGCTGGGAGCAAATAAGTATACTAATAGAAACAGTAAGCCTAAGGCCGAAGTAATTGAACCAGAGATAGACGCATCCAGTGCGCGAGCGATCCAGTAACCAGTAATCGCACTCCCTACCCCAAACAAAACGGAAAGCAGAAGCATTTTCCTTAAATCGCTAGTCAGAAGATAGGCAGTCGCCGCTGGTGCAATCATCAATGCCACGACAAGAATTGCACCCACCGCATCAAAAGCAGCTACCGTAGTTACAGACGCCACACTCATCAAACCGTAGTGAATGATAATTGGACTAAAACCTAGCGCACTGGCTAGTCCAGTATCAAAAGTGCTGATCTTTAATTCCTTATAGAATAACCGAAGTAGAGTAATAATGAGAATAAGTATGACTGCGATTACCCACAAGCCTCTAGGACCAAGATCAATGTCATTCACCATCATCCTGTCAAACGGTGCAAATGCTAGATCACCTAGAAGGACGGCATCAATATCAAGATGAACGTCATTTGCATTTTGGGCAATCAGAATAACGCCTATGCTAAAAAGCGCAGGAAAGACTAATCCTATAGCAGTGTCTTCTTTCACCAAGCCAGTTTTTTGAATCAACTCGACGAGAACGACCGTGATTATTCCGCTTAAAGCAGCAAATAGGATAAGAAGGGGGGAACCTAAATCCTGGGTAATAAAAAAGCCCGCTACGATTCCAGGCAGGATGGAATGGCTTATCGCATCACTGATCAGCGACATTTTTCTGAGCACAAGAAAAACACCAGGAATAGCGCAGGCTGCGGCGGTTAACGCGGCGATTAGCTGTATTTCTATACTCGGTGTCAAATCCTTCCTATCGTTTTTGTTGTTTACGCTTTCGCGAAAGCGTGATTGTCATCATCTTCTCTAGCAATGGCATCAAACAATTGTTCAGCGGTTTGATATCCCTGGTCGGTAAGTGCCCATTCACTTCCTGAAATGGAAATCAACTCTTGTTCTTCTAGTTTTTTTAGAGTCCTGCGCGTAAACCCTTGAAAATTATTCAGAATCATAATTGCATGAGGTCGACTGATATCCTCATGTTTTCTCACGATAGAAAACATAAAATGCAAAGTTTTCTTCTCTTCAAGATCACGTCGATTCTGTAGCAATCTGATTTGTTTGAATAGGATTCCTCTTGAAGGGGAGAAAACGAACGAAACCACCACAAAAACTGCAGCAACTAAGACGATGACTGGACCAGTCGACAAATTATTTTGACTGGCACTAATTGCCGTCCCGATCACCCCTGAAATCATTCCAAAAATCCCAGATAAAATCACCATCCCGCTTAATTTATCTGTCCATTGTCTCGCAGCTGCCGCAGGTGCTAGCAACATTGCACTCATCAAAACTACGCCCACGGTTTGCAAGCCAATAACGATGGCAATGACAATTAAAAAACTAATTAGGCCATCAATGAATCTCGTGTTGAAACCCAACGTCAAAGCATAGTTCTTATCGAAAAGCATTAGTTTGAATTCTTTCCAGAAAATAAGCATGATGGCCAGGCTTATAGCTGTAACGATACTAGTCAGATACACATCGTTTTCCATAAGTGTAGCCGCCTGTCCAAATAAATATTTGTCCAGCCCTGCCTGATTTGCATTGGGACTTTTCTGAATAAATGTGAGCAATAGCATCCCAAAACCAAAGAACAAACTCAGCACCAGTCCTAATGCGGTATCTGTTTTTAGATGAGTCTTGGTGACAATTCCCTTGATCCAGAAAACACCAATCAATCCGCTGATAAAAGCTCCGAGTAGAAGCAAGTTTGTATCCTTTGTCCCAGTAATTAAAAATGCTATCGCAATACCTGGCAGCGCGGCATGTGAGATGGCATCGCCTAGCAAGCTCTGCTTGCGCAGCACGGCAAAACTTCCTAACATCCCACAGATAGCACCTAGCACAGCTGTTCCCAGCATGATGGTACGTAGTGTGTAATCAGTAAAGAAATCGGTGAATTGCATTCTTCCAAGTTTAAGATCAAGCGATACAATCAAAATAGAGCCCTGAAGCTCTCGAAGAGCGTATTTGTTGGTTTAAGTTCGAATTCAAGTTTAAGTTCAAGTCAAAATCTTATTTGCTAACTAGCTCATTAAAAAAACAAGACACTAATCATCCTTGAACCGCAACTTTGTAGTTGATCCCATAGGTTTTGGTCAGGTTGTCATCGTTAAAAATATCTTTCACAGGCCCAGTTGCGATATGCTTGACATTGAGAAAAGTCACCCAGTCAAAATACTCTGGTACGGTCTGCAGGTCATGATGTACAACAACAACGGTTTTACCAGACTTGCGCAATTCTTTCAAGATATTGATAATGGCAATTTCTGTAGTGGCGTCTACTCCCTGAAAGGGCTCGTCCATGAAATAGATGGCTGCATTTTGTACAAGGGCACGAGCAAGAAATACGCGTTGTTGCTGGCCACCAGAGAGCTGATTGATCTGGCGATTTTTAAAGGCCAGCATGCCCACCTTTTCCATAGCTTCTAATGCCTGCTTTTTCTGGCGTTGTCCTGGTCGTTTAATCCATCCAAGATCACCATAAGTTCCCATCGTCACGACATCCAGTACAGTCGTTGGAAAATCCCAGTCAACACTACCTTTCTGTGGTACATAGGCAACCATCTTACGTTGCTTCTGATAGGACTTCCCATAAATCGAAACTGATCCCGCAATGGGATCGATAATCCCCAAAATACTCTTGATTAAAGTAGATTTCCCCGCGCCATTCGGACCTACGATCGCCATCAGCACGCCTTCTGGAATACTCAAATCGATATCCCACAACACGGGTTTGTAATTGTAGGCTACTGTAAGGTCATCCACCGCAACGGCAATCTTCTCATTCATTTGAGTGCGTTTACGATGGTGTTGATGTTATATTTATACATGCCGATGTATGTGCCTTCTGGAGAATCGGGGTTGCCTAAAGCGTCACTATACAATTCGCCACCTATTTCTACCTCAAAATTTCTGGCTTTGACCGCGGCCTGCAGCGCTTCGACAGTACGTCGCGGTACACTGCTTTCTATAAAAATGGCTTTTATTTCATTCTTGATAATAAAGTCAGTCAGGTTTCTAACATCTTGAACACCAGCTTCTGTGGCAGTTGAAAGTCCCTGAAGACCTACGACTTCAAATCTATATTGCCTACCGAAATAATTGAATGCATCATGAGCCGTGACCAGAATGCGCTTTTCCTGTGGAAGCTCTTGAACCTTATTTTCAACGTGATCCTGAAGTTTGTCTAATTCTACAAGGTAGTTGGAGTAATTTTCTTCGTAGATGGCAGCATTTTCTGGGTCAATTTCTGCGAGTTTCTGTGCCACGTATTGCGCAATTTTTGCCCAGTAATCACTATCAAACCATACATGCGGATCGTAGTTGCTCGCAAAATATTCGCTTCCTATCAATCCCGATTTATCCAGCGCATCACTTACGGCAACCGTTGTCTTGCCGCGTTCATCCATCTTCTCAAAGATTTCTACCAGTTTTCCTTCCAGGTGCAGCCCATTATAAAAAATTACGTCTGCATCGTAGAGTTTGCCCACATCGCCCTCACTAGCCTTGTACAAATGTGGATCCACCCCGCTACCCATGAGTCCCTGAACTGTGATTACATCACCACCTATCTGATTTACAAGGTCAGTAATCATTGTGGTTGTAGTGACCACCTGAAGCTTATCATCAGAAGCTCCTTGCTCTTTACAACCTAAAGTCAACAGCAAGAGGATGATAATACTTGATAAATACTTAAACATGTGATGATGTGTTTTGAGTTTACGCTTTCGCGAAAGCGAACCCATTAAAGCTGTGATTGTGACAAATACTGTCTTATAGCTTCTTACAAAAGTAGTGGAATGTTTAGATAAGCTGAAACTTAGGATTAGCCTATCCTAAATTTAGGCGCCGCCTGCTGGTTTTTTGTTTCTTCTCTCCCAATTGCGTCTTGCAAGTGCCTGCATATCTGCAACTTTATCGCTTTCATCCATGATTTCAAGACCCAGCATGGTCTCGATGATATCCTCCATGGTGACGAGCCCTTGAACATTCCCGTAGTCGTCCACAACCAGTGCAATGTGCTCTTTTGTGCCTATCATTTGTTCAAACATTTGGTTGATAGGTTTATCGACAGGTACAACTTCAAGCTCTCGATTGAGATCAATCAGATGGGTTTCAGGCTTTTTGTGAATCAGCGTGGCCAGGATTTGGTCTTTCAGCACATAGCCTTTTACATCGTCCCTATTCTCACCATAAATTGGGATACGCGAGTAGCGCAGTTCTGGATTCTCATTAAAGAATTGCTCAATACTCATGTCCATCTGCGCCATAAACATGACCGATCTGGGCGTCATGATCTCTTGTACCACGATGTCATTGAATCCCATTAGACTTTTGATGTACTGACCCTCAGATGGTTCAAAAACACCTTCCTGTTCTGCGGTCTCGGTGATGGCTACAAAATCTTCTCGGGTGATGCTGTTCATGTGGGCACTTTTCCCGATGGCTTTTGTGGTGAGTTGCAATAGCCACATGATCCCCGTATATTTCAGGAATAGCACCATTAGTTTAAGTACACGTGTTGAGAAGCCGGCCAGGTTTTGCCAGTAGGTGGCACCTATGGTTTTTGGGATGATTTCAGAAAGTACCAAAATCAAAATCGTCATGATAGCACTAATCACACCCACAAGCGGTATTCCCCAAAGATTATCATTATACCCCTCGTCAATGAGCGCTTCTGCCTGTACGCCTACCAGAATTGCGCCTACCGTGTGAGCGAGCGTATTGAGCGTCAGAATAGCGATTAGCGGTTTGTCCACGTCTTCTTTAAGATTGCGTAGGTCATTGACATAACCAGCGCCCTCTTGTTCCTTCACTTTGATAAAAGTTGGATTGATACTTAACAATACAGCCTCGAGAATCGAGCAGAGGAAAGAGAAGAATATTGAGACGATCGCGTAAACAATCAGTAACGCCATGTTGGTTTTTTTGTAAATGTAAAAAAGTATGCAGGATGCCTAGCCGTAATCGTTAAAGCTTTAAGAGAGTGGCAACAAAAGTGTTTGGCCTAGAGAGACTTTACAGTAATGCTTGCTTTTACTTCTTCGGCGGTTGTTCGAGCTTCATCCATGCTGTCAGCTGTTACGGTAACATGTCCCATTTTCCTAAAAGGTCGCGTTTCTTTCTTTCCGTAAATATGCGGAGTCACCCCTGGAATTTTAAGCAGATCATTGATCCCGCTGTAATTTACTGGGCCCGTAAACCCTTCTGCGCCCACAAGGTTAACCATAACGCTAGGCCTGATGCTGCTGGTATCGCCTAGGGGTAGATTCAAAACACATCTTACCTGTTGCTCAAACTGATCGGTGACAGATCCCTCAATCGAATAGTGTCCTGAATTGTGCGGTCGTGGCGCTACTTCATTAACCAAGACTTCGCCGTCCTTGGTCAGGAACATTTCGACGGCCAGTAATCCCACGTGCTGGTAGGTTTCAGATACTTTTTTTGCTAGGGACTCCGCTTTCGCGAAAGCTGACTCATCAACACGTGCCGGACAAATTACATATTCCACTTGATTCGCTTCAGGATGAAATTCCATTTCCACCGGCGGATAAGTGGCGATCTCACCGCTAGCGTTGCGAGCCACGATGACTGCCAGTTCCATTTCAAAATCCACCATCTGCTCATAAATGCATTCTTGTTCAGGCAAATTTTCCACATCGGCTTTGCTGCGCACCACTTTTACGCCCTGACCGTCATAACCTCCCTCTGCGCTTTTCCAGATAAAGGGATAGTTCCAGTTGTGGTCAAATTCGGGCTTGTCAAACACCTCAAAATCTGCGGTTGGGATGTTTTGATTTTTGTAAAAAGTCTTTTGTCGCGCCTTGTTCCTGACGGTATTAAGCACTTTGGATTGCGGATAAACCGTCTTGCCTTCTTTTTCGAGGTCTGCTAACGCCTGGACGTTCACGTTTTCAATCTCGATAGTAAGTACATCTACCTGCCGCCCAAAATCCATCACCTGATCATAGTCCATGATGTCACCCGCGACAAAGCTATCGCAGCCTTGATATGCAGGTGCGCTGGAATCCTTGTCCATCACCCAGGTGGTAATGTCCCATTTGCGGGTGGTGTATAGCATCATTTTACCCAGCTGGCCACCACCTAGAATTCCTAGTTTTAGATCACTCGAAAACGGACTTTTTTGCATAGTGGCAAAGGTAGGGCGCAGTCGCTAGTTCACAGTTGTCCCTAGTTAGTTTGCAGTTTGAGTATCACTATCTGTAATTCCTGCGTCACTCATGATAAACTATGACAAGTCTTTTAATTTTTGACCAGCCTGATCGCAGTACTGCCGCCATCGCTAGATACTTCTACAAGATAGACCCCACTCACCAGACCCGATACATCAACGTCCATGTTCTTATTTAGCATCCCAGACTGCAGCATCTGCCCGCTCAGGCTCATGATCCTGTATGCTGCTGGTTCTTCTATACCGCTTGCGCGAAAGCTGCCCCCCGCAGGGTTGGGGTAGAGTTTGATCTCTTTTAGATCTTCAAAGCCTGTGCTGGAAAGCGGTACACCGTTGCAGTCTGTCCTGGCGATGCGTGCGGCAAAGAAGTCGCTGGGGCCGCGCCGGGCGATGACGGGAACCTGTGTGGGCGGGCCAAAGAGGTTGCTACGGTTGTTGCCACCCAAGGTATAATTACCAAAGGCATCCACCGTGATCGCAGAAAAGGTATCCCGCGTGGTGATCACGCTGGGTGCCTGATGGACGGCCTGCGCCGTACCCGTGGCGCGGTCTAGGATGACAAGGGTGGGATTGCCGTTGTTGGGCGAGCCCAGATTCGTTGAAATACCATCCCAGGTGGCGGGCCACATACTAGTAGCAAGGGCTAGCTCGTTACCGTTCAGCTGCATCGCCACTACGGGTTGTGAGGAGTCATCTGGGTTGCTGCCCCAGTTCAATGCGCCAGTAGCGGCGTCAAGCGACATGGCAAAGCCTGTACGACCGCTAATGCTGGTGTAGGTAAATGTAAAGCCGTTGAACGGACACCTGAAATCTGCCAGGCCAGAGATAAACAACTCGTTGTTGTCATAGACCATATCGTATATTGCCAGGCGGTTACCAGACCCTATGGCACAGCTTCCCGTAAGCAGCCACCTATCCTGCCCCGTGGTGGCATCCAGGGCAACAAGCAGTGGCCCCTGTTCCAGGTTCTGCCCACGCCAAAAGATATCGTTGTTACCGTCATAACGCGAACTGATAAAATAGGTGTTCGTCGCCGGATCGTAGGCGATGTTGTCTCTAGATACCTCACTTTGACCACCTATTCCGACTGCAAGACCCGGCAGAGGTGTAAAGTCAATGTAGTTTCCATTAGTGTCAAGGCGTAGTACAATCCATTCTCGTACATCACCTGCTGCAACGGTAATATGGCCATTTAGATGTGTTCCCTCGCCAATACTTGTCATCCAGTGGACCGTACCATTGGGTTCCACAACAATATCCCTCGAGCGAAAGCCCCTAACCGAATTTATATATTCTTCTGGTCCATCTATCGGAAAATAGATCCATCGATAGCTACCGCTGCTGTCGTAGTTGATCAAAAAACTGAATCGATTGAAATCACTGGGAGTGACTAACGGGTTCTCCCCAGGGGGAACTGTTAACTGGAAGTCATTATCCCAATACATCGGGGGGGGGAAGTTGCTAGCCAAGCCATCCATTTGACCACTGATGTACAGGTTATCCTGAGCATCCAGTGCGAGACTCATAGGATATCCTAGAGAATCACTTCCAAATTCCTTTTTCCAGCGTAGGTTTCCTTGACAATCGAGGGATATCAAAGCCAGATCGTTCAGACTACTGGTCAGCATGGATTGCCCCTGAAAGCTGGGGCTACCGCTGCTTTCACCTGAGAACATCGCTATCATATAGGTGTTCCCCTGACTATCAGTAACAATATCATGTGTGAACTCATAGTCATAATATTCACTCTGGCTTGAGTTATTGGGCTGCGTGCTGGCACCGCCACTCTCTGCCCACTGCCATTCCAGCTGGGTGGGGGGTTGGGCGGGACACAGAACAAAATCAGAAAATACAAATCCAAGAGTCAAAAGAACGAGCCGCCAAGCCCCCCTATGTGCATTCCTCTCGCACGCTCGTCGGATGCAGGGCGGGGGGAAAGGAGATCTTTCGCTCATTGAAGCTTTTTGGATAATGACATGCATGGTTTGTTATTTCTTGATCAATATTTCTTCTGATACTCGTTTGCCGTCGATTAGCAGGATGGCGATGTAGTTGCCGGGGATAAGACTCTCAACATATACATTCCCTGATGAATATTCAATAGTCTCATCGCTGTTCTCTTTTTGCAAACCTGCCTGTCGTGCCTCGGCAGGCAGGAGCGAAACCTCGTTCAGCAGTAGACCGCGCATATCGCGTAATTGCATAACCACTTTTTGTGGTGCCTTACCGTCAAATATAGTGTAGGTGGCGGTGAATTTATCGTTTACCGGGTTGGGTTGTATGGCAAATCTTCCCGATTCTCCTGGACGGCCACTTGCGATCGTAGGCTGGAAGGCATAAGAACATAGCTCTTCGCCAGCATGCCATACGCTCACGATCAGTCTGATAGGTGCCGTATTTCCTGGATAACGGGTAAAAGCAATACCCGATAGGTCAATCCATCCATTCCCATTGTAAGTAACGCTGCTGGGACTGAATGTTCCCTGGGGTGAGGATAACTGTATGGTTGATGGAGCGGTGGATTCCCAGATAATCCCCGTGCCGCCTACGGGGTTGTCAAACGTGATTGTGTATGGCTCATTTTCACAGACTTCATCTGGCAGTTCATAGTTTGGGCTTCCTACCAGTGATTCAGGTCGCTCTGGCGGACTAGAAACTTCTACAAAAATGGGATTGCTCTCGCAGTATCCTCCTGCGGTGGCGGTAATGATGGTGCTACCAGCCTCTGGATCCATGATGGTCAAAGGTCCTGTTCTAGTTTGAGTGATTAATATGTCATTAACGATGTAGGTATAATCAATAGGAACATTTGTGACAGAAGGCGTGATAATCAGATTCTCACCGCAGATTTTGTCTGGCGCAGAAATGCTTAAGGTCTCACCTACGGTAATCTGTAAACTAGCTGATCCGCCACAGTGATGCAATGTATTCTCGTAAACACTTCTGATTGTGTAGTCACCCGCTGGCAAAGAATGCGTGTCTATTATCGCCTCGTTGCGTTGCCCTGACCGCATAAGAAATGTTGTATTCCCAGAATTGGACGTATTTGTGATGTCGTTACCAAATCCATCAATCAAAATCCAATTAAAATCTGTGGTAGGCCATTGTGGTAGGCTGTAAACATATTGCTCATCAGGGCAAAGCTCTGTTTGATTCGTAATGGTCCCTTGCTGTGTCACTACAGGAATTCTAACGGTAGACCAGTCACCACATGGCACATCGCACCCTGTAGCATTGAACGACACGTAACCAAATCCAGTCTGGTCAACATTGTTCCATAAAACATCAATTTCTGAAAGAGAAGGATCACTTACGATCTGACCGCCCAGAACATCCCATATGAACTCTCCACAACCATAAACACTTGTATCTATACTGTACGTTTCTATTCTATCCTCGCACGACACAGTAGGGCATTCAATTTCTACGGTGCTACCTTCTAGGTTAAACTCTTGCTCATAAGATGAACTGCACCCACACTCGTTCCATACCGTAAGATTAATGAAATAGGTATCAGCCTGATCAAAATGCAAAATGGGATTGAGCTCTTGACTGGTGTAAACCATCATACCGTTTGAATCGGCAACTTCCCACTGCTGTGAGACAATTTCTGTTCCGTTTCCCGCAGTACTGAGGTTAAGCAGATTGATATCTGCACCTGCACAGAAATTACCATCCAATTCTGCCGCAAATTCAAAATATACTTCTGGTGCGGCGATTAGATCCACACATTGCGACGCAGTAATGATCTGACCATCGTCAAAAAGAATGCTTACCGTAAGTGCGCCAGACTGCGTGTGACTACCCCATCTAACTTCTGCGCTCGTACCGTTAGATGATGTATTCAAGGAACCCCCCGGTCACGGTCCAGCTCACCGTATCGATTGTATTGGAAAGATCTTCTATGGAATAATTGACAATGCTCAATTCACACGCATTGAGACAAATATCGTCAGAGAAGTTTTGGATGCTAATGCCGTTATAGATATCTGCAGATCCTATTTCTTGTTCTAAGCAGCCCACGGTTCCATCCCAATTCAATACAGCTTCATTTGCGACTCCGCTTGACTGTGCCTGTAAGATATTGCCAGTTAAAGCTATTAGTAAGAGAATATTGACAAATTTCATAACAGCTTTCATAAAGCACTGCATTTTAATGGTCTAAAAACTATAATAAGTTATGCATTGCATTACGAAAACGTTGTAATAGTTAACCATTTAATAACATTGAGAGAGGTTTCTTATGTGCGATTGACTATCGAGCTGGGATAAAATCTGGCCACCAAAAAGGATTGCAGCATAAGTCCCCGTCCCGTCCCAAAACAGGGCCACGCCCCAAAAGGTACTTATAGCTTTGAAGTGCTTTTCTCATGTCCAGTCTCTGTATAACCAGTAAATTTGCCAGTTCAATAAAATTTCAATTATGTCCCTAGCCGCAAGCTATGATGCCTCGCAAGTCGCCGATAAATGGTACGCCTACTGGATGGAGAACAATTTCTTTGCCTCGGTGCCTGATGAGCGTGAGAGTTATACGATCGTGATCCCGCCGCCAAACGTGACGGGGGTGCTGCACATGGGACACATGCTCAACAACACAATACAGGACGTGCTTATACGCCGGGCGCGCCTCAAGGGCTACAATGCCTGCTGGGTACCAGGAACTGATCACGCGAGCATCGCTACAGAGGCCAAAGTGGTCAAAAAACTCAAGGAACAGGGCATCAATAAAAATGACCTGACCCGCGACGAATTCCTTACCCATGCGTGGGACTGGACGCATGAGTATGGGGGGAAGATCCTAGACCAACTCAAAAAACTGGGAGCGAGCTGCGACTGGTCGCGTACCAAATTCACGCTGGACGATGACATGAGCCAGAGTGTAATCAAAGTGTTTATTGACCTTTATAACAAGGGTTTGATCTACCGCGGCTACCGCATGGTGAACTGGGATCCACAGGCGCAAACCACCCTGAGTGACGAGGAGGTAATCTATAAAGAGCAAAATGGAAAGCTGTATCATCTCAAATACCAGCTAGTGGACAGCAACGACTTTATCAGCATTGCTACAACACGTCCAGAAACCATTTTGGGGGATACTGCAATCTGTGTGCATCCTGAAGATGAGCGCTATGCGCATCTGGTGGGCAAAAAAGTTATTGTTCCTATTGTAAATCGCGAGATCCCAATCATTGCAGATGATTATGTGGACGTGGAATTTGGTACGGGTGCTTTAAAAATTACACCGGCTCATGATGAGAATGACTATAGAATCGGAGAGCGTCACGACCTCGATACCATCGATATCTTCAATGCAGATGCAACGCTTAATACCAACGGTCTGCATTATGTTGGTCAGGATCGATTTGCCGTGCGCAAGGCCATCGTTAAGGAACTGGATGAGAAAGAATTGCTGATCAAAACCGAGGATCACCTGAACAAAGTGGGCACGAGCGAGCGCACGGGCGCGGTAATCGAACCGCGACTTTCTGACCAGTGGTTCCTGAAAATGGAAGAGTTGGCAAGACCTGCTATCGACGCGGTGCGCGAGGACATCGTCGAGTTGCTACCCGGGAAATTCAAGAGCACCTATTTCCATTGGATGGAAAACGTGCGCGACTGGAACATCTCTCGCCAGCTGATCTGGGGGCACCGCATTCCAGCTTATTACTACGGTCCTGGTAAAGAGGATTTTGTGGTTGCGGGTAGTTTGGAAGAAGCTGTTACGCTTTCGCGAAAGCGTACAAAAAACGACACCCTGACTGCTCAAGATCTGCGGCAGGAAGAAGACGTTCTTGATACATGGTTTTCTAGTTGGCTGTGGCCTATCAGCGTTTTTAATGGTGTGCTTGAGCCCGAAAACGAAGAAATCAATTATTACTACCCAACTAGGGATCTAGTCACAGGACCGGATATTCTGTTTTTCTGGGTGGCACGCATGGTCATGGCTGGGTACGAGTTAAGGAATGAAAAGCCATTTGACAAGGTGTATCTCACTGGTCTGGTGCGTGACAAGCAACGCCGCAAGATGTCAAAATCGCTGGGGAATTCGCCAGATGCGCTCAAGCTGATTGAAGAATACAGCGCAGATGGTGTGCGCGTAGGCTTATTGTTGAGTAGCGCAGCGGGCAACGACCTGATGTTTGACGAGTCGCTGTGCCAGCAGGGGAAAGGCTTTATACGCAAGAACCTGAGTGCCTACGACCTATTGCAGACTTGGACCATTGATGAAAACTTGAACCAGCCGGAACACGCTGCGCAGGGGATCGCGTGGTACCGCAGTCGTTTTGCACAGGTGCTGGAACAACTGGAGGACCACTACGGCAAGTACCGCATCAGCGATGCGCTGATGACGGTTTATAAATTTGTTTACGATGATTTTTGCGGGTGGTTGCTTGAGATCGTCAAGCCCGACTATCAGCAGCCCGTGGATAGAAAAACCTATGACGAGCTAATTGAGTTGTTTGAGGACAATCTGCGCATTCTTCATCCATTTACGCCTTTCGCTACTGAAGAGTTGTGGCACCGCTTGCGCGAAAGAGGACAAAAAGAAAGCCTATGCGTTAATCACTGGCCTCAGGGTGGTGAAGTAGATCAGGAAATGCTTGAGGCATTTGGTAAGGCTCAGGAAGTGATTTCTGGCATCAGACAAGTGCGTCAAGAAAAACAGATCGCCTTTAAGAATGAGATTAAGTTGATGGTTTTGGGCGATGGTCACCACGAGCACTATGACGGTCTAATCGCCAGAATGGGCAACGTGGAGCAAATCGATCGGGTAGAAGAGGCACCTGAGGGCGCAGCCAGTTTTAGAGTAAGTTCAACCGAGTATTTTGTCCCACTTGCAGGTGCAATAGACGCCACCGCAGAACTGGAGAAACTCAACGCAGAACTACAACGCGCAAAAGGTTTTCTAATCGGTGTACAAAAAAAGCTGGGCAATGAGCGATTTGTTGCTAATGCCCCTGATCAGGTAGTGGCGCTCGAAAAGAAAAAAGAGGCCGATGCGCTTGCCAAAATCGAGACTCTGGAACGCAGCATCTACACTTTGAAAAACGCCTAAATGAATCCTATTAGTACGATTGCATTTGTCTTCTTGGGATTGATTGCTTGTGTGATCGGTTTGGCGATTTATATATTAAGGAAGAAGGAGTAAGAAAACCACCCAGCGGTAGTTTTGCTGGACGGTCTTCAACACACATACTAGATTTCTTGGCTAACTATAAGTTTATCCTCTCACCCCTGGACCTGTTGGTTTTGTTTTGTTGCCTGTTTTATCGTTTGAGCTATTGTAATACTCATCGATTAATTTTTTCATCTCGCCTGTAAGCGAATTAAGCCAGCCTGGATCCACTTTGCTAAAGGGCAACTGAATTTCAAGTATCCTATGCCTTATGTATTTCTTCTTAAAGGGATTGTTTGCTAGCTTTTGTTGCAATTTTGCTTCCATCATCGTGAGGTCGGAGATGGGAAATCCTTTGATCAGTCTGCGTTCATTGGTGAGGCATTCACTATATCTGTTTTCAGAGTATTGATAGAAATATTCATAAATGATCAGGAAGTCATCGTCGTTCATCTTAACTTCATAATCATATATCTTGGCTTTCTCATCGCTTCCTTTGAGCCTTTCAATAAATACTTCTTTAACTTTCTTTTTCTTTTCATAGTCCAGAGATTGATTTAGCGTATGCACTTTAAACTCTGTTTGCTGGTCGGGACACTTATAGCTGTCTGACATTTCTTGTTTGATCAAGACTAATGCAGATCTCTTTTGCGCAAGCGCAATTGCCGATAACAAAAGGAAGAGTATGGATAGGTAAAATTTATTCAGCATTTGATAAAGTATTGTTGATGGACATAAATTGACTGAAAGTATTAGTCAATTAACCTCTTTTTATTAGGAAAAAAGGACTCAATAGTTCTGGTGAAACCCGCTTGAATAAAAAGCTTGCCTTCTGGACTGCTCCCACCTATTTCACCTGTCACTGGATAATCAAAAAAAGCTTCTACGTACAATCTATGGGTATGGTCTCTTTTCCATTCAAAGAAATATCCAGAGGCAACAAAAGGATCAAACTCTGCGTCATCTGGGGTAGGTGTGCTAAATAAACCTAATAATGGTGATTCCGGCTCTGATCTGATACTAAAGATTGCTGCAGAATCTTCGTCAAAATAATCCTCGATAACACCTATGGTTATATGGTCGCGTTTTGCAGTTCTGGAATTGCGGTAGTAGCTAAACTTTAAATTAGCTCTTAATTGTTGATAGGTGGTTGTAGCGTTCCCGCCTTCACCAAACTCTTCTGGATCCAACCAGTTATTAGAAGAAAAGTTTCTTGCACCTTGCCTATAGCTAGCATACAGTTTGGCCCATTCCAATCCACCGAAAGCCTCGAGCCCGTAACTGTAACTTAGATTGAAATCTGTAAAAATGGGTGAGAATCCAGGTTCAAATTGACCGAAAATATTCCCACCGCCATATTTAGTTTCGTAACCGAATCGAGTGGAAATCCTCAGATCTATCGTGGCGGCTGTACGTGGCTCTGTGGAACTGGAACTGGTAGGATTGCCAGTTACTTGATTGATGCTCTCAGTCCTGCTGTCAAATGCGATAGGGAATAGCGATAAGCCATAACCAAAATCAAGGTTGAGAAACAAGTTTCCACCTGTATATAAATTATCACCTGGCAGTCCCATCCTGTTATAAATTACCCCACCTAGGATGAAAAGAATCCCAGCAGAAGAGGCCGCGGCGCTGGTTGCTATTGCTTGATTCTCCTGACGCTGGTTTTCTATACGGTCATTGTACTCGTTTATTCTCTGTCTTCTCTGTCTTTCTTCGTCCTGTCTCGCCCGTTCTGCGGCTTCACGCTGCTCCTGCTCTTCCTTTGCCTTCTGCTCCCTAGCGATTCTCTCGTTCTTTTGAGCTGTTGCAGCCTCCTCTTCTTCTGCAGCGGCTTCTTCCTCAGCTTTTTTTGCCGCAGCTTCCTCTTCTGCTGCTATTTTTTCCAGTTCTTCTTTCTCTTTTTTGGCTTGCTCTTCAGCTGCTTTCTTCTCTTCTGCAGCTTGCTTTTCTATTTCACGTTGTTTCTCTCGCTCTAATCTATCAATGGCGCTAAAACCTCTGAATGTAACATCAACTAGTCTTGCGTTGCGTATGCTGTAACCGTCTTTCCAGATCTGTTTTGCTCTCTCCTCGCTTACCCCAGGCCATAATTCGTCCCAGTCAGGACTCCCTGGAATAAATGAGACTGATATCTCATTGTTCAGGCGTACGGTTGTGATTTTACTATTGCCTTGATAGATATCAAAGGTTACATTGATCAGGCCTATTTCTATCTGGTCAAAAACCCGATCACCCAGCTCTTGTCGTGTGTATCTTTTACCATTGTACATGACATAATTGCCACTCGATAAGATTTTTGTTCTGGATTTGATAAGCGGCTCCCCCATAAAGGCATCATACTGAACTGCAAAATCCAGAGTTACATCCTTCCCATTTGAATTACCAGTGCGATAGTTGATATTCTGCTGGTAGGTCTTTTTGTAGTTCTGTGCCAGTAAAATAGAGCTGGGTGCAAGAATCATCAATAGAATGAGTACTTGTTTTTTCATCTTGTTTGTTTAGGGTGAATTTTTTTTGCTTTCGCGAAAGCGTAATTATTTAAAACTGATAGGCAGTCCGATTCCTAAACCAAATCGCCATCCCTGCCCATCTTTATTAGGACTGGTGTCTAGATTAGTTCTATCTGCAAAGACTTGAGCGACAACTCTGTCTTTGTTTTGTGCTTGGTTTTTGAAATTGAATAGAAATCCTGCCCTGAAAGGAATAGTCTTGATGTATGAAAGTTGATTTATATCAGGGAATCTGGATTCTGTCCATGAAATGTTTGCAAAAATCCCTACTGGAAAGCTGCCCGGATAGAAATAGAAGTCACCATGTAAACCCAGGATACTACCGTAGTCATAAGAGTCAGTTTGCCTGTAAGCGGACCGCGACACTGTACTTGTTAGCGTATTTCCAGAAGGATCTACACCTGCGGGCGTGGTAGCTGTAACCGTAAAGGGCGACCCTCGGATATTTGATGTACGGCCGGCAGAAATTCCGCCACGTACGACCAGTCGCATTTTCACTCCCTTTAATCGCTCGTATGAATAGTTGAAAAAATTATATCTGATGCCATATAGGTCGCCTACATGATTAGAGAGCACTCCCCCAACTACGGTATTGACCGTTTCACGTTGATAGTACGGGTGTAAGCTGTAGAAAAAAAGATATTTACTACCCCATACATTTTTTGCATTTGCTATTTCCTGCTCTATGAGTTTGTCCTCAAGCCTTTTATTTATGTACTGCTCGTGCTGTTTGAATCGGTCCCATAACTTCCTGAAAGTATTTGTGTATTTTAAGGCTAGAACTTCTTTATTTCCAGAGTCGATTTCCACAACACGACTGGCCTGAATTGTCGTATGAAATTCAGGAATAGGTAAATTGTAGTAGCCTTCTTTAGCGTCAAAATTTATAAATTCTGTACTCAGGCGTAGGATCTTCTTTTTTAATCTTTGGTACAGTTTGCTTGAATTGACTAATTCTTCTGGAGTGGGATTAGCATCTAGAGAGTCAACGGTTATTTCCAATAATTTCTTTCCTGCTTGATTCCCGCTTAATCTATCCCCTAGACTGATGAGATCTACATGCTGTACGAGCTGGTAAAAAATGCTGTCCAACGTGGTTTGAGCTTTGATAATCAAATCGACATTGTCGATTTTGAGAGAGATTAGGTCTTTATTTGTTCCTGAATAGCTGTAGGTGCTGTAATAGTTGTTGAAGTAATTTAGCGTTGCTTTGGCTTCAGAGCCCCCTTCATCATTATCGAAAAAATATAATCCCTCAGTAGCTGCTAGTTCAGCATTTAACGTAATGGCCTTGTTAGCCCCGTCTGAAAGAACGCCATTAATCAACAGTTGCGTCTTATCTTTAGAAACACTTGCACTTACACCTTGTACTGGGGAGAGGTCATCCAATATCAAAAAATTGAAGTCCTGGGTTATAAGCTTGCTAAATGATTTAGAGGAGATCAGACCTTCGTCAGCTCTAATCTTAATTATATCTTGACTGTACAAGAAGGTGCAAAACAGTAGTGCGATTAGGCTGAGTAAAGTGTATTTCATTGAGACTGAATTTTTAACATCCCAAACCTATATCCAGCAGTTAACAAATATTTAAGGATATCTCCTAATTTAAATAGGAAAAACCCTAAGTAATTAATGGGTATTTTCCACTAGGGCAATCACTTAGGCGTTTTGTAGTTTAGCACTTTAACAAAATCATAAAAATTAGAATATGGAAATATTGCACACAAACTCGCCATTACCTTCAATAGCTGGTGTGGAAGATATTAGCGGTTCATCTGGAAATTGTTACGACTATAGTGGTCTTGCTAATCCTCAAATTAAAAAGGAGTTTTTGTATCAATACAGGGATCAGGTAAACTATGATCTACAGATGATGCACAGTTCAACAGTTCATAACGTAAGCAATTTTTATAACCTTGCTGATGCTACTTTAATAAATACCGAAGAAATCACCATTAATGATTTACTGCTGGGTATTGAAAAGCCAATCTACAAGTTTTACAGATTATTAGAGTGGGACCAGTCTGGAAATTCGTTGGTTATGGGCGATGTCAATGACTCAATGGCAATGCCAATAATCGAACCTAACTATTTTTCCTCTGTTTTCTTATTTGGTATCAAGAAATTACATGGTGGGGATTCTCGTGTTCTATTTTTCGAATTGGAAAGCACTCAAGCGACAAATAGTTCTGTTTTAGGATTAAAAATTGAAGATGATTCGCTTTATGGGTTATATAATATCTCCTATCGCTCGCCTTATGATTCACTTGGTTTGATTTGATCTTGTTAGATCTTATCACCCCAATAACAATTTTGGCCTTAGCCTTGCTGGTTGTCGGATCGATCTGTTTTAAACGTACTCATCTCTACATCCTTACATGGTGTATCGCATTATTGAATGCTGTAAGCGAGGTGGCATCGTTAATTGCCGTCACCTATAAGTCTGGCTTTGCACTCAGTATTATCTATAACTTATACTTTGCTTTGCACGCAGGATTATGGCTTTATTTATTGATCATGGCATTTATCAACCAGCGACTCGCCCTATTTTTTGCCGTAGGAACTTTAGTTCTTTCTGGTGCAATTCATCTTTTCTATAGAAGTTCCAGCATGGACACGCCCATGGTCATTCTTAGCAGCTTTATAAATATACTGTTTTTTGGCTTACTAGTGGTAAGAAGGTTAAGAAAAGAGAAAATTGATTTCTTCTCACAACCCAGATTCATTCTCCTTAGTGCACCAGTGCTATTTATGGTTTCAAACATTTTGAATTTTGGATTTCAGAAATCAGCGGAAGTAATTATGGATGAAGAGTTTCTAAACCTAGGTTTATACGAGTGGATCAACTGGTCTAGCAATGTTGTCTATTATTCATTGATACTACTATTTTTTCTAATCGCAGGTAGATTTTCATTTTTTTCAAAACCTACATGAGAGATATAGCCATAGGTATTATTGTGTTGTTCCTAATTCTAGCGCTTATTATAGTATTCTGCGCAGTGTTTATAAATGTCTACATCACCAAAATCAAAAAATATAACAAGCAACTTTTTGAAAAGGAACTGGAAAAACAGAAATCAGTTAACGCTGCTATAACTGAAACCCAAGATCAAACCCTCAACCAGATTTCCCAGGAACTACACGACGACATTGGCCAGCAGCTTACGGTAATCAACATGCAACTGGAGCAGCTCAAACTCAAACAATCAGAGGCTGCCGCAGGTCTGGAACCCATCTCGGCAAACTTGCGTGGGTTGTCCGCCTCGGTGCGGGAGCTCAGTCATGGCCTGACTTCTGTAGCGTTTGATAAGAATGATTTGTTTTCCGCTTTCGCGAAAGAATTGAAGCGGTGTAAAAAACTGGGCGTCGACTGCCACCTAGAAGTCAACGATCAAAAGGCCTATACTTTCCCTACCGATCACAAAGTCATACTTTACCGTATTTTTCAGGAAATACTTAATAACGTACTCAAGCACAGTGAGGCAAGCCGTTTTACAGTTAAGGCAGGGAATCCGCGGCGGCCAGTTCTTACCTTTCAAGATAATGGTAAGGGTATAGCAAACGTGCAAAACGCAATTTTCTCAAACGGTATGCGTAACTTGAGGTCTAGAGCTAGCGTGATTGATTATGAAGTTGACATCCATACTGGGAATCATGGAACAACAATTACGCTCCAATGCAAGTGACGATGAAGGGTAACAAACACAATCACGTGAGCATTGTAGACGATCATGAGATCGTGCGCCAGGGTCTGGCAGAGTTGCTAGCGAGTATGGGCGTTCAGGTAGACAATATGTTCAGTGATGGACCGTCCTTTCTAAATCACCTTGACAAGCATGTTGCAGACCAAAATACCATTTATCTAATCGATTATTCCATGCCGCGCATGGATGGGGTAGAGGTGATCAAACAAGTGTGTGACAGGCATCCTGATGTTAAGTTAATCATGCTCACACAGCATTTGAGTGACGAGCTTAAAATAGAAGCCTACGAGGCAGGTGCAAGGGCATTTCTAAACAAGACCTGTAGTGCAGAAGAGTTGCGCACCACTATTGATACTGTCGCGCAATTTGGCTATCATAACTTTGAAGAGATTTTACGATTGCTGCGTACAAAACGAACTCTTGAAGAGGCGCGTAAAAACCCTGAAGTGCAGCTCACTGATCGGGAATTGCAGTTTTTGGAAATGGTTTGTGATTCGGGTGAATATACCTACCAGCAGATAGCAGATAGAATGAACCTATCTGTCAAAAGTATCGACGCCTGTCGGGCAGGTTTGTTCGAAAAGCTGGGCGTACGATCAAAGGTAGGCTTGGTGCTTTATTCTTTCCATCACAAGCTGACAGCACCGTTCTCTTGATTTCATCTTCACCACCCAAAACTCTGGATAGCCATATCTCTAATCTCTTTACCTATTGCTAGACTCGCCGTCGCCGCGGGACTGGGTGCATTTAGGATATGAAGACTATCCTCTCCATTTTCAATCCTAAAATCAGAACGGGTTTCCCCCTCTGGGCTCAACAAGACCGCCCTTACACCTGATCGGCCCTGTGATATATCATTCATCGTAAGTGAGGGTATCAAACGCTGGAGGGTTGCAAGAAATTTCTCTTTAGAAAAGGCACGTTTATATTCTTCAAGACCGTATCTCCAGTGCTTTTTAAATAAATTCCAAGTGCCCGCGTAACCTAGCGCATCCAGAGTATCGTGCAGATTGAAATCTGTTTTTCCGTAGCCTTCGCGCTCGAAGGTGAAAACGGCATTGGGCCCACATTCAATTCCACCTTCGATCATGCGGGTGAAGTGTACACCTAAGAACGGGAAATTGCTATCAGGAACGGGGTAGATCAGATTCCGCACTTTGTGTTGAGCTTGTGGTGTCAACTCGTAGTAATCACCACGAAAACCCACTATACGTTCAGGAATTTTGAGTCCCTGTTTGCGCGCAAGCCTATCGGCAAAAAGACCACCGCAAAAAATCATCTTTTTCGCTGAAAAGCTTGATTTTTTGGTTTTGATTTGATTCAGCCCAGCCATCTTTTGGATTCCCCGAACCTCCTGACCGATTAATATCTGCGACTGATTATTAATCGCTTTTATATCCGTAGCAAGTTGTTCAGCAACGGCTTTATAGTTTATGATTCCTGAAACCGGTACATGGATTCCGGCAATTCCCTCGCAGTATGGTTCGTATTCCTTGATTTGCTGGGGATCGATCCAGCTGAGATTTTTTAGATCGTTCTGTTTACCGATACTCAAAATCTCTTTTAAACGCTCTAGTTCAGATTCCTGCGTGGCAACGATCACCTTCCCGCACACGTCATGCGGTATGTTTTTCTCGACAGCATAATCTACCATTTGCTGACGGCCTTTTACGCAAAGTCGCGCCTTTAAACTGCTAGGCGTGTAATAAATCCCACTATGTAAAACTCCAGAATTGTTTCCTGTCTGGTGGCTAGCCAGTTCCTGCTCTTTTTCCAGCAGGAGAATTTTCATTTTTGGGAACTGATACTGGATCGAGTAAGCACTTGCCAGCCCTACAATTCCACCACCTACGATTACAAGATCGTAAACCGATTCATTCATTTGAGTAAATTAGTGGAGATCTCATAAGAATGACTCAAGTAGAGTGGCAAAATATCTACCATTGACCTGGGTACAGCTCCTCTATGATTTCTATGTACCTGAGTTTTGCTTCCTTTTTTGAAAGCTGCTGTACCTGAATTAGCGCATTCATTTTGAATCCCTGACGCAAATCATTTGTCTGGAAACTGCGATTGCTCACATACGGCTCGTCAATCGCTCTTTTGTAGTAGGCGTAGAGGTGTAGCTGTTTCTCTAGTGGTACTTCTGATTGCTCCTGTTTGCTAGCATATTCAAAAGCCTCTTCAAATCTTTTATGGATTTGCTCGTCAGTCATTCCACTTTGCAATAACGGTCTCACCGCCACGTACTTTTTGGTCTAAATCTACTTCGACCTTAGCATCAATTGGCAAGTAAACATCCACCCTTGAACCAAATTTTATGAAACCACTCTCACTTCCTTGCACAATATCCTGTCCTTCCTGAGCATAGTTGACAATACGTTTTGCCAGCGCACCGGCGATTTGTCGATACATGACCTGCAACTTGTTTTTATGACTTACCACAACGGTTGTGCGCTCATTTTCTTCACTTGCCTTAGGATGCCATGCTACTAGGTATTTCCCTGGATGATATTTACTGTAGGCAACTTTACCGCCTATAGGGTGACGGGTAACATGAACATTTATGGGAGACATGAATACCGAAATCATCAGGCGCTTATCCTTGAAATATTCGTTTTCTTCTATTTCTTCAATGACTACCACCTTACCATCCACCGGTGAGACTATCGTTTTATCGTCGAGAATAGTATGACGTTTCGGGTTTCTAAAAAATTGTAGAATGATAATCAGAAATGCTATTCCCAGCGCAATTAACAGCACGCCAGCCCATACAGGTAGGTCCAGCAGTAGAGAAAGCGCAATAAAAAACGCCGCAACAAATAGACCTATTAGAATTGACGCTTTACCTTCTTTGTGGAACATAAATGGTGGTTCTAATTATTGAAATTCTTTTTTATTAAGCTTTCGCGAAAGCATAAATCTGACAGACCTATTTGCTTCAACCTACAAAATTGATTATCAAAAACGTAAGATAAGCAAAAGGTGCCGCAAAAATAATACTGTCCATTCGATCAAAGATACCACCATGTCCAGGCATGATGCTACCGCTATCCTTTACGGCCGCCTGCCTTTTAATCTTACTCTGTATCAAATCGCCTATCGTACCGAAAAGCGCAACAACAAACGCTATAGTCATCCAGTTCCAGATACTGTAATAGGTAAGGCCGATCGTTTCTAGATAATACCACAAAGCAGCCCCTGCGCCTACAGCCATGATCAGGCCTCCAGCAAACCCCTCAATTGTTTTTTTAGGCGAGATACGCTGCATAAGCTTGTGCTTGCCAAAATTCTTCCCCACGAGGTACGCGAAACTGTCATTTGCCCAGATAATGGCAAAAATCCCGATGAGCAATTCAGGTTTGTACTCTTCTACCACATCAGGTATCAAAGCCAGGAAGAGACTACTGCCTATAAGATAAAGCAAGGCGATAATATGTTTTTTAGTATTGAAGAGGGCGATGCGGTTGACCAGAACCAGGTCTCTGATCAAATAAACATTGACGGCGATGGTCGCTACCAGCAGGACATAGATAAATTCTTGAGGCACGGCGTCTCGATACACAATGACATAGTAAGCCAGTGGTAAGATAGGATAGATCAACCACTGTTTCAATCTGATCATGGGCATCAATTCAACAAGACAGAAAAATGCGAAAATGCAAAATAGAAGGATGAAAACATCACGTGAATAATAAGCACTAAGCATCACTAAAGAAACATACACAATACCCGACATGGACCTAACCAGAAGTTCTCTCATGCTTATAGGTCTTCCTGTAGAATCAAATAAAGGCGTTTTACTGGCACGCCGTAGTTCATCAGGTTCTTTTCCTCGACCTTTTTACCGTCATCAAAAGATTTCAGAGTCGTGATATTTGATGGGATATTCTTTCCAGACCTCAACTTGATACCGGTAAGACCTTCACTAATACTCGAGACGATCTGGCTAGCCCTTGAAATGACAATGTAAGTGTGGGGTAACTCGCTAGGTTTAAATTCCTTGACTTGATTTGACGAGAAAAGTATAGCACCCGTATCAGAAATCACATACTCGCAGCTAGTAAGGAAAAACGCGCTATTCAAATTGTATTTAGAAAACCTAACCGGGAAGTTTTGGAATCGTTCAACCAGCTCATCTTTCAAGCAAAAAGCTTCTGAATTATGAAAGTCATGCTCGCGTAGAATACTGTTAAAACTCTGTTTTACCTCGTCATCATTTGAACAGTAAAGAAATCTGCCACCCTGATTTGTAAAATTCTCGATAAACTGCTCATCTAGCGGCAGTTTTTCTTTCGGCATATATTTAGATGCGTCCTTATTATCGCCCTCGTGGTCCTCAGATTTTTGAAACAGTTTCTTGAATAAACTCATGACCTTACCGCGTGACTACCCAAAGGCATTGAGGTAAAGATATACACTTGCCCATGGAATAACAAACTATTCTTGTTCCCCCTCGCTGTTTACAGTACCATTAAGTGGTTCATTCTGTTTGATGGGACCAGCTTGTTTATTTTTTTGATGAGCGATCGGATCTTCTTTGACAAAAGGTCGTTTTCCAAAAATCTTCTCAAGATCATCTTTAAAGATGACTTCTTTTTCAAGCAATAATTCTGCGAGCTCAACTAGCTTGTCTTTATTTTCTGTTAGAAGCTTTATAGCTCTTTGATACTGCTCCTCAATGATTTTTGAGATCTCTTCGTCAATGACAACTGCGGTTTCCTCACTATAAGGTTTAATCATGCTGTATTCTTGCTGTCCGCTAGAATCGTAGTAGGTGATATTTCCTACTTTGTCGTTCAAACCATAAATGGTCACCATGGCTCTAGCTTGCTTTGTCACCTTTTCTAGGTCACTCAAAGCACCTGTAGAAATCTTGTCAAAAATCACTTTTTCTGCTGCACGGCCACCCATGGTTGCACACATTTCATCCAGCATTTGCTCTGGACGTACGATCTGGCGCTCTTCTGGTAGATACCAAGCCGCACCCAATGATTGACCGCGTGGTACAATTGTAACTTTTACTAGAGGTGCTGCATGCTCTGTCATCCAGCTCACCGTGGCGTGACCTGCCTCGTGGTAAGCGATGGTTTTTTTCTCTGACGGTGTGATCAGTTTGTTCTTTTTCTCAAGACCACCCACTATACGATCTACTGCATCCAGGAAATCTTGACGATCTACGGCAGTCTTGCCTTTGCGCGCTGCGATGAGAGCAGCCTCATTACAAACATTTGCGATATCTGCTCCCGAGAAACCAGGTGTTTGCTTTGCAAGAAACTCTGTGCTTAAACCGTCATCCACTTTTTTAATAGGCCTGAGGTGTACCTCAAAGATCTCTTCGCGTTCTCTTACATCTGGTAGATCCACGTAAATCTGACGGTCAAATCGTCCAGCACGCATCAGTGCTTTGTCAAGTATATCCGCGCGGTTTGTCGCAGCTAGAACGATGACGTTTGTATTTGTGCCAAAACCATCCATTTCAGTCAATAACTGATTTAGGGTATTTTCTCTTTCGTCATTTGATCCTGAGAAATTTGCTTTACCTCTTGCACGACCTATGGCATCGATCTCATCGATGAATATGATGGCTGGTGACTTTTCTTTGGCTTGTTTGAAAAGATCACGCACACGGCTTGCTCCTACACCCACAAACATTTCAACAAAATCAGATCCACTTAAAGAGAAGAATGGCACCTTAGCTTCTCCAGCTACGGCTTTAGCCAATAAGGTTTTACCCGTACCAGGTGATCCTACCAATAGCGCGCCTTTCGGGATTTTTCCTCCTAACGAGGTGTATTTCTCGGGGTTTTTCAAGAAATCAACGATCTCTTGAACTTCCTCTTTTGCACCTTCTAGTCCAGCAACGTCTTTGAATGTCGTCTTTACATCAGTTTTTTGATCAAACAGCTTTGCCTTTGATTTACCGATGTTGAATATCTGACCACCAGCACCACCTGCTGCGCCACCACTCATGCGTCGCATGATAAAAATCCAGATTCCTATAATCAATACAAACGGTAAGATGGTGTACAGCAAGTTCATCAAGCTGTCATCCTCACTATCAAAAGTATAGGTGGTTTCTAGGTTGTTTTCTTTAATGGTTTCCTTCAGCTCGGCCTGAAAGGTCTCCAGATCACCTATTTCAAAACTGTACTGCGCAACCGGAAGGTTGCCTAGAGACTTGTCTTTCTTTGCCTTGCGGTGGCGATTGAGTTTTTTTGCATCCTCTGTTAAGAAAACCAAACCTTTGTAACGGTTCCTGACAATGACGAGTTTTTCTACATCACCTTCTTCCAGATACTCAAAGAAATCTTGATAAGTGGTTTGTTTAGGTGCGTTAAAGGTGTCGTTAAGTAAACTATATCCTAAAAAAAGTCCCACTAGCGGGATGACAATCCACCAGATGTTGAATTTTGGACGGTTGCCACCAGGTTTAGGACTGCGTTTACCTGATTTTGGTTTGTTTTCTATCTCTTGAGACATAAATGCTTTTGCTGTAATTAATAACTGCTTTCTATGACGGTGGTTTTAGCGTCACCCCATAGACCTTCTAGGTCGTAAAACTCACGTATATGTTTCTGAAAAACGTGCACTACGACATCTACATAGTCCATAAGAACCCATTCAGCCTGGTCTTCACCCTCGATGTGCCAGGGATTTTCTTGGAGTTCTTTGCTTACTTTTCTACGTACGCTGTTGGTAATTGCTTTGACCTGAGTGTTTGAGGTCCCGTTGCAGATGATGAAATACTGGGTTACTGTGTTCTCTATTTCTCTTAAGTCGAGAATGGTGATATCGCTACCTTTTACATCCTCAATTCCAGCAATAATCTGACTTATAAGGACATCGGTAGGGACTTTTTCTTCAATCATTCATTGTAATTTGCGACACAAATTTAATTCCTTTTGACCGCGTTAAACTAAATTAACTGATAAAGCAGGAATCATTGTCTGAATTACCCATTGTCAAACTACATGCCACGGCTTCTACTAGTGATGAGTTGAAATTACGCTTTCGCGAAAGCGTACTTCCCAACCTCTTCACGATAACTACAGAAAACCAGACATCTGGACGTGGGCAGAGAGGTAGCTCATGGTTGTCGGAATCAGGTAAAAACCTGACATTTAGTATTTTAATCTACAATTCAGGCTTTCTCAATTACGGATTCGACATGACCAGATTTGTCAGCGTTGCAATAGTAGAGTGGCTAGAGAAAGAGTGTCAAATTACAGCAAAGATCAAATGGCCTAACGACATCCTGTCAGCTAATAAAAAACTAGCTGGTATTCTAGTAGAACATATTTATAAGGGTAGTGAAATCACCCACAGCATCATCGGCATTGGGCTGAATGTTAATCAGGAAGTTTTTAAAACTTTACCGAATGCTACTTCGCTAAAATTAGTCGACGGCAAAACCCGGGACCTCGATGCACTAATCAATTCTTTGATGCGATGGATGCGAAATGTATTTAAGGATTTTGAGGATGTCGAAAACCGATACGAAAAATACCTACTAGGTTTTGAAATATCCCTTGACTATTCCATATCTGGGGAAGTTGTGCCAGGGAAAATCAAGGGCGTTACCCGAGATGGATTACTTTACCTAGAACATGCGAACTCTATCAAAGAATATGATCTAAAAAAAGTTGAGTGGATCTATAATCAATAATCGATCAAACCCGCTCGATCCCATTAGCCAGCTGCTCAAGGAATTTTTTGATAGGTCCTTTGATCATCATCGACATCATGGGATTAAAATCCCCTGCAAAAACTAATCGTGCATTTGAAGCGTCACCTGCTGGCTCGATAAAACAGCTTAACGTGAACTCAAGTTTATCGCTGGTAGATCCAAGAACGACTAGGTTATGAGGGTGTTTCTCTTTGATGCCTAGCTTTATTTCTGGCATTCCCTTGAGGCCAAAAAGAAATTTGTCTTCACCTTTTGTCTCAAATTTGGTATCCTCAGGCATCAGGTGCTTGAAGTTCTCAACTTGGATCAGAAAATTATAAAGTTCTTCCTGCGATTTTGAGGAAGTGGCGGTGCGGCTTTCTAGATTCATGGATTTGCGTTCCAGTTTTGAGGATCCCTTCTCCAGCTTTTCAGAAGTTCGAGATCTTTTGAGTTGAAATATTCTTTTTCTTCGGCTCTTTCTATGAGCCTGTCATAATTGCACAAAGTTGTCAGGTTAACGTCTGCAATTTTAAAATTCTCCTTTGCTTTTTCAAAACCATAGGAAAATATGGCAAGCATTCCCAGCAATTCTCCGCTTGCTTTTTTGACAGCTTTGACAGCATTAAGACTGCTGCCGCCTGTACTGATAAGATCTTCTATGACAACTACTTTTTGACCGCTTTCCAGTTGTCCTTCAATCTGGTTTTTGCGACCGTGCTTTTTTGGTTCTGGCCGCACATAGATAAAGGGTTTATTTAGAACATCTGCTACTAGCGCACCTATTCCTATGGCGCCCGTTGCTACACCTGCTATCACTTCTGCTTCTGTATACAGATCAGAGATTCTATCGGCGAAGGCATTTTTTAAAAAGTTTCTTGCCTCAGGATGTGAGAGTACAATCCTGTTGTCGCAATAGATAGGTGAAAGCGCACCACTTGCCCATGTAAAAGGGTCTTGCGGTTGCAGTTTTATTGCTTTTATTTGTAGTAGGAAGTCGGCGGTAAGTGCTGCTGTTTCCTTGTCATTGACCATAGCAAACAAATGTATAAAGTTTTTGTCAAAGAAGCCCTGATCTACGTTACGGCAGATAAGACTCCTTTTAAAGATCACAACATATTCAAACTCAAAAAAGTCGACCTTTCCAAGATCATCGATCGGATAGAGGAGGGCTCACTGGACAATGTTGTTTTGTACTCAAAAAGTGAGCGGAAACTTCTCAAAAGACTTCACAAAAAACTACCCCTGGTCATTGCTGGTGGGGGGCTGGTAGTCAATTCAGACAATCATTTCCTTTTTATCCACCGCAACGGTAAATGGGATCTTCCTAAGGGCAAGGCAGAAAAGGGTGAGACTATTGAAGAAACAGCCATTAGAGAGGTGGAAGAGGAGACTGGTGTTAAACCGCTTGAAATACAAAGCGAGTTAGGCCGTACGTACCACGTATTTCAGCGCAAGGGCGAGTGGCGTCTAAAACTCACTGATTGGTTTGTCATGCAGACCAGCTTTTCAGGCGAGCTGCGACCGCAGGAGCTGGAAGGTATCGACAGGGCAGAATGGGTGGATAGGAGCCGTGCACGCAAGTTACTGCGCAAGTCATACCGCAACATCCGACACTTGTTTCCTGAGGATGCTTTTGATCGTTTTAGGTATAAGACGACAGTCTAGTTTTAGATGTTCTGGATAAGTTAATTGGGGACAAACAAAATCAAACGAAGTTGGCACAAAGACTTGGCTCTCGCTATAGCTTCTGGAATTTCATTTGCATTCATTTTTTTCTTTGGAAGGAACTATGATTTAATTGATTACTCAAGATATCACCCATACTTATTTATTGCAATCTCATGTTTTGGTCTGTGTACATTTATTTACATAGTTCTTTATAGGACAAGATTTTTGATAATTTTCATATTTGCTTGTGCTTTTGCTCAGTTTGTTATCGTAAACTCAGCACGATTCTACTTATTTATGGTCTCTGAGAACGTAAATATTGATTTTACTAAAATATCAGACTTGCCATCAAATGATTCAAATTGTGCGGAAATTAAAACAGGAATCTTCGTGAGTGGAACGGACACGATCACACGATACTTTAAAAGCGGATATCACTACCAGTATTATCGAATCGGCTCTGAAACATTAACGACAAGAATTGAATGGATAAGCGACTGTAGATACATTACTATTTCTGATAATGGATCTGTAACCTCAAGAATTACACTTGAAAATATTCATTTCGACACACATGAATGGAATAGAATGTCATTGGTAGATGAAGCTAGTCAAATACCCAGCTACGTGCTAGTTAGAAAAAGTGATAGTTTGAATTCTATTTAAACATCCTGTAAATCGGATAAGTCATGTGTGCCTGCTCGTAATTAGGCGAGCGTTTATGCAGCCAGTCAAGTTGTGCATTGTTGCTTTTGGAAAATTGCTTGTTGGCTTGCTTGAGTGAGTCAAATTCTTTTTTCAACTCAGGATTATTTTCCAGAAGCTTATTGGCCGTTCCTTCAAAAACATAGCTGGGGAAGCCTTCTTTCTGTTGTAGGATGGTGTCAAAATAGTTCCACTTGAAAAAAGAATCTTGAGCTGCTGGTTCTAGCGTTTCGATTATATATCTGATTCCTGGCTGATCAGTAGGTATGACAATGTCTCTTTCGCGAAAGCGTAACTTCACAACCTCTTTTTCCACTTCCACATCGTAATGCGGATAATGGCCTTCGTATGCCGTGCTGGAAGTTTTGTAATCTTTTATGCGATACTGTTCAACGGTCAAAAGAGAATCCTTGGGCAGTAGATTCATTTGAATCTTATTGAGCCTCATGAGTTCAAGAATTTTCCACCGTCCTTGAGGTACGATGTAGTATTTTGGGACTATGATGCTGTCAATTCCTTTATAGTATGCAGCGTAGGGAACTTTCTTTTCAAAGGGCTGGTCTCTGTCATAGGTTAGTAAATCGTTGCCCGTCAGTTCGCTTTGAGAGTTTATTGCTTCATAACCTAAAAAGTTCAAGCTATCTGCCACCTCTTGATTTAACTTGTGATTCAACGGATACGTCATACCAGATTTGAGCGAGTTAAAAGAATTGATTCTTGCTTGCTTAATCTGCGACATGTTAGTTGTACCTAGCACGATCATTTCTTCCATAATCGCCTGGGTGCCCATCACACGATCTTTATAAGGTTTCAGCATGTGCGTTTCCACCATCATTCCCATGGTATTCCATAGCGCCGTGTATCCTGTTGAATATCGAGGGTGATCCAAGAACTGGCTAAAACCCTCATCTGGCGGGCTGTTATAAACATTGACATAGGGTGTGATAGGCAAACCACGATCAGCCAGTCTTTTTTCTAATTTGGGTTGTAGGCTGTTGTGGACAAAAGCCCCAGCTGCATGGCCCAGCTTATTATGCTGTGTAAAAAGATGAGTGAGTGTGTACTGATAATCTGCGCCGTTGCTTACATGATTGTCGATGAATAGATCTGGATGGATATCATGGTAAATGGAATAAAAGGCCTTTGCGTTTCTGGTATCTGCCTTAATGAAGTCTCTGTTCAGATCATAGTTTCTTGCATTCCCCCTAAAACCATATGATTCCGGGCCATTTTGATTTGTTCTGGTGGTGCTATTGCGATTAAGCGCACCACCTATGTTGTAAACTGCTATAGCACTGAAAATAAGATTAGAGGGTGCATCAAATTTCCCAGTAGCCAAATCTCGCATAAGCATCATCGTAGCATCAATACCGTCGCTTTCGCCTGGATGAATACCGTTGTTGACCAGAATTTTTATTTTATCCTCTTGTGGCTTATCCCATTCTACAGCATTTTCTGAATAGGTAACCAGATGAAGTGGCAAACCACTATCAGTCATGCCGACTTCAGTGACTGAAATGGTAGAGAATTCTTGATCAAGTTTTTTATAGAAATTAATCACCTCTTCATAAGTAGCCGTTTGGTTTCCGTTTCCCATTTCAAAAGGGGTCAGCAACTCCCGATCGGCTGTCGTAGAAACGGCCTCATTCAAGCTTTCTGATGACCTTGCGGGTTCCTTTTCGCGACAGCTGACTAAAAACAATAACAGAAAAAGAGGGACTAGATATTTCATATTCGGACGGATGCTGGGACTAATTCTGTATAATCGCCATTGTTTCTAATAACGTCACGCACTATACTGCTGGAAATGTAACTCTTCCCTGAACTAGTCAATAAAAATGCGGTCTCGATGCTCGACAGCTTTCGATTTGTATGGGCTATGGCTTTCTCAAACTCAAAGTCGGCTGGATTGCGTAATCCTCTTAGAATAAAAGCAGCATTTTGTTCATTACAAAAATCAATGGTCAGGCCTTTGTAGGTCATAACTTTCAGACGACTCTCATTGGCAAATGCGTCCTCGACAAATTGTTTGCGCTGGTCAAGTTCAAACATATATTTCTTGTCTGCATTTACGCCTATGGCAACGATGATCTCGTCAAAAAGACTCAGACCACGCTCGATAATATCGTAATGACCTAGCGTAATGGGGTCAAAACTACCGGGGAACACAGCTCTTTTCATAGGTTGTGGTTTTTGATTGAATCCTCGATTATGTCGGTAATCATTTGTTGTAAAGTAAGGCCTTTACATCTAATTTGTTGAGGGACGATACTCTGTGGACTCATCCCTGGGGTCGTATTGACTTCAACAAAGTGTGGCGTGCCATTGTGCATAATAAAGTCTACGCGGGCTATGCCTTTTAGCTTCAGTACTTTATAAACTGTAATTGTAATGGATTGGATTTGGTCTTTCAAACTTTGATCAATACGCGCTGGCGTAATCTCTTGTGCTTTACCCTCATATTTTGCTGCGTAGTCAAAAAAGTCGTTTTCGCTTACGATCTCTGTAGGGGGTAGGACATGTATTTGCCCGTCCACAGCATAAATTCCAACTGAAAGCTCAGTTCCAGATAAAAATGATTCAATCAAAACCTCATTGTCTGCCTTATAGGCGTTTTCAATCGCGGCTGGGATATCTTCTGCTTTATAAACTTTACTTACACCATAACTACTACCACTACGGTTTGCCTTAACAAAACAAGGTAAACCTACCTTTTCAATAATCAGGTTTGGATCGTATTCTTCGCCCTGATTATGGAAGAAGCTTGTGGCCATTGAGATTCCCCATGGCCTCAATATGGAGAGGCAATCTCTTTTATTGAAAGTTATTGCGCTAGCGTAAAACCCGCTCGAGGTGTGAGGTAATTTCAAGAACTCGAGAATGGCCTGAACCTGACCATCTTCACCAGGGGTCCCATGAATAGTATTGTAGCAGCAGTCAAAGCTGATCCTTGTGCCTTTTGTGTTTATACTAAAATCATTGAGGTCTACTGATTCTTTCCGAATACCATTGTCGTAGTGAAACCAGCCATCTGAGATAAGTCTTATCTCGTATCCGATATATCTGGACACATCCAGAGCTTCTAAAATGACTTTCCCACTCTGAACTGAGATTTCATGTTCACTAGAAAAACCACCAGTGAGAACGGCTATATTTTTTTTATTCATGTATGATGCAATAATGCACTGGGAAATTTAAACCAATAACGCTGCGATTAACTGTAAGGAGAAGACAAACTTAAACAATCAATAACGACAATAATCGTTGATAAGCCTGAAGCTTCAACGATTGAAATTAACTTAGATTTGCCGTATGAATTTCATTCGATTCATTTTTACTAAGACGTTCTGGATTCAGGTATTGATTGCTATAGGTGTGGTTTTATTGCTGTGTATAGCGTATCTCACTTGGCTGGACTGGTACACAAACCATGGACAACAAATCGAGGTTCCAGACCTGAAAGAGCTCACCTTGACAGAGGCACAGGAACGATTAGAAGAAAAAGATTTAAGGAGCAGGGTGATTGACAGCTCTAATTACAATCCCGACTTTCCACCCCGTTCAATTATAGAGCAAGACCCAGAGGCTGGGAAGTTTGTTAAGGAGAACAGGCAGATCTATATTAAGGTGAATAAATCTGGTTACGGTAAAGTTACTGTTCCCGTACATCGCTATGAAACCAAACGAGCAGTTATTCCAAAGCTGCGCGCACTCGGGTTTACAGTAGGTGAGATGATTTACAAACCTGGCTATAAAGACATGGTTCTTGAATTGCAACATAAAGGGCAGAAAATTGAACCAGGCGATGAATTGGAAAAAACTTCAATTATTGATATCGTTTTGGGTAAGGGTGATGAAGATGATGAAGTTCCAGCAACACAAACATCAGATAATGAAAGAAGCGTAGATGGAGAACAACCCAGCATCTGACAGCGACCTTCATGAACACTATCACTTTACGGCAGGGGAGAGTCAGAAGCCTCTGCGCGTGGACAAGTTCTTAATGAACTTTATTGAGAATGCGACTAGGAATAAAATTCAGCAACGTATTTCAGAGGGCGCGGTGAGAGTCAATGGCATTGTTGTTAAATCAAACCACAAGGTAAAAGCTGGTGATGAGGTAAGGGTGCTGTTTGATCACCCGCCGCATGAAAACCTCTTAATTGCAGAAGATATCCCTTTAGATATCGTTTTTGAGGATGACACCCTCGTAGTGGTCAACAAACCAGCTGGTCTAGTCGTGCATCCCGGGCATGGCAATTACTCGGGCACATTAATCAACGGACTTATCCATCACTTTGAGAACCTGCCAAAGAACAGTAGTGATAGACCTGGGCTTGTGCACCGGATTGATAAAGACACCAGTGGCTTGCTTGTGGTTGCCAAAACAGAGGAAGCCATGGCTCACCTCTCTGCACAATTTGCTAACAAAACCAGCCAGAGGGAATATGTTGCGATTGTATGGGGGAGTTTTGATGAGCAGGAAGGAACTGTTGAAGGCAATATAGGGAGGCACCCAAAGGACCGATTACAGAATACGGTCTGGGAAGGTGATGATGCTTACAAAGGGAAACCAGCCATTACACATTATAAGGTGCTAGAAGACTTAGGCTATGTTACTCTAGTGAGATGCAAATTAGAGACAGGGCGCACTCATCAGATTAGAGTGCACATGAAACACATAGGCCATACGCTTTTTAACGACGAGCGCTATGGTGGAAACCGCATTTTGAAAGGGACAAATTTTACCAAGTACAAACAATTTGTAGACAATTGTTTTAAGGTTCTCCCCCGTCAGGCACTCCACGCAAAGACTTTAGGTTTTGAACATCCACATACCGGTAAGCAAATGAGTTTTGACAGCCCCATCCCGCAGGATATGCAATCTTGTATTGAGAAATGGCGCGGGTACGCTGCAAATTCTACAGACGTTTAGAGTTGCGCTTTCGCGAAAGCGTAATTTTTGAAAATTTATCGTCTAAATCAATCCGAGGAGAACTACTTATAGACCTGCCAAAGAAATAGCACACTCTATTACACTGATTTGATTAAAAAGTGAATTGCTCGTAAGTGTCTCATGAATTTTAAACTTTATATATTGGTCACTCAATTATGAACCATGGCAGTAGAAAGACTGCACAGCGATAAGTTCACAGAATCTCAGGTTAAAGAGATCCTTTCTCTTTTTCAAATTTCTGGTCAATCTTTAGGGGAAGATCGGAACACTATAAGAATAGTCGATTACGAAGGACAACAAATCGTAGTAAAATCGTTTAAAAAGCCGAATCCTTTTAATAAACTGGTTTATCGTTTTTTCAGAAAGTCAAAGGCTCGCAGATCGTTTGAAAATGCTCTTAGGCTAGTTGAAAAAGGTATAGGAACACCCCATCCACTAGCTTATATAGAGCGATTTGATTCAGTTAGTTTTCTGGATAGTTTCTACTTGAGTGAATTTGTTCCTTACGATTTTACTTTCAGGGAAGTAATTCAAGAAAAAACAACAGACGCTGAGGAGATACTTATTCAATTCACTCGATTTGTTTATGCCATGCATCAGGCGGATATTTTCTTTTTAGATCATTCGCCAGGTAACACGTTAATCAAGAAGAATGAAAACGGATATCAGTTTTATCTTGTTGATCTTAACCGCATGCGATTCTATAGAATACCTGTGGGCGATAGAATTAAAAATTTTGAGCGATTAGCGCCTCTTAGATGGGTCTACGAAATTATAGGTAAAGAATACGCTAGACTTATGTCCATGGACGAGGCTGTAGTTGTTGAGGAGATGTGGATGCATGCCAGTAATTTTCAGCAGCGATACAGACGACGTCGTAAAGTGAAAGGGGGCTATCAAACCCTTCTCAGGAAAAAATAATCACTTCAGCCCTCTTCTAAGCAGCCATAATTTTACGTACCGCATAAATATCACGTAGCTGCGTAAATAGGCGATGGTAAGTCCCACAAAACCATCCAAAAAGCCCAACTGAAGGAAATAGTGTTTTACAAAACCCCAAAACGGCTTCAAGATGATATGAAAAGGGGTGATCTTTCCTACTTTCTTGTCAAAATCTCTGGCTTGAAGGGAAGCATAGCGCTGTAGCTTAATAATATGAGAATCGATCCCGTTGTATTTATAATGCAACAACTTGTTTTCTAGCCAGCCTACTGCGCCATTTGCAATTATTTCTGAGTGCACATGTTTATCAGCGTATTTACAGCTGTCCTTCCTGAATAGTCTGATCACCCTATCATTTTTCCAGCCGCTATAGCGCACCCGCTTACCCATGAAAAAGTTTCTGCGACCTATCCAATAACCGACATATTCCTGCATGTCAAGTTCCGGATACAAACTAATGATTTCTTCTTTTAAGGCAGGAGTAACGCGTTCATCTGCATCAACCAATAATATCCAGTCAAATTTTGCCTGTGGTATCGCCCAGTTTTTCTGGGATGCGCTATGAATGTATTCCCGGGTAAGCAACGTGGTTATATGAGGCCTTGCTAATTCCACAGTATCGTCTGTACTGTGGGAGTCTACAAGCATCACTTCTTCACAGAAGTCCACGCTCTTGAGAACATCGACTATGTTATGTGACTCGTTGTAGGCTGGAATGATAGCCGTAATGGGATATTTAGTTTCGGCTTTGATGCTCTTTTAATTAGGTGGGCAAAAATAAAAGTCTTGGCTTGATTTTAAGCGGTATATCTTAGATTTGTCGATATACCTCTAGACACAAATCATGAAATATAAGCCAGTCATTACCGTAGTTGTTTTTTCAGATGGTGATTGGTCTTTGTTGAAGAGAACGCTTTGGAGCTTAGATCAACAGATCTTTCGACCTTTTGAGATTATTTTATTGCTTCCTGAACAATCTGAGATTGACGATTTGATTCAAGATTTTGCCACAGAAAGTAGAAGAGCAGTATATATTTTGAGTGGCTTCTCGGCGGAAGAATCACAGGCTGTAAATTTCAACAGGGCGCTAGCCCAAATGACTACTGATTACGTCTTTACCACTCAAGCAGGTTGTGTTTTAAAAGAGGACGTTTTGCAATCTCATTACGAGAGGCGAGCTGAAAGGACATTCTTGTCAGGTGGTATATATCCTTTGAATAGATCTCTATATAACCGTATTTCAAGAGCTGATATTGCAACGCAAAGAGCTTTCAAAAGGTCGTGGCTCCTCGACAATGGTTTAAAAGAATCTTTCAGAAATTTTAAGTTGACATCGCACTACGTTTCATTGCGATTAATGGATGCTCTATCACCTAAAGTCGCCTGCTGGCGAATCGAGAATTCAAGTGGTTGGAAGCGCGATCTGATTGAGATCAATGGGATGGATACCCGCTATCATCAAGCAAATTTTGATACAGACCTAGGAATAAGATTATCAAATAATGGTGTCTCTACAAAACAAATCTGTTATAGCTCGCTGGTTTTAATTCCAGAAGGGTACACTACGGGACAAGCCATCTCCCATGAAATGTCAGAACGTAATAGAATGCTTATTGAAGAGCTTAATCGTACTAACAGATCAACTACTGCGTTTGGAATCAATTTCTGAGTCCAAACTATTTCTCTGAATAAAGGTTTGTAAGCTAGGCCAAATCAGTTCTGGTTTAAATTCCTTGTATAACTTGACTGTGTCTTTTTTAAGTCTACTTATCTTGACGCCTTTGATCATAGAAGGTAAAACGTCACTCAAGTGGATTGCGATATGCTTCTCACCATCTTCGTCATTATTCCATGCGTGTTTTTCAATCCAAGGACTGAAAATCGCATAGGTGGGTGTACTTAAAGCCTTTGCCATATTAATAGCGCCACCCTCGTTGCCGATCACAGCGTCACAGTGAACCACTACTTTTAGAAAATCTCGCAAACTAGGTGCGAAAGCATCAATCAAAATATTCGATTTTGTTTTCTCTTTGCACTTCTGGAAAATTGCAAGCGCTTCATTTTTCTGATCCGGTATATAGTTGAAGAGCAACTGGCTATTAGTTTCTGAGACATATCTATCCAACAATTCTGCGAGGTAGGAAAAAGGCAAAGTTTTATTGTTGCTTGAGCCCAGCACACTGACCATTGTGATTCTCTTGTTCAGGGATGCTTCATTATTTAATAACCATTTCTTACCATCGCTGATTTCTTTTTCTGTCAGATAGATTTTCGGCCTAAGCGTCCAGTCAATTTTTCTAGTAAAAGGTATTGTGAGCATTAACCTGCTTACAATAGAAGACCCATTCTCATATCCAAAATCCTCAGGAACATTTTTAATGTGCGAGGTGTAGCTAAATGGGGAAAACCACTTAGTATATCCTATACGCATGGGTATCTTAGACAGTGCAGATAGTATGGCACTATTATTCTTGCCATAGACATCGATAAGCGCATCGTATTTACACGCTCTGATAGTCTTTGCTAATTTCCTCAATCTGTAATAGCTGTTAAAGTCCTTGCTCTCGACCAGAACCAGCTTGTCAATAGAGGGATGTCCCTGGACTACTGGAACTGCATTTGACTTGATCAAATAATGTATAATGCAGTCAGGATGCTCTTTTTTTAATTGATCTGCTATAATTGTGCTGGTGAGAATATCCCCTAGCATTTGATACTGTACTAGTAGGATCTTCAAAATCTATACAGCTACATTGTATTCCCTCAATGCGTCATTGAGTGAGGTCTTCTTATTGGTGCTTTCTTTACGCTTGCCTATGATTAGTGCACACGGTACATTGTATGTTCCTGCTGGAAATTCTTTGGAATAGCTTCCTGGAATTACTACAGATCGCGGTGGCACGTAACCCTTTGTTTCTATGGGTTCTTCACCAGAGACATCAATCAGTTTTGTACTTCCAGTTAGAACCACATTTGCACCCAAGACTGCCTCTCGGCCAACTCTTACACCTTCTACAACTATGGATCGTGATCCTATGAACGCATTGTCCTCAATGATTACTGGCGCAGCTTGTAATGGTTCCAGAACACCACCGATACCTACACCCCCACTTAGGTGAACATTTTTTCCTATTTGGGCACAGCTTCCTACGGTTGCCCAGGTATCTACCATAGTTCCTTCCTCAACATGGGCACCTATATTCACATAGCTAGGCATCATGACGACACCGCTTGAAATATATGCGCCATGACGCGCAACTGCATGGGGTACTACCCGTATACCTTTGGCCTTATAACCCGTCTTTAGAGGTATTTTATCGTGAAATTCTAGAGGACCACATTCAATTGTTTCCATTTTTTGAATAGGGAAATAGAGAACAACAGCTTTTTTAATCCACTCATTAACAACCCATTTATCGCCTTCTGGCTGTGCAACCCTTAAAGTCCCGCGATCCAGCATATCGACTACTTCCCTAATCGCACCTTGGGTGACTCGATTATTCAATTGGGAACGGTCCTCCCAGGCCTCTTCAATGATATTTTGTAGTTGGTCCACTTAAAATTTATTAATTCTACAAATATACATTTTGCACCCCGGCAAAGGCGTAGTACAAATTCAGATTACCGAGCGGCTTTCTTGTTATTCCTTTATTTTTGTGACTTTATGTCTAGAATTCTTGCTATTGATTTTGGTGCAAAACGCACAGGTATCGCAGTCACAGATCCTTTGCAGATTGTTGCATCTGGTTTGTGCACAGTTCCTACTGAGGAACTCAATGACTTTATTGCAGGATATCTAGCTCAGGAAAAGGTTGAGACAATAGTTATAGGTGAGCCTCGGCAAATGGATTATTCTTTGAGCGAGTTGGGAGAGAGGATCCACGCTTTCGCGAAAGCGTTACAACTACAGTATCCTGATAAAAAAGTCTCATTGATTGACGAGAGATTTACCTCAAAAATGGCTCAGCGTACTTTGATTGATTCTGGGGTAAAAAAAATGAAACGACGCAATAAGGCTTTAATAGATGAGATCGCCGCAACGATCATCCTACAGAGTTATCTTGACAGAAAATAATTTATGATACTACCTATAGTTGCTTACGGTGATCCCGTGCTGCGTAAAAAAACAAAAGAAATCCCTGAAGACTACATGAATCTAGATGGATTGCTGCAGAACATGTGGGAAACCATGTACCATGCAAATGGAGTAGGGCTGGCTGCGCCCCAAGTAGGTCTTTCCATCAGGCTTTTTCTAGTGGACACGACACCCTTTGCAGATGATGATGAACTCTCAAAAGAAGAACAGGCAGAACTCGATGGATTCAAAAAAACCTTTATCAACGCTAAGATTGAAAACGAGGATGGCGATGAATGGGCGTTTAATGAAGGTTGTCTAAGTATCCCTAATGTGAGGGAAGATGTTTTCAGACAGGAAAAGATTAAGATAACTTACCAAGATGAAAACTTTAAAACGCATACTGAAGAATATAACGGTTTGAGAGCTCGCGTTATTCAGCATGAGTACGATCACATTGAGGGAATTCTATTTACAGACAAAATCACAAGTCTTAAGAAGCGATTGATCAAAGGACGTCTAAATAACATCTCAAAGGGGAAAGTGAACGTAGATTATCGAATGAAATTCCCCAATCTAAAGGGCAGGCATTAAAAGGCCTACTGCAAAGCAGCTATATTTGCCGAAAAAAGAAGAAAATCTATGGGATTGGAGAACATATTGTCAGTTACTGGAAAACCTGGTTTATATGAGCTAAAGACACGGGCTAAAAGTGGTTTTGTGGTATCATCACTTATTGACAATAAGACCACTGTAATTGGAATGAATCAGAACGTGAGTGTTTTGAAAGACATTTCTATCTACACTTATGGTGGGGAGTTGCCTTTGCGTCAGGTTTTTCAAAACATAGCAGAGAAGGAATCAAATGGCCCTACCATCAGCCACAAAGCTTCTAAAGAAGAGCTTACTTCGCTATTCTCTGAGGTTGCACCAGAATACGACGAGGACAGAGTTTACGTAAGTGACATAAAAAAGGTAGTGCAGTGGTATAACCTGCTACAGAAGAACGATTACCTAGACAGCATCAAGGAAGAAGAATAGTGATCTATCGCTTGTAAAGTGGCAATCTGTAGGTAATACCATAGAGGTAGCCTACTCCTATTGTTCCGTTGTCGTTGGTTTTCCCAAAACCAGGGATGAAGAGGTTTGCAAAACCATCAGGTTGATCATCTGCAAATAGGCGTCTTAACTGTACGTTTCCAGTAAGATAGATATCGTTTAGAACCTCAACTTTTATTCCTGCTTGCAGTTCTAACCAGAAGGCACTCAACCCATTGAATTCCCTGTCAGTTCTTATGGGCTGAGGCTGGAAGTACAAGTTGTCGTTGTTCACTTGAAAGCCTGTAAGAGTTTGGGTGAAATTGCTGTAGCCCAATCTAGCGCCCATATAGATCATGTTGTCCATGTCAAGCCAGTTACCGTAAAAGTTGTAATCTGCACCAGCCTTTAAGAACACACCGCTAGTCTCATAAGACACTCGTTCTAGACTGCGATCCAGATCTTCTGTTCCAGCTTCTGCAGCTGCGTACCAGTCTCTCGTAAGTCTGTAATCAGCAAGTACTTGCACGCCAGAGTATTCATCATCTGCAAACGTCCTGAAAAGGCTTGCTAGATCTACACCTACCCGCAAACCGTAATCTTTTTTATACGTCAGCGAATCTGTGACCACAGCTGTACTGTCAGCTTGCTGCGCCTGACATAAAGCGCCTGCAAGAAAAACCAGACTAATGCAAAACCTCAACATGTACTTCAAAGCTGTTGCTAATTTCTGGGTTGACAATTCTAATCTCGTTGATCCACGGGCTTGAAGCTTCCAAATTTGCGTCCAGGTTAGAATAAATAGTTCTAAAACCACAGGCTCGGCTTACAAATTCATCTGTTCTTGAATAACTGAAATTCCCTACAGAATTGAGAACGACGTTATTTGTTGTATTGAAGAAATTATAAGATGTAAGGTCAAAACTGTTCCTAAGTGGTATACGTACCGTATCCGCCTCCGTAATGCGTGTGGCTCCCTCAAAATTGAGTGGTGCAAGCTCACTGCTTCCTATTTCCCGCACCTCTAGGGCTGGCACTGTTTTTACAGCAGCAGGATTTGAAAAATCCTTAAAGACCACAACCATTCTAGGTGTGGTTGCCTGATCTGGGGTGCAAAGATCGTCTCGCTCGCAAGCGCTAAGCATAAGTAGAGAAAATAGAAAGGTGATTTTCTTCATGGATATTTGACAATATTACAAATTTGATCTGCTAGGTTTCTGGGTGTGGTGCAAAATCTATTTAATACTTTATTTCCAGAAGCCTTTGTCTTTATGCTTTCGCGAAAGCGTAAACATCTAAGTATTCTTTATATGTATAAACTCCAGTGATTAATTAAATTGCGCAAAAAGTAAAGAATGCAAGCAGATACAATGACCTCTCTAGATTTTATAGCGCTGGAAGATAGGTATGGAGCGCATAATTATCACCCTCTGCCAGTAGTGCTTTCTCGTGGTGAGGGAGTCTATCTATGGGATGTGGAGGGCAAGAAATACTTTGATTTCCTGAGTGCGTATAGCGCAGTTAATCAAGGTCATTGTCATCCTCAAATCATCAAAGCCTTAACAGATCAAGCCGAGAAGCTAACTCTTACATCCAGAGCTTTCTATAATGACGTATTGGGTGAGTATGAGAAATACATCACAGAGCTGTTTGGTTACGACAAAGTACTGCCTATGAACACTGGTGTTGAGGGGGGTGAGACCGCTATTAAACTATGTCGTAAATGGGCTTATAAGGTAAAAGGTGTGCCAGAAAACCAGGCCGTAATTCTATTTGCTCGTAATAATTTCTGGGGTAGAACTCTTGCAGCAGTTTCTTCATCAACAGATCCGAGTGCCTACAATGATTACGGACCGTTTTTACCTGGTTTTGAAATCATTGATTATAACGATCTTGATGCGCTGGAAAAAGCACTTGAAAATCCAAATGTAGCTGGATTTATGGTAGAGCCCATTCAAGGTGAAGCAGGTGTTGTTGTTCCTCATGATGGTTATTTAAAACGAGCCTCTGAAATTTGCAAAGAGAAGAATGTACTTTTCATAGCAGATGAGGTGCAAACCGGGATTTCAAGAACTGGCAAGTTATTTTGTTGCCAGCATGAGGATGTAAAGCCAGATATTTTGGTTCTGGGTAAGGCACTCTCAGGAGGTGTATTCCCTGTTTCAGCAGTCTTAGCTGATGATGAGGTTATGATGACCCTCAAGCCGGGTGAACACGGGAGCACTTTTGGTGGGAACCCATTGGCTTGTAAAGTTGCAATGGCTGCTTTAAAGGTTGCCGTTGAAGAAAACATGGCTGACAATTCTGAAAAGCTGGGCGCTTACTTCAGAAAACGGTTGAATGACTATATCAGAACTAGTGACCTTGTTTCACTAGTACGGGGTAAGGGGCTGTTGAATGCGATTGTTATTAATGACACAGAAGATAGCGATACTGCCTGGAATATATGTCTAAAGTTAAGAGATAACGGTCTACTTGCTAAACCCACTCACGGGAACATCATACGTTTTGCTCCACCACTCGTCATGAATAAAGAGCACATGGATGAATGTATAGAAATAATCACTAGGACTTTGGACGAGATCTCCTGATCCCATCATATCATAACACAATAAAAAAGCCGCGCTAACGGCTTTTTTACTCTTTGAATTATTGATTACAGTAATTGTCGCGCTGTTCTCGGTAAATATCGATTATCTGTTCTGATTGACCTTGATTTTCCATTTCAGTGACCATGTTTGTGAAGAATTCACAAGCAAAATCTGGATTTGAAATAAAGTAAATCCAGCTTATTAAAGTAATCAAGCCTATCAGACCTGATAGAACTAAAGCAATGATCGCAACAGTTCTAGCAGTTTTCATGCTGTTGACATTCTCGTACAAATCAGGATTGAGATTGTATTTTTTGATAGCGCCATTGGCGATGATCAATGCAATTAAGGAAGGAATCCACCCTACCGCAAAACAGCAACACAGAAATCCCAGAACAGATAAAATGTAAACGGCGGTGGTATTGAGTCTTTGCATGGTATTTAAGATTGGATTTCAAATATATCAATTCACTAAAATAAAAAAAGGTCGCGTTTGCGACCTTTTAAATAATGATTGATATCAGACTACATACAGCCTGCTTCTTCCATTTGGATTCTCAGATCCTCCAATGATTCTTCAGGTGATCCATTCTCTAAAGCCCAGTCGTACCACCATTGATATACTTCGCATTGATTCATAGCAGCATAGATCGTCAAAGCTAAGCCGATTAACGAAACAACCAAGGATACTACCGCAATAGTCTTTGCAGTCTTCATTGCTGGACCGTTAGTGTAGAGCTCCGGGCTCTCGTTGTATTTTTTAAGTTCTTTTGAAGCAATTACAAGAGCGATAATTGCTGCAATGGTACCTAGACCGTAAACACAACAACATAGAATTCCGACTACGGACAGAATGTAAACTGCAGTGGTATTTAATTTTTGCATGATAAGTTTTTAAGAGTTGATTTGAACAAATATATGCTATGCAAGTGATAAACCTAAACATGGACCTGCATAGCTATATTTTTACAATATGAACTTTAGAATGTAGTTGATGAGAATCACCCCCAGGGTAAAAACCGTTAGGTAGATTTTGATTTTCTCAGCATTTTTGATTTTGAAAATAAAATCTGCTGCAAGAAATATGAATAAGAAACCAACGGGCAGTAGCCCAGGATACATCTTTATTGATGCCCAGATCTCACCTTGTAGTAAAAAAGAAATGGACCGCTGGATACCACATCCAGGACAGTCCATCCCTGTAATTTGTTTACTCATACAAGGCAGCATCCAGCTATCATCCATGAGTATGTATTGAGTATTAGCGGTTTGAAACGCTTACTTTAACGCTCTTTTGCTGATCCTCGATATTGACCATTTTAACTATGTAAATACCTTGCGAATAGCTAGAGGTATCAAAGGTGTAATTTGGTAATACTTCACTAGGATTGCTGCTAGTCACAAGTCTCCCAGCTAGATCATAGATGTCAATCGACTTGAGCTCTACTGCTTGTGGATTGAACACGGTTAATTCCATTGCAGCATTGTTTTGATATGCGGTAACATCTGCAAAAGCCTCTATAACGGGTGCAGAAAGCGTTCTATTAGTAAAGGTCACAAAAAACCTATCTACATAATGACCACCTGGTAGCATCATAGTGTGATTGCTATTAGTAACATCATGATAAAGATTAGTTTGGGCATCATAGATGTAGACATTCGGTGGATTAAAGTTTTCCATTTGAGCGATTTCAAACTCAATGCTAATTGGAGTAGTGCGTGTCGCATCTACAGAAATTCCTATAGGAATTCTAGCATCAATAGCATATGGTTGTGAAGATAGTCCATACTCGCTCCTATCTATTTTGATATATGCATCATCATCATTTCTGCCATTCAATACCCCTTCCCAACCAAAATCATATCCTGTTGTTGTATTATCATCAAAAACAAAATTGAGCGGTCTAACATATTGATTGTTAGTAACAACATTTAAAGTCATAAGGGGGACGCTTGAAGTACTTGCACCTCGATAGAAAACACTAGTACTTCCATCCTCTCGAATCCATCTTCTCATGCCGTTGTTGAATGAGACTTCTTCACCTGTTATACCCAAACCAGCATTTATGGTAACACCAGCGGTAATGTTTGGTGTAGCAGTTTTGGCAAGTGATGTCTGCGTCTCAGGAATTTCAGTGTTTGTTCTTGCAATAAAGAATCCCTGTCCTATAGCTGCGTACCTTCTCGCACCTGATGTAGTGTTTCCACCACCAGTTTGAACAGTTGTGTTTATAATTCCGTTGTTGTCAATTCTAGTGAACGTTGCACTGGTATAAACACCATTGTTTGCATACCCATCGTTTACACCTGTTTCAAAACCTAGTGGTGTATAGACAGCATAACCACTCAATTGTTCTACAAAATTGTGAGAATCTGCCTGTATTGTTTCATAGAAAAAAATCTCTGGATTAATTAAAACATTAGGCGTAGTTGCTTCTTCTAGAAATTGCTTTAAGTCAAGTGCACTGGGGTAGGGATTACCAGCTAATGTAACGTTGTCATTTGCAACACCGATAGTAATTGTACCATTATTAGGACGACCCCTGAAGTCGTAACGCTGCCCTGCTCTTACATTACCTTGAGTGTTAGGAACCGCTTCTATGTACTGTCTGTAGTTTGGAAAATTTGCAAAGTCGCTACCATCGCCATGAACACCTTTCATGATGAAGCCAAGACCAGTTTGGGCGATTGCCCCATCTGTTTGTAGTGCGTTCCATCCTGCAAATCCGCTTTGTGCGTCACCCTCACTATTATAGGTGTACATGTATCGTGCGGCAATCTTGAGTTGGCCAACATCAACTGTAACTCCATTTCCAAAAGTTACGATCCCTGGCTGAGTCTCATTTAAGGGTCTTCCACTGTCTGAAATACCGTCGAACTGGTTTGTTGGTAAAAAGGTGGCTTGCTCAGCTGTGGTTGTTAGGTCAAAATCTTCCTCTGTAAAGTTTGAACCTGTAAAACCAGGAATTACAGGATAGTGAATCATGGTTCTCTGAAATCCCACATTACCGTCGGTTCCCGTTCCCGCATTACTAACCGGGGATGACCAGTAATTATAGGTAAAGTTATTTGTATTTCCCTCTTGATATAGGGAAAGCAACCCAGCACCCAAATTAGGAACATCATTATCCTGCATGATTTGTGCTTCTTCTCTTAGGTAGAAAAAAGTCCCAGAACCTAGATCAATTTCATCTTTTACAAAGACATCTGTGTTGTCAGAATATATAAAGCTGCTATTTCTAGTATACAACTGTGCTAAAGCTGTAGTGGTAAAAAGAAGAGAGAATGCTAGAATAGTAAGATTTCTCATGTTCAGTTATTTAAGTGGGTAAAAATACAAATTACAATACTATCACAGCATTAATAAAAGAATAATAAATCGCAAAGTGTACCATATTCTCGTTGAGCCCGCTTTTAGTTGAGCGGGCATCTTGTGGTTGTTGGTGTTTCTTCAATAATCACACCATCTGGTGTAAAGGTTCCAAAGTCCAGAAATTCTTCGATTAAGGAAGCATTTTCAGTAGTGTACTCTAGGTTATTCAGTTGTATGCTCAGTTCAAAAGTCCTGGTAAATCTATTTGTGATAAAGGTGTCTATCGCAGGACTGGCAGATACGCTTAGACTATTAACAAGATAATTTGGGTCATCACCTATTGCTGCAGTGTCATTTCTTGGATCTAGATCGCCATTTATGTCCTCTTGAATAGTATCCACGCCATCATCGTCATCATCACAATCTAAATAATTGAAACGCCCATCTCCGTCAGTATCCCTAGATATACTGTCTATTTGTCCGTCAACTATTTCGACTCCCTCACTTTCTGTAGGTACGTTGTCATTATCATCATCTGAATCTTTATAATCTGGTATGCCATCTTCATCTGAATCCTGGCTCGCCGAGTCATCATAAGGCGGCCCGCTTAACGGTAAAGCGCCTTCAAGTAAGGCAGGAATTACATCGTCATCTTCTTCGGAAACTATTGTTGAGGTAATCGATATAGTACCTCTTGTGGCGCTCACTACTTCTACCGCAACAGGGGATGTAGGTGGTACCGGCGAACAATAATAATTCTCATCCACTACACCGTTAAAACGGCGGTATTCAAAAATGCTCCCGTCTACAGGGATTTCCACAGTACCTGGGTTCTCAAAAATTTGCTCGGTTGTCATAAAGGATAATAATAGTGTCTCGTTTGTTTCTGGATTGATTTTGTAAAAAACGTAACGATCATCATCAGGTGTTTCTCTGATACAGGATTGTACTGGTAGGTCGTCAAAATCAAAGTTTGTAACAATCACTTCACCGTCATCACACGCTAGTAATCCTAGCAAGCAAAATGCTAACAAAAAAGCTTTTTTCATCATGAGGTAAAAGTAATACAAGCCCTATTTTCTAAAAGGTTAGTTCTTTGTTATTCCAGTATTTTTGCGCTTATGAAGAATGTTTATTTAGACAGCGCTGCAACTACTCAAATAAGACCAGAGGTCATTGAACACATGGCTCAAGTCATGAGTGAGCAATACGGTAATCCCAGCTCCACCCACAGTTTTGGTCGCACGGCAAAGTCAATTATAGAAAATGCCCGTAAAAACATTGCAAAGCAACTCAATGTATCCGCTGCCGAGATAATCTTCACATCAGGGGGAACCGAGGCTGATAATCTGGCTATTCACAGCTGTGTGCGTGATCTAGATGTCGAGCGAATAATCAGTACTTCTATTGAACATCATGCTGTCCTTTACATAATTGATTATTGCAAGGAAAAATACGGGACTGAAATTCAGCACCTTGATTTGCAGGAATGCGGTACTCCAGATTATGAACATTTGGAAAAATTGCTCTCAACTGGCGATAAGAAAACACTGGTTTCGTTGATGCATGTCAACAATGAGATTGGAAATGTTCTAGATATCGATAGGGTAGGGCAAATGTGCAGAAAATTCAATGCCCTATTTCACAGCGACTGTGTTCAGTCCATAGGTCATTTTGAAATCGATTTGCAGAATACTCAGATTGATTTTACTGCTGTAAGCGCACATAAATTTCACGGTCCCAAGGGTGTGGGATTTGCCTATATCAGAAAGGGGACTGGTCTTAAGCCACTCATCGTCGGTGGGTCACAGGAACGCGGTATAAGAGCTGGTACTGAGAGTGTGCATAATATTGCTGGAATGGATCTCGCACTTAAAATGGCCTACGAAAATCTTGAAGAAGATAAGCAGTATGTCTCAGGTCTCAAGGAATATTTTAAAAGTGAGTTGCAAGAGAAAATCCCTGGCGTGAAATTCAATGGCCGCTGCGATGATGCCCAAAACAGCACTTATACCTTATTAAACGTTTGTTTACCCTGTCCGGCAGACAAGGCTGCGATGCTTCTGTTTACGCTGGACTTGAAAGGCATCGCTTGTTCCAGAGGAAGTGCCTGCCAGAGTGGTGCTCAAAAGGGATCCCATGTGTTATCTAGCGTTTTGTCACAAGAGGACCTGGATAAGCCTAGTTTGAGATTCAGTTTTTCTATTTTCAATACTAAGGATGAACTGGACTATGTTGTAAATGTCCTGAAAGAGTACATAGAAAGCCTTCAAGTAACTGCTTAAGTTCTTTCAGAGTACGCTTTCGCGAAAGCGTAGAATCAATCCACCTATCACAATCTGGCAATCAATCTCACATTAAAAATCCGAGGCGTGAGCCGCACCGGTACGCCCAGTTGCTGATTACTTACTACGTCTCTGACCCAAATATTAGAAATCTGGTTTTCGCGATTGAAGATGTTGTAGATCTGGAAACCTATAGAAAGCTCATCAAACTTTTCAACCCAGCTGCCTTCTTTTGTTGCCGTATTCGGATCAATAAAAACGTATTGGACACCCAGATCGCTACGGAAATAGTCCCTTAACCTAAATTGGAATTCGTAAGGATCTGCATAGCTGGGTGACCCACCAGGTAATCCGGTCGCGTAAACCATGTTGATATAAGCGCGCAGTTTAGGTACATTGGGAACGTAATCTTGAAAAAGTACCGCTGCTTGCAATCGTTGATCAGTAGGTCTGCTAATGAATCCACGACCATCAAGGTTCTCTTCAGTTTTTAAGTAGCCGACACTTACCCAACTTTCAGTTCCTTTGACAAACTCGCCGTTAAGTCTCGCGTCAAAACCATAAGCGTATGCAGTAGCATTATTGTTTGCTCTGTAGCGTATTCTTACATTCTCAAGTGTGTAGGTGTTTACATCATCCAGATCCTTGTAGTAGGCAGAGCTAGTTAATTTAAATGGCCTGTCCATCCAATTAAAACTCCAGTCATTGCTTAAAACAAAATGAATGGACTGTTGTGCTTTTACATCAGGGTTGACCTGACCATTGCGATCCCTAAACTCCCTATAAAATGGCGGCTGGTAGTAAAGTCCCGTCGCAAAACGGAATAACATATCGGTGGTTGACCAAGCCGGTTTTATAGCGACTTGACCACGTGGAGAAAAAACGGTCTGTGTGGTGCTGTTTATACCCACGCCGCTCACATTCCAGGTTTGTGCCCGCGCACCTAGGTTCCAGAAAAACTCATGGTCACCCAGATAACCTCTACTGCTATATTGTGCAAACGCCTGAACTCTCTGAACTCTAACTTCGTTATTAGCCCTTGCAGATTCGAAAGGTTCAAGAGGCCCTGTAAATGACGTGTAAGGTTGATCATTTCTGAAATCGCTAATCGGTGGTCGCACGTTGAAGCCAGCGCTGTCAATAACCGTGTACTCCCTCAAACGATCCCTGAAATCTTCAAAATTGTATTTGATTCCCCATTCAATTAAATCTTCTTCCTTTTTATCGCTTTCGATGGTGAGCGATCCCCTATGCTGTGCGGTAAGAATGAGAGCATCTAGATCGTTGCGACCATGATCCAATTCTGATCCTATTCCTCTGACAAAATCGACCTGTCCAAGATTGTTACCGCCGATGTTTGTATCCGGTTGACCTATTCCGTAACGCGCCAGAATATCAAAATGTTCTTGCTCCTGAGTATGATAGACACTTCCGATAAATCGCAGGCTTAGATTATCGTTTGCCTTATAACTTGCTTTAAGTGCTCCAAAATAGGTCTCGTATTGATCGTCCTCCCGCCCGTCATAGTTGATGATGAGGGATTGCGCATCAGTCAGCGTACCGAAATTGATCTGCGCCCTGATAGGCTCAAATTCATAGGTGTTTATAGCAATGTTTCCCAGAAATCCCAATTCTAGCTTGCTGTTTACCTGATAGGTCAGATAGGTCTGGGCATCCAGAAATCGAGGTATGGTGTTGGCTTCAGTTTCTCGAGAGTTGACAAGTAAACTGTTGTCTCTATAGCGTAATCCTAGAATTCCTGTTGCCGCTTTCGCGCAAGCGGTACCCTCAACAAATGCATTTACCCCTAGAAAACTAGCGTCAATTCCAGCGCCGAATTCAGTAGGACGCCTGTAGGTAATGTCTAAAACACTACTCAGTCGGTCGCCATATTTGCTTTGAAACCCCCCAGCGCTGAACTGAACGTCCCGCACCATATCTGCATTTACGATGCTTAATCCTTCCTGCTGTCCAGATCTGATCAGAAAAGGGCGATATACCTCGATCTCATTAATATAGATCAGGTTCTCATCAAAGTTTCCTCCCCTTACATTATACTGAGTGCTCAACTCATTATTACTACTTACACCCGGTAAAGTCTTCAAAAGGTTTTCTACACCTGCCTGGATTCCTGGAATGGTTCTTACGATTTTAGGCTTGATGGTTGTAATACCCTCAAACTCCTGCTCTTTGATGTTTCTAAGAGTTACCGTAGCAATCTGGGTGATTTCAACCTTCATCACGGGATTGAATTCAAAGGGCGGGGCGGGTGGAACCGTAATTTCTCTTAATTCAATGTCGCCATAACCTATCGCGCTGAAAACAATTGTAATTTTTTGATTTGCTGGAACCTTTAACCTGTAGAAACCATTCTTCTGGCTTGTGGTTCCCGTAGTGCTGCCTTTTAAAGAAATGTTGATATTTTCTAGAGGGACACTGTCCTCGTTCAGGATTATACCCTGAATGATAGCATCTTGGGCTAGGACAAACTGGCTCAATAGGATAAGGGTGAGCAGTACTAGATATCTCAAATTGGCTGATTAATTCTTGCGATAAAATGTAGATTCAAATGTAGTGCTATTTCCCACTTTGTCTGTGACTATCACTTTAAGCTTGTTTTCACCATCTACAACGACACCATCGCTCAAATCGTGTGTTATGATATCTGTTTTGTAATCGTATTCCATGAGAATAAATTCTCCGTTCACTGTAGCTCTATAACCATCGACACCTGTCGTTGCATCATCAATTTCTAGTTTCAAGGTTTTGTTATTAGAGATCCACTGTCCATCTTTAAAGTTGATCGGTCTAACAGTGGGTCGATCAATGTCTTTTGAAACCGCAAATGTCGAGAAGTAGCGAGTTGTGCCAGTAAGCGTATTTCCTTTACGCTTTGTATTTACATAATAGACGGCGCCCCATGAAGTCACAGACCCGATGAAGTATTGATCTAAATTATCCCCGTTTTTTGAGGATAAGTGATAATTGATGATGGCGTTTTTGTGAAGAGGGACTTCATCTTTATGGAAAAAAAGAGTGTCACTACTCTCTCTGATTTCTAAGATTTCATCCTCGTACAGGGCATTTTTTGGAATGACAATATCAAACTTCTCCAGCTGTTTTCTAAATGTAGAATTAGCCTGTACATAGAACAAATGTTCATTTTCTTTTCCTTCTTCTACTAGACCTAGCGGCTCATCATTGTCAATGTCCATATGGATAATGCTGGTGTTCCCTTTAAAATCATTGATCTCGATGCGATAGAGATTTGAACTGCCGGGCTCTAGAAGATTGATTTTGCCATTGTCATTTGATTCACCGTACAGACTTAAAGGGCTGCCATCTGGTTGATAGAGCCTCATCAATCTGGTTTTATGCTTTTTGAAATGAGCATAGTCGATCATCTGATTGATATAACGGGACTCGGCAAAAGAGTAGGTGTCAAAAGTGATTTCATAATGCGGGCTGCCGTTCAGAAAGCAATTGACTTGATAGACACCATTGTTATTGTTACTTCCGTTTTGAGAATCTGTGGAGTTTACGGCAATTCCGATGCGACCATAAGCCTTGATTTTTTCAGCTTTGTATTCACCATTTTTCTGGCGGATAGCTCTTAGCAAAGTCGCTTCATGCTTTCCATTGATGGTCGAGTTTTCGGTAAGTGGATAAGCTTTTAGCTGTCTAACCCTTGGTGGTTTTGTATCTGCGATTTCTATTCCCATAATCATAGGATTAATTGGTTTTGCAGCGGCATCTCTGATCTCAAAATGTAGATGTGGTCCACCGCTACCGCCAGAATTGCCGCTATAGGCCACTACCTCGCCCTTATCGACTCTTAATTCGAGATCGCCAGGATAAAGCTGTATAGTGTAGGATTCTTTTGCATATTGTTTCTCCTTAACATATTTCTCGATGCGAGGCGAGAATTTACTCAGGTGTGCATAAACACTTGTATAGCCATTAGGGTGTGTAATGTATAGCGCTTTGCCATAGCCATATCGCTCGATTTTGATCCGGCTCACGTATCCAGAAGCAGTCGCCAAAACTGGTAATCCCGTGCGCTGATTTGTCTTGATATCAAGCCCAGAGTGGAAATGGTTGGACCGCAGTTCACCAAAATTTCCACTCAGCTTCAGGTCAATTTCAAGAGGATTGCCAAAATATCCTTCGGGAACATCGCTTCCTAACTGCTGGCCAAAGCAATGACTTGTATATAAAATAAGAAAGATGATGTAGAAAAATCTCAGCATGCTCAAATGTAGAAATGAATAGTCAGAAAGCAAAAACGGTTCACATGCTATTTAGTCTTGAGTAGTTCGATAATCATGCCATTGTAAACAGGTTTTAAGATTACGCTTTCGCGAAAGCCAACAAAAGAAAACTCTATCAACTCGCATCAAAAAGACTTTATACCTGCCGAAACTTGCAAACCCATGGGTATAATTCATAAATTTGACCTACAGTGTAAAATTTGCTGCCATGTCCTCTCTGGTTTTTAAAACTGAAAATATTGAGAGCAAGGTGAAACAGCTTGTTTTGAAGAATGAGCGCCTAGAGTTAATGCTAGGTGCAAAAGAGGAAACCATAAACCAGCTACAGAATAAAATCAAAGAGCTGGAACTGGTGAAGAGTGAGATGGAAGAGAAAAACATGAGCTTGAAAACGGCAAATGCTATACTGGGCAGTAACGATTATAAAACAAAAACTAAACTCAGGATCAATACGCTGGTAAGAGAGATCGACCATTGTATTGCACAACTTACCTAATGCCGGAGAAACTCAAGATTAAAATATCTATCGCAGATAGAGTTTATCCTCTTACAATTGAGCCCTCTAGAGAAGAAGGCTTGCGAAGGGCCGCAAAGGAAATCGAGGCCATGATCAAATTGTTAGAACAAAGCTATGCGGTAAGAGATAAGCAAGATGTGCTGGCCATGTGCGCCCTGCAATTTGCTGCAAAAACTGAGCAAGTGGCAATAGATAGCCGCAACGACATAGAAGAAACCCATCGACGACTGGAGTCGCTGGACAGATATCTGGACGCGCAGTTATCATAATCGTTCTTTTGACATAAAATAAGTAGGTTACTGCCTGTACTTGTTCCTTTTTTTGGTGAACTCAACACGTAATTCTTTAAAAAAGATGAGTCGTGGTTGTAAAAGCAAGCCGTGCTTTGAGCCGGATCCTTGATCAGCCCGTTAGTCTTAAACTTTATTTAAGGAGTTCATACAAAACCTGAACTTGTACAGGCTTTTTTATATACCAGCCATGGATGTACAGATTATAGTTTATATAGCTCTAGCACTTATAGTAGGGGGTGCAGTAGGTTTTTTTATCGCAAAGTCAATTGTAGAGAAAGGCAAAGCTTCTTCTCTAGTAAAAGAAGCTGATAGAAAATCGATCGAAATTCTTGAGAAGGCAAAAGAAGACGCCTCAAAAGTTATTGAGAAAGCAGAAGCCCAGGGCGAGAAGCTTAAAAACGACAAGCTTTTCAGAGGCAAGAATAAATTTCTTGAACTCAAGGCAGAACATGAGAAAGAGATTCTTGCTAGAGAGAAGAAGATGTCTGATGCAGAGAAACGCACCAGGGATAAAGAGTCTAAAGCTTCTCAGGAGCTGGCTCAAAACAAAAAGAACAATCAGAAGCTAGACGCAAAGCTCAAAGAAATTGAGGCAAAGCATGAGAGCATCTCGCGTCATGAGGCTGAGCTTGAAAAGATTCATGCGCGTCAAGTAAAGCAGCTAGAAACGATTAGTGGCATGAGCGGCGAGGATGCCAAAAAGCAACTGGTAGAGTCCATGAAAGACGAGGCTCGCACAGAAGCAATGAGCATCGTACAAACGACGATTGAGGAAGCAAAACTCACAGCTCAACAAGAAGCCCGTAAGATCATCATCAACACCATACAACGCATAGGTACTGAGGAAACAGTTGAAAATTGCGTTTCTGTATTCAATCTAGAAAGTGATGATGTAAAAGGAAGAATCATAGGTAGAGAAGGTCGTAACATACGAGCAATAGAGGCCGCGACTGGCGTTGAGATTATCGTAGACGATACCCCTGATGCTATCATTTTAAGTTGTTTTGATAGCGTACGTAGAGAAGTGGCTAGACTTGCGCTGCACCGCCTCGTTACTGATGGACGAATACACCCAGCCCGTATTGAAGAGGTGGTGAGAAAGGTGAGAAAGCAGATAGATCAAGAGATCGCTGAAGTAGGTAAACGTGCTGTGATTGATCTCGGCATCCATGGTCTCCATCCTGAATTGATCAAGATGGTTGGCCGTATGAGATATAGGTCTTCCTATGGTCAGAACCTACTGCAGCACAGTAGAGAAGTAGCTAAACTATGTGGAACGATGGCAGCAGAACTAGGTCTGAATCCTAAATTGGCTAAACGTGCCGGTTTGCTTCATGACATAGGTAAAGTTCCAGAAACTGAAGATGAAACGCCACACGCAATCATTGGAATGAAACTAGCTGAAAAGCACGGCGAGAAACCAGAGGTGTGCAATGCTATAGGTGCGCACCATGATGAAATTGAAATGACCTCTTTATTGTCACCCATCATTCAAGTGTGTGATGCAATAAGCGGCGCAAGACCAGGTGCGCGTCGACAGGTAATGGATTCTTATATCCAGAGATTAAAAGATCTTGAAGAGATTGCTTTTGGTTTCAAAGGCGTTGAAAAAGCGTACGCTATCCAGGCTGGTAGAGAGTTGCGGGTGATGGTGGAAAGCGAGCAGATCAATGATGATAAAGCAGCACAGCTATCTTTTGAAATCTCTCAAAAGATTCAAACAGACATGACTTATCCGGGCCAAGTGAAAGTGACTGTGATACGCGAGACCAGGGCGGTTAATATCGCTAAATAAAAAACGGGGCTGCAGCCCCGTTTTTTATTTACTGACTCAAAACTAGTCATCGTAAATGTTATCATACCCTTTCTCAGGTACTTCAAAAAACTTTCCGGTCACAAATCTGTAATGCTCATCCAATTCGGCGATTCTTTTTAGATCATCTTCGCTTAGTCGCACACGTTGCGCAGCCAGATTTTCTTCAATTCTGCCTTCGTTTGTAGATTTAGGGATCACTGCGGTACCACGATGTGCACTCCAATTGATCAGTACTTGTCCTGTCGTCGCGTGACAGTTGTCAGCTATACTTTTTATAGTTGGGTTTTCCAGCATATTGGGCTCGTTTTCTTGCTTCATGCTATCAGATCTATCGCCACTTCCCAGCGGTGAATAGGCAGTAAGGTTGATACCATTTTTCGAGCAATACTCAAACAACTCATTTTGCTGTAACAGCGGGTGCAGCTCCACTTGATTCATTTCAGGTACCTCGTTAGTTTTAGATATCAAATCTTTTAGTTTTGAAATCGAAAAATTTGAGACACCTATGTGTTTCACTTTGCCTTTGTTCTTGAGCTCAATCATAGCATTCCAGGTATCGACTATAGGTGCTTCTTCTGGCGAAAGATATTCCTCTGGTTTGCTTGCGTTACGATATTCTGGTTTGAACGCTACCGGCCAGTGCATAAGGTAAAGATCAAGATAATCTAGCTGGAGATCACTTAATGTTTTGTCCAAAGCTGGCTCTACGTCCTCAGGTAAGTGAGCGTTATTCCACAGCTTTGAAGTTATAAACACATCCTCTCGTTTAATCTCTCCATCAGAAAATACCTTGTTGAATGTTTTTCCGATTTCATCCTCATTTCCATAGATGGCAGCGCAATCTATATGTCTGTAACCAGATTTTAAGGCGTGCTCAACAGCATGTCCAACCTCGCCAGATTTTGATTTCCAGGTCCCTAGACCTATCGCATCCATTGTATCCCCATTCTTGAATTTAAGTTGTTGCATATTCTTTTTTTCTAAAAATAGTCAACACGCCTAAGCGACTTACATACTTTACAGGATTTTAGTATATGACGCTTTCGCGAAAGCGAAACAGAAAATATCAAGGATTCACGATGACGCCCTAGGGTGATAAGTCTCCATCAGTTTTTTCAATTCCCCTTTATCGGTATGCAAATAGACTTGAGTGGTTGTGATGCTCTCATGTCCCAACATCATTTGAATAGACCTGAGGTCTGCGCCGTTTTGTAGAAGATGTGTCGCAAAACTGTGCCTAAGCGTATGAGGACTTACTTTTTTCTTAATTGATGCTGCTAGTGCGAGTTCTTTTGTTATATGAAAAACCATGGCACGGGATAACGCTGCACCCCGCCTGTTTAAAAACAAATGGTCTCTGAATTGGCTTTTTGTAGGATAGAGTGGTCTTATTTCATTCAAATAAAATGATAGTAAAGATGACATGTGTTCACCTAGGGGAACCAGACGTTGCTTGTTGCCTTTACCCAGCACTCGAACAAACCCTTCATCGATAAATAGATGGCTTAACTGCAGTTCTGTGAGCTCTGATACGCGTAGGCCGCAACTATAAAGCAACTCTATAATGATCCTGTTGCGCTCTCCATCCAGTTTGGACCTATCGATGCGACTTAACATATTATCTATTTCCTCAAGCGATAGATATACAGGAACCTTTGTTCCAGCTTTAGGGCTTTCAATCAAATCAACAGGATTGTCATTTCTTTTTTTTGTTAGGACCAGAAACTTAAAAAAAGATTTTAAACCACTGATCCTTCTTGATTGCGATCTAGGATTGATCTCAGAAGCAAGATGATAAATGTAGGTTTTGATGAGTTCAGAGCTTATTGTATCCGGACTCTCTTCGGCCTTATTTGATTTCAGCCATTCATGAAAATGCTCGATATCCCTGCGATAAGCGGCTACTGTATTTGTAGAAAGACCTTTTTCAAGCTTTAGGTAAGTAGAATACGATGATATTGTTTCAAGCCACATTGGTGCAAAAAAGCTAGATTTCAATTTACAAATTATATACAACTAACAATTCGTTAACTAAGGTTGCACTCCTAAAAAATCTACATTCGATATAAGAAATTACTTATTATGAAAAAATTCCAACTACTATTTCTACTTTTCATTTGTGCAGGAACATATTCTCATGCACAATATGATTATGACTTTTTTGCTGTAGGTGCAACCGCTTCTCTACCTATAGGTAATCCAGCAGACATTGCAGATTTTGGTTTAGGTCTTGAGGGGGTTTACTTGCGTGATATAGCCGGTCCATTGACTATAGGCGGTGGCATAGGATATGAACGATTTTTCTCAGACAACATTAGTGGATTGGAGCCGGACGATATTGAATTTGGATTTCTGGTGGCTAAAGGTCTTTATCGCATAGGTGAGCAGGGTTTTGGACTGGGGATTGATCTTGGATATAGTGTTGGACTAAGTGATACCGCAGACGATGGATTCACTTACGAGCCAAAGGGTTATCTGAATCTGAGAAAGTTCTTAATTACCTTTGGATATAAGGGGGTAAGTGCAGGTGACGTAACCTATGACTCTGTAAATTTAGGAGTCAAGTATAAGCTTTAGTACTTTAGATCCAAATGTCTTTCAATTGAGAATACTGATTATCAATGGGCCTAATTTGAATTTATTGGGTTCCCGTGAACCCGATATCTATGGGCATGAGAGCTTTGATAGTTATTTCACAAGCTTACAGTTTGAATTCCGTGATGTAGAACTGGGTTATTACCAGTCTAATGTAGAAGGCGAGTTGATCAACAGACTTCACACAGCAGACGAGGAGAAGTACGACGGGATCGTCTTTAATCCCGCCGCTTACACACATACCTCAATAGCAATAGGAGATGCAGTTGCGGCCATCAAAACTCCGGTGGTCGAGGTTCATATCTCAAATGTGATGGATCGCGAGACAAGCCGCCACGTAAGTTATGTTTCTGCTAATGCAGTGGGTGTGATATCCGGCTTTGGATTAGAGAGCTATAAGCTGGCTGTAAGAAGTTTTCTGATTTAAAGATGGCTTTCAAGCCGATTATATCTAATTAAGCTCGATTTATAAATCAAGATTTCTTTCTATAATTTTTGTAAAGATGAAGAGATTCTTGCGCCAAAGTGATCTGTTTATTTTAACGGAAGCCTGGTCTGATTGAACTAAGTCAATTGACCTATATTGTTTTTGACCTACTCAGAAAAATTAAGTTTTGTTTGCAGAAAAGAGTTTGTCATCTATATTTGACAGAATCTTAAAACTTTATTAACATGAGAAATTTTTTCAAAAAAGCCGCGCTACTTCTTTGCGCATCCATGATGCTAGTATCTTGCTACAGTTATCAATTTTCTGTAGGTGAGGGTTCTCAAACAGGAACTGAAGTGAAAGGGAAAAATCACTACCTAATTTATGGACTTGCTCCATTAAGCACTGAAGACCCAAAAGAAATGGCTGGCGGTGCAGAAAATTATGATGTGAAAATCGTCCACAGCTTCATCGATGGACTTATCAATAGCATTACTTTCGGTATCTACAATCCAGTAACTGTAATTGTTACCAAGTAACTTTTAATTTATATTTAGTTTGAAGAGTTTTCTTAAATCTTTGCTTGTTATCATTGGGACTATCCTAATCTTATCAAGTATTGTCCCATTGATTCTCTACACCCCTGACTTTAATAGTTTATCGGAATACGGTCATGGCTATTTAGTTGGGAAATTAATTTTATTTCTTTTTGGAATTCTTTTTATCGGTACATGGTGGAAATTGAGACTCAGGACTAGGTAATTCTTCGATTGACAAATCAAAACGCCCGATCAATTTAATTTGATCGGGCGTTTTTTTTGCTCTGAGTAGTTACAGTCCAGGATAATTGCCTGTAATGATATCTATTCCATCAATCACCCAACCTACAACCAGAAAACCTGCGGTTAGAATGAACAGGATGTTCCATCCGATCGGGCTTCCCAAATACCAGCGGTGACCAGCAAGGCCACCTAAGAAGAACCAAAGTAAAATAGCCACAGTCTGACTATTTGACCATGCTGCTGCGGCTGGCGAAGTAAGGACTTCCGTAGAATACTCAACGGTTTCAAGCTGACTGGTTGCTTTAGTTCTTTCTACAGGGAAAGAAGCGCTAGCTAAATTTGCAAAACAAAGAAAGCCTGCAAAAAAGAGAAAATGTAATTTAAATCTCATGATTGAAGTTTTAAGTTTGATGACTAAATTTAGATGATTTTGAATAAATATAATCCAGTTTTTTGCTTTTTGATAACAGTTTTGTGGTCTTACATGGCTCAGTCACAAAGTGAGAAGCTTGAGTATCTAGGATTATTAAAGCTGCAGGATAGCTCTTTAATTACCTATAAACTTCAATTTGAAGAACAGGATGGTCTGGTAAAAGGATATTCTTTTACAGATCTAAACGGAGATCACGAAACAAAATCCAGAATTATAGGCCGATTTGATAGTAGGTCAAACCGACTGGAATTCAGGGAGACAGAAATCATTTATACTAAGTCAAATATTCAAAAATTTGATTTTTGCCACATCTATTTCACTGGGAAGCTCAGAAATCTATCTGGTCGCGCTAAGATTGACGGTGATTTTAAGTCGTTCTATGATGATTTGCAAAGTTGCCTTCATGGCTCTTTACAGATGAAACCTGCCGAAAAAATCCAGCAAAAGACACTAAAGTTTCAGCGTAAAGTTGATCGCATGAAACGCATACCTGATAGTACAAAACAAAAAATCAATATGGACAAAATGTTCAACAGGTACAACAAAACATCCTTGATAGGGGGGGAAACCGTGAATCTGATATGGCCGTATGATTATTTAAAAATTGTATTGTGGGACGATGGCAAAGAAGATGGAGATCAGATCAAGGTCTTGGTCAATTCAAAAATCTTTCTACAAAATCAAACAGTTACAAATAAGAAACAGGAGTGGGTCATCCCTTTGAAGGAAGCAAAAAACAAGATAAGTGTTATGGCCGTGAATAGTGGAAGTATGCCACCTAATACTGCCAAGATTGCTTTGGTAAATGTCTTGGGTGAGGTCGTAGACTTAAGTACCTACCTTAAAGTAAATGAGGTCGTTGATTTTGAATTCTTCAAAGAAATTCCAAAAAACTAAAGCCCCCGATTGGAGGCTTTAAATAAAATAAAATTAGAGATTTTCTTATAGGTGAATCACCTCATCGTAAGCATCTGCGACGGCTTCCATTACAGCCTCACTCATGGTAGGATGGGGGTGAACAGCTTTCAGTACTTCGTGGCCTGTAGTCTCTAGCTTGCGGGCGACAACAGCCTCTGCAATCATGTCTGTAACACCTGCGCCTATCATATGACAGCCCAGCCACTCACCGTATTTAGCATCAAAAATTACTTTGACAAATCCGTCTGGTGTTCCAGATGCTTTTGCCTTACCGCTCGCACTGAAAGGAAATTTACCCACTTTAATGTCATATCCTTCTTCCTTAGCTTGCGCTTCAGTCAGGCCTACGCTAGCGATCTCTGGAGTAGAGTAAGTACATCCTGGGATGTTTCCGTAGTCAAGTGGTTCCACATGTTCACCAGCAATCTTTTCTACACAAAGAATTCCTTCTGCGCTGGCGACGTGAGCAAGAGCAGGCCCAGCAGTAATGTCACCGATTGCATAATAACCGGGCATGTTTGTCTGATACCATTTGTTGACGAGAACCTTGCCACGATCTGTAGAAATCCCTACTTCCTCTAGACCGATGTTCTGAATGTTAGTCTCTATGCCTACTGCGCTCAGAACCACATCTGCTTCTACAACCTCTTCGCCTTTTTTTGTTTTTATGTGAACTTTTACGCCATCGCCGCTAGTATCTACACTGGTCACTTCACTTGAAGTCATTACCTTGATTCCTGACTTCTTAAAACTGCGCTCCATTTGCTTGGAAACATCTACGTCTTCAACCGGTACTATTCTGTCTAGGTACTCTACTATGGTCACTTCAGTTCCCATGGCGTTGTAGAAATAAGCAAATTCTACACCTATTGCCCCAGAACCTACGACCACAAGTCTCTTTGGCTGCTCTTCAAGCGTCATCGCCTTGCGATATCCTATGACCTTTTTACCGTCTTGCGGTAGAGATGGAAGCTCACGAGATCTTGCGCCTGTAGCAATTATGATATGATCTCCTTCTACGATGCTGGTAGATCCATCCTCGGCTTTTACCTCAATCTTCTTTCCTTTCTTGATGGTTCCATGACCCATGATTACATCGATCTTGTTTTTTTTCATCAGGAATTGCACGCCCTTGCTCATACCGTCAGCTACATCGCGGCTGCGCTTTACGACTGCGTTGAAGTCCTTATCGACATTGTCTGCTTTCAGACCATAATCTGCTGCGTGATTCAGGTAATTGAAAACGTCAGCACTCTTGATGAGTGCTTTAGTAGGAATACAACCCCAATTAAGACAAACCCCGCCTAGGCTTTCTTTTTCCACTACAGCAGTTTTCATCCCTAGCTGTGAAGCCCTTATAGCAGTCACATAACCACCTGGTCCACTACCTAAAACAACAACATCGTACTTGCTCATATCGATTTTTTTGGAGTTGCAAAAATAAAAAGCAATCGGCACACTGTTGTCGTTCTGAACAACTATCTGAATCAGGGTTCAGCACTTACGTCGTTACTATCTTTACCGCATGTACAAAACACTCATCCGTCCGCTATTATTTCAATTTGATCCAGAGAGTGCCCACCACCTGTCGTTCAGCGCCTTGAAGTTTTTGAATCGGTTGCCTTTAGTGGGTACGCTTTCGCGAAAGCGTACAACCATTAATCACCCTGCTCTTAAAAGAATAATCGCTGGACTAGAGTTTCCTAATCCAGTAGGGCTAGCGGCTGGATTTGATAAGAATGCTGTGGCATTTCGAGAGTTTTCAAATCTGGGTTTTGGCTTCATCGAGATAGGTACGCTCACCCCGAAAGCACAACCCGGAAATCCAAAGACAAGGCTTTTTAGACTGCCAGCGGACAGGGCGATCATTAATCGCATGGGATTCAATAATGGCGGGGTAGAGGCTGCCGTAGAGCGACTCAAGAAAAATCCTAAGCCAGGCGAGAAGGGGCATGTAATTATAGGCGGAAACATAGGCAAGAACAAAGTCACGCCTAACGATACGGCTGTAGAGGATTATTTATACTGTTTTGAGAAGCTATACGATTACGTGGACTATTTTACGGTAAATGTCAGTTCGCCCAATACGCCGGGCCTGCGTGAGCTGCAAGATCGAAAACCATTGACACACATCCTGCAGAGCGTTCAGGATCTCAATCATTCTAAAAAGAAGCAACGCCCTATATTTTTAAAAATCGCACCAGACCTGACTGATGAACAACTGCTGGACATCATCGCCATCGTAAGCGACACGCAAATTGATGGCGTGATTGCGACTAATACTACTATCGATAGGGATAAGCTCACTACTGAAGGTTATGTTACACAAGAAGCTGGAGGCTTGAGCGGTCACCCACTAACAGATCGGGCTACAGGTGTCATCAGGTTTTTACATGAGAAGAGCAAGGGCGCATTTCCCATAATAGGAGTAGGCGGAATTATGAGCGCTCAGGACGCAATTGATAAACTTGATGCCGGGGCCAGTCTTGTCCAACTTTACACTGGCTTTGTCTATGAGGGTCCAAATCTTGTAAGACAAATCAATCAGGCAATTCTTGACCGTAGCAATTGATAGAGAACTATTTTCTGTTTTCTCTCGCAACGCTGAGTCTGGCAGTGGCGCCTGGCCCCGATAATATTTTTGTTCTCACTCAATCTATTGCAAAAGGCAGCCTTTACGGAATTGCCATAGCTAGCGGCTTGATCTCTGGGTGCATCGTTCATACAAGCGTTGTAGCGCTGGGTTTTGGAGCGGTGGTCAGGGATAATGAATGGCTTTTCAACGGGATTAAGATTGCTGGTGCCGCTTACCTGGTGTATCTCGCCTTTCAAGTTTACAGATCATCAGATAATATTGAGTTGAACGGGGAGAAGGTGAGATTAAAAAGTTATAGATCTTTTTTTCTGCGTGGGGTTACCATGAATCTCCTTAATCCCAAAGTAACCCTTTTCTTTCTCGCTCTTCTTCCACAATTTTTAATGGAAAACAAGTTTCCAGACTGGCAACAGATCTACATCCTTGGTGGGATTTTTATGTTGATCTCGCTGCTTGTTTTCTACGCTATAGCGATTCTGGCTGGGCGTGTGGCAAAATTTCTTAGCAAGTCAGAGTGGTTTGGTCCTATGATTAAATGGATTCAGATTCTAGTGTTCCTAGGGATTGCGGTGGCCTTACTTCTTCCTTAGCAATTTGGATTTTTACACTTTCGTATCTCGACAAGCTCGGCATAAACTTCACTTGCGTGAAAGCGTAATTCTCAACCATCCCTAACTTAGCAAATAAAAAGATGAAGATCCTGCTGTCACCGGCTAAGAGCCTAGACTATGATACTGAATTACCTACGGAGCAAAACACACAGCCGAAATTCGGGGAAGAGATAATTAAAGTGCTCAAAGTGATGAAGAAGCAAAAACCTGCTGACATCGCCAAAATGATGAGTGTCTCTGATAATCTAGCGCAATTGAATCATGAGCGTTATCAGTCCTTTGAGCCAGAATTTACCACTGATAATTCACGACCAGCCCTGTATGCTTTTGCTGGTGATGTTTATGTAGGTCTGGATGCTCACTCGCTAGACTCAAAGCATCTGGACAAAGCACAAGATTCAATCAGGATCCTTTCTGGACTCTATGGCTATCTGCGACCGCTGGACCTGATCCAGCCCTACCGACTAGAAATGGGGACCAAAGTCAAGATCGGGCGAGCGGATAATCTTTATGAGTTTTGGCGCGAGAAATTGACCAAATCCCTTAATAAAGAGATTGCAGATGAGGAGACAGTAGTCAATCTAGCCAGCAACGAGTATTTCAAGGCTATCGATAGGAAAAAGCTGAATGGATCACTAGTTTCACCTGTTTTTAAGGACTATAAAAATGGGAAGCTTAAGGTCATTTCATTTTTCGCCAAAAAAGCCAGAGGTGCCATGGCACGATTTCTTGTTGAGAATGATGCGGAAACAATGGATGACTTAAAGCAATTTGCTGGGATGGATTATAAATATTCAGAGCAGGAAACCAAAAATGTTTCAGAACCTGTTTTCATCAGGTAGGGGATCACAATCTTTTTGTTTTACCTTTCAAGGCAATGGAAGAGTACACGCATAGTTCAATCAAGGCTTGGCACGAAAGCGATCGACCTAGAGAAAAATTGCTATCTCAAGGCAGTCGGGCATTATCTGACGCTGAATTGATTGCTATTCTAATAGGCAGTGGTACGCGCAAAAAAAGCGCGGTAGAATTGAGCCGCGAGGTATTGATGGCATCTGGCAACAAGCTAGACAAACTGGGCAAGCGCAACATAAAAGAACTTACAGAATTCAACGGGATAGGCGAGGCCAAGGCCATTACAATCATGGCAGCAATGGAGCTAGGCAGGCGTCGTGCGATGGAAATGCCGGCGCAAGTGCCCAAAATCTCGTGTAGCAAAGATGCTTTTAAAGTATTGCAGCCCTTAATGGGTGAGTTGCCACATGAAGAGTTCTGGATTCTATTGCTTAATAATTCAAACAAAGTAATAGGACATGAACAGATCAGTAGGGGAGGTTTTACCAGCACGGCTGTTGATCCTAGAATTGTATTTCAAAAAGCGCTGGTGTCAGGCGCTGTCGCAATTATTCTTTCCCACAACCATCCCAGCGGTTCACTCAAACCCAGCTCTCAGGATGTCACACTTACTGATAGACTTGTTCAGGCAGGGCGTATTTTAGATATCAAGGTCCTCGATCATATCATCGTCACCCAGCATGAGCACTACAGCTTTGCTGATGAGGGCGACATTTAATTTTCACTTTAATCATAAACATGCAACCAGATTTTAATGATGTCGTACACATTTTTTTTGATCTAGACCACACCCTATGGGATTTTGATAAAAATAGTCGGCTGGCCTATCAGCAGATATTTGAGGAAGAGCAGTTGCCTATCGATATTGACAAGTTCATTGCCATTTACGAGCCGCTTAATCTGAAGTTTTGGCGCATGTATCGGCATAACGAAATCTCAAAAGAAGAGTTGAGATTCCAGCGATTGAAACAGGCCTTTGATGCAGTAGGTTTCCAAACCACCAGAGAGCAAATCGATAGGTACGCAGACCTATACATTGAATACCTGCCAAACAACAATCATCTTTTTTCAGGATGCTTTGAAATGCTGGAGGCACTCTCAACAAAATATAGATTGCATATCATCACAAACGGTTTTGATGAAGTGCAGGAACGCAAAATGAAGATGTCTGGTTTACAGAACTACTTTGATGTTTGCCTTACCGCAGAAACTGCAGGAATTAAAAAGCCAGCTATTGAGATTTTCAATCAGGCCATGCAATTGGCAGGGGCAATACCATCAAATAGCTGTATGGTAGGAGATAGCTACGAGGCCGATATTCTAGGTGGAAAGAATGCTGGAATGCATGTGATCTGGTTTGATCCACATTCAACCATAGATGGTAATGATATTGTTACGATCAGTCAATTATCTCAGTTAACTGACTTACTTCTCTAGTCAGATAATCTAGTATCCGTATTGATCCCCCCAGCGTTTTTTCAAAAATTCTCTTTGGGCTTCTTCTCTAGGATTCTTTCCCGGATCGTAAAGTTTGGTACCCTTAATCTCCTCAGGTAGAAAATTGTATTTGGCAAAATTCCCATCGTAGTCATGGGCGTATTTGTACTCATCGCCGTAACCTAGGTCCTTCATCAGTTTTGTAGGGGCATTTCTCAATCCCAGAGGTACAGGTAAATCGCCAGTTTCTCTGACAGTACGCTGCGCATCACCTATTGCTTTATAGCTGGCATTGCTTTTTAAGCTTGTGGCTAGATAGACTGCACATTGACTCAAGATAATCCTTGACTCTGGATAACCTATCGTAGAGACCGCTTGAAAGGTGTTGTTGGCCATGATTAATGCTGTCGGGTTTGCATTACCAATGTCTTCGCTGGCTAAAATCAGCATGCGTCTGGCAATGAACTTGAGGTCTTCGCCTCCTTCAATCATTCTGGCTAGCCAGTATACAGCAGCATTAGGATCACTTCCCCTTATTGACTTGATAAATGCACTTATAATATCGTAATGCTGTTCACCGGTTTTGTCATAGCGGGCAGGATTTGCCTGTATCTGTTTTGAAACCACCGCATCATCAATAATGATTTTTTCATCATTGATCGAATTGACAACCAGTTCAAATATGTTAAGCAATTTTCTGGCATCGCCGCCGCTTATTCTTAATAGTGCACTGGTCTCTTGAAGCTCGATATTTTTCTTTTTAAGTAGCTTGTCCTCTTGAATAGCTCTATGTAGGAGTTGTTCAAGTTCCGCTTTCGCGAAAGCGTCCAAAACATAAACCTGACAACGCGACAGTAATGCAGGTATCACCTCAAAACTCGGATTTTCTGTTGTAGCGCCTATCAGAGTTACCCAACCTTTCTCCACAGCACCAAGAAGTGAGTCCTGTTGTGACTTACTGAACCGATGGATTTCGTCGATAAATAGAATGGGGCTGCGGGCAGTAAATAAGCCACCGCTAGTTTTTGCTTTATCGATGACCTCTCTTATATCCTTAACACCGCTATTAATCGCACTAAGCGTAAAGAATGGACGTTTGCTTTCTTTGGAGATAATTTGAGCTAGCGTGGTTTTACCTGTGCCTGGTGGCCCCCAAAGGATTAACGACGGAATAGTCCCAGAAAGGATATGGTTTCTCAACATGCCTTTTTCACCCACCAAATGAGTCTGGCTTAAGTATTCATCTAGGGTGTTTGGCCTAATTCGCTCAGCTAGCGGTGTATTGTTCATAGGTGTTTCTTGAATCCCAAAATTAGTTACTCTCGGTACTTTTGACAGGTTTGGCTGCTGGTTAGGTTCTTGTTAGATTCAGCTGGTGAAAGTAAAGACTCGACATGATGTTTTGAATGACCTTCTGCCTGGCGTTGTTATGGCGTTTTTGATGTGGCTGGTCTATTATGTAGAAGTCACTTTTTCTATCAATTTCAATAGCTACGGCATAGTCCCTCAAAAGATTGAGGGTTTAAGAGGCATTGTATTCTCACCGTTTATTCATGGTAGCCTTTCACATTTGTGGAGCAATACCATACCCACCATCGTTCTTATGTTTTTTCTTTTTAGATTTTATCGCCCTAGAGCATGGCAAGTTTTAATTCTTGGTGGTATCGGGACTGGAGTACTCACATGGCTAATTGCATCGAGCGGTAGGCATATAGGTGCAAGCGGGGTAATCTATATGCTCGTTTTCTTTTTGATGCTCAAAGGCTTTATAAATAAAAAACCAAAACTGCTGGTTGTGAGCTTCGTAGTCGTGTTTTTTTATGGCAGTCTGGTCTGGTATGTTTTACCTGTCAAGGCAGGTATGTCGTGGGAAGGTCACCTAAGTGGTGCAATTTCGGGAATAGCAGTGGCGCTGCTCGTCTCAACACCAGTTGAAGCCCCAATAAAGTACGAATGGGAACAAGAAGGCTACAATCCCGATGATGATCCATTTTTACGGCAATTTGACGAAAATGGAAATTTTATCGAATTAGTGAATGAGGAGGAAGAATAATTTTACGCTTGCCTTTTCCTTAAGATCTCGTAAAGAAAAACACCACAAGCTACCGATACATTTAGGGATTCTACGCTTCCTTTAATTGGAAGACTAGCCAAATGATCTAGTGTTTTCTGAGTTGAAGGGTTGATACCTCGTTCTTCTGAACCCATTACTACAGCTACTTTTTTTGGGATCCCCATTTCAAATAGGGATCGACTTGCTTTTTCACTGGCGCCAATAGTGCTTATCCCATAGGCCTGAAGCAAGTAAATCGCGTCTTTTAAATGGTTCACTTTGCAGATAGGAATGCTGAATGCTGCACCTGCACTGGTCTTTATCGCCGCACCGTTAACCGGTGCTGATCCGCGTTCTGAAATGACAACCGCGTCAACGCCTGTACAATCTGCTGTGCGCAGGATTGCGCCAAAATTTCGTACATCAGTAATCCCATCTAACAAGAGGTAAGTCGCCGTTTTTTCCTCGCTATCTTTTTCAAGTCGACTTTCCAGATCTTGAAAAGTGATAGGCGATAGAGTTGCTACCGCACCTTGATGATTACCTTTTGCTAAGTGGTTGATCTTCTCGATAGGAACGTAGCTGGTTGTGACATTTTTATTTTGTGCTAGCCTTTCTAATTGCTTGAAGAGAATCCCATCACTACCCTTCAAAAGGTAGAGTTTGCTTATTTCCTCATTACTTTCAATAGCCTCAATTATGGCCCTCAGCCCGTAAATGCGTTGTTCATTCATGGTTTCAAAATTAGGCATAAAAAAACCCGCTAGAAGCTAGCGGGTTTTTGAATTTTAGAAGGAATGATTAGATTTTAGTTAGTCTAAATGCTGCTGTTACAGCACCATTTCCTCTCTCGTCATAAATAACCAGGAATGAACTATCGTCAGCTAGATCATAAGTAATCCCAGTGTTTTGGATTGGAGTATAATCACCAAAGGTAAATCCAGAGTCAACAACACCGCCTAGCTTAAGAACATTACCACAACCAAATTCCACTGCAATTTCTCGAGTGGGCCCGTTAAATAGAGGTAGAAGTTGAGCGGAAAAAACTCTCTGTGCTTGATTTGATCCTACCTCTAATGTGTAAGTGCCCTCTGTAATGTTGACTGTGCCGTTCGCTGGACCTATGACTCCAAGGTCTTCCAAAACGTAATCACCTACCGCATAATCTGCAGGAATAGGACAAGATCTAAATATACTAAGAGTATAAATGTCACCATTCAAAACGTTACTTTCATCTCTAGTAGCTAATTCCAAAACAATCTGTTGAGTATCAGGTGTAAGAGATATGTCATCAATTTCAACGATCAAGTTTGTAGTATACTGATTTGCGGGAATCGTGACTGTCATAGGAACGGTATAATTCTCAGAAGGAACAGTAGTATCAACATCGTTTACAGTGATGTCGTATGTTCTATCAACAGGACTTAAATTACTCACCGATACCGCAACAGGAAATTCAACATCTTCACTATCTTCCAACACAGGTGCAGGAGAACCATTACTCGGAACTTCAAATCCAACTAAAGCAATCCCCCCCGAACCATCATAAATGGGATTTTCATTTTCACACGAGCTGAGAACGATCAGTCCTAGCATTAAAAAAGCGACTCTTCTTATTATATTGTTTTTCATGATCTATTTATTTAGTATCCTGTATTTTGGGGGAACCCTGGATTAGCTGCTAATTCTGCTTGTGGTATTGGGAAAACGTTAACTTTCATATCGCTTGCTGGAAGATCACATACGGTAGTTTGATTAGCGATACTACAATCAACTTCATCCCTATCGTAACTATTAACACCTGCTTTACTAGCTAGCCTTGCAAAATCAAGATACCTGTGTCCTTCTAACCATAATTCTAATCTTCTTTCTTCAAGGATATCCTCCCAGGCTTCCTGTGCATCTGCATAAACCGGTACTGTCGTACTAGTTAATCGTTGTGACCTTAGTTGATCCATAAGCGAGGCCGCGGCGTTAAGGTTACCATTAAAAACCTCACACTCTGCTTTTATGAAAAGAAATTCTTCTGTTCTGAAGATCTTCAAATCATTTGTTTGGTTTCTAGCCGCTGTAGTCGTTAGAGTTGGATTCCCTGGATATTTATCGATAATCAGGATATCACTGTTTCTTGGATTTGGTGAAGTAGCGTACCCAGGATCGACAGTCGATGTTGGATCAATATATCTGGATTGGCGTATATCGCCAGTATTGTTATCTAGCAGATTAAATACGCTCCTGCTCATTTCAAAAACTGGATTACCATTGCTATTGCTCAAATTTGTATTCCAGATTGCACCAATCGAGCCATCCCCTGCAATTCTTTGTGCCTCAAAAATAATACCTGCGGTATTTGAGTCATCCCAAACTCCCGGAAACTCGCTCCTCGAGGCAATGTTATTAAATGCAAGAATGTTATCAGCGGCAGTCTCAGCAGCGGCATAATCCTCTCTGAAAATTGCCAGTCGGCCTCTGACTGCTTCTACGAAGTCGATACCGACGAAGGCTGGTGATCCAATCACACCAAGACGGTTGAAGGTTACTGAAGCATCTGTTAAGTCCTGTTCAATTAATGCAACCGCGTCGCCTACCGTTGATCGAGGAATTTCAGCACCTAAAGGTGGAACAAAATCGACAACCATTATTCCTAGGGAATTGTCATTGGTAATATCCTCTGCGTACCACTCTAATAAGTTTGCGTGTGCATAAGCTCTGAGCGCTTTGGCCTCAGCTACCGCAAGGTCATACTCATCAATTTCTGCTTGATCCATCGGATCTGGTACTATTCCAGCCGCACCTTCTAAAAGAATGTTCGCACGATTGATAAGTCCGTAGTCCCCGTACCATATCGCCTGGGCAAAACCAGTATTAGCATTTAAGTTATATAAGTACACTGCATCATTATTGAGGCCTTGACCTCCATTGTCACGACCAATAGAAACTTCATCAGTAAATTGAGCGGTAAAACTAATTTCGTTAGTATTTCCTACACCTGAATATACCCCGAAAATACCTTCAGTAAGATCTGAGGTTTCAATAAAAGTGTTGTCAGGCTGTAACTCCCCTGGTTGTATTATCTCTTCTGTGTCATTACATCCTACCGTTGCCAAGGCTAAAGATGCGACACCTAAATATTTTAATATTTTCATTTTTTTTGTTTAAAAAGTTAAATCAAGTCCCACATTCACAATAACTGGAGTAGGATAATCCCACTGTGTCGCGCCGTCTCTGCGTTCTGGGTCGTTTCCTCTCCATTCAGAGAACACCGCTAAGTTCTGCGCGCTAGCATAAATACGTCCGCCATTCACAAAAATGTTTTCAGTTAAAGATTCAGGAAAATTCCATCCGACCTGAAGGAATCTCAGTCTTAAAAAGTCAGCTTCCTGCAGAAAACGATCTGATGTAGTAGTAAAAGCAGCTAAATTAGTTGCATTGAGGCTAGGAATATCAGTAACCCGATTGGATGGTGTCCACGCCCTGTTTAAATCTGAGGATACCTGAGTTACTCCTATACTTGTCGGGTCATAAAAACCTGACAAATCAAAATCAAATCTTTCAATTCCTGTCATGAACGACCATTGATTTTCAATAAAGAAATTGTTCCAGCTCAAATTAAATCCAAACCCACCTTGAAAATCTGGTATTTGATCTGTACCGGTAAACCTTCTGTCAGCATTAGTTGGTTCTTCAGTAGGATTACCATTAATATCTAGGTACAATGCCTGACCATTAGCTGGATTTACCCCTACATAAGGTATCACATAATATTCATTAAGGCTCTGCCCTTCTGCGATGGCCGTGTTAGTATTATCTTGAAGACCACCGGGGACGTTAACAACAAGTACCTCATTGTCGTTGTAAGCAACGTTTGCAAAAAGATTTAGAGCTAAATCGTTGGAGTTTGCCGGTTTAATTAGATCATAAGAAACCCCTAGTTCTACCCCTCTATTTCTCATATCGCCCAAGTTGGCAGGGTTAGAAGGCCCTACACCAACTGCTGCAGATTGCAAATCAATAAAAAACAGATCCACGGTTTTCCTATTATATAGTTCCAATGCTCCTCTTAATCTGTTATTCCAAGCACCAAAATCTATACCAATGTTAGCTGTCTGTAAAGTCTCCCAAGTAAGGTCACGATTTTCAAGTCTTCCTCTGACAAAAGTTTGGTTACCCAAATACCCTTGACCAGTCCCAAATACAGTTCTGACTTCAGAAAGCCCATCGTAGTAACCACCTAGTATGCGGTCATTTCCTTGGGTCCCGTATGAAACTCTAAGCTTCAGATTATTAAAAACGGAATTTGCCATGAAGCTTTCCTGATCTATATTCCAGCGTCCTGCAACTGACCAAAATGTTCCCCATCTGTTATCAGCCGCAAATCTACTTGATGCATCTCTTCTAATAGTTGCGCCAAAACCAAACCTCGTGTCGTAGTCATAATCTGCTTGTGCGAAATAAGAAAACAGACCATAGTCGTTTTTATTTGCTGCTGCTGTAGGCGCAAAAACAAAATCAGTACGGTTATCTACAAATGCTCCACCATCTCCACGTGAAAAATTTCTTGGGTTCAAACCAGAAATAGCGTAACTGAAAGAATTCAGGAAAGATCTAACGTATTCAACTTGAGCAGAAGCCGTAATGCTATGCTCCTTATTTTCACCAAAACTGTCCGCATAAGTTAACCCAGTTCTAGAGTTGAACCTGAAATCTCTAACATAGTTCTGTGACTGGTCACCACCAAATGCCAAAGATCCTGACGCTGCATTTACTACAGCATCTCTCTCGCCCAGAATAGATAAAGGATCCTGACTGAATAAAAAGTTACTTTGTGCGTAATCAACACCTAATGCTAGCGTAGCGGTCAGCTTATCAACTACATCGTAGTCAGCATTTAGTCCTCCTACAATTTTCACTTCCTCGAAGGTACGTTGTTGATTTTCAAAATTGTCTACTAGCACAAATCCGAAATTGTCAAACGTGAATCCATTTTGTATAATATCATCACGATCAAATTCACTGAAGTCGATGTATGGTTTTTTAGTAAAAGCTCCTGCCGAGAAATTTGTTAGGAGCGCACCACCACCAATTCCGCCTGGCGAGTCATTTTTTGAATAACCCGTTGTTATTCTGGTGCTGTATCTAAATTTGCCATCATCACTTTTTCCATTCAGATTGCTCCTTAACGTGAAACGTTGTAATCTACTATTTTGGAGAACTCCTTCTTCTTCTGTGTAGCTCAAGGAGGTGAAGCTGCTTAGATTTTTTCCTCCACCGCTTAAAGATATATTGTGATTCGTGTTTTGCGCTCTTCGGAAAAAAGTATCTACCCAGTCCGTACCTCCTGTATATGCCGCAATCTCCTCGTCAGATAGGTTGCTTCCACGGCCTACACCTAGTCTTTTTTCAAGCGCAAGATATTCTTGTGGAGTCGCAAGATTGTAATCCAGATCAGTAATTTCTGAAACTCCCCAGGTTCCTTGGTACGATATCTTTAAAGGTTGGTCAAACTTACCACCTTTAGTTGTTATTACGATTACACCGTTTGCACCCCTGTTACCAAATACTGCTGTCGCAGCTGCATCCTTAAGAACTGTGAATGTATCAATATCATTCGGGTTCAACGTTCGGAAATTGTCCTCATCAACTGGTACACCATCAATCAAGAATAAAGGTTCTGTGTTACCATTGATAGATGAAGGTCCCCTAAGTTGAACAAAACTACTATTACCAGGTTGTCCTGTGTTTGTCTGAATACTTAAACCTGGAATTTGACCTTGAATTCTTTGAATGAATGAGGCATTTGGCCTATTTTCTATAGTCTCGTTGGTAATAGTAGTTGCTGCAACGTTAGATTTTTTCTTGTTTACAGTACGGTATCCTTCTACTACAACCACATCAAGCGACGCCGACATCTCAACGTCAATAGTTGATTGAGTCCCTACAACCACTTCTTTAGGGTCATATCCTGTATAGCTAATTACCAGCGTATCCTCTGCGCTAGCTTCTATGCTATACTTACCATCAAAGTCCGTGGTGGCAAAGTTTGTTCCCCCTTTCACCTGGACGGTTGCTCCGAAAATGGGTTCCCCACTCGGATCTGTCACCGTACCGGTAACAGTCTGTTGCGCAAAAGCTACTTGCGCAACTAACGCCAGTAACAGCGTTAAGATTCCATTGAATTTTGTTTTCATGTTTAGAATTTATTTGAATTAGCCAGTGCCAAAAATCACAAAAACGTCCTAATAAAACAACTTTTGTTTACGTTAATTTAAAGTTTGACCCTGATTTTTCTTGATGTTAAGCTAAAGTTCTAGAAAAACACTCTTAACATTACGTGAGCTATAGTGCTGGATAAGTCGAAGTTAGCGTTTTCAAAACGCCCGTTTGCAACGCTTATATTTAAAACGCCCGCACGTGTTAAAATTCCTATCCCAGCACCAATTCCCAGTAGGTTCTGGGTTTCCTCTTCCATAAATGGCCTGAATAAGGCACCATCTAGTATGCTGTAGGCATATAGGTTGTCGTTAAACCGGTAGCGATACTCAGTTGCGATAAGGGCATACGCCGCTGCATCTATACCATTTTGATTGAATCCCCTGATTGAGCCTATACCCCCTAATTGAAACAATTCACTGAACTGTAGTTCTTCATTACTAATATAGGCGCTGTTTAATCTGGTGTAGATCAGATTGTTTCTGTCAAGCTCCCACAGCTTCTCAAGCCTGAGGTTAAGGATTTGTCTGCCGATATCACTTGAAAAAGTAGATCTGTCCTCAAAGCCGACTTCAAATCTCCCATTCAGGGCAATTGGCATCAGGGGATCACCCACTCTCCTTCCAAAGTAGCTAGCGCTCAAAATCACACCGTCACTCGTAAAGTCCTCTACAGGTATTAGTGCGTTGTCGAGAGATGTAGATTCCTGCCGGCGGTAGCTCAACCCTAAGTTGATCAACCAGTTTGGCTTGTAAGTCACACCTAGATCATAGCTAGTATTCTGATAGGTGCTATCCCGTCGCTTGATATTTAGGTTACCGGCGATTCCACAATTTGATTTGAATAGGTAGGGTACTGCTAGGGAAACATCCAGTGTGGTCTGATCTTCATTCTCGTTTCTGTAATTGAGCGTAAAGGTTTCTGCCTGATTAAGATTGTTCACGAGTATCAAATCAAGAAAGCCATTTATTTCTAGCATGTTGTCCACCGTGTTGTTGAAGCCTAGAAGACCTTCTGCGCTATTGTTCGGTTTCTTGTCAAGGTATAAATAGAGTATAGTGCTGTCTCTCTTGAAAAGAACTTCAGGTGGCCTGGCTTCAGTGGCAAAACTTATCTTATCTAGCGCCGTACTTATTCTCTCTATCGTCTTATTTCCAAGAACAGATTTTTTGTTGTAAACACCTCTAAGCGTTTGCAGCGGGAATTTTTTATAACCTTTGATGACCACCCTGTCAATTGTTCTCTGTTTTCCTGCTGTCAGTTTCAGCACAGCGCTCAGGGTATCCGGACTTTTTGATCTGAAGTTCCTAAGCTGAATGCTGTTGAAAGGATAACCGTTGTCTGCGAGCTGTTGATTAAGACCTTGCAACAGGCTGTCTGCTTTTTCGATAGGGATGTAAAGTGTTCGCTTTCGCGAAAGCGAACCTTTTAATAAGCTATCTATTAAACTGAGGTTTTGTACTTCAAGAACATCGACTCTAGACCCTAGGATGATTTCCTGCTCATAAACAGAATCATTTATCTCAATCATCCTTCCTGAATAACTACTGATAAATCCCTTTCTCTTGCACAAACCCAAAACGCTGTCAACTGATTTTGCTAAGTCACTTGAGGTAGTTAGCAATTCAATGGGCAATTTAGTTGGGTCAGGTTTTTCAGGTAGGTAGGAAAACCTGAGGTTCACTTGCCCAAAAGCCTGTAGCGCAAATAGACTGACCAATATGTAAAAGCTGTAGCGCAATAGTCGTTTTATACATCCCAATATTAAGGATTAACCTTTCTGGCCATCAAAAATTGTGAATCACAATTACTTTTGCGTCATGAACAAGGAAGTCAGGTTTGAGGATTTAGGAAGAAAGGACTACAAGGAAACCTGGAACTATCAGGAGAGGCTTTTTGATGACATTCTGTTTACCAAAATTAAAAATAGGCGTGAAGAAGCTGGTCTAGAGACTCAAAATCATTTGCTGTTTGTAGAACATGATCACGTTTACACGCTAGGAAAAAGCGGTGAGCTTGAGAACCTGCTGGCTGGTGAGCAATTACTTGAAAGAATAGGGGCTAAGTTTTATAAAATCAATAGGGGTGGTGATATCACTTATCACGGTCCTGGTCAAATTACTGGTTACCCCATACTGGATCTAGAAAACTTCTTTACAGATATTCATAAATACTTGAGGCTGCTTGAGGAGATTTTTATTCAGATCCTCGCTGATTACGATCTCGTGGGCACGAGGTCCAAGGGAGAAACCGGTGTATGGCTAGATGTAGGTTCTCCATTTGCACGCAAGATCTGTGCGCTGGGGGTGCGCGCGAGCCGCTGGGTCACTATGCACGGTTTTGCTTTTAATGTGAATACAGACCTGGGTTACTTTGATCACATCATTCCCTGCGGCATTCAGGACAAGGCGGTTACCTCCTTGCAGGCCGAACTGAATCGCGAGGTAGATCTTGACGAAGTGAAGCAAAAAATCAAATTGTACTTCACACAGCAGTTTGATGCTCGCCTAATTTGATCAAGATTCTTATTTCATTAACGTCATCTATGCCATCCTGCGCGGTAATTTCAGGTCATGGTTCTGTCACAGCAATTGCTTAAGGAAACGCTCAAGGCACCAGAGAAGGCTGCCTTAATGGCTCAGCTCGTTTATGTGCAAGACCAGCATCTGAACATCTACCGCAAGAAGCACGGTAGGGGATTTACCTATCTGGTCGCAAATAAGGACCGTCTAAAAAATAAAAAAGAACTATCACGCATAAAAAAAATGGTGATCCCACCGGCGTGGAAAGATGTGCGTATTTGTGAATTGCGCAACGGTCACTTGCAGGCAACAGGAAGGGATGATCGAGATAGGAAGGTCTATTTGTATCATGAACTGTGGCAGGAGCTGCGTAATCAGACAAAGTTTTATAAGATGTCCGCTTTCGCGAAAGCGTTGCCCAAAATCCGACAGAAACTTCAAGAAGACTTGAGTCAATCTGGGATGCCTAGAACCAAATGTCTTGCGCTCGTGTTGAGTGTAATGGATGAGTCCTATATCAGGATTGGAAACCAGCAATATGCAAAGAGTAACCAGACTTACGGACTGTCCACGTTGAGGCGTAAGCATTTCAAAGAGGTGACTAACGGGGTGCAGTTCAATTTTAAAGGCAAGCGGGGCGTGCAACAACTAAAACTGATCGACGATCCTGAGCTGATTGCACACATCAAAGAGTCAGAAGAGATTCCAGGCTGGGAATTGTTTCAGTATTATGATGAGTCCGGCGACCACCACATGATCGATAGCGGGATGGTTAATGATTACCTGCATGAAATCTCAGATGATCTTTACACAGCAAAGGATTTTAGAACCTGGGGCGCGTGTAGAGAATTTTTTGCATCCCTGAAAGAGAATCCAAATGCTGATGATGAAAAGGAGATTGAGAAAAATATCATTACCGCTTACGATGCCGCAGCTGATGCGCTGGGAAATACTAGAGCTGTCTGTAGGCAGTATTACGTGCATCCACAACTTCCAGAAACCTATAGAAACGGCACATTTCCAAAATATGTCAAGAAGCTAAATTGTTATAAAATGCAACCTCACTTTTCTGCAGATGAAAGATGCGTACTGGATATCATCAGCGATTATGAGATAGAATTAGGACCTGTTCAGAAATAAATCACCACTGGTAAATCAGAATGTCATTTCCATCCCTAGTTACCAGATAATGTTTTTTGGCCAAACCTACTTCAACATACTGCTCCCCATAAATGGGAAAACCAGGCAATAGACTAGCATTATGATCATACACCAGAACTTCCTTGTTGCTCTCATTAATCATTGAAATCAATAGCTGGTCAGAAAGATTTTGTATATTAAAATTTTGAAAATCACCGTAATCCAGATCGACCTCCTTTTTACCTATAGCTAGCGTTTGGCTAGATAGTACAACACGCTTGTTATCTACTACTCTTAATTTGCCATTTCCTAGCTTCTCAATTTTCTTAATTTCACCGTTATTGAGATTGACCTCTGTAAAATATCCCTTGCTGTCTAGGGCAAGTATCAGATTTTTGGAGAACTGAAGTGGTGATTTCAGAACAAGTATACTATCTACAGATGTGCGCGTTTTACCTACTCTGTTCAATATGTTTAGCCCATTCTTTTCATCAGAAAAAATGATGTAATCCAACTTGCCGTTCCGGTAATGAGCAGGCTGACTTGTGATTTTCCCACTAGGCGAGTACTTGAATCCGGTAATCCGATCGCCCATATAATCATACATCAATAGTTTGTCCCCACTTGTCGCGAGAAATCTATACTTTCTGTTGCCATCGTAATCAAAAACACTCACTGGTTGACTCAACCCTCCAGATGGGCTTATCGGATATTTATTCAAATCATTCCCATTCCTATCTAGAAAGTAAATGGACTTGTTTGTAGAGAAGACCATTTGTTTTCTATCGTTTCGGTAGGCGTCAACAGCATTTAACTCACCCATTAGCTCACCATCCAACTGTTTTGACCATTGTAGTTGACCTTTATCATTCAGTAGGTGCAATTGTAAAGTCCTATCCTGAAACAGGATGTCCATTTTACCATTCAGATGATTAGGGAACAAAAAGGGACCTGCTGCAATCTCGTTTTCAGTTCGATAAGATGCAATTTGAGTTACTTCCTTGGTTTTATTTGTAGTGCTGGGTATAAGAAAATTGATGTGAGCAAAATTTTCTTCAAATACCTGTTGAACTAATGCAAAGCGGTTGTCGCCTTCATCTAATTTTCTCAGGAGTGCCTTGTCTTCTTCCCCAACTGTTGACTTTTGAGCAATTGCCCCTATTCTTTCAATTACAAGCTTATGGGACTCCTCGTTTAATTTTCCCTTAGCCGCAATCAGCCATTCTTGTTCAGACAATACCGTGCCACTAGAATAATTAACGATTAGTTCTTCTGCTGCTGCGGTGCTATTGAAAAAAATCAGCTGCTGGTTAAGACTCAATAGATGAGTCAGTTTTGGAACACTCAATAAATCTTTATCTGATAGTGGACGATAAGTTCTTGCTAACTCATAGATGGTATACCCACGATAATCGTAATTTGTTTTAGTGATACTATCGATAACGGCCTGAACTTCAAACTCTGGTTGAATGGAATACCCGTAGGCAAACTTCTTCCCAGATCGATAAGCAAAGATCTCATGAGACAGCTCTATCACCTGCCGCTCAAATTCAAGTCGTGCAGATTCATCTATGGTGTAATCCAAGGTTTGCCAAAAGGACTCACCATCTTCAAAAGCAAGCGACTGATAAACATCAATATTAGTTGGTGTAGAGCTAAGCGATCCGTGCGTACTGGGTTGTAAAGCATGCCACTTTATCACATTACTTACAGTCATTATTCCATATCCTTCTAACTCATCTCCATCAGTGTTTAGATCCAGCTGGTACCAGTTGCTGGCTTCTGAAACCTTTTTGTCTGCACTATCCAGAATAAGAAGTTCCAGCAGTGATGATCCATTTTTTCTTAAGTACAAATGAGGATCGCCGCTCTCACTTACCGCCAACATTTCCTGCAGCTTGCTGTCAATACTCTTAATATTGTCTCTATTTCTGATTATACTCTCAATGACTAACTTGCTGGTGCTGCTGATCTGTTTTTGCGACAGGTTAGTGACATAAAATCGTTTGTCGCCCTTTCTGAAAGCTGTAATAGTCTCCCCGTCGTATGAAAGGATCTCTGACTGACCTTTCGGAAGTCTCTCGTTGTCAATTTCAGTGATGGTGGTTAGTACCAGTTCATTTTTGCCCTCATTACTCAAACAGACCAGTGATTCATTTTCTAGATCTATAGCATCAAGAAAAAAAGCACTTTCAAGCACTCTTTTCAAATATGCCAAGCCTTGAAGTTGGCTATAAACTGGATTTTGTGAAATCTTAGCGAAGTAACTGTCTAGATTGTCCCCGTGTAAAACTGCAAAAGATTCATTCGGAACATAAACTTTCAATCCATCAGACTGGATTTCTTTATCGCCTTTGCAAGCGCATAAGCTTAGTAAGACAATCAGAAAAGCTAAATACCGATGTAGCTGTAATGGTTTAAAACTGTATTTCATATTGCTCTGGAAGCAGTCTAAAGGATTTTCTATGATACGGTGTCACACCGTATTCTTTTATCGCTCTTCTATGTTCTTTAGTGGGATAGCCTTGATTTTTTACCCATGCATACTCTGGATGCACCTGTGAGATTTTAGCCATATAGTCATCTCTATAGGTCTTTGCTAGAATTGATGCTGCTGCGATGTGCATGTATTTGCTGTCACCTTTTACAACGGTGGTGTGGGAGATATCGTCTATTGCATGAAACCGATTTCCGTCTACGGCAATATGTTCTGGCTTAATTTTTAGACCAGATATAGCCATCTGCATGGCGAGAATGCTGGCATTTAAAATATTGATTTCGTCGATTTGATCCATAAAGACATGCTCGACGCGATAAGCCACGGCTTCTCTTTCAATAATTGACCTGAGCTCATTACGACGCTTTCGCGAAAGCTTCTTACTATCATCCAGCTCCTCGCATGAGAAATCTTCAGGCAATATCACCGCAGCTGCCGTGACTGGACCAGACAGACAACCTCTTCCAGCTTCATCTGTCCCACATTCAATCAGCTCTGGATGTATTTGTCTTTTGAGCATGATTCAAAATTAAAACATCCTATGAACTGAAGCGTTGAGACCAAAGAGCTTTCTCATTATTGCTTTACTTTTGGCCAGCGCAGATTTTGTATGAGTAGAACCGTCCTAATTATTTTTTTTCTCCTGTCAGGTTTAGGTTATGCGCAGGTTTCCCAGCCAGATATTCAACCTCAGAATGGTAATGGACGAGACGATAATCGCCCAGAAATTGATAACACAAAAGTAAATGTGGAAGGTGAAAAGCCTCCTGTCACAGATTACCTGATTATATCTCAGGATCGAGATACCACCTATCTCGATACCACCCTGGCCATGTACAAGGATTATAAATTCAATTTTTTGCGCGGGGACGACTTTGAGCTCATGCCATTCCACAACGTTGGTAGGCCATATAATCGCTTGGGTCGTGAAATTGAGATGGAACGATTGAGTCCAGCACTAGGTGCTACGGCACGAGCGATTGCCTATTTAGATGTAGATGATGTTTATGATTATTATGTACCTACGCCTCTAAGTGATCTTTATTTTAAGACTGCAATTAACCAAGGTCAACAACTTGGTGCACTCTTTACAACCAATCTTTCTCCTCAATTTAATTTTTCAATTTCTTATAAAGGAGTGCGCAGCGCAGGTAACTATGTCAATACGCTTACCAGTACGGGTATTTTCAAGTTTACCTCAAACTATTTTACTAAAGATAAGCGATACAGGTTGCGACTGCATACCACTTTCCAAAGCTTAGAAAATCAAGAAAATGGTGGTATAAGCCAGGCATCACTGGAAGGCTTTCTATCAGAAGAAGAGGATTTTAATGATCGAGGCAGACTAGATCCTAATCTGGAAAACGCAGATAGCGATTACAGTGGTAAGCGATTTTATATCGATCACGATTATGTCTTAATCGATCAACGAGACAGTTTGACTTATCAGAGTCTCCGTGTTTATAACAAGATGTTTTACGAGGATAAGTTCTATAGGTTTGAACAGGACAGAATTAATGCAGGATTTCTGGGACCTGCTGTAGATACTGAAGTAAGAGACAAAACCAATCTAGAAGAAGGGGCTATCGAATTAGGCGCGGTTTACGATCATTACCTATTAGGTTTTTTTAAAGCCGGAGTAGCCCGACAGAAGTTCAATTACGGGTATGACAGAGTAATTAGGAGAGCAGACGGCACTACCATACCAGATCGGCTGATAGGTGTGCTTTATCAATTCAAAGGGGAATTTGCTAAGCGTCTAGGCGACTTTGATTTCAAAGCTCGTGGCGGGCTCAATTTTGCAGGAGATTTAGACGGGCAATACCTCAATGCTGAAGCCTCATACCTTTGGAAAGAAAATTTGCTGAGTGCTGGTCTCTCCATAAATTCGCGAGCTCCCGACTTTAATTACACGCTGTTCCAAAGTGACTACAGCAATTACCAATGGTTCCCGCCAATAAGTCCGGTCACAGAAAATGTCAATACGCAGGAACTATTCTTCAGGATGGATTCTGAGAAACTCTTTGATCTTCAAGTGTCATTGACCACCATCCAGAATTTTACCTATTTCAATGAGAGCCTGATCACAGATTCTGATGAGGTTGTGACAGGTTATAATGCAAGACCTATGCAGGCTTCCGGAGACATAGTTTACCTCAAAGTAAAAGCCAGTCGGGACCTCAGGTTTTTAGAGAAATTTGGTGTAAATAACACCTTGATGTACCAGAGTGTAGATCAACCTGACAATATCCTTAATGTGCCAGATTTGACAGTGCGCACAAGTCTGTACTATACTGATCGATGGTTCGAAAATGATGCAGCACACGTACAGACGGGGCTTACGGTAAAATATTTTACTGCTTATTTCATGGATGGCTATGATCCAGTGCTGGGCGAATTCTATACTCAAGAACGGGAATCTTTTGGTGATTTTCCCATGCTGGATGTCTTCTTTAATGCTAAGGTTAGACAGACCAGAATATTTTTCAAGTTTGAGCACCTAAATCAAATATTCTCTGACCCTAACTTTTTTAGTGCACCCCGTCACCCTTACCGAGACTTTAGCTTTAGATTCGGTGTTGTGTGGAATTTCTTCTTATAGTCTGATTTAACATTAACTTAGTAGAATACGCCTATTTTTGCGAAGTTGTGAGAAAAAGAAGATACATTTCATTGTTGCTGCTGGCACTTCTGGCCTTTGTCCAGATCAGCCACCTGCACAGTTTTTCTCATGACGAGGATGCCAGTGATTGCGAGATTTGTATAGTTCTACAAAATTCTGCCGAGGATAAAATTATCTTTGCACCAGCTTCTTTCCAGCTAGAACCGCAGCTCGTAGCAATATTAGATTCTGGTGATGATATTTATATCGCTTTCGCGAAAGCGGAATCATTTCAAGCTAAGCATACTACCCGACCCCCGCCAGTGGTAGCTTAATAATTCTGTTTTCGGCAATCTTACCGCCGTCTAGTATTTCTTAATATTTTTTTATGTACAAGCAAGCAGTTGCAATGCATTTTGCATTGTGTTGCTGGCCTTCCATCGCACAGGAGTGTCAATTGACCCTCAAGGGGACAGTAAATGACTACCATAATGGAATGCCTTTAGAATTAGCCACCATTTACGTTCAAGAGCTTGAGCGCAGTTTTTACACATCGCAAGATGGCAGTTATAGAATCGGTAATTTATGTCCAGGTACCTATACCCTTTTTCTATCACATGTTGAGTGCGAGTCAAAGTCAGTCAAAATAGAATTGGAAACCAAGACCGTCAGAAACTTTTTACTTGAGCACCACTCTCTTGAGGAGATTAGGGTAGTTGCGCAGGTGGATGAAAATGCAAGAACCAGTGGTGCTGCAGTGTCAGTAGAAAAGGAAGTTATTGAAAACTACAGCGGCGCGTCTCTAGGCGATGCCCTCGCGACCGCACCAGGAGTGACTAAATTAAAAACTGGGAACAGTATCATCAAACCAGTCATACAAGGCCTTTACGGCAGTAGAGTGGTGATCGTGAACAATGGGACGAGACTTCAGGATCAGGAATGGGGAGTAGAACACGCCCCAAACGTAGATGTCAACTCTGCAAATGATATCAGAATCTTGAAAGGGGGTAACGCCCTGCGATACGGTGGTGACGCGATAGGCGGTGTCGTAGAAATAAATCGATCAAGGGTAGTCAAAAAGGATACGCTACATGGGCGCGTCATCGCGATGGGGCAGACAAACAATCTTGGAGGCAGTATTACTGGATCTGTAGATAATTATCGAGAGACCGGGTGGTACCAGCGAGCCACTGTCTCCTATAAAAAGTATGGAGATTTTGAGGCACCAGATTATGTTTTGAGCAATACGGGGAGTGAAACTGCTGGTGTAAATATTGATTTGGGCTTTAAAAAATTTGAGTACGGTGGTGCAATAGAATACTCGTATTTTGATACAGAAATTGGGATTTTACGCGCTGCTCACATAGGAAACGCCCGTGATCTAGCTCAGGCCATCAATTCTGGTGTTCCCAATGTGGTTAGGGATTTTACCTTTGACATTGACGTACCGCGACAGGACGTAGTTCACTCTACCACCAGGCTATCGGGATATTACAGAATTCCTCGAATCGGAAAGCTCAGCGCAGAATATTCTTATCAAACAAACAATCGCAAAGAATTTGACGTGCGTAGGAATGCAGAGAGGGAACAACGACCAGCCATGGATATGGAGCTCACTACTCATTTTGCTGCCTTGCGACTGGAGTTTGACGCTGCAAATAGTTTTTCCTTTGAAGTGGGGCTGGACGGGATATCTCAAGTAAACTTTCCTTCTGCAGAAACAGGGGTGCGCAGACTAATACCGGATTACGAGGCTGCCCGAGCAGGAGTTTATGCAAACTTCAATTATCGTTCTGGCGACTGGCTTTTTGATGGTGGTGCGCGCTACGATTACTATAAAATAGATGCGCAGAAATACTATATCACCTCAAGATGGCAGAGTCTAGGTTTTGACCAGCAATTCCCGCAATTTGAACGCTTCACGATCAGTAATCAGATATTTACAGAGCCCAGTCTGGACTATAATCTAATTGCGGCAACCCTGGGCGCCAAATATTTTATTGAGAAAAACCTCGATGTATCTGGTAATTTAAGTCTGAGTTCAAGAGCACCTAATCCTAGTGAACTTTTCAGTGAAGGTTTGCATCATTCTCTGGCAAGAATTGAGTTGGGACAACTGGACATAGAACAAGAGCAAGCTCTCAAACTGCAAACAGTCCTGAGTTATCAAAATACAAGTCTTCAGCTCTCGGTCAACCCTTATGTGAGTTATGTGTTGGGCTACATCCAGCTTATACCTGGTGGTGCAGAAACTACGATACGCGGTGCATTTCCCGTGTGGGATTATGTTCAGAATGATGCGCTGCTCTACGGCCTAGACCTTGGTGGAAGCTATACTTTCAGGAAAAGTGACTCGCCAGATCCTTTAGCGCATCTTCAATCATCTTTTGCCTATGTGCGCGGTCAAGATCTGGACAATGAGATTCCCCTTATTGACATCCCGCCTTTCCAGTTTACAAATCAAATAACGTTCTATGATATTTTGAGTCCGGGTCTAAATCTGTTTGTAACTAATGAAACGGTGTTTGAGCAAACAAGATTTCCAAACAACGATTTTACAATAAACGCTGCAACAGTAGATGGCAATCGGGAAGATCTGCTGGTAGAGATTTCACAGCCACCGGCGGCGTATTCTCTTTGGGGTGGGGGTGTGGAGTACGCTTTCGCGAAAGCGAAAATTAGACTCACAACTCAAAACCTTTTCAATACCCGATACCGCAACTACCTGAACGCTCTGCGATTTTTTGCAGACGATGTAGGGCGAAATTTTCAATTACAAGTAATCTATAAATTTTAATTCATGTTCAATAAAATTCAAACAACAATGAAAACAAGTATGACAAGCAAATTAAAATGGCTACCCGTTGCAATGATCGGTGCCCTGGCATTCTACTCATGTGATAGTGATGATGATGCTGTAATTCCACCTCCAGTAAATGAGGAAGAGGTGATCACGACTGTTGAAATAAGGCTAGATGATAACAATGGTAATGTTGTGAACTTGAGAAGTATAGATGATGATGGTGATGGGCCTAATGCACCTATAAACACGCAGGATGTTGATCTATTGCCTAATACAACATATACTGGAACCATCGAATTCTATAATGATCTAGAGAGCCCTAGAGAGAACATCACACCAGAGATTCGCACTGAGGATTTAGAACACCAGGTATTTTATCAAGTAACAAACAATTTTTTTACTGTTTCAAATCTTGATCAAGATGTCAATGGTAATGATTTGGGTTTGTCTTTCACTCTTACCACTGGTAACTCTGGTTCTGGTGTATTAACGGTAACGCTTATTCACGAGCCAGTAAAACCAGCTTCCACACCAGCCGCAGCAGGTGGCGAAACTGATATCGAGGCTACAATAGACGTAACCGTCCAATAAGACAATAGATCATTGAACATGAAGTAAAACCCAGTCTGGTTCAAGCCAGACTGGGTTTTGCGTGTTTATACAAAAAAGGTTCCTGGTTATACCTCGTTTAGGTACTCATGAACAAATTTGATCGCCATGGCACCTTCTCCTACCGCGCTGGCGACACGGTTCATTGCACCGGCTCTCACGTCACCACTAGCAAAAATTCCTGGCTCACAGGTTTCCAATAGGAAAGGTTCGCGATCCTTTTTCCATGATATTTTATAATCACCATCCATTACAACATCCCTACCTGTTTTCAAAAAGCCCTTTTCGTCCTTCATGATGCTCATTCCTATCCAATCGGTGTAGGGTCGATTACCAATAAAAATGAATAATACCTGCGCATCTTTTTTTTCTGAATTACCATCCAAGTCGGTAAGAGCGACATGATTCAATCTGTCCTCGCCTCCTACAGCTGTAATGTTTGTTTTAGGAACTACATGAATGTTTTCAATCTTTTCGATCTGATGAATCAGGTAGCTGGACATGCTGCTGGTCAGGTCCTCACGACGTATGATGATGTAGACGTTTGCTGCAAAATTACTTAGATAGACTGCGCTTTGTCCTGCGCTATTTCCACCTCCTACAATGAAGACCTCGCGATCTTTACAGGCATGTGCCTCTGTCATGCTACTCCCGTAATAGATTCCAGCCCCGGTGAATTGCTCGATGTTTTCGGCATCCAGTTTACGGTAGTTTACACCAGTCGTGATGATCACAGACCTAGTCCTGATGCAGTTGCCGTTATCTAATTCTAGTGATTTGTAGCCATCTTTCGTAGTTATATTGACTACCTCCCGCGGACTCAAAAACTCAATCCCGAAACGTCTAGCTTGTGTAATTGCCCTATGCGTAAGCTCCTGTCCGCTCAATCCATTGGGGAATCCTAGGTAGTTTTCAATTCGAGAGCTAGTACCAGCTTGACCGCCTGGCGCGTGTTTTTCAATTAGTAAAGTTTTTAACCCCTCGCTACCACCATAAACTGCCGCTGCCAGCCCACTGGGTCCCGCACCTATGATTGCCACATCGTAAACATCTTCCTTTGCTGAAATATTCAAGCCCAGTTTTTCAGCGAGTTGTTCAATACTGGGATTTTCCATGCAAGAGCCATCGTCAAATGCAACTACGGGCATGTCAGCATCCTGTATGTTATGCAACTGTATAATTTCTGCCGCTTTCTCACTGGTTTCTGCATCCAGCCATTGATACGGAAACAAATTGCTAGTAAGGAAGTCTTTGATTTTATGGGATAAAGGAGAATACTGATAACCCAATACTCGCAGACCTCTAAAATCAGGCTTGTGAGAACGCTGCCAAGCATCTAGTAATCCATCTAAAACAGGATAGAGTTTTTCCTCTGGTGGGTTCCATGGCTTGGTGAGGTAGTAATCCAGATTCACCTCGTTGATGGCCTTAATTGCGGCATCTGTATCAGAATAGGCGGTAAGCAACACCTTTTTGGCCTCTGGGAAATAGTTTTTAGACCTTTCAAGAAAATCGACCCCTAGCATTTTGGGCATGCGCTGATCGACCAGAAATAAAGCAATGGTTTCGCCTTTCTTTTTCAGGTCTGCTAGTGCTTCAATTCCTTCTTCTGGATGTTCTGTAGAAAGGATGCGGTAATCTTTTCTGTACTGATTGCGCAGATCACGAGTAATGGCCCTTACCACCTGAGCATCATCATCTACGCAGAATATGATCGGTTTTTTCATTTCTTATCGATAGGTAAACAGACTTTGAAGGTTGTTCCTTTGGGACTTGATTCTACAGTAATTCTACCATTGTGCTGATCAATGATGCGTTGTGTGACTTCTAATCCCATTCCAGTGCCCTGACCTATTTCCTTGGTAGTAAAAAAAGGATCAAATATGCGCCCGACAACTTCTTCTGGAATGCCATGGCCAGTATCGGTTATATAAATAAATAGGTCATTGTCGTATTCAGTTCTTATGGTAAGCTCACCTCCATCCGGCATGGCATCTGCTGCATTGTCAATCAAATTTGTCCAGACCTGATTCATCTCGCTCACAAAAATCTCAGGCTGGGGGCAATCGTCGCAGTACTGCTGGTTCACCTGCACATTATTCTTTTTCAATTTGTGTTTGAGCATGATTAGAGTATTGTCTATGCCCTTGTGCAGGTTTGCCTGAGTTTTTTCAGGTGCGCGATCCATGTGGGTGTAACCCTTGACGCTGGTCACAAGTTCTTCAACGCGCTGACTTGCCTCCTCTATCTCGCCTACCATTTTTTCGGTAGTCAATACATTAATTATCCAATCCAGCACACCCAAAAAATAATCGTCGCCTATGATGTTGTGGATTCTTTTGATGGTATCCAGTTCCATACAAAAATCCACTAGGACTTCTGCCTGCTCGTAGCCATCTTCAGATCCATGATCTTCTAACCAGTCAGCTAGTTCATCCTCTTTTTCTGACCGCTCCATCAAGCCCATTTTATTCTCTGGCCGATTCTCAACGCGGGCAAATAGTATTTCATTCACTGGATCTACCTGTTCTGGCTTTAGATCCATGGTCATTACTTTTTTGAACTTATCAGGAACAAGTGTCAGGTGTTTTTTGAGTTCTACAGCGCTGCGTCGCATCGCGCTTGCCGGATTATTTAGTTCATGTGCGAGCCCGGCACTTAATTTTCCTAGCGCCATCATTTTTTCTTGCTGTACGTTCTTTTTGGTAAACTCTCGTACTCTACTGGTCATGTGGTGGACTAGTGCCTCAATGAGCTCATAGTGTTTTGTGATTTCTTTGAAGTGCGCTTTCGCGAAAGCGAGAATTTTACAATCACTCACAACCTCACCATAACCTAAGGCATTACTGGCTCTGGAAAAAGGTAAGATTCCACCTATGGACAGTGGCTCCATAAAGGCGATGTGGCGGTACTGACCGTTTTGTTCTAATTTGATCTCGATCCGCCCCTTGATGACAATGTACATGTAATCGATGGGATCACCTTTCTTGAAAAGGAAATCCCCTGCGTTCAACTCTATTGTCCCCGATTTAGTAAGAAGCCATTCCAGCTGATCTTGTGGGACGTTCTTCAAATCGGGAACACGATAAACTTCTTGAAGACTACAGTGCATGGTTAAAAATAGCGATTAATCAGCATCTTGATCAAAAGATTTTGGCTACAAAAAAACCGCTTCACATTGCTATGAAGCGGTTCTGAAATTTGGGATATCGATAATTAATCTACCGAATCCTCTATATCATCTGCTACATCTTCCATTTTGTCACCTACAGAGTCGTTTTCTTCTCTACAGCTGGTTACGCCTACAGCAAACAATACAGCAAGCGATGCTACAATTAACCTTTTCTTTATCATGATTTTTAGTTTTAAAGTGGTCTCCTACCTGAGATTATATTGATTAAAATTACAATAACTGCTATTACCAGCAATACGTGAATCAAACCACCGGTAGATAGTCCGGGAATGACGCCTAGTAAACCTAACAACCAGACTACAATACAAATTACGGCGACAAGCCAAAGAATACTTCTCATGATGTAAGTTTTTAATTAGTTACCCCACTAAATTAAATTTATCTGACATCACCATTGTTAACTTTATACGAATTGAGATAACAAAAACACTGCTATTCCAACCACAAATCCCTAAACTCCTTATCACCATCATAGCGATCTGCCTGGCTTTTAATATTAAAGGTGCGATTGCGCGGGTCGTTACCCACACCGCTGTTGTACATCCAGTTGCCCCAGTTGCTATGCACATCATAGTCAATTAGAATATGCTCAAAATATGCCGCGCCTAATCGCCAGTCCTGCTCTCGGTGCATGGACCAGTAGCTGGCTACGTTTTGTCGGCCGCGGTTGCTCATAAATCCAGTCGCGGCGATTTCATTCATGTTGGCATTGACAAAATCTTCATGCGTCTCGCCATCGATCCATTTTTGTAATTCTTTCTTGCTGGCATTCCACTCGTAATCCTTATCGAGAATGCCACCGAGGTTAAAAATTTTGCTACCGTATTTTAGACTGGTGTACTTAAAGAAGTCACGCCAGATTAGTTCAAAAATCAGCCAATAGGTATCTTGATTTTTCTTGATCTCCTTTTCAAATTTTTTGACCTGCCAATAGATTTCTCTAGCGCTTATCGCGCCCACCGCCAGCCACGCGCTGAATTTGCTGCTGTAGTCTGTACCGACTAGTCCATTTCTAGTTTTCTTGTAACTTTTGAGCTGCTCAGTTTCCCAGAAATAATGGTCCAGTCTTTCCCATGCTGTTTTACTGCCGCCCGACCAAGGGAAAGCAGATCGCGAGTCCTTTTCAAATGTTTCAAGACCCAAATCTTCCAGACTAGGGATATTGGTTTTTTCTACATCAATCTTGTCTTGCGAGTATCCATTAATATTTACCGTTGTTCGTACTTCAGATTGTTTTTCCAGTTTCTTGCGCAGCTCTGTAAAAACTTTAGGAATCTGCTGGAAGTGATCGTAGGGGATATCATCTGGGTGATAAAGAAACTGGTCATAGGTGCGGGATCCTGATATGTCTAAATCTCGATCCTGTAGAGCTTTTCTCAGATCTTCTTCTTGCTCAGTTTCATCCTGCGTCCATTCTTTTTGCAGAAAGATTTTTTTGATACCGTGTTTTTCAATCAAACCAGGGAGAACGTTTGCTGCGGTATCTTGAAATACCAGCAACGGAATATTGAACTCAGCTAACTGATCGCGCAGATCTTTGACGCTCTCAATGATGAATTGCGCACGGTATTTTCCCGTGCGTACAAAATCAAGTTTGATGTCTGTATCTAGATTGAGATCTCTGCTTACGTAGAATCTAGGGTCAAAAAAATAGACCCCGATCACAGGTCCATCTGCATCGCAGGCTTTTTTCAATACGTTGTTGTCTGTCGTTCTCAGGTCGTTTCTAAACCAAACTAGATTCATAGCTGCGCTCTTTTTAGTAAACTTAAAATCCATAGGCGAGCGGTCTTCATAGGGATTTGCTAAAAGCGCTGTCTTAGAACCAATCGTTTTCAAACTTCATGAGCTTCTTATCTTTGCCGCCCGCAAAAAATGCTATGTTCCAGTTAGGTAAAACCATTGTTTCTGACGACCTGATCGAGAAGGATTTTGTCTGCAACCTCAACGCTTGCAAAGGTGTATGCTGTGTTGCTGGTGAGGCTGGCGCACCTCTTGAAAAAAACGAACTGGACATTCTGGATAATGAGTACGAAAAAATAAAACCTTACCTGCGTCCAGAAGGTATCCAAGCCATTGAAATGCAAGGTACATGGATCGAGCGTGAAAACGGCGAACTGGAAACTCCGCTGGTTGATGGAAAGGAATGCGCTTACGCCACTTTTACCGCAGATGGTATGGCAAAATGTGGCATCGAGTCTGCCTATCGCGAAAAAGCTACTACTTTCTACAAGCCTATTTCTTGCCACCTCTATCCCGTGCGAGTTCAGGATTATACCGATTTCAAAGCCGTCAATTACCACAAGTGGCAGATCTGCGATGACGCCTGTACGCTAGGCGAGGAGCTGAGTGTTCCGGTCTACAAGTTTGTCAAGGAAGCCTTGATCAGAAAGTTTGGTCCGAAGTGGTATGCCGAGCTAGAGGAGATTGCTGAGGATTTTTAGGATTACGCTTTCGCGAAAGCGGAATGGTAGAACACCCTTACAAACCTTCCCTCGAGGGAAATGCCAATAGGCAAAGGGTGTAATGCCTCATACTTGCGTTAAAAACATTCTACTGCGCCAGCGCCGAATTCTTTTCCCTTTCTGGGAAAGCCTTTTTACTGAACAAAATCAGTAAAATCACACCGATGGTAATTGAGCTATCGGCGATGTTGAAGATAGCATTGAAAAACGAAAAGCTCTCGCCTCCCACAACAGGTACCCAATCTGGCCAGATCCCGTCAAAAAGTGGGAAGTACAGCATATCCACCACCTCGCCGTAAAACCAAGGTGCGTAGCCTCCCTCTTCTGGGAGAAACTCTGCAACGCCATGCACACTGCTACCGAATAACCGACCATAAAAAACCGAGTCGATGATGTTGCCCAGTGCACCGGCAAAAATCAGCGCGATGCAGATAGTCAAAATCTTGTGGCTTTTATCTCGTACGCTAGTGTATAGCCAGTATCCAATCCCACAAATCGCAAATAACCTAAAAACCGTCAGGATGATCTTGCCATAGTCCCCTGGAATTTCAAAACCCCAGGCTGCGCCGGCGTTTTCATAGAAAAGCAGCTTGAAATGACCCCAGTCTAGAATCGCATTGTCATAACTGCGGGTAAGCGGGTAGTTTAGTTTGATATAAATCTTACTGGCCTGATCCAGCAGCAAAACACCGATGATGATCAGGATAGCACGCGATAATTTCATAGACAATCAGTTGCCGCAAAAATAGTCTGTTATCTTTTGATTGATGAATATTACAGATTATAGGAGCGGTTTCTTCCACAGGTAGTGCTGTGCTGCTTTCGAGAAAGTATATTTTAGTTAATTTACGTATACAGAAGCCATTAATTCTTGCCGCTTCCAACTCCCTTCCCCTCGGGAAGGGTTGGGGATGGGTTCGCGATAAAAGCATCAGCTTTTTTTAAATCCTCTAGCAACAATAGAGAAAGTATGTTGTTCTGCTTTCGCGAAAGCGTAAAAATTTCATTCCCATTGCAGTTGCATCCTTTTGATGCGGTCAATCATCTTCTCGCTACTCAATTTTTCACGGATACGGTCGGTGATGATGGGAAACGAGAATGGGGTAGGGCGCTGGCATTTTTTCCAGACCACCTCCTGATGCTTTATACGATCCAGCGCTTCGCGCAGGCGGTACTCCTCAATCGCTTGCTCAAATGTTTCTCGATAGGCCTGTTTGAAAAGCAAATTTTCAGGCTCATTTTCGCGGAAAACCTCAAACAACAAATGACTGCTGTTCTGAAGATGTTTGGTCTGGATCAATTTGTTCGGGTAACCGGTAAAAACCAATCCAGATATCACAGCAATATCCCTAAATTTTCTACGCGCCATCTCGGTGGCGTTCATGCTGGCCTGCAGATCTTCAGTCAGGTGCATGGGGGTAAATAGATCGTTGTCAAGGATCTCCTCAATATCAAACGGCAGATCACTCAAAATTTCAAACCCATAATCATTAAACGCTAGCGAGAATGAAATGGGTTTCAATAACGATACTCTATACGCCAGTAAACCACTCAAAGCCTCATGAACAAACCGGCCCTCAAATGGATAAAAGATAGCGTGGTAGCCCTCACGGGTTTGGAAAGTCTCGATTAGAAATTGGTCTTCTTTAGGGACGATGCTTTCCTCTTGTTGGCGCTTGATAATATCTTTTAATGCCTTTACTTCTGGGGTTTTCTTTTTTCCGGTTTGAAAGTGCTGCATTTCTTCACGTAGCAATTCGCCCAGCTGCGAACTTAGCGGTTGCTTGCTGCCCGCCCATGTGGTGACTTTTGCTTTCTTCTTAGTGGACAGTTTTACTTGTGCGATCATCCCTTTCATTCTAATGAATTCAAGCGTGCGCCCACCCAGTACAAATACATCCCCGCGCTCCAGTTTGCTAATGAAGAACTCTTCAACACTACCTATGTAGCCACCCGTCTGAAATCGCACACTTACCGATGTGCTGGAAACAATGGTTCCCATCTGCAGGCGGTGGCGCATTGCTATTCCCTTGTCGTCGATGTAATATCTGCCGTCTTCTGCGATGCTTACTTTTTTGTACTCATCGTAATTTTGTAGCGATGAGCTGCCGTAAACGATAAATTTCAGGCACCAGTCCCACTCATCATCGGTAATTCCCGCAAAGCAAAAGGTGTTTTTGATTTCCTGATAGATCTGGTCAGGATAGAAACCTCCCGCAATCGCCAGCGTACACAAATGCTGAATCAGCACATCGTAACACAAGATAAATGGCATGCGATCTTCAACTGCTTGAGTCTTTACGGCCTTTTGCAAGGCGCTCGCCTCAATCAATTCCAGCGCATGCGTGGGCAGAAAATAGATGACGCTTGCCTCGTTCGGTCGGTGGTTTGACCTACCAGCACGTTGAAGAAACCGCGCAACGCCTTTAGGTCCGCCCACTTGTATAATGGTTTCAACTGGCGCAAAATCAACGCCCAGATCCAGCGATGAGGTGCAGACGCAAGCTTTCAGGCTTTCGTTTCTGATGGCGTCTTCCACCCAAAGTCTGGTTTCTTTCTGAATTGAGCCGTGGTGCATGGCGACTTCACCTGCAAGCTCAGGGTACTGATGCATCAAGCCTTGAAACCAGAGCTCGCATTGCGACCGCGTATTAGTAAAGATTAGAGTTGATTTACTTGATTTGATAATCTGCACTACCTCGTCGATCAAGTGGATACCCAAATGTCCCCGCCACGGGAACTTATCCATGCTCTCTGGAATGATGGATTTGACAAGGATATCTTTTTTAATATTGGCTTTGATTAGTACGCTTTCCCGAAAGCGTGAATTGCTAGACTCAGATTTCAGTTGAGGTGCATCAAGTTCAGAAGTCCCTAACAAAACATCCCGTGCCTGTTCCAGATTTCCTATCGTAGCGCTGATTCCCCAGATACGCAGTTTATCGCTTAAACCTTTCAATCGCGATAGTCCCAGCTCCATCTGCACGCCGCGTTTTGTGCCTAGCAGCTCATGCCATTCATCAATTACGATTGCCTCACAATCCTTGAAAATGCGCTTGTGATCCTTGCTGCCTATGAGCAGGTGTAGACTTTCTGGGGTGGTAATCAGCAGGTCTGGCATGTTGCGCATCTGCGCGCTGCGGGTTTTCCCATCTGTGTCGCCTGAGCGCACGCCCACGGTGAGCGGCACGCCTATGGCATCTACAAATTTCTGCGTGGTTTGCGAAATTTCTTGTGACAAAGATCGCAGCGGGGTGATCCAAATCGCCTTGAGGCCTTTTTTCGGTTTTTTGGTTTGGTAATCTGGATGCTGTTTGATAAAATTCATTACGATGCCCACCCAGAGCGCATACGTTTTTCCACTACCAGTGGGGGCGTTAAGAAGCCCATCCTTACCAGCGAGATATGACGTCCATGTCTTCTTCTGAAACGGAAAAGGTTTCCAGCCTTGCTGCTCAAAAAAAGAATCGGCGATATGGAAGAGTTGCTCCCGCGTCAATAGCTAAAACTATTAATTAATGGTTCCCTAAAATAAGGGTCACTACCTAGCAGCTCGAAGATTGTCACAAAAGTTTAAGGATAATATTTCAGTAATGAAACCTGCACTTATAAATCAATACTGTGTCAGACTCTACCTGATAGATAAGTCTGTGTTCACCATCAATGCGGCGCGACCAAAATCCTGAATACTTGTTTTTAAGTGGCTCTGGTTTACCTATACCTCTGAACGGATCTCTAGCAATTTCCTTAAGCAACCGATTGATTCGATTAGTCATTTTCTTATCGGTTTTTTGCCAGTATAGGTAGTCACTCCATGCGTTTTCGCTAAACGTGAATCGCATTTCAGTCTTCTAATTTCTCTAGAGTAACAGTTTTGCCTGACTTCATGCTCTTGATTGAATCATCGAGCCATTTTATGTTTGCCTCGCTGGACATCTCATGATGTGTTGCGTTTAAAGAATTGTATTCTTCAAGTGACATCACAACTACTGTATCCTTACCACGATTGATAATCAAGGTCTGAAAATCGTTTACGACACCGTCAAAATACTTTTTGATGTCTTTCCTAAAATCCGAAATATTGGCAACAAGCATGATAGAAAATATTAAAACTAGTACAAATATATGTACATAATCTGTTTTATAGTTTATGCTCTTTAGGAATCAACGCTTTTAAATCATCAAGCGTATTGGCTTCCTCGATAGGTTTGTCGTGACGCCAACGTAGTATTCTTGGGAAGCGGGTGGCGACCCCAGACTTGTGCCTTTTGCTGGGTGCAATTCCCTCAAAGGCGATCTCAAAAACGTGATGCGGCTTGACAGATCGCACGGGGCCAAATCGTTCCAGGGTATTTCGCTTGATCCATGCATCGACTTTTCGGAATTCGGCATCGGTTAGTCCTGAATACGCTTTCGCAAATGTGACTAACTCACCATCCTCCCAAAGCCCAAATGTGTAATCTGTGTAAAGATTTGCCCGTCGACCGTGACCGCGCATCGCATAGGTAAGCACCGCATCCACAGTCAGCGGATCCACTTTCCACTTCCACCAGTCTCCTTTTTTGCGTCCCACTTGGTAGGTACTGGTTTTTCGTTTGATCATCAAGCCCTCACTTTTTTTATCGGCGCTTTTCTCTCTTTCTTCAGCTACGGCATCCCATGAGTCAAATTCCATCGTATCCGATAGCATAAGTGGTAACCTTTGATCTTTCGTTATTCCGCTTTCGCGAAAGCGTAACTCTTCAAAATTTTTACTCGCACAATTAATCAATTGATCAAGCAGCTTGCGGCGTTGCACAAACGATTTTTCCCTAATATCCTGACCCTGCCATTCCAATAAATCATAAGCGACGATGACTACGGGAACGTCCTGAAGTAATTTTTTACCGACGGTCTTGCGGCCTATGCGGGTCTGTAGGTCGTTGAAGTTCATGATTAGTCCGTCCTTGTAGGGCAGAATCTCACCATCGATCACTGTTCCGTCTGGGATCACTTCTTGAAAAATTCCGAATTCAGGATATTTATCGGTCACCAGCTCCTCGCCCCGAGACCAGATAAACAGCTCGCCAGCCCTCAGAATAGTTTGTGATCTGATGCCATCCCATTTATGCTCAATGCTCCAATCTTTCACATCGCCCAGTTCGGTTGCATCTTCCTCAATCGCATAGGCCAGATAAAACGGATAGGGCTTGCCGCGCATGGCAACCTCGTTATCCTCGTAAACCAATTCCTGAAATGTCGTGTTTTCACCAGTCCAACTACCCATCAATTTGTGGGCTAAAATGTCCTGATCGATACCAGTCGCGGCTGATAACGCACGTGTCATGAGCTTTTGCGAAACCCCAATCCGTAAAGACCCAGTCATGATCTTGTTAAATACAAAACGCTCGTAGTAATTCAGTTTTAGCCAATTTTCCTGTAGGTAGTCTTTTTTCTCTGCGTCTGTTTTTTTGCGCAGGTCTAGTAATTCATGAACTAAATCGTGCAGACTTTTGTCCATGGACTCATCTGCGGTAGGCAGGATAAGCGCGATGGTTTCGGCTAGATCGCCTACGATGTGGTAGGATTCTTCAAAAAGCCACATGGGAATCCCGCTGATCTCGGTTGCCCATTCCCGCATTTGAGTGGTGTTGACCGGTCGTTTTGGCCGGCGGTGGGAAAGGATGGCGACAGCCCAAAGCTTGTCCTTGTCGCTGGCTGTTTTAAAGTATTCAGTAAGCGCGGCTACTTTGAGATTGGTCTTGTTAGTCCCATCAATTGTGCGGATGAGTTCGGCAAATTCTTTCATGGCGCCTTGCTTGAATTTGAATTTGAACGATCACCCCTTTCCTGTTTATCCCTCGCACTTACATTACGGCGTTCATTAAAATCCTTTCCCACCTCTGGGGGGCTGGGGGGCTTGGTTTGTTGTGAAGTATCTTTTTTAAAATCCAATCGTTCTCGATCCCGATTGTTATTGGGACTCGAACTGATTTCTCTACCACTTTTATTTTTTTTGTATGAACCTTCTGATAGGTCACCCCCCTCTGGGGGCAGTGGGGGCTCATCCCCATCCTTCTCGTTCAAACTTTCCCCCTCATAACTAGTTTTCTCACTAATAGCATTCAGTCCCATTTCTTCACGCAGGTAGCGGGCAAAAATTTCTTGGTACCCGTGGGTAGTTATCACGTTCTCACAGCCTGTCGCTTCTATGCTTTCCAGCAGACCGTTCCAGTCACAATGATCAGATAGTACAAAACCCTTATCGATTGCGCGCCTGCGGCGCGCACCTCTAAAGGTCATCCAGCCGCTGGCATTTGCCGTGACGTATGGCACAAATCTGCGCATCCACGCGCTGCCGTGAGCGCTGGGTGGAGCGACGATTATTTGCCCGGCGGTCTCTTTTTTGGTGGTTTCTCTAGTAACCAAATGTGTTTCTGGTAGATCGATGATTTGACGCAAAACTTCGGTCATTTTGTAGACTGCGCCATGGCAATAGATTTTCATCTGGCTGTTGTCAAGATGCTTGATCAACCGCTGCGCTTTTCCCAATGAGTAGGCAAACAGCACTGATGTCTTTCCTTCGGCATGGTTTTGTGCGCACCAGGTATTGATGTCATGCATCACCTCATCCTGATGCCGCCATTTGAACGCAGGCAGCCCAAACGTACATTCCGTGATAAAGGTGTCGCATTTAACGGGCTCGTAGGGTGTTGAGATACCGTCGACCTCGGTTTTGTAATCACCCGTAAAAATCCAAGTCTCACCTTTGTGTTGAACCCTGATCTGCGAAGAGCCCGGGATGTGACCAGCTGGAAAGAAGGTAAACTTGACATTGTTAACTCTGAATTCCTCACCGTACTCTACGCCGCTCACATTGATGTCTCCCAGCCGATGTGAGATGATGGGCTTGTTGTCGTAATGCGTAATATACTTTTTATGGCCCCAGTAGGAATGGTCGGCATGTCCATGCGTGATTAGCGCCTTGTCCACAGATCGCCATGGATCGAGATAAACGTCTGCTTTTTCGCAATAGATTCCCCTGTCCGTAAACTGTAGTAGCGGTGTAGCCATGTCGTCTAAAGTAGCCCGACACGCAATTTTGTATGCTTAAGGAAATTACAAAGATTAATTGTTAGACAACCGCTGTACCTTTCTACGAAGATTATGCTAGTTACGCTTTCGCGAACCTGCCTGTCGTGTGATCCTTTCGCTTTGCTCATCGGTCACAGATGGCAGGCAGGAGCGGAAAAAATTTATTCCTGCCTCAACAACAAAGAATCCCGCCTAGCCCTAGCGATGCTGTCGTTCCGGTTTTCGCTGAGTAATAATTGTTTGAGCGCATCTCGCTGCCGGTCGATCTCGTTGATTTGGTCGTTGAAATGATGGTTGAGTTCATCCCAAGCATCAACTACATCAGCATACTTTTTTAACCGCAGACTGTCTTTCACCTCGTTATAATTGATGTATGAATTGTAAATGCCCAACCGTGTGCGCAACAGTTTTATACGCGATTTGAATTTAGCATTGTTCAATTCCTCAGGAATATTAAAAGCCATCGCCGTGGCGTAGTCGTAAAGCAGAAGAGTTGATTCTGGCGTCTGATTGAATTCTTCAAAAGCAGTCTTGAACACCTGATATTCATTCCACGCGGTTACAATTTGGGCAGCTTTTCCCTGTAAGCTCATGCGACTCTCAGCAAAATTGAGTTGTGATGGCGGTGTAGGGGGCGTAACTTCTTCTTCTGTGTCCTGGTTTTGCTCGCAAGAAAACAGAAAAGTACTACCGGCAACAAGCGCCAAAACCTTAAATGATCTTATCACAATGCCAAGCTGGTAATTCATGAATTATTGTTTTCTACGGTTTGCATTTTTGTCGCCTCGTGTTTTAGGCTTCTTATACTTCTGAGCTAGCTTTCTTTTGTAGCTGCCACCCTGATTTGTTTTTTGGTTCTTTGCGCTTTTTTCATGAAAGGCTTCACCACGTTCATCCTCTGCCTGCTTGTTAGGGTTGAAATGTTCTTTCTTTTTAGATCGCTCTTCTGGGATTTTGCGCTCGTCGATCTCGACATCTTCAGGTAATGGATTTACAGGTATCTGGTAATCCATGAGCTGTTCTATGTCTCTTTTAGCATCCTCCTCTTTTTCGGTAAAAAACAGTAAGCTTTCACCTCTCGCCTCGGCGCGACCCGTTCTACCTATGCGATGCATGTAGTTTTCTGGGAAGCTGGGAACGTCTAGATTGATAACATGCGAAATGTTGTCTATGTCCAGACCTCTTGCCATCACATCTGTAGCGACAAGTATTCTACAGCTACCGTCCCTAAAAGATTCTATGCTGCGCAGCCTGTAGTTTTGGGTTTTGTTGGAGTGGATGATGGCCAGTTCATCACCGTAGCTGGGCGCCAATTCCTCCTGAACGCGATCTGCATTGCGTTTGCTATCAACAAACACCAAGACTTTCTCAAAACGGTCTGCATCGCTCAAAAGATTAGCCAGTAAATTGATTTTGGTGTAAAAGTTAGGTACGGGAAAAGCTGACTGATCAATGTTTTCAAGGCGTGTTCCACTAGCGGCAACACTTACTTTTTCAGGGTTTGAAAAGTGCAGATCGATGAATTTCTCGATATCCTGAGTCATCGTTGCACTGAACATGATGTTTTGCCTGCGGTTAGGTAAATGATCAAAAATGTTATTAAGCTGGAACCTAAACCCCATGTCCAGCATGACATCCACTTCATCAATGACTACTTTTTTGCATTTCTTAAGTGAAACCGACTGGTGGACGATTAGATCGTACAATCTACCAGGTGTGGCGACAAGAATGTCCATCCCCTCAGCAACAGCGGTTTTTTGCGTATTAATATTTGTCCCGCCGTATACGCCCAGGACTCGTACATTCAAATGCTTTGAGTAGTCTTCAAATTGCTCTACTACTTGAACGACAAGTTCTCGAGTGGGAAGTAAAACCAAAACACGCGGCTCAATCTGCTCGCTGTAAACCAGTTCATGAAGCAACGGTAAGGCGTAACCCAGCGTTTTACCAGTACCTGTTTGAGCAATCCCCACCATGTCACGACCTGAAAGAATGACAGGAAAGGACTCTTTCTGAATGGGTGTCATCACCTCAAACCCTAGAGCAGCAATGCTTTCTTTGAGTCTGTTGTTGATGTTTAGATCAGCAAAGCGTTTCATTAAACAGGTTTTTGCAAAAATAGGACTTGTTATATGCCTTTATCTTCAAACTACTTCAGCCACTACAAAAGTGCTGCCAGTCACGAGAATAAGATCTTTTGGACTGCTCGCATTTCTTGCTGCTTCCAAAGCTTCTGGGATAGATTTAAAAGACGTGCTTTGAATACCCGCGTTTGAAAGATGTGTACTGAATTCTTCCACAGGCATACCTCTGGGCACATCAGGCCTAGCGATGAAGTATGTCGCGGTTTTAGGAAGCAAAGGTGCGATCTCACTCACTTCTTTGTCATTGACCACACCCACCACAAGAAACAGCTTATCGTAGTTAAGACTCGAAACTTGCTTGAAAACCAACTTTATTCCTGCAGGATTATGTGCAGTATCTGCAATGATGGTTGGGTTACTACTCAATTTCTGGAATCGGCCTTTCAATCCTGTGTTTTTTGCTACGTTTTGGAATCCGCGATGGATTGAAGCTTCATCGACTTGAAAAACTTCTTTGATTACTTCAATAGTTTTTCTTGCCGTACGTGCATTGTCTCGTTGATAAATTCCCTTGAGGTCTGTATCTGGTGGTGACTCGCGATGATCGACCAGATGTAAAGGAGCGTTTCTAGAAAGTGCGCTTTCGCGAAAGCGTACCCTCAAATGTCCACGACGTTCACCCACGACAACAGGAATGTTCTCCTTGATGATGCCTGCTTTTTCACCTGCGATTTTGGTAAGCGTATTTCCCAAAATAGCTACGTGATCCCGATCAATCGATGTGATAACTGAGATGACAGGCGTAATAATATTTGTAGAGTCCAGCCTACCACCCATGCCTACCTCGATTACCGCAACATCTACTTTCTCTTGAGCAAAATAGGCGTAGGCCATCCCGACGGTTAGTTCAAAAAACGAAAACCGATTTCCTTCTATAAAACCTTTGTGCGTTTCGACAAAATCCACCACAAACTCCTGCGGACACATCTTGCCATTGATCTTGATCCGCTCACGGAAATCCTTGAGATGCGGTGAAGTATAAAGGCCAACCTTGAATCCTGCCTCTTGCAAAATGCTGGCTAGCATGTGGCAGGTAGATCCTTTACCATTGGTGCCAGCGACATGAATGGATTTGAACTTTTTATGTGGATTGCCTAAGTGGTCATCTAGCTTGATCGTGTTGCTCAGATCAGCTTTGTAAGCGCTGCGGCCCTGTCGCTGGTACATAGGCAATTGCTGGAAGAGCCAGTCGAGCGTTTGCTGGTAGTTCACTTTATTATTGACCAACTTTAAAAATCACCTCTACAAATCCTATCTGTATGGCATTTGCATCAGGCGCTGGGGTAAAACGATAGGTTTTTGCACTGGCTTCTGCAGCGTCTAGCAGACAGCTCGCCTTATTTGTTGTACCGCGTTTACCTGCTGTGGCTTTACGCACTACGCCTTGTCTGTCTACCTCAATTTCTACTATCACGGTTCCCGTTTCAAAACATTCAGGTTCAACACCGCGACCTGCGACCTTGCCGCGGCCGCTCAATCCAAAGCCTTTACCACCCTTACCGTTTCCAGGCGTTCCATAGTAAGTATTTGCATACGGATTTCCATTGAGCTGTCCCTTGTTTCCAGGACCATCACCTGGTCCCTCACCATCATTGTTTTCGCCATCCTTAGGGTCAGAACCTGTCACATTGCCGATCACATCCAAGACACTTTTATCTGGCTTAGGATCAGGTTTTTTGACTTCTTCTTTAGGTTTTGGGTCTGACTTTGCAGGTTCTTTTGCAGGCTTCTTAACTTCTGGATCAGATTTGATGACAGGGGCCTCTGTGTTGTCCTGTGTCGCAACATTGTCGGTTTGCGGTGGTGCAGGTTCCTCTACTTTGGGTTGAGGTTGAGGTTTTGGTGTGACCTTCGTAGGTTTGGGTTGAATATTGCGACCGGAGCCTACATCTGTATTACCAAAGTTCACCGCGATCCCACTCTCTTGCGGCGGATCAACCACATTAATCACCGACACAAATCTGAACAACAGCAATAGCACGAGGATGATCGCAGCACTGATAAAAAACGACTTTTTCTCTTCTTTGGTTTTAAAGTATTTCATCATTTGAGCTATTTGTTGTTTGCTAAGTGCTGTTCAGCACCTAGTTTTTTTTACTCTTAGGTTACATCCCCATTTGCATTCCTCTCGTTCCTCGTCGGATGCAGGCAGGGGGCTTGACAAACTTTAAACAGATTTGACCCGATCAGAAATCTGAATGAGTATTTCTTAATTCTGCATTAAGGACTCTGTATCAGATCAATCAGGCTGCGTTGCCAGAACAATCAAAATCTTGTTCTTGTTTGCAATATCCATCACTTTCACCGCTCGTCCTATTCCTGCTCGTTTGTCACCACGTAACATGATGGTAGGCTTTTCCATGTTTTGTGCTAACGCGATTAGCGCACTTTCTAATTCATCATCCTCGACCTGATCCTTATTCACATAAAAAGTTCCATCCTCTGCTATGCTGACGGTGATTTTGCCTTGAGTTTTGGTTTTGCCACTTGAGCTGGGCAATAGCAAGTCAAGTGCCTGCGGGGTAATTGAAGGCGATGTCAACAGGAAAAAAACCAAAAGCAGAAACACAATGTCTGTCATAGACGACATCGAGAATTCTGGACTAACCTTATTACGACCTCTTAGATTCATGACTACGCAGGTTCATTTAAAAGATCAAGGAAGTCAACAGCATTTGCCTCCATCTGATGCACGACTTTATCTGTCTTTACAACAAGATGATTATAGCCTATGTAAGCGATGATCCCCACGATCAGACCGGCTACGGTAGTAATCATAGCTGTATAAATACCGCCTGCAAGACTTCCCATATCTGCGCTACCTCCAGCCTCTGCGAGTTGTCTAAAAGCGAGCACCATCCCGATTACCGTTCCCAAAAATCCTATCATGGGAGCCGCACCGGCTATGGTGGCGAGAACGCTTACATTTTTTTCAAGTTTGTAGACCTCGAGCTTACCAGCATTTTCGATAGCACTGTTAATGTCTTCAAGTGGTGAGCCTATACGGCTAATCCCTTTTTCGGTTAAGCGAGCAACAGGTGAGTTTTCTCTGGCGCACAGGTTTTTTGCCGCGTCCACTCGACCATTTGAAATGTTATCCTTAATCTGATGCATGAAGTTGGGATCGATCTTAGAACTTTTTTTGATTGCCATTAATCTTTCAAAGTAGATGTAAAGCGCGACAAAAAGCAAAACAATTAAAACAATTATGATGACGGTTCCAGCCGTACCGCCCGCTGTGATAAGACTTAACAGCGATTCAGATTTCTCGTTGACCAATGGCTGGTTTTCTACTGCGCCCTCGGCGGTTTCCTGTAGTAGATTCATGTAGTTGCGTCTAGTGGTGGATTAATAACGCGATAAATGTACGTAGATTGTAGGAGTCACGCTTTCGCGAAAGCGTAATCAATCAAAATGTTTTGCAATAAATATCTACAGGTAATAAATCACACCAACCAGTCCTACCAGCGTCAGAACAATCGTATATGGGAGCGCCATTTTGAACATCTTCCCGTAAGAGAGATTGATTACAGGTGCCAGCGCACTAGTCAGAAGGAACAGAAACGCAGCCTGACCATTAGGTGTGGCAACACTAGGTAAGTTGGTTCCAGTATTGATTGCTACAGCAAGGTGCTCATACTGCTCACGGGTGATGGTGCCAGCCTCGTAGGCATTTCCTACCTCGTTGATATAAACCGTGGCTACAAACACGTTATCTGAGATCATGCTCAAGAACCCGTTGGCTAGATAGAAAATGGACGGCTGACTAGCTGGATCCTGAGTCAATGCCCAAGCGATAATCGGCTCAAATAGATGTTGATCATGGATCATGGCAACAATCACGAAGAATACAACCAATAACCCCGTAAAGGGCAACGCTTCTTCAAAAGCTTTCCCCAGACTATGCTCATCGGTGATTCCCATAAATGCGGTTTGCACGACGATCAAACCTAGACCAATAAATCCAACTGGAGCGATATGCAGCGCAAGACCTGCGATTAAAAGGATTGCACTTACTCCTTGTACGATTAGCGCGTATTTTTCTTTATCGGTACGCTCCTCATCCCGCTTCTCCATCCAGCCCTCGATGATTTGACGCACAATAGGCGGCATTTTCTGACCAAAACCAAACCAACCAGTTGTTTCCAGCAAAACGGTTGTCAGAATTCCAGCAAAGAAAGTCGGTATGGTGATCACGCTCATCACTTGGAAGAACTGAACAAAGTCCCAATTTAACTTGCTTCCTATCAAAAGGTTCTGCGGCTCGCCTACAATCGTACAAACCCCACCTAGCGCGGTACCTACCACACCATGCATTACAAGGCTGCGCAAGAACGCACGGAACTGCTCCAGCGTCTCACCGGTGAGCTGTTTCCTGTCCAGCGTGGAATCTTCATTAAGATCCATGTCGCTGGAATGAATCTTATGGTAAACGTTGTAAAACCCTAATCCCACACTGATCAAAACCGCGGTAACCGTCAAAGCATCCAGAAAAGCCGACAATACAGCACTTATGATTACAAAAACAAGCGAGAGGACAAGTTTTGATTTGATTTTGGTAAACAGCTTGACAAAAATGTACATCAGTAGCGGCTTCATAAAGTAAATCCCTGCTACCATGAATACCAAAAGCAGAATCACCTCAAGATTCTGAGCAACCTCAGCATAAACGCCACCCATAACGTTGTTCCCAGCCTCGTCGACCACGTATTTGTGGCTGATAGGATCCTTTTTGTACATGGGATGGGTCAATCCCAATGCCAATGCCTGAATCGCCAGCAAGCCGCCGGACTGCAATGGATAGCACTTAAGCGCCATGGCAAGGCAAAAAATGAATTCACCTATAAAAATCCAGCCTAGAATGGTTCCAGAAACGCCACCAAAAAACAGAGCCGTATTACCAATCAAAAATGCAATAATTGTCCACTTGAACCAGCTAGGACTACTGCCTAAAAAGTATTTAAACATGTTTAAACAAGTTGTTTGAGCGCAATCTCAAAAGCTGTCGCGCTTATATTAGTTGTTGAACTATTGTTGTTGAAAGTATTTTGGATGGCATTTCTGATAGTCATGCTAGTGTCGTTGAAAATCGCCTCATCGGTCATCTGAACACGACGTTCCATAAAATAAGCAAACACCCTAGCCATCCCACAGTTAGATATAAAATCAGGAATCAGGCTCACCTTGTGATCGGTGTGCTCCATAATAGGTCCAAAGAATATTTCTTTGTCAGCAAAAGGCACGTTTGCTCCACAGCTAATGACTTCCAGTCCACTTTCAATCATTTGGTCGATCTGCTGTTGACTAATCAATCTGCTGGCAGCGCATGGCGCAAATATCTCTGTTTCTAATTTCCAGATGCGCTCATTGATCTCAGCAAAAGGGATCAGGTTTTCAGCGCGCAGGGTATTTCCATCCTTATTCAGAAAAAGTTCCTTAACTTCTTCTGACGTGAAACCAGTTTCATTAATCAGACCACCTACGCGATCGATAATCCCTACAACTTTAGCGCCCATTTGAGCCAAATAGTAGGCCGCAGCGCTCCCAACATTTCCGAAACCTTGCACGACAGCTCGCTTTCCTTTTACGTCACCGCTGTAGATGTCGTAGAAATGTTTTACCGCTTCGGCTACGCCGTAGCCTGTGATCATATCGGCGACAGTGTATTTGCGGCTTACGTCTGGTGAGAATTCAGGATTCTCAATTACCTTGATGACCCCTTGACGCAGTTGACCTATTCGATTGATTTTATCTGCTTCGGTGGGGGAGAAGTGACCGTTGAATACACCCTCCTGTGGATGCCATACGCCGCTGTCCTCGGTGATGGGGATCACTTCATGTATCTCGTCTACGTTCAGGTCACCACCTGTTCCATAGTAACTTTTCAACAAAGGAGAAACAGCTTTGTACCAGCGTTCCAAAACCCCTTTCTTACGTGGATCGTGCGGGTCAAAATTGATCCCAGATTTTGCACCGCCTATCGCGGGACCAGAGACCGTGAATTTGACCTCCATGGTTTTAGCGAGTGACAGCACCTCATTGCGGTCCAGCCCCTCTCTCATGCGTGTACCGCCACCGGCAGCACCGCCGCGCAAGCTATTGATTACCGTCCATCCCTCGGCATAAGTTTCTGGATCATTCCAGTGAAATACGATTTCTGGTTCGGCATTTTCATAGCGCTGCAGCAGTTCTTTCATAGGTGTTTTCGTAGCGCGTCAAATATAGCAAGAGCCATAGACGCGTTTAAATTCTTTACAATTTCTTAAGGTACAAAGACCTGACCGCACGAGTGATCTTGTGATGCCCCTGTTACGCTGGCTAAGCAATTCACCTCGTTGCGCAACCTTAAAACACCTAGCATTGCAAAAATCAATGCTTCTTTATATTCAACCACCTGATTATCTGGGATGATAAATTTGCAATCGCAATGATATTTAATCCTGTTGATTAGGTGTGCGTTGAAAGCCCCGCCACCAGTCACCAAAACAGATTTGCCAGCCTCAAATTGTCCTGAGATCTGCTGCGCGGCATGTTCTGTAAATGTGGCGAGCGCGTCTTTAGGATTTGTGATTTGATTCAGAATGGGCATCACATTCTTCTCGACCCATTCTACGCCCAGCGACTTGGGTGCAGGCTGGTTATAGTAGGCTAGTGCGTTGAGTTGTTGTAATTGTGGTGATTGTATTTTTCCCGCTTTCGCGAAAGCGCCATTCTCATCATACTCTTTACCCAGTTTGCGAGCATGGGAATTGAAAACGACGTTTACAGGACAGATGTCATAGGCGATGCGACCTCCATTTTTCTCATGACTGACATTTGAAAAGCCACCAAGATTGAGGCAATAGTCATATTCCGAAAACAGCAATCGATCACCTATGGGCACCAGCGGCGCGCCCTGACCACCCATAGCCACATCCTGTGTCCTAAAATCACAAACCACTCGCTGGCCGCTGATCGCTGCAATTTTAGGAAGATTGCCGATTTGCAGCGTCTTGCCTTTATCTGGCTCATGCAGAATCGTGTGTCCATGACTGCAAACAGCTAATAATGGCTGATCGATGTTATCAGTAATAAAATCTCTTATCAGATTACCTAAGAATTGAGTGTATTCCTCATTCAGTTGGACAAGTCCTTTCTTGTCTAGGTGAATTGCAGTTTGCAACTTTTCTCGCCATTCAGAGCTGTATGGGATACCCTCAGCGTGATGGATTTGAAAGCTCCAGCCCGTATCGCGAACTAAGGAAACATGAGCCAGATCGACCCCGTCCAGCGACGTGCCAGACATTACGCCTAGAACGTTGTAGTACTGATGGTTCATAAGAAAAATGGATTTGTCAAAGGGTGGATAAGCCGTACTTTTGCAAAATTGAAAAATACTAATTTAAACTAGAGATAGTCTATGGATTTTGGCCTTACTGAAGAGCATATCATGATACGCGATGCGGCGCGCGATTTTGCCCGCACAGAATTGCTGCCTGGCGTGATCGAGCGCGATAACGAGCAACGTTTCCCTGCAGAACAAGTGAAGAAAATGGGTGAGCTGGGATTCTTAGGCATGATGGCAGATCCTAAATACGGCGGTGGCGGAATGGACACTATTTCCTACGTGCTGGTTATGGAAGAGCTCTCCAAAATTGACGCAAGTGCATCGGTAATCGTTTCAGTAAACAACTCGCTTGTTTGTTGGGGTCTTGATACTTATGGGAACGAGGCGCAGAAAGAAAAATACCTCACTAAACTCACTACAGGTGAGTCCATCGGTGCGTTCTGTTTGAGTGAACCTGAGGCTGGTAGTGATGCGACTTCGCAGAAAACTACGGCCATCGATAAAGGTGACCACTACGTTCTTAATGGAACTAAAAACTGGATCACAAATGGTAACAGCGCAGATTACTACTTAGTCATCGCTCAGACGGATCGTGAGAAGAAACACCGTGGTATCAACGCCTTTATCGTCGAGAAAGGCTGGGATGGTTTTGAAGTTGGAGTTAAGGAAGATAAATTAGGAATAAGAGGGAGTGATACGCACTCGCTGATCTTCAATGACGTAAAGGTTCCAAAAGAAAACAGAATCGGTGAAGACGGTTTTGGATTCAAGTTTGCCATGAAGACACTTTCTGGTGGGCGTATTGGAATTGCAGCCCAAGCATTGGGTATCGCTAGCGGAGCTTACGAGTTGGCTAGAGACTATTCAAAAGTCCGCAAGGCATTCGGTACTGAAATCTGTAATCATCAGGCAATTGCCTTCAAACTAGCAGACATGCACACCAGCATTACTGCTGCTCGCCATTTGGTTATGCAAAGCGCGTGGGATAAAGACCAAGGCAACAACTACGATATGAGCGGCTGTATGGCTAAACTATATGCTTCTCAAGTTGCTATGGATGTGACTGTAGAGGCAGTTCAGGTGCACGGTGGAAATGGTTACGTGAAAGAATACCACGTAGAACGATTGATGCGTGATGCTAAAATCACTCAGATTTATGAAGGAACCAGCGAGATCCAAAAGATTGTGATCTCCAGAGGCTTGCTGAAAGATTAAAGTATTGATGTTGTATAAAAAAGGCTCGCTGAATAGCGAGCCTTTTTTGTTTTTCCAGATCGAGTACGAACGTCATCGGCATATTTGTATAAGACACAAGCTGAGAGATTATCCTACTTTTGCCGCATGGAAAAGAAAAAGATTATTGTCACCGGCGGACTGGGCTACATCGGCTCACATGTTGTGGTTGAGTTGCAGGAGCTTGGCTACGAGGTAGTGATTATAGATAACTTGAGTAATTCAAGTATTGAGGTGCTTTCCTCAATCGCCAAAATAACTGGTAAGGAGCCAGAATTCGCACAGATCGATGTACGCGAAAAACAAGTGGTTAATGAATTTTTCAAGACTCATAGTAATGCTGCTGGGGTAATTCATTTTGCGGCTTCAAAAGCGGTAGGGGAAAGCGTTGAAAATCCGCTATTGTATTACGAGAACAATATCAACTCGCTTGTGTACATCTTGCAGAACATGCAGGATACAAGCATGGGAATGATCTTTAGTTCGTCTTGCACGGTGTATGGCGAGGCAGATGAACTTCCCATTTCTGAAGAGGCACCCATCAAACCCGCAGAGTCTCCTTACGGAAATACAAAACAAATAGGCGAGGAGATTATACGTGATGTCTGTAAAGTAAAACCAGATTTTAAAGCGATTGCTCTGAGGTATTTCAATCCTGTAGGTGCGCATGAAAGTGCGTTGATCGGTGAGTTACCGCTAGGTGTACCACAAAATCTCGTGCCGTTTATCACGCAAACAGCTGCTGGATTGCGTAAGGAGTTGTCTGTTTTTGGAGATGATTATCCTACGCGTGATGGAACGGCGATCAGAGATTATATCCATGTGGTGGATTTGGCCAAAGCTCATGTCGCTGCTCTCGAGCGATTGATTGAAAACAAGGCCCAATCTAATTACGAAGTATTCAATGTAGGAACAGGAACTGGTTCAACAGTCCTTGAAGTCGTAAACGGTTTCGAAGAGGCAACTGGCGAAAAGCTGCCTTATAAAATAGTTGGTCGCCGTGCCGGCGATGTAGTTGCTGCCTATGCGCAGACTGATAAAGTCAATAACGAGCTAGGCTGGAAATCACAATTCTCACTAGCTGATTCGCTATCAAGCGCATGGAAGTGGGAGAAGAAGGTCCGGAAAATTGATTGATGAAAGGATTACTTTTTTTCTTTTTTTATACTCTAGGATGTTTCGCAATTGAAGCACAAGAAATTCACTTTGATCAAATTGTGAAATCTAAGTTCTCCACACGCAGCTTTCCTGATCAAGAAAAAACGCATTACTTCAATTCAAAGAATAAAAAATACGTAGCCTATATCTACAAACGTGCAGACGGAATGATCTTTCGTATCATGGATACCGAAGAACAAATAATGTATAATTTCTATGTTCAGAACACGAGTTCAGGTACTGACCTCCTTTTTTTAGATAAAAAAGAATTTCCAGAAAAGCAGAAGGCTTATAAATTCGAGTTTACAGATCTCAAATCTGAAGATGGTTTTGAACGGCTAAAACTACAAATAAAGGGTAGGGGAAGACGAGCCAAATATCTTTTAAGTGTTGAGCGATCTACCGAAAATCATTTTCACATATTCAAACATACTGCTACAGAGTCGTATTATGGAACTGATTTTCAAACACCTTTCCCATTGAAAGTTGTTAAAGCTATTGGATACTACAATCACGGTAAAATTACGTATGAGTTAGTAAGTGTTGAACCCACCAATTTCTCTGTAATTCTACCTGAATGATTTTACATTACTTAAATTTCTCAAATTGTAAATTTTATTAGAACATCCCAGCCGCCTGCTCATTCACCCATTCTAAAAATCGCTCATCATCCTGATCAAAAGCAGCTGGCGTGTTGCTGTCGATATCGATCTGACCGATGTTCTTTCCATCCTTAAATAGCGGCACTACAATCTCGCTTTTCACGTCTATGCTACAAGCGATATAGTTGTCTTGAGCAGAAACATCATCAACTACAAAATTCTCGTTTGAAACGGCTACTTGACCGCAGATTCCTTTGCCAAAAGGGATAACGGTATGATCAGTTGGATTTCCGGCTTGTGCCTCGAGGTGAAGCGTTTTTTCTTCATGGTTTGCCATATAGAAACCTACCCAGTCGTAATGCTCTTTTTCAGTTTTAAGCAATTCACAAATGGATTGCATTTTATCTTTACTATCTAGCGGACTCTCAATAATCGTAGTAACAGCGAGCTTTAGGTGATCGTTCATGGCAAAATTTAAGTCGCCGAATTTAATCCGCAGGCCGGATTTGATGCAATAACTTTGTCACAAATAACTTCTATGGCGAGCAGCCTCAAACCTTACTACCCCGTTTTCAGATTTGTTGCTGTGTTTGCCGGCTTTTATCTGGTGCTTTCGCTCATCTATTATGGCTATACGAGCGTGGACTGGCAGGGTAATCAGTTTCCAGATCCCGTGACCTCTCATGTAAGTTATCAAACGCAGCAACTGCTGGCGATTCTAGGCTATGACTCATTTATCATGAATACACCAGGCGGTTATCCCAGTGTATCTCTTTATCTGGGGGCAGATCCGGTATTCAGAGTTATCGAGGGTTGCAATGCCGTGAGCATTATGATTTTGTTTTTGGCTTTTGTTTTGGCTTTCGCCAAAGGCTTTAAACCTACTGCACTTTTTAGCATAATTGGTTGCGCGATTATCTATTTGATGAATCTAGTTCGCCTTGTGATTTTAGCTATAGTATATAAAGAATACCCAGAATACAAGGATTTTGCTCACGGGATCGCATTTCCTGCCGTGATCTACGGGACCACTATCCTGCTTTGGATCTACTGGCTCAGAAAACAGCGCAAGGCATGACATTATCTAGACTCATGTCTTTTGTTGCGATAATTCTTTTGATTCTTTGCCTTATCGCGGTGCGTCTGTTTGAGGACAGCCTTTTTTACGATCCGCTGATCGATTACTTCAAGTATCAGTTTCACGGCGTGCCGCTACCTGAACTCAACAGCTTTCTACTGATTGTATCCACCACCGCCAGATACGTCTTGAACTCGGCAATTTCTATAGGTATTCTGTATTTTCTTTACAAGAAGCGCCCCTATATCAAAGCATCGCTCTGGATTTATGCATTTGCGCTTGCGATCTTATCGCCACTATTCATCATTCTGCTGCAATACGAATCTGATTTTGCCAAACGTGCACTTTTCTACATCAGGCGTTTCATGATTCACCCGATTTTACTGTTTGTGCTGGTGGCCGGGTTTTATTTTCTGGAACAGAAGGGAAAGCGCGATGTAGTAAATTCACTTTAGAATTTGTTCGGATACTACATTTCCATTTGAATCAAAGTATTTATACAATCCTTTTTTATCAGCATTCGATATATAGATATAGCTTGAGTGGTCGAGATTTTCTACAGGCTCATTTTTGCTCAAATAATTGAACAGGTTAGGGAAGAGTCCTACGCTGGATTTGATCTCCGTTGCATATTTTTCAAAATCATCTGGTGCCTTATAAGCAAACAGGGCAGAAAACATGCCTTCTTTTAAACCTGGATCATCAATGACTCTTTCCTGAATCTCCCCAGTATAATCCAGGCCTACATAACCTCCATGGTCGGCAGCTATGATTATCATTGCATCTTCATCTGCTTTAGAAATCAAGTCGATAATTTCCTTTATTTTCTTATTTGAGGTTTCTATTCTTTCCAGATAGGCTGCGCGCTCTGCCTGCGCACCAAGATTATTGTCCGCAGCGTGGGAAACATGTCCGGGATAGAGAAATTCTATGAATGTAAATTGAGGCTGATTTGTGCCTTCTTCCAGAATTGTTTTCAAAGGAGTGACGACATCAAGGTCCTTTTTGAAAAAGGGAAAATAGGTTAATTCAGATTCAAGGTTGTTGAAGTCATAATCACTTTTGGGATGGTTTGTCATCAGATAAGTGGTCCCCGATATAAGATTCAGTCTATAGTTGTTGTATTTAAGAGTGTTGAGAGCATAGTTGTCGCTATTGATGACCGCTCTTGCGTGCATGGGATCGCCTTTGTGGTTTTGGTTTTTATAATAATGATGTGACGCTGTAAACATGCATGAGTTGGAAGAAAGGGTAGAAGTGTAGTTACTTCTATAATCGTCATTGAAATCAAACCCATTTCTTGTTAGATATCCAAAGAAATCAGAGTTCTCATGATTGTAATATTTGTTCTTCAACGCATCCCTTGAAGCGTAGCCATCTGGCTGTATGACATAGATGTTGGGTTTACTAGAAAACTGAATATCCGTCGCATGAGGTTCAATCCAGTCCAGCGAGGCGCTTTGATATGTAATTATGATTAAACCAAGATTCAAAATGCTCAAGAACAGCATCACGCTTAAGCCTGCGATTGCATACTTATAAAATCGGGCTATGAATAGGCTGGAAATGATAACTAACGCGATGCCGATGATTAGTCCTTTCCACCTAAAATACATGAACTGAATTAGAGAAAGCGAAAAAAGCAAGGTAATCCACAGTACGCTCCAGTAGAACTTTGTTCGAAGTTTTGGATAGTTTTTGAAAAGGAACCGATCCAGTAAAAATGTAGCAAAACTAGGTACAAGGACAAAATAAAGAAGCAATCCAGCTAGCTGTTCCCAAGAATTGACCATTGAATAATTTCTCTGGTAGAGGTATGCAACCGCATAGAGACCTGGCAGTAATCCGACGGTCCACCAGTAGTGCTGGTCATTTCTGAAATATTCAAGTAACCGCTCTTTCATTTGCGTTGCATTAGAAAGAGTGTGCGGTGCGTTCCTGTAATCTTGTGCTGTTTTAGAACAGTAAAGTTTTGAGTGTACGCTTTCGCGAAAGCGGAAACCTCATAGAAATCAAACAGGTGTCGAGCATCGCGTTTGGAATCCAGAATGAACTGCACCCAACTGTCCTCGCGGTCTGGAAATTCAATAATTAGATGTGGACAGTAAAGAGCAAAAAAAGACGCGCTCATTTCAAACGGGACATTTCCTGTAAGCGTGAGGTGGTGGATAAGCGCGAGTGCCATCCCCAGATCGGGATTCCATTCCTGCAATCGGTTCAAAAAACTCTCGCGTTCCTCATTTTGAAAACCCACGCTGGGGCTAGGCTGCATCAAATCCAAAACGATAGACTGAACTTTGCCGTTTTTCACAAATCGCTGATAGCTCTGGTCGATAGCCGCCTGATCTATGTCACAAACCATTAATTGTTTGACCTGATCAAGAATTACCTCGCCAAATTCACCATTATTCCCGCCAAAGTCAATTGCTCTTTCTATCTCGAGATCCTGAACCCATGAGGCGATGACTTTCTTTTTTTCGTCAAAAGAATTAGACTGGTAATTTGTCTGATTGTAATAATCTGACCACTCTGTGTTTTCTTTCAAGCTCATATTGCTGATATAGTTCTCGAGAACTTTCAGGATTTTGAGTTGGTCTTTTATCGCTAATTGAGCCTTGCGGCCTAGGCTTTTGTTTGAAGTAACTTCGGTCTCGTCACCTGCCAACAAACTGATATGGGAATACACAGTCGGATGAAGTTTTTTGAAGAAACTTAGGTGACTTTTGACTTCGGTGAGCGGGATTCCATTGATATTGTGCAGTAATGTCTTTAAGTGCCGGCTACCGTACTTCTGAGCGAGCAACAGCGGTGCAAAAAAATGCTCGCTGAACTGTTTCAAAGCACGCCACGGCTGATTTTCTACATACCACTCTATGCTTAGTGTATCGATAAAAATAGGCTTGCCATGATGGAAAGTGACGTTGAACGCGCTGGCATCTTTGAGCGAAAAGCCATCTTCCAACAGCGATGTCTGAATCTTCAAAGTCAGTTGCGCTGCATGCTTGTATTGAGAAAAGCTCCACTCATAGGGATAGGTTATAAAACCAATCTCCTCTGGCTGTAGAATGATCTTATCTGCCGTTGACTCAATCTCTTTGTGCTGGATGAGCCATTTTTTTGTTGTCAGCTTTTCATATATGCCTGCATCGCGAGCGGCTTTGTAATCCTGAAAAAATGCCGGATTTATCTGGCGGTAGATTTTCCCGCTGTCGCGAAAAATGAAACCCGACGGATCCCTAAAACTGGACGGATCCCGTTTCATGAATCTTCCTCCTCGGTATCATATATATCGTCGAAGCTATCTTTTTGTTTTGGCTTGATTCCCAGCCAGCTTTTGACCGTTGCCAGCACCGTTTTATAGAAAAGGACAATACCCGCAAACGCAGCGATAGCTGCTTGCGCAATCATGGCACCTAAACCTGGATCAAAGTATAACAGCATTCAGCAAATTTACAAATCTTTAAGAACTGCAATCAAACAAAAAAACCGATCCGCATAAAGCAGATCGGTACATATTTTCGGGGAGGCAAAGAGTTATTCAAATGTTGTGTCGCCTACATTTGGGTTATGCCTATAGTTAAAAGTGTAATAGCGTCCCTCGCTGGCGTTAGGACCTGTACCGCCTATTGGCGTTTCAGGATTATCAAGGTAGTAACTCAAAATCTGGACTTTAGCAAAAGTGTTGTTCCTAGTTCTGAAAACAAGCGTGTGTCCTGCCTGAGGGGTAACTAGATTCTGCTTTTCAGGCTGTAATTGCGGATTAAAACCGGAGTAATCATACCACCCTAGATCAGAACCAGACTCTCTCACTATAGCTAATTCTGATGGCGTATCCTGACGGAAAAGTGTTTCATTCACCACAGTCACATTTGCAAAGGGAGCAAGCGCGACGTAAGCTGCTGCATTACCAGTGCGATCAGGTTCCCCAACAGTTGCCTGCGACTCACCACCGTTTATAATGATTGCCGTACTTCTGAATGCGATGTCCCACTCAGTATCGCTATCTGTAATCATCCCTGTAGAAAAATCAAACTTGGTAAAGGGCCCTTCATCAGCTTGACCTCGACCACCACCAGTGCTGGGGGCAAAAAGATTAGATACAGTTTCTGATTCTACGGGACTTAAAATAGGTCCATTATCATCATCGCTATCACAAGAGATAACAGCTAAACTAGCAAGAGCGAAAAGAAATAATGATTTGAATTGTTTCATGATTTAGAATTGAAAATTAACATTGGTATAAAAAAGTCTTCCTGGCAGAATTGGGTTCCCAGGATCTGTAGTGTCAAAAAGATTATCGATTCCTGCACCTAGTGTAAATTGTTTTAACTCTGGTATGAATTTTAGGGCAAAGGATTTATTAATAGCAAAATCAACAACTGTTTGTGGATCTATGAAGTCGTCAAATGAATCTAGATAACCATTGTTATTGGAATCACTAATTCCGTATTTACTGCGGTAAGTCGCTCTTAAATTAGTATTCAATTCCCATTTAGGGACTTCATAAAATACTTTGAGGTTACTGGTATGCCGTGATCTGTTAAAAAGTCCGAAGTAATCATCTTCGTCAATTGCAAAATCAATTTGAGTAGCGGCATCCCGTGCAAAAACCCGCCCTGCTTCAAATTCGGCTTTTGCGGCTTGATCGTAGGCGTAGAGCAGCTGGTAACCACCACCAATTCTGACATTCTTTACAGGCTTCCAGGTTGCATTGACTTCTAGACCCTCAGTTACAACTTCATCTGCATTTTGGTAACTGAAAACGTTTTGACCATTGGCTTTTGAGGTGACGGCAATGGTCTGGATCAGATTGGATACCTGGTTACGAAAGGCATTTACACCGATACTGAATTTCTTCCCTATTTTAAAATCAAACCCAAAATTGAAATTGACAGAGCTTTCTGCTTCCAGATCATCCTCAAATCTTGACAGAATTTGATCTACATTAGCTTGAGTAGTTGTGGCACTCAGTAATCCCTGATCAAAGAGTAACTGCAATTGGTCAGGCAGCTCATTGTAGCCTAGAACCGTGTACCCACCTGCGGCTGCGTTAGTGAAGTTCAAAAACAGTTGCCTGAAATCGGGGGATTTATAACCGTAGCCAACAGAACTTTTTACGGCCACCCATTCTGTAATATCATATTTCAAGGCCGCCTTTGGGCTCAATTGAGATGCGTACACATTATGCGCATCGTAGCGAGCACCAAGAATTATATTCAGGTCTTTGAGGGGCTCGAAATCTGCTTGGGCGTAGATATAAGGCGCATTGAATTCTGGGGTGGTGGCAAAAAGATCACGCTCAAGCCTTTCGTTAGTCAATCCAGCGCCAAATACGTACTCTGTTTTTTCATTTTGTTTGAAAACGCTACGTAATTCTGGCCTAAGGAATCGCTGGTCAAAGTCATTAGTAATGGCATCATTTGTAACATCACTTCGCGTGATGTCTTCGGTCATGTACTGACTTCCGTATAGTTCTAAATAGGCGCTCCACCTTTTTGTGAATTCATACTCTGTTCTAAAATTAATGTTCCATTCATTCAGGGTATTCTCAGAAACAAATTCATCATTGATAATGGATTCATCTTGAAACTGATTATAGTATCTGGCATTTAAAACAAACTTGGTCTTTTCTCCTAGCTCATATTCCACATTGGAGCTCAACGTATAATTAGTGAATGGATTTACAGTGTTAGCGGGAGTCGTCTCGTCCAGATCGTAGCCATCACTACTGTTTCTATTTACAAAAAAGGTCAAGCCAAGACTACCTTCCTTATAAGCCGTTTCAACGCCAGTGTCATGGGAGTTTAAACTACCTGATCTATGATTTAGGGAGGCGGCTATTCCTGCTTTTGGTTTTTTAGTGATGATGTTAATTACACCGCCTAGAGCCTCGTTACCATACAGACTTGAACTTGCACCTTTGATCACTTCAATACGCTCAATGTTACCTACACTGATACGGTTGATATCAAATGTTCCAGCAGATCTTCCCACAAGTGGCACACCGTCTATGAGTATTAGAACATATTGAGAGTCTAATCCTTGTATTTGTATACCCTCTGCACTACCGAAATCTGGCACTGTGATTAGCCCAGTTTGTTCCTCAAGAATATCTGAAAGTCTAATCGAGTTGACGTTCCGTATCTCCTTTTGATTGATGATCAGTATAGGTAAAGCAACGTCTGATGCTTTTTTCTTTGTTCTGGTGGCAGTAATGATCACTTCTTCTAGCTGTTTTGCGACTAGCGTATCTACTTTCTTTTCTTGTCCAGTTACACAGTGACTTAGGAGTAACGCTTTCGCGAAAGCGAACCAATAAATAGTCTGACGATTAATCAACACTTTAATTAGAATTTTTCTAAATAGCGGCGCAAATGTATAGCTCTAAATTTATTTAGAATAATTAAAGACAACTATATTTGCCGAAAATTTTAGACATGAATAAACTGATCCTTCCTTTACTTATGCTGTTTACGGCGACTATTAGCGCTCAGGATAAAAAACAAATGGACGCTGAGGCCATCAAGAAAATGTGCGGTTGCTATGAGGTAAGCTTTGATTTTGCGGAGACCTTTCAGTACATTAATGACTCTCTTTATAAACCATCTAAGAATTACTCTACTGGTGGATTAGAGTGGGCACAATTAGTAACCGATGAAGATGGGATGATTCAGATTCAACATATTCTTCAAGTGGGTAACCCGGCCAATCCTTCTTTCGTAAAACACTGGCGTCAGGATTGGATTTATGAAAACCAAGACTTTTACATGTTCAACGCAGATAACGGGTGGACATATGTAGAGAAACCTCAAGAAGAAGTAAATGGTCAGTGGACACAAAAAGTCTATCAGGTAGACGATAGCCCTAGATATGAAGGTAGCGCCAGCTGGGTGCACGTAGATGGAAAAAGTTACTGGGAAAACACTACTCCAGCACCTTTACCGAGACGTGAATACACTAAGCGGAGTGATTACAACCTAACGATGAGAGGAAATCGTCAGGAAATCACTGATTACGGTTGGGTACACGATCAAGACAATCAGAAAATCGCAAGAAAGAAAAATACCGAAGATGTTTTAGTCGCAGGTGAAAAAGGGTACAACGTTTACAAGCGGGTCGATGATAGCCGTTGTGCTGCTGCTGCTAACTGGTGGAAGGAAAACGATGAGAAATGGCAGGTAGTTCGCAACAAGTGGGGCGAAATCTTTAATAGAGATCAAGATCTAGTCTTAAAGCAGAAACACGAAAACAAACGTCTTTACGACTATCTTTTTGAAGAAAATTTGACAGATAAAGCAGCCATAGAGAAAATCATTGAGGCTTTTGTTGCTGAAAGTCAAGAGGGTTAAAACAGAAAGGATGAAGAATAGTTTATTCCTATTAGTATTTGTTTCCTTCGGGTTTTCTACAGCTCAACAAAATATATTTCTTTCACGGGATTTCTGGAAAACAGACCCCAGTGTAGCCGAGCTAAAAAAAAAGATCAATGCTGGAAATGATCCAGTCGCATTGAATAAGAATGGATTTGATGCAATGGTTTATGGATTATTAGAAAATACCAATACCGCATCACTGAAATATCTACTAAGCCTTGAAGGCAATGAAATAGATAAAATCACACACGATGATCGAGTTTACTTGCATTGGGCTGCTTATAAAGGCAACCTAGATATGATCAATTATCTGTTTTCTAAGGGCGCTTCTGTAGAGGTATATGATGAAAATGGCCATAGTCCACTCACTTTTGCCGCTGCCACTGGACAAAAAGATGCTGCTGTTTATCAGCTTTTTGAAAAGCAAGGTGTTTTACTATCCACACATGTAAATGCAAATGGGGAGAATGTTCTTCATGCTGCTTCTCGTAGAATTTCTACGGCCGGCGACTTAAATTTCTTTGTTAAAATGGGTGCTGACCTGAAATTACTGGATAAAGAGGGCAACAGTCTGTTGCAAAAGGCGGTTTCAAGAAACAATTTGGATCTTGTGAAGCTACTTGAAGTCGATTCGTTTGATTTAGAGCACAAGAATTCAGACGGTAATACTACGCTGCTAATTGCTGCCATGAAGTCTAAGGATTTAGATATACTTGAATATCTGGTTGCGCAAGGTGCAGATCGCAACGCCACGACAGAGTTTGGCGAGACTGCTCATGATCTGGCATTGGAAAATGAGTTTTTAGCAAATAAGTCTAATCAGTTAGAGTTCTTAAAACCATGAGGAAATTTTTAGTAGTTGTATTAACCGCTTTAATTGCCTTAATCAGTGTCGCATTCGTCACAAAAGAAGATACTGTTGATGTGAAGTGCCTTGTCCAGCTTAAGAATTACACTGGCGAGGGTGCGTATTTGATTGTTTCGCTGCTGGACGAAAACGGCAAATATGTGCAAACTTTACATGTACAGGGAAAGGACAGTGAATGGTACAATGAGATCACAGAATGGTGGGGATTCTATGGCAAATACCGTCCGGATATCGATGCGATCTCTGGTGAGACCATTGCCGGTGGGGAACGCAAAGTAACCATCTTGAAAATTCCTAGTTCCGCTTTCGCGAAAGCGCAAACACTAAGATTTGAAACCGCTGTAGAAGATCAAGAATATTATACATCAGACATTGAAATCAAGCTGGATCCATCGCAGGAATTGGAAAAGAAATACGATGGTAGCGGCTGGATAAGGTATATACGAATGATGCCTCAATAACATGACTCTTTCAGTCTGGCGATATAGTCATTTTGTGCTGGCAGCGATATCAGCACTTTTTGTTCTGTTGCTTTCTGTGACAGGGACTATACTTGCTACTCAACCTTTTGTGCAAGAGCATAAAATTGATAATCTGGAAAGTATCGTATTAGCAGAGGTAATTGCTTCACTAAAAGATCGTCACAAAGAAGTTCTTTCCTTAAAAGTGACGGATCATGATCAGGTCATAGCACATATTACCGATAAGGATTTCAATACCATTGACGTTTATGTAGATCCTAGAACGGGCTCAGTTTTAGGAAAAGTTGAGGAACAAGTAAAAATCTATAGTTGGACGACGGCACTACATCGATCTCTATTTCTAAAGACTACGGGTAGGATTATCGTCGCTGTTTCTACACTGCTTTTGATGCTTATACTTACGTCAGGCATTTTTCTGCTGGCGCAGCGCCAGGGCGGGTTCAACATGTGGTTTAGTCCCGTACGCGAGGGTAGTTTTTCTGAGCGCTGGCATGTGATTTTGAGTCGCTGGTTCATGTTGCCCGTTTACATTATCACGATTTCCGGTGTGGTTCTATCTGCTGACACACTGGGTCTTTGGCCATCAGAAGTGCAAGAATTAAACTGGGGTGCACCTGTTCCTGAAACTAAAAACCAGTCAGTTTTCTTGACTACCAGTTTGAGCGATATTCAGGAAGTCACCTTACCTTTTTCAAAGGACGCTGAAGACTTTTTTTATCTAAAGATGGCGGACAAAGAGATGCTAGTTAATCAGGTTAATGGGCAGGTAGCTGACAAGGTTGTTTATCCACCATCACTATCACTTCTTTCCTTGAGTAAGGCATGGCACACAGGAAGTAATCATCCCATGTGGGCAATCGTTCTAGGTCTTAGCAGCACGGTGACCGTTTTCTTTGTGATTACTGGTCTTGCGATTTACCTAAAAAGAAAGAGAAAATCAAAACGAGTCTTTATTCCTGATACACCTGAGTCGAGCGAGGTGATGGTTTTTTATGGTAGTGAGAAAGGAAACGTCTTTCAGCAGGCTCAGGCCTTTGCTCAGGCAGTACAGCAGGCGGGAAAAAAGATAGGCATATTGCCATTGGATGAGTTTCAGTTAAGTGAAATTCACCAGCAGATCGTCGTGATGACTTCTACCTACGGCGACGGGGACGCCCCTAGCAATGCGCAAGGTTTTGAAAGTTTGTTTCACCAAACAAACCATGGCAATGCAACTTTCAGTGTAGTGGCATTTGGATCGTCAGTTTACCCTAAGTTCTGCGCTTTTGGTAAGAAAGTCGATGAGATGTTTGAGGAGATTGGGGTCTACAATAGACAACTTCCAGTTGCACTAATTGATGAAGAAAATGAATCAGAACAGGCTTTAGCTCTTTGGCTCAAGCAATGGTCCAGAGTTACTCAAATAGACTTGGGCGAAGTCAAACATGAGGTAAAGGAGCGTCTAGAGTTACAGGAGTACAAGGTCATATCAAAGTCACCGTTCAATGTGGATGATACTTTTCTTTTACGTTTGAGTTCAGTTAAAAGTCATAACTTTCAATCTGGCGATTTACTTGAAGTGAAACCTCCTAATAGTGATACTCGCAGAGAATATTCTATCGCAAGATTAGGAAACGATATTTTACTCAGCATCAGACGGCACGAAAAAGGTATTTGTTCTAGCTATTTAAGTGAGCTTGTTGAAGGTGATATCATTAATGCCTCACTTAAAACTAATCCTGATTTTCATATCCCGCCGTCCAATAATCATGTGATTATGGTTGCCAATGGAACAGGAGTTGCCCCATTTCTAGGAATGATTTATCATAATCAGGCTCAGGTCCCAGTAGATTTGTTTTTTGGACTGCGCTTTCGCGAAAGCGAATCACTTTACAAACCTTATTTGCATAATGCAAAGGAATTGCAGCAACTCAAAAACTATCACGTAACTTTTTCTCAAGAGGGTCAGAAACTCTATGTGCAAGATTTACTAGCTGGTCATAAAGATTATTTAGCTGACTCAATTGAGAAAGGTGCCGTCTTGATGATATGTGGATCCCTTAACATGAGAAAGGGAGTATACCAACTATTAGATCAAATGGCAGAATCACATTCAATCCCTAGCATTCAATCCCTTGAAGCTTCTGGGCAGTTGCTTGCAGATTGTTATTAGTAGAATCGGTTACATCAGGTAGTAATAAAAAATAGTAAATGAGGCAGCTAAAGAGATGCTCATAGATGTAATCAAAATATATTTTTTGTTAATATAGATTCTATCTTCATAAAAGAAATTATATATGCTTGCAATAATCCCTATTATAACTATTGATGCAAAAATGACACCTATTGCTGACAAAGGAATAAGGAGGTAATGCGCAATACTATCATTTTTCGATTCTGATAAAACCATAATAAAAAGTGATGGTAACATCAATAATATCCCAAATAACATTCTGCGAAATAAGACTCTATAGCTTTGGTTCATTGAATTAATTGCAAGAAAAAGGCCTGACTAAAATATTATCAGGCCTTTTAAAATTATTAGAAAATTGTAAATATCAACAATAAAAGAAATACTACACTTCTAAATATTTTTTTAAAGATTGAATTCGCGTATTACTTGCCATAATAGAGCTATGGAAATGCTCATGCTGGAAAGTTTAAAATTCTTAGTATTTAATACTTCTTCATCTTGTTTGAAATAATTACAGTAAATAACAAATATCAACAAGGTCGCAATGCTACCTAATGAAACCAAAAAAATATATAGAAGTGGCACCAAAATTATAACCCATATATCTATTTCATAATCGCTGTGATTCAAATACAAAATACATGGTAGCATTACAAAACATAGCCATACTAGTCTGCTTGCAATTTTGTTATCTCTGAAATTCAAAATTTATCCTCTTGGATCTAAAATCATATCAATTCGCTCGACAAGATCTTGAAGGTGTATTCTAGATAATCTATCAGAGGTGCGTCCAGCTGCTCTACGTGCATCGCGCTGTAGAGTAACCAATTCTGCTCTTACAATAGGACGTATGTCGCTCTGAGAAACGTTGATACCAGAACCAAATCTGCGTTGGAAACTAGGCTGATCATTATTCATGATGAACTCAAGCCTGTCTACATAAGCTCTTTGTAGATTTCTGCGGTAGCGGTCAATTGTTCGACCACGGGGCAGTTCCTCAAAAAGACCTTTGCGCAAGTCAGTCATCATTTCTAAAAGACCATATCCAGATCTACCGTTTACTTCTTCATTCTCCATTAACCTAGCCATACGACCAAAATCCAGAAGGTTGTTCAATGTTCTTACCTGAATACCCCGTATTCTCTCGATACCGCCATCTGGCTCGATTTTATTGAAAATCTCTTGGTCGATTAACCACTCAGGAGTTTCAAAAAGTTGATTATGAAGAAATTCCATGGCGCGCTCCTGTTTGTCACGTGGCGCGTGTTCATAAACAGCACCATCCTGACCATAGGCCTTATAAGTTTCTTTTACACCACCTATGTTACCAGTCACGTGACCCATGTATCGGTTGAATTGTCCAACTACCTGACCATACATTTCCTCTAGGTCATCGTAGTTTTCGCCCTCTTTACCTGTCCACTCGTTGAGTTTTGGCACGATTCGTTTTAGATTTTTGATTCCATACTCACTCGCTAGCATGCTATCATCGCCTAGATCTTCAGTCTGGCTTGTGTAATCAATTACACCAAATTGCTGGCGACCAAATCTGTACATCGGGTCATCTGCCTTCTCCAGAATCCATTGATCTAGGATTTCTTTTTCCTCTTCGGCAGTTTTTCCTAAAATAGGCTTGTAACCCCACATGATGGAATATTTGTCATAAGGCCCGATATTAGGCATCAAGGCGACATCACCGTCTTCTGGCTGCGCCACATAATTGAAACGTGCATAATCCATAATGGATGGTGCAGTTCCATACTTTTTAGTGAATTCTGGGTCACGTAGAGCCTCCACCGGATAAGCGATGGAGCTACCCATGTTGTGCGGTAGACCTAGGGTATGTCCTACTTCGTGCGCACTTACAAAACGAATAAGTCGTCCCATAACCTCATCGTCAAACTTGGTCTTTTGAGCATCAGGATTGATTGCTGCTGTCTGAACAAAGAACCAGTTGCGCAACAGGGTCATCACGTTGTGATACCAGTTGATATCAGATTCTAAGATTTCACCAGTACGAGGATCACTTACGTGAGGTCCGTTGGCATTTGGGATGGGGGATGCTAGGTAGCGTACAACGCTGTAACGTACATCCTCTGGACTCCAGTCTGGATCTTCCTCTTTGCTAGGTGGATCTTTTGCTAGGATAGCATTTTTAAATCCAGCTTCCTCAAAGGCAACCTGCCAGTCCTCGATTCCCTGCTTGATGTAAGGTCTCCATTTTTCGGGGGTGGCTGGGTCGATGTAATAAACGATCGGTTTTTTAGGCTCAACCAGCTCACCTCGCAAGAACTTTTGTTTATCCTCGTCTTTTACTTCAAGTCTCCAGCGGTCAAGGTATCTAACAGTTTTGGTTTTTTGCTCATCCAGCCCGTAGTCTTGTTGTCCCCTAGCAAACCATCCTACACGCTGATCAAAATAGCGACGCTTCATGGGATCATCTGGCAACAAGATCATCGAATTGCTGATTTCAAGCGAGATCGACTGAACGCTGCTATTCGATGGTGGTGAGCTGGCATTATATGTTTTTACGTGACGTGACTCAATGTTGCGAGGGTAGGAACGCAACGTGTCGATATATGACCTACTGTCGTCTAGACGCGATATTTTATAGGAACTCCTGCGACTTTGAGGTAAGCCGATAGCCTTTACATCTTTGGTAAAGAAATCGGTTACGTCGATTACGAGATTGTTGTGGACGCTGTCCTTACGTTTTGCCTTTATAGGGAAAGAGTAGAGGATAGGCTCAAAATTTGAGTTCTCTACCGCTAGACTTACTGGCAGGGAGTCTGCAGCGACAATTTGATGAGAAACTACTCTCAACAATATGTCGTCATTTTTGCGCTGCCATCTAAGCGTTTGGGTATTTTGCTTGCCCCCACCGAAACCTAGGCCTGCCGCAGTCTTAGCAATACGGGTTACCATTAGCATTTCGCGTTCAAGTAGGCTGTCTGGAATCTCGTAATAATACTTGTCATCTACTTTATGGACGGCAAACAGACCCTCATCACTTTTGGCTTTGCTAGTGATGACTTTGTTATAGGGTTGTATTCCCCCTTTTTTTGATGGCTTTTTTTTAGCCATCGCGGTAGGTGCCTTCTTTTTATCTTTTTTAGAAGAACACCCCGTACTTAGAGTGGCGACCATAACGGCCAGCCCCAGCATTTTAAGTATGCGCATGAAATAGTTTTTTATATGCGCCTAAAGATATTAAGGGTTTTTTAAGGGTGCTATAAAAAACTTGTTAAGGCGATACAATCTGCCATAAGGTCAATACTGGGATATCAACATTATTGTTTTACTAATCTCATTGATTCCTGTGAGCCTGAATTACTGAATATTCTCAAAAGATAAACACCAGTTTCTAAGCCATCAATGTCAATAACATTTTTAGAGGAAATTATTATTCTTTGTCCTGTAAGGGTGTATATCTCTGCTTTCGCGAAAGCTTCATTCTCACCATCTATAGTAACCTTACTGCTTGCTGGATTTGGAAAAACTCTAAATGATTTTTTTAAAACACTCGATGAACTCGCGGCAACATCTATGGCAGTAGTTTCTAGATTAGTTATTATAGGAAAATTTAAGTCAAAATATATTCCTGCTTGATTAGAGAAGAAATCACCCAACCCCAAAGTATTTAAAGTTCTTATCTTAAAGAAAACGTATCCTTGACTTGCTGGTGCTGTAAACGGTAAATTGATGTTTTCAAAAAGGAATTCAAGCTTATTTCCCTCGGTAATTGAAGCGACATAATCATGGCTACTACTTAATGGAACAAAAGAGGATATATCAAAAACCGAAGTGTCTAAATAATCTTCTATTCTTACTGTAATTGCGCTTGCAGTACCCTCATTTTCAAATCGTATTCTATAATGAACATAGTCACCAACCATACTAGGTGAGATAACATTACCTTCTATGCAAGTTTTATCGTTAGGGTCAAATGAATTAACTACAATTTGTTGTAAATCAAAACTGTTGTCTGATGGGTTTATATCATTTGCACTGGGACTAATCCTAGCAGAAAAATTTAAAATGTCATTGCTGTTTAAAGGAAAGGTAGGGTGGGTAGGAGGATTTAAATTGAAAGTAATATCTATCTCCCTGCTCTCGTAGGGTAAAAGATTAGCATAATTCCACGTCATTGTATTTGCAGTACTGGAATCAAACATGGGTGACGTACTTATCGTATTCATAAAATTATCTTGAAAATATAATTGCAAGCTCCCAGAAAGGATAGTGCTACCATTGTTTTTGTAGACAATTTTATACTCTGTGTCAAAACCGGGTCGAGCATCTTCTACAGGTAAAATGTCTATTTCTAAATCATCAACAGAATTTTGGGCAGTGAGGCAAAAGTCTTGATTAATAAGGCTTTGGCCACTTGTGTTTAAATTTGCTAGAGTAGGTGTAGATTGAATAGCGCCCAGGTCTATGATTGGGCTTGCGATATATACCCCATCTGGTAATTCAATTGAATAATTTCCTAAATTGTTTGTATACACAAAGAGGGAATTTGATGCGTTGCTGATTCTGATGCCAATATTCTCAAGATTAGGATCCGAAGAATTACACCCATTTCCATCAAGATCATATGTCACTATGCCTGAAATTGTACTTTGGGCGCAATTTGTTGCAAGGCTGTCCCCGGTAATTATATATCCATTTTGCAAAAGGATATTTCTTGAAAAAGAATCACAGTAGCTCAAACCGTTAAATGAACCACCACCTGTGACACTTGGCGAACCAGCCAATTTAGCCAAAAGGCGATCATAATTCTCTACACTAAGATTAGTGTCAGAAACTATACCTAGAACAGCAGTTTGAGAGTAGTCCCAGTTACTTAAATCCTGATTGAAACTTTGCGCATGAGAAAAAGTATCCTGCATAATCGTGACATTCGATGTGTCCCAAAAACTAAGAGCCTGATTGAACGAGAATGCAGCAAAAAATGTTCGGTATAGGTCTGTTATTCCAGAGGTGTCCCAGGAGTTCAATGGTTGATTAAATCTTATGGCACCTTCAAACATGTAATCTAGTCCTGTTAAGCTAGAAATATCCCAATTATTAAGATTCTGATTGAACTCTTCGGCAAAAGCAAACATCGAATTTGCATTTGTAACGTTAGATATATTCCAATTTCCAATTGGTTTGTTGAATGAAATGGCATCTTTAAACATTGCACCCATATCAATGGCATTAGAAACATCCCAATCACTTATTTCACCGTTGAAGTTATCAGCACTACTAAACATACTGCTAAAGATTGTGACGTTTGAAACGTCCCATAAATTTAAGTTTTGATTGAAATTCACAGCTTCTTGAAACATGCTTTCCATGGAATTCACTGATGAAACGTTCCACACATCTATAGATTGATTGAAATTGATTGCTTCCTCAAACATTGAACTCATGTCTGTTACGCTAGAGGTGTCCCAACTTGAAATGTCTGAGTTGAAGCTCTCAGCTTTTTTAAACATTTCACTCATATCGATCACACTCGAGGTATCCCAATTATTTAAATCTCGATTGAAAGACTCCGTAAGAAAAAACATGGAATTCATATCTGTCACACTTGAAGTATTCCATGAATTGATGTCTTGATTAAAAAAAGCGGTACCAGCAAACATACTGCTCATATCAACCACGTTAGATACGTCCCATTGGTCAAGTGGCTGGTTAAAATTGATGCTTGCAAGCATACCTGACATGTTTACGACGTTTGAAACATTCCAGTTATTTAGCGGTTGATTGAAATCAGATGCGCCTGCAAACATTTGATACATATCCGTTACATTGCTTACATCCCAATTCTCTATATTCTGATTGAAAGCTGTAGCACCTAGGAAAGTTCTGCTCATCTTTTGAACATTTGAAACATTCCAATTATCTAATGGCTGATTGAATGAAATTGCTTCTCTAAACACTCCAGTCATGTCATTTACGCTGGAGACATCCCAGTTGTCCAGCGGTTGATTGAAATTTGAGGCACCAAAAAACATCTCAGACATATCTTGAACATTAGACACGTCCCAATTACTGATGTCAGAGTTAAAATTGGTTGCATAGGAAAAAGCCCGATGCATAGAGGTACAGAATAATAGATACGGTTGGTCAGTTGTATTAATAGTGATATTTCTCGCGTTTGCAAACATACTTTCAAACGTTTCCCAGAGTGAAGTGCCCCACTGCGTTATAATAATCTCATCGTTACCAGAGTCAAATCTTAAATATTTGAGATTTCCTGAAATTATGACCCTTGTAAAGGAATTGGGATTTGCTGAAAATGAAATATAATTATAGCCAGATGAAACGTTTTGGACATTGCCATTTCCATAATCAATAGTAAATCCTCCAACTGAATCTATATTTAGGCCTACTCCTGAGCCTCTTACTTCAAAAACGAAATCAAATTGTGTTTGAGCGTTCGAAAGCGAAAAAAAAGTAAATACAATTACTATTAATATTTGTTTCATAATTGAAATGGCTTATTACTACAAATTTGTAGGTAAGGTGCACATTTTTATAGAAAATCAATCTAGCTTTATTTCAACAACGCCTCTGCTCTAGTTATAGCATTATATGTCTCCTCGCGCAATTGCTTGATTTCTTCCACCTCTTTTTCAAGGATAGGCATCTTCTCTTTGATCTCCTCTTCTGTATTGGGTGATGGGTCGCCATAAGGGAATTTATCGCTATAGTCGCGCATCCATGTCATCATACCCTCGTGCGCCTTTTTAAGATTTTGTGCTGTTTCTGTGGCTTGCAAACTGTCCACTGATTCAGAATTTTCTAGTTCATCCTTAAGCTTCAAAAGCGTACCCATCTTAGGCATGATTTCATCGTGTACCTCAATGGCCTCTTCCATTAGAGCATCATATTCTGCGATTTTGTCCTCCATAGGATCTTTACAAGACGTAAGTGCAGCTGCGGCTAGTAATATGTAGATGTACTTTTTCATGATTTTGTTTGATTACAAAAATACCTACCATTTCCTTAAACCTTTAAAAGAAATTAGGAAGGCTTTTTGTATCCCGCTACCAGCAAGAGATATTTTTGGCGCGTGTTCCCCATTGCTTTTCATCCCATTTATAAACACCCATTACCAGAGGGACACCGCTTCCCGATGGAGAAGTATGACCTTCTGCCTCAGCAATTGCTACATGAAGGCACCGCAGATCAATCAGATTTTTTTGAGCCTTCTCAGTTGTGCGCAGACGATGATGTGCTTAGGGTTCATACATCGGATTATTTGGATAATTTGAAGAGCCTGTCCTTAGAAAGACGAGCCGCAAGAAAACTTGGCTTTCCTCTTAGTGCGCAGCTTGTTGAGCGAGAATTACTCATTGCTCAGGGTACAATAGAAGGTTGTTTGAAATCCTTTAATACTCGCGTATCCATGAATATAGCCGGCGGTACGCACCACGCTTACACTGATCACGGCGAGGCGTTTTGTTTGCTCAACGATCAGGCAATTGCAGCCCGCTACCTGCAACATCATGGTCTAGCCGAGAAGATCTTGATTGTAGATTTGGACGTACATCAGGGCAATGGGACTGCAGAAATTTTCCAAAACGACGACAGCGTCTTCACTTTTTCCATGCACGGCGCAGGCAATTACCCATTCAAAAAAGAGCAATCTGATCTCGATATAGCCGTTCCAGACGGATCCGGCGACGACTATTATCTCAGCGAGTTAATGAATATTCTTCCAGACCTAATATCAGATCAGAAACCTGACTTCATCTTCTACCTCTGCGGGGTAGACGTTTTAGGCAGCGACAAACTTGGGAGACTGGATATCTCGCTAGAGGGGTGTAAGAAACGTGATGAGTTTGCTTTGTCCGCTTTCGCGAAAGCGAGATCATCAAGAAACAGCAGGGTCCCAGTCCAATGCAGCATGGGCGGCGGTTACTCACCAGAGATAAAAGTTATTATCGAGGCACATGCAAATACCTACCGAGTTGCTAGAGAAGTGTTCTTCTAATTTTACTTGAGCATCCCTTTTTTATCGGCATGACGGGCGTAAACCAGCATAAAAACCGAAATCAACGGCACACCAATCAAAAAGATCTGATCTGCGCCCTCTACAAGGTCTGCTGCTCCACTGTAGAAATTATATCCTGTAGTAACGATAACGCCCAATAGCGAAAGAAGCGCAAAAAATGCTGCCTGGCGCCTGCGGGCCAAAAGCATAATCGCGGCAATAAAACCAGCGAAAACAGCTATCCCATAAAATATTAAATACCAGCTAGGCCGCTGTAAATACATTTCTAATTGGGTGTCATTCATGGGATCTGTAATCATTTCTGAAGCGGTCATTTCAACAATAAACGCAAATACACCGAAGAGGTTCCAAACAAGGAAGAACACTGAAATAATAATGTAGAGAGCTTTGTTCATGTGAGTTAGATTAGTCAATAAATGTAAATCTTTTTCAAAATCTAGTGTGCTGCTAGGCATTTATTAAAGATTATGGCTCTATTTGAAGGGGGTTTAGTTTGTTAAATGTTTTGCGGCAAGAAATTTGGATCAGGTGTAAAGTCCCATGATATAATTAGTTTTGCCAAATATGAAACGACTGTTTGTTCTACTACTTTTTTGCTGTTCTTCCGCGTCCTTTTCTCAAGAAATCAGTTTTTCTGAAGAATGTGATGCAGTGCGAGTAATGCGCATGGACTTTCTTCATGACGGGACTTTGACCGATGATTCAGTGGTAAAGGCAAATCTTGAATTGATGCGTCCTTGCGGCATAGATGATTTTGACGTTTCTTTCTTCGGGCGGATGGAAATGTTATCAGGAATCCTCCACAATATGACCAAAGAAAAGCAATTTGACTTGCTGACTTACGGCGACTGGCTGGAAGACATAACCAAAATGAAGCAAACTGCCACTTACATCAAAGTCAGGGAAATGACCTTAGCTAGCGAAAAGCTGGCTAAAACACCTGCTAGATGGTCAACTTGGGATCATGATTTGCGACTTTTCAATCAGCTGGGCGCATCCCAAAACGTGATTGAGAAAGTAGACAAATACCTTAGAGAAAATCCAGATCCAGGCAAGACCTACAAGGAAGTGCTCGAGGAAATCAAAAGCTAGTCGAGCAATTCTGGGGTAAAAATATCTTCTGGTCTCAGAATCTTGTTTTCCATTTTGTTTTCATAAATGAAATCCAGAAATTCCTGTATTCGATTTCTGTCCATTCTTCCCCAATTGTCATCCTCGTCCAAAGCTGGAATAGTTTGATCTAAGGCTGCCCTAAGATCAATGTGCGCATCTGTTTTTGGAACCTGTCTAGAAAGAATTTCTACAGCTTCTTTCCGATTTGATTTACAAAATTCAAAACCCTGACGCGATCCCTCGATAAATGCGCGATATGATTCACTTTTGTCTGTAACCTCTGATTCTCTCGCTGCAATAACCGGCGAGTAGGAGTAAGGAATGGCGTAATCTTTCATCTTGAAATACCGCAAATCGGCTTCAAGGTTCCTTGTCGCTACGCCTTCCCAATTGGTAAAAACCCACGTAGAATCATAGATGCCCTCAAGAAAAGCATCCCAAATCCCAAGTTTTTTTGGGTACGCGATTTCAATGTTACCCTGTCCACCATCGTTCCTGATCATCTGCTTCACAATCTTGTCTTCGTAACGCGCTTCGTAAGAGGCATAAGTGCGCGTATCAAGATTTTTAGGTGATTGAATTCCTGACTTCTCTTTGACTACGATCGCGCTCAGGTCTTCTTGTAAAACAGCGGCTACAGCGATGAGATTCGCTGGTTTTGACTTGGTTCGGTAGCTTATGATGCTTTCGGTTGGGCATAGCGCAAAATCTGCCTTACCCAACTCGACTTTTTTAGCTGGCGTTACTGAGTAGTCATCTGTTCCCGGGTGGATAATTGAGACATTTATTCCTCTATTCTCGTAAAAGTCTTTTTCCAGAGCAACAAAAAATCCTATATGATTGATATTGGGCGTCCAGTCTAGTGCGAGCGTCAGTTTTTCCATTCCTTTTTCCGTAAAAATACAAATCTCAAATTGCCACTGTAGTTCCCAGAGAGGGCAAAGCATGTCAACTATCGCTCAGGTATTTCTTGGGAGTCAACCCAAACTTCTTTTTAAAAGCACTGATAAAATGGCTACTGGTGCTGTAGCCACTTTTGATCGCAACCTCATTCACGTTATATTTCTTGCTGTCCAGTAACTGTCGAGCATGCTGCATCTTGTGTTCCAAAGCAAAATTGTGCACCGTATCACCATAGACTTCTTTAAAACCCTCTTTGAGTTTTTTCAAGGACAACCCGATCTGTATTGAAAGATCCTGCAGCGATGGCGGATCAGTCATTTTTTCTAGAACGATGTCTTTTGCCAGTCTGATCTTTTGCATGTTTTCTTCATCAGCTAGGAATGGGCAGGCCGCAACTGCGTTGCTCTCGTCTCTATTGAAATGCAGCGATAACAGCTCGTACGTCTTTCCTTTAAAATAAAGTTGCCTGATCGTATCGTGTAGGCTATAATTCATCAATTGGTGTAAGACCACGCCCATGGCGGGAGTGATTTTTCCGTCCAAGTAATACTTCTTATCACGATTTTCTTGGTTCAGGAACATTACTTGATCAGCATCGCTGGAAAAAAGCGAGTGAAACTTTTTAATCGTAATAATCACCGAAACCACCCATGAATCAGGACTCAATCTCAAATCTATAGGCAGGTCCATAGTTGGATTGTACAACATATACGATTGTTGATCAGACACAGGCAACTGGTAGCTGCCGGCATTAAACGCTAGTTGTGCATCGCCTTTCAAGCAATAATGAAACTGTAATTGACTTTTATTTATAACGTGTTCAACCCTCTCAAATCCAGAAGACTCATTCTTGATTCTCAGCACCTCAAATCCAGCTTCTATCAGGGTGGACTTATATGAACCTCTGGCGATGTTTTTGTTCATTCCAATTATTTAAAATAATTATAAATAAGTAGCTGTCACGCTTTCGCGAAAGCGTAAAACCTCAAGCTATCAGGCTATTTTCTACTCATATTCAAATTTGCGAACTTTTGCGTTGAAAAACGAACTTCTAGCGTTATAATTCAATCACTCTTACGTCTAATTTTGCAAGCGAATTAAACGATCCTTGAGAGAGAGCAATTCTTTTTACGTAATAGGGGTAAGTTACCGCAAGGCAGATGCCGCCACAAGAGGCCGCTTTGCCCTCGCACCGGCGGTTATCGACAACATGCTTGCCCTCGCCCACCAGACCAAACATGAGGGTCTAGCAGTCATATCCACATGCAACAGAACCGAAGTGTATGGAATAGCCAGCAGACCATGCAAGCTTATGGAATTGCTGTGCAAGCATTGCGATGGAACCATCGATGAATTGCGTCGTATTGCCTATGTTTATGAAAATGAGCAGGCAGTAGATCATTTGTTCAAAGTAGGGACTGGGCTCGACAGCCAGATCTTGGGCGACTTTGAAATCATCGGCCAACTGAAGTTTGCGTTCAAGCGATCAAAGAAATTTGGTCTGGTGACACCGTACATGGAGCGACTCATCAATTCAGTTATTCAGGCGAGCAAGCGCATCAAGAATGAGACAGAACTCAGCAGCGGTGCAACTTCCGTGAGCTTTGCCAGCGTTCAGTACATCCTTGATAATTTTGAAAAAGGCAGCAACCAGCGCATTTTGCTTTTCGGAACAGGTAAAATAGGCCGTAACACCTGTGAGAACCTCATCAAGCACACCAGCAATAAGGAGATCACGTTGATCAATCGTTCCTATGACAAAGCCGAGCGCATTGCAGGGAAGTTTGATCTGATCGTTAAGGATTACAGCCAGCTCGAGGAAGAGATCGCGGCGACAGATATTTTAATTGTGGCGACTGGTGCTGCGCATCCTACGGTTTCCAAAGATCTAATATGCAAAGAATCACCGCTTCTGATTCTGGATTTGTCAATTCCCATGAATGTCGCTAGTGATGTCAGGGAACTGGATAATGTGAAGTTGGTTCATCTGGATGAGCTCAGCAAGTTGACCAGTCAGACGCTACAGCAGCGTAGGGACTTTGTGCCTCAGGCTGAGTCTATTATTAAATTAATCAAAGCCGAGTTTAACTCGTGGCAGGCATCTAGACAGTTTGCGCCCACTATGAACGCGCTCAAGAGCAAACTTGCTAACCTTAAGGAAGCTGAAATCAAAAGCAACCGCACCAAAATTCAAGATTTCAACTCTGACCAAGCACACCTTATCGCAGACCGCATTATCCAAAAAATCGCTGGACATTTTGCAAATCACCTAAGGGATGAGCAGGAAGACACGCAGGAGGCGATTGACCTATTGAACAAGGTTTTCAAACTTGAAACCGTGGATCAGTAGATCTTCGGTACTTTGTATTCCTAAAATTTACTGCCATTAGACCCATCAGAATAGGAACCCGCGACTCTCAACTTGCCATGTGGCAGGCTACTCACGTACAGAAACGTTTAAACGAGCTGGGCTACGAGACTGTTTTGCATCCGGTTAAATCTCGGGGCGATCTTAATCTTGACGAGCCGCTCTACGAGATGGGCATCACGGGGATTTTTACCAAAACACTTGACGTAGCACTCGTAAAAGGTCAGATTGATATTGCGGTTCACAGTTTAAAGGACGTGCCCACGCGCCTGCCTAAAGGCATGGTGCAAGCTGCAGTTCCAGAGCGAGCTAGTCACAAGGACATTCTTGTACATAAGTCTCATTTCAATCCAGATGATGACTGCATCATCGCCACAGGCAGCCTGCGCAGGAAATCCCAATGGCTCAACCTCTATCCCAAACACGAGGTAGTTGATTTACGCGGTAACGTAAATACAAGACTCAAAAAACTAGTCGAAAACAAAAATTGGAGTGCAGCAATTTTCGCCAAGGCTGGTTTAGAAAGAATTGATCTGCTGACTTACCTGCGCTCGCAGGGATTGCAGTACGTCTCGCTGGATGGTTTTATACCTGCACCCGCACAGGGCGCGATGATGGTGGCAGCGATGCAAAGCAATGAGGACGTTCTTGCAGCAACCACAAAGCTAAATGATCGATCTACAGAGATCTGCGTAAACATCGAGCGCATTTTTCTGAACGCGCTTGAGGGCGGCTGTACAGCACCCATCGGTGCGCTGGCTGCCATCAATAATAACCGATTGAATTTTGTGGGCTGTCTGACCAGTCTGGATGGACAGCAAAGAATAGAGACGCGAGGCACTTTGGACGATGTCCAGAATTTGAGCGATGAAGAATATTCCGCTTTCGCGAAAGCGCAATCTCAAAAAATCCTCAGAAACGGCGGAGCCGAATTAATGCAGGAAATCAAGAAATCCCTACAGAAGTAGCGCCGCATCCCACATTGCATTTACCTTAGCCTTCCAGTCAATTCAGGATGCAACAACAAGCGAAATCAAGGTTTCCATATTTGCGCGGCGATATTTTTGGCGGGCTTACCGCTGGGGTGGTCGCTCTGCCTCTGGCATTGGCTTTTGGTGTGCAGTCGGGCATGGGGGCGATTGCTGGAATCTATGGGGCGATTTTCATAGGTTTTGTTGCGTCGCTGGTGGGCGGTACACCCACCCAGATTTCTGGACCCACAGCGCCGATGACCGCGGTGAGCATGACGATCGTAGCCGGTGTGATACAGGTTTACGATGGCAGTCTTGAAAAGGCGCTTCCTGGTATTCTGGCGATATTTATTTTGGCGGGGCTGTTCCAAATCCTACTGGGAGTCCTACAGCTGGGTAAATACATTAAATACATTCCATACCCTGTGGTTTCGGGTTTTATGACGGGAATCGGGGTGATTATCTTAGTGACCCAACTTTTACCAGCACTAGGTTATTATCCAGATCAGGATCCCGATTTTGTCCAAAGTTTCAATATGCAAGCCGAGGAGGTGATGCTCAATGAAGTGTTGCGGGAAGAAGTAAATGACAACGGGTTGACTAGAAACACTTTGGAGTCCATCCCTGCAGATCGATGGGAGATGGATGAGGCAATAATCTCACAGGAAAGTCAGGCGCTCGCTAAACAGTACAGTAGCGGAGTAGTGGGAACGCTCAAAACGCTGCCGGTAGCCATCCAGAAAATCAATAGCCTAGAACTTGCTCTCGCGTTGGGAACCGTTTTTTTGATTTTCGGATTCAGAAGAATTACCAAGGCCATTCCAGCCACCCTCATAGCTCTGACTATAGGGACGATCGTACCGATAGTCTTTGGATTGAATGTAAGTACCATCGGTGAAATACCGCTGGGGCTGCCGATTCCGCAATGGCAGGTGTTTTCTGCTTTTGATTTAAGTGTGATTACGCCATTCATTTTTACAGCCGTAACACTAGCCTTTCTGGGTTCGCTCGATTCACTCTTGACCAGCGTGGTAGCAGACAACAAGACAAAAAGCCGACACAATCCCAATCGCGAATTGATCGGGCAGGGGCTAGGCAACAGCGTGGCGGGGATTTTTGGGGGGATTCCGGGAGCTGGCGCCACCATCCGCACCGTTATAAATATTGAGAATGGTGGTAAAACCAGATTGTCGGGAATAGTCGCTGCAATCCTTCTACTTGCGGTTATTATGTTGCTGGGCAAGTGGGCGCAATTCATCCCTAGCGCGGTACTTTCAGGAATCTTGATTACCGTAGGCATCGGTGTGATGGATTATAAAGGATTGAAAGCAATTAGGTTCATTCCAAGAAGTGATGTGGTGGTGATGTTTACGGTTTTGTTGCTTACCATTTTCTGGGACTTGGTGCCAGCGGTTGGCGTGGGTATGGTGATTTCAAGTCTGATCTTTATGAAAAAAATGGGAGATGTCACGGCAGACAGCAGTAGGATCATCCGCTTATCCGAATCGATGGTGCAAACGCATAAAAATTATTCGAGAATCCCAGTGAACTTAAAAGAAGAGGTTTATTTCAAGGAGTTGAAGGGTCCGATATTTTTTGGCTATACCAGTGAGTTCACTACCCTGAGCAGCCACGTGCCGGATAGCGCGACCCACGTCATCATCCGCATGAAACGCGTCCCTTTTGTAGATCAATCGGGTTTGTTTGCGTTTGAAGAAGTCTTGCAAACCTTGATTGCAAGGGGCATGCAGCCTCTGCTGGTCAATGTGCAGGCACAGGTGCGCTATCGCATGGAAGCCATCAAATTGATTCCCGCGCTGGTGGGCGACGATTTCATTTTTAACGACTTTGATCAATGCCTCGAGTGGATCATCGAAAATGTAGAGGATAAGGGAGCATAGGGCTATTATTTTTATGCTTTCGCGAAAGCGGAATTACTACAATCATCTAGAAAGATCGCATTACGAGACCATCAAAGAGAGACTTACTACACCGATTGCGTTCCTAGCTAAAAGCCTATATTAGCCTGACCAAATTTTCTTATGGAACAACCACAGAAAATTGCCGTGATTGGTGGCGGGAGTTGGGCTACGGCCATCGTAAAGATGCTGTGCGAAAACCTCGATACCGTCTACTGGTACATGCGCAGCGCCTATGCCATCGAGCATATTAAACGCAACCAGCACAATCCCAGTTACCTGAGCGGTGTAGAATTCAAGACTGAACAGCTTTTTCTTTCAAACGATATCAATGAGATTGTCAACCTAGCGGACATCTGCATTTTTGTGGTTCCTAGTGCTTTCGTTTATAAAGAGTTAGAGGCGTTAACCGTCCCTTTAAAAGGGAAAACTGTTTTTAGCGCCATTAAGGGAATCGTGCCTGAAACAGGGCTGATTGTAGGCGAGCACTTCCATGAGCATTACGACATCGAATTTGAGGACATAGGCGTCATTACGGGACCCTGTCACGCAGAAGAGGTTGCGCTAGAGCGGCTGTCCTACCTGACCATCGCTTGTAGCGATACTAGCAAAGCCGAATACCTAGCACAGTTCTTGAATAGCGATTACATCAACTGCAAGATCAGCGATGACATCATAGGTACAGAATACGCTGCGATGCTTAAGAACATTTACGCTATTGCGGCAGGTATAGCCCATGGATTGGGATACGGCGACAATTTCCAAAGCGTCCTGATGAGCAATGCCATACGCGAGATGAAACGTTTCATTAAAAAAGTGCACAAAATGAAGCGCAACATTAACGATAGCGCTTATTTGGGTGACCTTTTGGTAACGGGATATTCTGGTTTTTCACGTAATAGGCAGTTTGGTAACATGCTCGCCAAGGGCTACACAGTCAGAAGTGCGCAACTGGAAATGAGCATGGTGGCTGAGGGTTATTACGCTACGAAAAGCGCCTACCAGATCAACGAAGAAAAAGGAGCGCGCACATTTATTTTGAACGCAGTCCACGGAATTCTCTACAAGAAAAAAGATCCGAAAAAGACGTTCAAGAAACTGGCTGATAAGCTGGATTAAAGCTTGAACATTGGCTCGATCGAGAGTTGAATTTTCAATATTACTAATCGATAAAAAACAAACATGTCACAGATAGCAAAAGAATTTGGAATCCCAGAAGCGTTGCAAGCACTAGGATTATCAGATCACAATGATGGAACTTCAACAGGAAATACTCTTTTTGGTGACGGTGAGAAAATTGAATCTCATTCACCTGTTGATGGTGCATTAATAGGGTCAGTTTCCAGCACCACACAAGCAGATTATGATCAAGTGATGGAAGCAGCTACAGCCGCTTTCAAAAAGTGGCGGGTGATCCCTGCACCGCAGCGTGGAGAGGTCGTTAGGCAATTCGGTAATGAATTGAGAAGACTTAAAGAGCCGCTAGGGAAATTGGTTTCTTATGAGATGGGTAAATCCTATCAAGAAGGACTAGGCGAGGTTCAGGAAATGATTGATATCTGTGATTTTGCCGTCGGGCTCTCAAGGCAACTGCACGGACTGACGATGCACAGCGAGCGGCCGGGGCATAGGATGTATGAACAGTACCATCCGCTAGGTGTGGTGGGTATTATTAGTGCGTTTAATTTCCCTGTAGCTGTTTGGGCGTGGAATACAGCTCTAGCGTGGGTGTGTGGTGATGTGTGCGTCTGGAAACCTAGTGAGAAAACACCTTTATGCGGTGTCGCATGTCAAAACATCATCGCTAAAGTTCTTAAAGAAAACGACTTACCTGAGGGAATCTCATGCTTGGTTAATGGTAATTATAAAGTGGGTGAGATGATGACTTCTGATAAGCGCATTCCGCTAGTCAGCGCTACTGGATCAACGCGCATGGGTAAAATCGTAGCTGCAAGAGTAGGAGAGAGGCTTGGTAAATCATTACTTGAACTGGGCGGTAACAATGCGATCATCGTGACCCCAGATGCAGACATTAAGATGACGGTGATAGGCGCGGTATTTGGCGCGGTGGGAACTGCTGGGCAGCGATGTACTTCCACCCGCAGATTGATCATTCACGACAGCATGTATGAGAAAGTCAAGAATGCAGTCGTCGATGCATACAAACAGTTGAGAATAGGGAACCCGCTGGATGAGAATAATCACGTTGGGCCATTGATCGATAAGGATGCCGTAGATAATTACAATAAAGCAAGGAAAGAAGTAGTTGAGCAGGGAGGTAAGCTAATTGTCGAAGGCGGTGTTCTAGATGGCAACGGCTACGAAAGCGGCTGCTACGTACTACCCGCGATCGCCGAAGCAGAAAACAGTATGTCCATCGTTCAGCACGAGACTTTTGCGCCAGTTCTCTATCTACTGAAATATTCAGGTGATGTAGAAAATGCCATTGATGTTCAAAACGATGTCGCACAGGGATTATCTAGTGCCATCATGACTAATAATTTGAGAGAAGCAGAGCGATTCCTAAGTGCGGCAGGAAGCGATTGTGGAATTGCCAACGTCAACATAGGAACCAGCGGCGCCGAAATCGGCGGTGCCTTTGGCGGGGAAAAGGATACTGGTGGTGGTCGCGAGAGCGGTAGTGACGCTTGGAAAATCTACATGCGCCGACAAACGAACACAATTAATTATACTACTGATCTGCCACTAGCTCAGGGGATCAAATTTGATTTGTAAACACAATACATTCCTCTCGCTTCACCTGTCGCTCGCCGGATGCAGGTGGTTAAAAAATATAGTTTAACATCTAGTCAGAAGTGCATTTCTACTGTATTTGTCATTTCTAATTCAAGATTATTTAGAGATTCTGTACATAAACATATACGATATTTCATAAAAAAACCTTAATAATATTAATACTATTTACTTTGCAACTAATTTTATAAGATAACTTAAACTTCTTTAAAAATGTTTTTAAAATCAATTCCTATCTTATTTTTTTTTATTAATGGTTCAAACCTCACTTGATCGAACATGTATGTGTAGTGACTCTATAGTATGGAGTAGAGGTGATGTGACTAACATATCAGTTTCTTATAATGTTCCTGCTGGACATGATTGCTGTTCTGGTAGCGCATATGGTGGAACTTTCGGCGAGTCATGGGTCTCGAACACAGGTCAAACTTTAATGGTCGATGCTTGTCCTACATTAGGTTCGATCGCTCAATCCTATTGTTGTTAAATTCTATATCATGAAAAAAATCTTTCTTCTATTCACTTTCGTATTCATTTTTAGCTGTGATTCAGATAATCATTCAGATGTAACCGATAAGAACTTATCCTCTGAAACCCAAATCAGTTCAGTCCAAAAAAATGCAGAGTCGAATGTCTCACCTTTACCAATTGTTCCTGAAAGTATAAATCGATTATTGTTAACCGAATCTTGGGAAGTACAATATGATTATTTTTTAAATGACTTGTATCAGGAGCACGGATCCACTTCTCATTTTCAGTATGCTGCAGTATTTCTATTAACCCATATTATAATGGATGAGGACTTCACTTCACAGGCTAGACCTACCGAATTAGCAAACATGTCTCAATTTTTCATGGAGAATGAATTGCTTAGCGCGAATCTTATGATGAAGATGGTATTGTTCTACGAAGAGAATCCTGATAATCAAACCTTTTCCATGTCTCAGGTTGTTGCTACTAATCCAGGTCATATTTCTTTGTTGAAGTCTAATCTTGAGCAAATGAGGTCAAACTTAGAATACACTACGAATTTTGGTACTAACATTCTTGCGCCGGGTTTTGAAACCATTATTGATCCCTACCTCTAGTCTAAATTGATTTAGTTAAATAAAGTTATCCTGTTATAACTTATTACCTTCATTGAATTTTAAAGACTGGCTGTAATAGGCCTGTCTTTTTCTCGACTAACGGTTATGACTACATTCTCAACAATTTTCAATCAGATAGATGCAATTGTGTCCACATTTGATTTAGGAGGTTTGTACTGAATCGTTATTGCGAAAGCAAAACAAATAAGACAAAAAAGGTCGCCATCGGCGACCTTTCGATTTTGAGTTAAGCTCTGCTTATTGCTTAACTAATCGCTGGCTAAATTCATTGTTTATTCTCACTAGGTATATGCCAGATTGTAGAGAATTTAAGCTATAACTGCGTTGAGACTCTGTAAATCGCTTCACGAGTTGACCAGTCAGGCTGTAGATTTCTACTTGATCGACCTCACCTGAGACTTTGAAGCTGTCCTGAGCAGGATTAGGATAGATTACAAACTGTGAATGTAGATCAGCAACTGTTTCATCTATGCTAAGCGGCGTTGCCAATGCTTGAGTAGTAAAAAGCCTATACTCACCCGGACCTAAAACTACTGGCGTGCTTCCAGCATTTGTCACATTGAGTGTCGAATTTCCATTGAAGTAGTCAAACCAAGTCCCATTCTGGGTGAAGGTTGTGTTCACAGTTTGGTTTACTACGTCAAAATTTGCTACCACTACAGCGTCAAAATTTGGCCCATCCAACCAGATTTGTTTTTGTAAACCACTTAAGTTCAGATTATTGGTTTCTGAATTAAACGTCTCTGGATAAAGGGTTTTGAAGTTTATAAATGTGGCAGTAGCTCTATAAAGGTCCATGCGATCCTGATCTGTGTCATAACCTAACGTCCATGGAATAGGCTTTCTTCCTGTACGACCGTTTTGGTCAATGTCGATTTCATAACCCAATTCACCGAACTGCCATAACATCTTTGGACCAGGAATACTATAAAGTATTGCTGCAACCGCTTCCTGACGATCTAAAGCCGTCGATAGATTTCTGACATTATAGGAAGGACTTTGGGAAGTATTACCGAATTGTAAAGTTTCGTACATGATACGCTGCTCATCATGACTTTCTGAGTAGGCCACGAGATGCTTGTCGTTAAATTGACGTGATGTATGATAACTCCTGAAGACATCAGAGTTGCTACCAAAACCTAATGAGTTTTGCTTGTACTCTGTGCTCATTTTACCCCAAAGCATGAATCCATCGTTTGCCAATCTACGCTCCTCATCAAAAGAACCTAGGTGCTCAAGTATCATATAGATATCATTACTGAAAGCTGGATCATTCCAGATATTGTCCTTGTATTCATTGAGGACAGCAATCCTTGCATTGTCTAATCTATCCCATTCAGATTGATTACCCAATGAGTTACGCTGCGTAAAACCTTTAGAAAGATCAAAACGGAAACCGTCGATTCTATACTCCTCGATGAAATGCTCCATGGTTTGTTTAACGTACTCCTTAGTCCATGGGCTGTCGTGATTAAAGTCGTCACCTACATTGAATGGGTGTCTAGCAATAGGGTTCAAGTAAGGATTGTTAGATGCTGGCCTCGAATTAGCCTGATCCCACCACATTTTGTTCAGGGGACTTTGGCTGAAAGCATGGTTGTAAACAATGTCCACAATAACAGCAATTCCTTTTGAATGGCATAGATCAACAAGCTCCTTAAATTTTTCAGGAGTACCATACGCTTTGTCTAGAGCGCCATGCAGTTTAGGATTGTAACCCCAGCTGTCTGTTCCTTCAAACTCGTTAAGCGGCATAAATTCGAGCGCATTGATACCCAACTCTTCTAAGTAATCGATACGATCTATAATGGCCTGAAAACTATCACCTTCAGAAAAGTCTCTAGGGAGGATTTCATAAACCACCAAATTTTCTTGATCTGGTCTTACAAAGTTGTTTGTAGTCCAGTTGTAAGGAGCCTTTTGGTATGTGTAGATTGTAACATCACCTGTGGTCTGAGCATTTGGATATGCTGGTAGGTTAGGATAGTTGCCAGGCTTAATGAATTGGTCACTCCCTGGGTCTAGGATTAATTGACTAAACGGGTCTGCGACGGTAATATCAAAATCAATCACGTATTGATACATGATTAAGTCACCAGCATTGAACATAGTGTTAGGTAGGGTGATCCAGAAATAGTCACCATCCTTGGTCATTTGGTAATTAGTGTCTAGAGTCCAATTGTTAAAATTACCAATAAGATTGACATCGTTCTTCAGCGGGGCTGCAAGAACAAAGGTTACTGAACCATCTGCATTTTCATTAATCCCGTTTTTCAATCCTGCGGGACGTGGTCCCGTAGGTGTAGTTCCTGGTACAAAAACACTAACATTGTCTGTAGCAGTTTGCGTGCCGTCATCTGCAAGCATGTTTAGAGTGTAATTCCCAGCTGCTGGGAATGTGTAATTTGCTGAAATGTTATCAGCATTAGCCGTTCCAATCACAGTACCATTCACAGATAGGCTTAAACTTGTGTTTAACGAGCTCACACCTTGGACATTGACAGTCTGACCTATGCTGAAGATATCATTCTGCGATGGATTTGTTATGGCGACGTTAAGCCCTGGTGCAAATACTGGTATATACTCATCTGGTCTAGTTTGTAAGTTGCGTGTTGCATTTCTAACAACGAGTGTGATATGAGTTACGTTTATGCCTGCTGGCAAGCCGTAGAATGCCTCTATACTGGGACCAATCGCCAATTCATACAGATTACTGGTACCGGCTACGCGAGTAAATGCCATCGAGGGGTCATTTGTCGTCCATGGAAACTTTACAAATTCCCAGTCAACACCGTTTTGAGTAATACCAGAGTGGGCGTAGAGCGTTCCTGTTTGGTTCTCTAGTGGGGTTCCTGTGGCATCAAATCGCAATATAACAGCATCAGTTTGTGTGGCCGTGGCAGGTACTATTGATGAATGGGGATTTTGCGCTTTCGCGAAAGCGAAACAAAATACAATCAATAAAAAAGGTACTATTCTTCTCATAACAAACTTTTTTTAGCAAAAAAAAGGGCTGCGTTAACAGCCCTTTTGATTGGATTGAAATATTAAATCGACGTGATAGAATAAGTGTAGTTGCGAGGCTGACTCAGATCTAATATGATACGAGCATTTCCACTAACTGTATTTGGGATGTTAGGACCATCAAATCTCAGGTCACCTGGCTCACCGTTTTCATCTATACCGAAGTTTCTTGTTTGTGGTGACCAGTCTTGAGCTCTGAATTTCATATCTGCAGGGGTAAGCGCTGCATCAATTGTCCATACGTGGTTTACTGAATCATAAGTCATATCTAGCTCATCACCCCACTCAGCAGGATTAGAAGGGAGTGTAGCAGCACCTATGATTCCCCAAACTCTTTCACTGATTGTAAATGTACCATCATCTGTGTTAGGGTCGCCATCAGGGTCAGTGTCCACAGTGATGAAATAATAACCTGGTCCAGGCGCTGTGAGATTATTTCCAGCACTTAACGAGATAGCACCACCACCAGCATCGCCAAAAGCGTTGTCAAAGTTTTGTGCTGTAGTAAATTTAAATTCTGGACTTGCCACATCCATGTTAATAAAACCTTCAAATTGAGTAGAACCAAATTCTACAGCCTCTAAGAAAGGCGTTTCCGGATCATCTGGTGTCCAATCAGCGCCATAACCACTTGCAGCTGCGTAGTTACCAGGCACCCATAGTTTTGGACTTTCTGTCGTGTATGGGGTTACAAAAAGTGTAATTACATCGCTAACCACGGACTCAACATTAGAATCATCTGCAGTTGTAAAAACTCGCATTGCGATCTCACCTTGAGAAAAAGGTGTTAGACCTAACTGTAACGCAAGATCATTCATTTCTTCTACTGTAAGAGCTACAGAAGTGTCACTAGTACTTGCAACCTCTACTGGGTTAGAGAAAGCAGATGTATCTGTACTCGCCTCTAGAGTGTAGGTAAGTGCAATAGGAGTTGTCATCTCAAGAGGTTCCCATACAAACCGCTCTGCAGTGTTAGCTCTTGTCTCAAAAGTCAAAATATATGAAGTTGCAGCAGTGGTTCTGAATGAGAAATCACCGCTAGGTTGAGTCACGAAAAGTGCTTCCTCGTCGTCACCACATGAAATTATACTGAATGCTGCAAGAAATGCTAGCATTAAGATGGAAAACTTTTTCATCGTATTAATTATTTAAATTAGGATTAGTATCCTGGATTTTGAACCAGGTTTGTGTTAAGATTTATTTGTTCTGCTGGAATTGGGAAGATATTTCTAAAGACTGGTGTAGTCGTTCCATTTTGAACGTTTCCTTTCCATGCCCAACGCTTGTTAGCTGTAAATTGATTGAAGCGCACTAAGTCTTGACGTCTATGAGCTTCCCAGTGCAATTCTCTACCTCTTTCATCCAGAATAAACTCAAGATCTAGATCTGCAGTTGTGATATTGCCGCTTGAATCGCCGTAAGCACGCTCTCTAAGAATATTGATATAGTTGACAGCAGTACTTGCATCACCACCGCCGCCTCTTAGATGAGCTTCAGCATACATTAGATACGCGTCACCTAATCTGAACATTGGGAAGTCAATATCTACAAATTCGCCAGATGTATCACGACCTTGGTCACCATTCACGTCAACGTTTCTGAATTTAGCTATGGCAAAACCATCTTGGAAATCGCCTTGATTTGGTATAACTTTAGACTGGCCTTGGGTAAAAAATTGAGCTCTACCATCATCACTATTTTCTTCGCCAGGGAATATTTCTACAAACTGTGGAGTGGTTCTCAAACCAGCCCAACCAGCATTCACACCAAAATCAGCTGTTTGCATGTTTCCACCTATAGAAGCGTGAGTGACTACAGTACAAACGTTATATGATTGTGTTCGAAGGCCATCGAAATTCAAGGTCCAAATAAATTCACTCTGTACACCATTACTATCGTTATCAGCAAGCATTAGACTGCTGTAGGGTTGAGTGTTGCTGATGGAGTAAACACCTGAGTTAATCACTCTGTTTGTGTAATCCAAAGCCTCTGCATATCTAGGTGTACCAGTATAAACTTCTGAATTCATATAGATTTTAGCAAGTAACATCCATACAGCACCCTGATCAGCACGTCCATATGGGTTAGTCCCAACTGGTGCGATGGTATTTTCTATGTCTAAAAGTTCTGACTCAACATAATTAAAAATTTGCTGTCTGTCAAAACGCTCACCACCGATCGTTGGATCTGTTGTTTCATCTTGGTAACCTATTGCCCCAAACGAATCCATCGCATGGTAATAGGATAAAGCTCTTAAGAACCGCACCTCTTCTCTATATGAGGTGATTACTGCTCTGTCCTCTGCAGGGATGTTATATTCATTAAAATTTTCATCGGTTGCAATTCTTAAGAAATCGTTTGCAAGTGCTATTTGATAAGAAACTCTAGAATACCATGCAGCAATGAATTCATTACCATCATTCCACGTTTGACGTTGGAGATCCTGAATCGTGCCGTCATTCCAGCCAATCAATGCTTCATCACTAGTTAATTCTTGCATGTACCACATGATACGAGAGTAGTTTCCAAACCCACCATTAATTCCAGTGATATCAGTGTTACCATCGCCAGCCTCTTGACCACCAGTGTGAAGACCTGCGTAGACTTTTGCAAAAATCGCAGTGTATTGAGCCGGGTCACTTAATACTTCTTGAGCGGTCAGTTCTTGACCATCCAACTCCAAATCTAATGTCTCTTCACAAGCTGTGAATATGAGAGCACCGATGAAAAGGAGAAATATTGGTTTTAATTTTTTCATTTGTAGAATGTTATATTAGAATGTAGCGTTAACGCCAAAAATTATTCCACGACTGCGTGGGAAGAGATTATTATCAATACCATTAAACACTTCGGGATCAAGACCATCATAATCAGTAATGATGAATAAGTTTGTTCCTGTTACAGAAAATCCTAAGTCAATTCCATCTTCCATGTTAAATGTGTAACCTATAGTGGCATTATCCATACGTAAGAAGTCTGAACTCTGGATGTAATAGTCAGAAAAAAGCTCTTGATCTGTGAAGCCAGTATTCAAAATATCAGTCGGCAAATTGTTATAGAAATTACCCGGTGTATTGAATGCATTGCCAAAGTTTGCGGCATTTGAATTAACGTTATTATAGTTATATCCACCTACTTGACCTCTCATTGTGAAACTTGCGAAGAAGTTTTTGTAATTGAAATTTGACGAGAACCCAAAGAATGCATCCGGATTTGCTTTTTTGTAGCGTACTCTATCTGCCTCATTAATGACATTATCACCATTCACATCTACATAGACCCCTCTTAATGGTCGACCGTCTGCACCATATACCTGTCTGAATACGTGAAAGCTTGTGGGATCTGCACCTATGGCTCTTTCTTGAATCAAGTTACCCACACCTCCAGAAATTCCTCCAATGCCCCTGGGTGAATCATTAGGTCCGGGAATTAAATCAGTAATCTCGATTTCCTGAAGAGTTCCGTTTAAGTTTACGCTCCAGTTAATATCAGCTGATCTGATTAAATCAATATTCAGGTTACCTTCAATACCGCGCCCTTCAGTCGAACCACTATTTTGGAAACCTGCATTTTCTAATCCCCCATCAGCAAGCCTATTAAATTGCAGAAGGTCAACTGTCTCTCTTTGATATACATCTACTGTACCAGTAATTCTGTCTTCAAATAAACCAAAATCTAAAGCGAGGTTGTAACCAGAAGTTTCTTCCCACTGTAAGAAAAATTGTCCTTCAGGTCTTAGTGTAGTAAAGAACTGATCGCCAAATTGTACAGACGCCTGCGGCTGTCCTGGTGTAAATTGACGGATGAATGCCAGGTTAGCTCCTATTTCTTGTTGTCCAGTTAGACCATATCCACCGCGTATTTTCAATTGAGAAATAACACCGCTATTCTGAATAAAGTCTAGATTAGTCAACTTAATCGCACCAGTCAAACTTCCAAATGTTCCCCATCTATCACCTGGCGCAAAGCGCGAAGTACCGTTCCTATTTACAGATCCGTTGATTACAAATAAGTCTTTGATATCAAAAGTTGCTCGGCCGAAGAAACTTATCAAACGGTTATCAGCTGCACCACCTATTGGATTTTGCAACACCCCTTGATTGTCAGTAGCTCTGCTTTGTCCACTTCTGGTAAAGTCTTGGTAAGTCGATCCGAGGGTTGCAGTTAATTCAGTATCGATCGCTTCTATTCTGGTGCGGTAATCAAAACGACCATCCAATGAAACGTTTCTTCTCAATCCACTTTCTAAAAATAATGATCCGTTTGTGTTGAAGCCCGCACCAGATGCTGCAGAACGAGCGGAAACCGTATCAAATTCGTTATAGTCGAATCCAGCATTACCAGTAAAAGAAAGACCTTCAACGGGTAGCAAGTATTCCGCATTAAGATTCATTCTGATTTGATCATTACCTGTCTCGCTATCTAAAGTTCTTAATAGCCCCAGAGGGTTTCTAGGTGCAGTGCCGATAGGTTGTCCTGTTGAGGAATCTGTCCATTCAAAAAATCCAGCAAAGCCGTCTTGATCAAACACAGGTTGTGTGGGGTCAAATACCACGGCAGAACCTATTGCCCCACCATCAGCGTTACCTATTGTCTCAAGAGCACTTTGAGCAGTAAGACGTAGTTTTAATGTGTTGTCAAAAAAGTTTTGTCCCAGATTCACATTTAATGATGCTCTCTCGTAGCTTGAAGTAATTAAAGTTCCTTCTTCACCAGTGTAATTCAATGCTACTCTTAGCTTAGTTGTTTCCCATCCCTTTGTCAAAGCAACGTCGTGGATACCACGAGTTCCAGTTTGATAGATTACATCCTGCCAGTCTGTATTTGCATTTCCAAAAAGACTAGTATCGAAACCTTCCTGTTCTGCAAGGCTCCTTAAACCGTTTGCGTCTAAAACATCTATTTCACCTACGTTGTTGTTGATCGCAAATTGACCTTGGTATTGAACTTTGAGCTCAGAATTTAACTTCCCCGATTTAGTGGTGATAATCACTACCCCATTTGACGCACGGTTTCCATAAATGGCCGCTGCACTAGGGTCCTTCAGAACCGTAAAGCTTTCTATATCATTTGGATTTAGAGTGTTTAGATTAGCATTACTTTGGTCTAGAGGGATACCGTCTACCACATAAAGAGGATCTCCAGAGCCATCTAGTGTTGATCCTGCACGTACTCTAATTACTGGCCCATCGCCTGGTCTCCCAGATGGTGCCGTCACCTGTACACCTGCTGCCTTACCAGCAATAAGTTGTCCTGGCGACACGATCGCCCCCTTGTTGAACTCTTCGCTGTTGATTGTTGTTTGTGCGGCGGCTACATTTTCCTTTTTAGTGGTACCATAACCTATTAAGACAATTGTCTCTAGCTCGCTGGCGTCCTCGGATAGTGTCGCATTTATAGTAGACTGACCGTTAAAAACAATCTCTTGTGTCTGATAACCTAAGTAGGAAATAACGATTATCTGGTTAAGTTCCACATTGTTTAAGGTGTACTTACCGTCAAAATCGGTAGCTGTACCGTTGGTTGTGCCTTTAACAGCTACAGATGCGCCTAGTACTGGTAAACCATCGGGGTCTGTCACGGTTCCTGTTACAGTTCCTTGAGCCCACATCATCAGCGGTACAAAAAACAGCCAGAAGGCTAAATGTAATTTACGATTCATTAATAGAAGTTTTGATTGTTGATAAAATTATCTTCTTCTCACACAATTGCAAACTTATGTCAACAGAATGTTAAGAGACTGTTTTCTAGAATTGTATTTGCGAAAACGTTTTCGGCTTATTTTCGTACGGTTGTCGTAATTTACGCTTTCGCGAAAGCATACATTCAATAAACTAAATCTACGATCAAATACTTGTTGTATGAAATTGACCCTCAAACAAATAGCTAAAGATTTGAACGTCTCAATCTCAACGGTTTCTAAAGCACTTAGAGACTCCTATGAGATAAGCGAAGAGACGAGAGAGAAGATTAAGAAGTATGCCAAAGAAAAAAATTATCGTCCTAATAGTATAGCGTTAAGTCTCAAAAACCAAAAGACAAAAAAAATTGGAATCGTCATCCCAGAAATTGTTCATCACTTCTTTGCAACGGTGATATTAGGAATAGAGAGGGTCGCAAATGAAAAAGGTTATCAGGTCATCATCACCATGTCCGGTGAATCATTTGATAAAGAAGTGGTCAACATGGAAATGCTTGCCAATGGGAGTATCGACGGTTTTATAGTGAGTCTTTCTAAAGAAACCATGGCTAAAAATGACTATCACCATTTGCGAGAGGCCGTTAATCAAGGTATGCCTATCGTCATGTTTGACCGGGTTTCAAATGACATTGCTTGCGACAAAATTGTCATCGACGATGTTGATGCAGCAAATAGAGCTACGGAATTTTTACTACGCAAAGGCCGTAAACGACTAGGTCTCATAAGTACAGTCGATTACGTGAGTGTAGGCCGATTGCGCACACAAGGATTTTGCGAGGCACTACAGCAGAGAGGTCTTGAGTTCAGCGAAAGCCAAATCCTAAAAATAGAGGATGCAGACAATTGTGACGATGCTATCGAAAAGTTTGTCGTTGATAATGATTTTGATGCTATACTAGCTGTCAATGAGCTTTTTGCAGTCACTGCGAGTAAGATTCTGCAAAGGCATGGTAAAGAGATTCCTAAAAATATCGCCATAGTTGCTTTTACAGATGGACTGATTTCAAAGTATGCAAGTCCTACTTTGACGACTATCGGACAGAAGGGTGAAGAAATGGGTGGAATAGCAGCGGCAAAACTTATTGAACGTCTTGAAAACAAAGAAGCTGAGACTGATAGCTACGAAACCGTTATCGTAAAAACCTCTCTTATCGAGCGAGAGTCGACTCCATAAAATATTTATCTTTACATCGTTTTTGTAAGGTGTTTACCTACAATTGACGCCAGAACTAATCTTCTTTTCACACAAAAGTTTTGGTAAGTCAACAGGCTTATCGTGCTAAAAATCAACGATATGCAAAAACCTAAATTAGGTTTCTGGGAAATCTGGAACATGAGTTTTGGATTTTTGGGCATACAGTTTGGATTTGCCCTCCAGAACGCAAATACCTCCAGAATCTTTGAAGCCTTGGGCGCCGAGGTGGATGAAATTCCAATACTTTGGATCGCTGCGCCCGTGACTGGATTGATTGTCCAGCCTATTGTAGGATATTACAGCGATAGGACTTGGACAAGGCTTGGTCGCCGTCGTCCTTTTTTCCTCGTAGGTGCGATCCTTGCTTCCATAGCTTTATTTATCATGCCCAATAGCCCCGCGTTGTGGGTAGCTGCTGGTATGTTGTGGATCATGGATGCCAGTATCAACATTAGCATGGAGCCCTTCAGGGCATTTGTAGGTGATAATCTTCCAGCTAGCCAGCGTACGCTGGGATTTGCCGTGCAGTCCTTTTTTATTGGTATAGGCGCAGTCATAGGAAGTGCCTTGCCTTACATTCTCACACAGTCAGGAATTTCAAATACAGCCGCAGAAGGTGTCATCCCCGACAGCGTAAAATGGTCTTTTTATCTAGGTGGTGTTGTTTTTCTTCTCGCTGTGCTATGGACGGTTTTCAAGTCAAAAGAATATAGCCCAGAAGAAATGAGGGTGTTTGATCAGGCAGAAGAGGCTGCAAATCCGACCGTGGCAACTCAAGATAAGCTGGGTACTCAAAACACCTATGGATTTATTATGCTTCTGGTAGGTGCAGCCGCTACGGCTCTCGTCTATTTTAACGGTCTTAAAAAAGAATTATTTATCATTTCTGTAGGCATTGCAGTTGTAGGTCTCTTATTTCTTATATCCTGCGCACTAGTCAAAAGCGAAACACGCAATGCCTTTACAAACATCGTAAGTGACCTTTTAAATATGCCCAAAACGATGAAGGATCTTGCCTGGGTACAGTTCTTTAGTTGGTTTGCTCTTTTTTCCATGTGGATTTATACCACAAATACAGTTACAGGTCATGTCTTTAATGTGACTGATAAAACCAGCGAGGCCTACAATGATGCTGCAGATTGGGTGACGGTCATGTTTGCCGTTTATAATGGAGTTGCTGCATTGGTGGCATTTCTGCTGCCAGTGCTGGCTAAACGTACGAGCAACAAGTTCACCCATCTCATTGCCTTGGTGTTTGGAGGGATTGGATTAATCAGTATTTACTTTGTAAGTGATAAAGCTGGCTTGTTGCTCAGTATGATTGGAGTGGGAGTTGCTTGGGCAAGCATATTGTCTGTTCCTTATGCAATGCTCACGGGTGCCCTTCCATCTCATAAAATGGGATACTTTATGGGAGTTTTTAATTTCTTTATCGTTATTCCGCAATTGGTTGCTGCCTCGATCTTAGGATTCCTCGTCTCTTACTTTTTTGAAAACGAGCCTGTATATGCAATTATCATCGGCGGTATATCGATGATTGTTGCCGGATTTTTAACTCTGCGGGTAAGGACTAAAACCAGTGTCACATTACCAGGTACCGCATCACCCAAACCACAATGATCAACAAAAAAGCATTCATATTTGACTTGGACGGGGTTATCGTTGATACTGCAAAGTTTCACTTTGTTGCATGGCAGCGTCTTGCTGCATCGCTAGGCATTGATTTTACTAAAGAAGAAAATGAGCAGCTTAAAGGCGTAAGCCGTGTCAACTCTCTAAAGAAGATTCTGGAGTGGGGGAATAAAACCATCCCACAAGAAGAGTTTGAGGCAAAAATGCACCAAAAAAACGAGGAATATCTTCAATTGATAAGCACCTTAGATACAAGCGATATTCTTCCTGGCGTCTATCAGTTTCTACAAGATTTGAAGGCACGGCAGTTGCCTGTCGCTTTAGGCAGCGCCAGTAAAAACGCCAGACCCATTCTTGAAAAATTGAACATCAAAGACATGTTTGACGTGATTGTGGACGGGACAAATGTCACAAAAGCAAAACCAAACCCAGAAGTATTTACAAATGCTGCTGATCAGCTGGGCGTTGAGTACAAGGACTGCATCGTTTTTGAGGACAGCGTAGCTGGCGTTCAAGCAGCAAACACAGTAAACATGTATAGTGTGGGAATAGGACAAAGGGACGTTCTCGGTGAAGCTAGAGAGGTATTTGCAACTTTTAAGGAAATGCCTTCTGATTACATAAATGAATTATTGCAAAAGTAAAATGAACCAGGAATACATACAGCCTAACGCTTGGTCAATCATAGAAGAAAATTGGGATCCATCGCTGGTAAAATCCAGTGAGAGTCTATTTTCTATAGGAAATGGTGCCATGGGGCAGCGCGCAAATTTTGAAGAATCCTATAGCGGTGAGACCTTCCAAGGAAGTTACATTGCAGGTGTCTACTATCCAGACAAAACTCGCGTGGGATGGTGGAAGAATGGCTATCCAGAATATTTTGCAAAAGTTCTGAATGCTCCTAACTTCATAGGGATCCAAGTGTTTGTCAATGATGTTGAATTGGATCTCGCTTTCGCGAAAGCGGTAAATAACTACCGTCGTGAATTAAATATGCAAGAGGGCTGGTACGAGCGATCTTTTGATGCTCACCTCTCAAACGGCGATGCAATCAGGGTCAAGACAAGAAGATTTTTATCCTTGGATATGGACGAGCTGGGAGTAATCCACTATAATATAGAGGCTCTTTCCAGTAATCTCAAAATAGAATTCAGACCGTACTTAGACGGTGGCATCAGTAACGAGGACTCAAACTGGGATGATGCATTTTGGTCCATTGATGGCATAGAAAACCACGGTGATCGCTCATTTGTTTTAAGTCATACCAATAAAACCGAATTTCACGTAACTACCTTTATGGAGTCTACGTTGTGGAAGAATGGCAAACAACTGGGCAAAGCTTCTTTCTACAAGCAGAATGATCGCTGCATAACTCATAGCGTTTCTGCTGATATCGCTCAAGGCGAAAGCGTAACACTTTTAAAGTACGCGGGCTATGTAACAGACATGAACCACGATAGGGCTGAGTTAGTCACTGCGGCAAACAAGGTTCTTGACAAGGCCCATGGTCACGGTTATGACCAATTGCTTGAAGATCAAAAAGATGCATGGAAAGCCATCTGGGACATGGCAGATATCACTATCGATGGTGATTTGAAAGCACAGCAAGGAATCAGGTTCAATATTTTCCAATTGAATCAGACCTATCTAGGCAAGGATTCTAGATTGAATATAGGCCCTAAAGGTTTTACAGGTGAGAAATACGGCGGGTCCACCTACTGGGATACAGAGGCTTATTGTATTCCATTTTATATGGCGACAAAGGATCAAACCGTTGCCAGAAACCTTCTGAAGTATCGCTACGACCAGCTGGACAAGGCTATCGAGAATGCTGAGAAGCTAGGTTTTACTAATGGTGCTGCGCTTTACCCGATGGTAACCATGAACGGTGAGGAGAGCCATAACGAGTGGGAGATTACCTTTGAGGAGATCCACCGTAACGGCGCCATGGTTTTCGCCATTTTCAATTATTTGAGATATACAGGTGATTACAGCTATATCCCAGAAATGGGGCTTGAGGTAATGATTGCAATCGCTCGATTCTGGCATCAGCGCGCGACCTTTTCACAGCGTGCAAATAAATTTATGATTCTAGGCGTTACTGGACCTAACGAATACGAGAATAACGTCAACAACAACTGGTACACAAATTATTTGGCTAAATGGTGTATTGACTGGACAATAGAGCAGATCGAGAAAGTCAAAAGCGACTACAGTTCTGATTATACCAGAATAATGGATGCGACAAGGCTGGGCGATATAGAAATCTCAGGCTGGAAAGAAGTCGCAGATCAAATGTACGTGCCCTACGACGAGAAGCTTGGCGTATATCTGCAACAAGATGGTTTCCTTGATAAAGAGATTATTCCGGTTTCTCAACTCCCAGCATCAGATCGACCTATCAATCAGAAGTGGTCATGGGACCGCATTTTGAGGAGCTGCTATATCAAACAAGCTGACGTGTTGCAAGGTTTTTACTTTTTTGAGGATCATTTCTCTAAAGAAGAACTGGAGAAGCACTTTGACTTTTACGAGCCATTGACTGTTCATGAAAGTTCCCTATCACCCTGTGTCCATAGTATTCAAGCCGCAAAACTAGACCGCATGGATCAGGCTTATGAATTCTACCTCAGGACCAGCCGTCTAGATCTGGACGATTATAATAAGGAAGTTGAAGAAGGCTGTCACATCACCAGTATGGCTGGGACATGGATGAGTATTGTTGAAGGGTTTGGAGGGCTACAGATAATAGACGACAAGCCCAGCTTTACAACCAGACTGCCAAAGGAATGGGATGGTTTTAGCTTCAAAATCAACTATAGGGATAATATTTTGAAGGTAAATGTCACTAATAGTGGCACAGATGTTCAATTGAGTAGCGGCGACACGATGGAAGTAATAGTAAATGGTGAGCTGCGCAGCCTGAATAGTCAGATGATTAAAGCATAATTTATTTGATATCTTGAATTTGAATCAGCCAGAAGGAGAATTGAAGATGATGAACGTAAACCCTGCGCAAGCGGGGTTTATGCATTTTAAAACAAAAGAGATTATGAAATTGAAAGTATTCTGTTTTTTGCTGTTAGTATTAAATATATATACTGTCGCGCAGCCTTCAGGCGGTGAGGATTTAGAAAAGCTCCTGGTGCGTATGGAGCCACCATTCTGGTGGGCAGACATGGAACACGACAAGGTTGAAATTCTTTTCTACGGTAAGGACATTGCCACCTATAATGAGGTGCAGAGCAATCTTACAATAGATAAAGTTCGTAAGACTGATAATCCCAATTATCTGTTTGTGACGATTAGCACAGAAATCGAACCCAATCGGTACTTCATTAATCTTTGCACGATCGATTGTGATGAGGGAGAGGTTATTCCTGTAGCCTACGACATCCTGCCACGAGAACCAGGTTCAAAAGAAAGAAAGGGTTTTGATGCAAGCGATGTAATTTATCTGGTAATGCCAGACCGATTTGCTAATGGCGATCCGTCGAACGACAGCGTAGATCAGCTCAAAGAGAAAGCCAATCGTGATTTTAAAGGTGGTCGCCATGGCGGCGATATTCAGGGTATCATCGACCACTTGGATTATATTAATGAATTAGGCGCAACTGCACTCTGGAGCACGCCACTGCTTGAAGACAACGAGGCAACCTATTCCTATCACGGCTACGCTACCAGCGATCTCTATAAAATTGACGCTCGCTACGGGACAAACGCAGATTACCGCCGCCTAGCAGATGAGCTGCACAAGCGCGACATGAAATTAATTATGGACATGATTCCCAATCATTGGGGAGCTTCGCATTGGATGATGCGAGACCTGCCTATGCCTGACTGGATCCACATATTTGACGACAACGAGGGGAAGGAAATGCCATTAGAGGGGTTCGCTAGATCTAACTATCGACAGACAACTCAATTTGATCCGTACCAAAGCACAATCGACGAGATCTACGCACAGGAGGGCTGGTTTGATTACACCATGCCAGATATGAATACGGATAATCCCGTTTTTGTCAACTACATGATCCAAAATGCCATCTGGTGGATCGAGTACGCGGGGCTGGACGGCATCAGAGTAGATACTTACCCGTATAACGATAAACATGGCATCGCCAAATGGACAAAAGCCATCATGGATGAATATCCAACTTTCAATGTGCTGGGTGAGACTTGGTTATACGAGTCCGCGCATGTCTCGTTCTGGCAGAAGGATAGTCCGGTGGCAGCGATTCAGGATTATAACAGCCACCTACCTACGGTGATGGATAAACCCACGAACGTTGCCTTACTCAAAGCACTCAAAGATGAAGAAGGCAGCTGGGACAAAGGGCTGGTGCGTATCTACAACAGCCTCACAAATGATTTTCTATATTCATATCCTAACCAAATTGTGACGCTAGCAGGAAACCATGATACAAATCGGATCAACGGCGATGGTGTTTTTGATGGCGACCTGAATAAGTACAAGCTTGCCATGACCTTCCTGCTTACCTCGCGAGGAATCCCCCAGATCTATTACGGCGATGAGATTGGCATGGGCGGCAACCGTGATACCAATGGTGATGGTGACATACGCAGAGACTTCCCGGGTGGCTGGCTAGGCGACAAGCAAAACGCATTTACCGCTCCCACAGATGAGCAAAAAGCCTATCAGGATTTTACCCGCAAGCTGTTGAACTACCGCAAGATCAAACCTGTGCTTCATACAGGCAAGCTCTTGCATTATGTCCCAGAGAACAACTGCTATGTTTATTTCAGGTATAATGATTCAGATCGCGTTATGGTGATTCTCAATGCAAGCAAGGATTCACAAAAATTAAATCTTGATCGATATCAGGAGGGACTGAATGGTTCAAGAAGCGGTAGAGATATTTTGAGTGAACGCACCTTTAATTTTGAAAACACGCTCAGTATAGATGCTCAATCGAGCATGGTAATTGATCTGGAATAACCATGAAGATTTCAAAGTATATTTTAATTTTTCTGGTTTTCGCTTTCGCGAAAGCGGTAACTGCACAATCCACACGCACCTATACTAGCCACAAGTTGCAGGATAACGGCACTTTGGAAGTAATCGTCAGCGACGGCATGTATCATTTTTCAGTTTATGGTGAAGACATTATCGAGACATGGTTTATTCCAGAGGATTTTCCAGAAGAAATGACACCACCATCACATGCTGTTGTGCTCTCTCATACAGATGAAAAGCCTCATCTAACTATACGCGATGAGGAAATAAGCTTTGGTCTGAATTCAACATCAGGGTTAAATGTTCATATAACCAAGGATCCATTTCAGATTCAGTACGTCCAAAATGACAAACAGCTTTTGAGAGAAGCCGCAGGCTACCAGGACCGCGACAGCCTTAAAACCATACAGCTTGAAATAAAACCAGACGAAGTTCTTTATGGTGGTGGAGCAAGAGCTTTAGGAATGGATAGGCGTGGTAACAGATTGCAACTCTACAACCGCGCTCACTATGGTTACGAGACCCGCAGCGAACTGATGAACTATACGTTGCCTATCATGATTTCGTCAGCTGGTTATGCAGTGCACTTTGACAACGCGCCTATCGGGTTTTTGGACTTGGACAGCAATGGCGATAATACCATTACTTACGAGACAATTAGCGGTGCGATGCGTTATCAGGTAATTGCAGGTGACAATCTTGCTGAGATTACAAAAAACTATGTATCGCTAACGGGCAAACAACCCATGCTGCCGCGATGGGCGCTGGGGAATTTTGCTAGCAGATTTGGGTATCACAGTCAGCGCGAAGTGGAAGAGACCATCGCTGCCTTCAAAAAAGAAGACATTTCTGTAGACGCCGCTATTTTAGATCTGTATTGGTTTGGTGACAGTATCAAAGGCACCATGGGGAACTTGAAGTTCCATCGAGACAGCTTCCCTGATCCTGAAGGAATGATCAGAAAGCTGCGCAAGCAGGATGTGGAGACCATCCTTATCACAGAGCCTTTTATCCTTACCACATCGGAGCGCTGGCAAGAAGCGATAAATGAGAGCATTCTTGCAACAGATGCTGACGGCCATCCTTACACCTATGATTTTTATTTCGGGAATACTGGTTTGATCGACATTTATAACCCAAAAGCCGAAATGTGGTTCAAAGACATCTATAAGAATTTATCCAAAATGGGGGTCTATGGATTTTGGGGTGATCTAGGCGAGCCAGAAGTACACCCATCAGAATTGATCCATGCCACAGGAACGGCTGATGAAGTCCACAACATCTACGGCCATGATTGGGCTAGATTGGTCTATGAGGCCAGTATAGAAGCACAACCTGAGAAACGTCCGTTTATTTTGATGCGTGCGGGTTATTCTGGAAGCCAGCGTTACGGCATGGTGCCGTGGTCAGGCGATGTGAATCGCACGTGGGGCGGTCTTCAATCCCAAGTTGAAATCGCATTACAGATGGGAATGCAGGGACTTGCATATATGCATAGCGACCTCGGTGGTTTTGCGGGAGCAAATCTAGACGACGAGCTTTACACTCGTTGGTTGCAATACGGTGTTTTCCAACCCATTTACAGACCACACGCACAAGAAGAAGTTGCTAGCGAACCAGTCTTTAGAAGCGAGAAAGCAAAACAACTTGCGAAAAAAGCCATCGAGTTGCGTTACAAGCTGCTGCCTTACAATTACACTTTGATGCATGAAAACAGCCAGACCGGTATGCCACTCATGCGACCTGTTTTCTTTATGGCTGGCAATGAGGCAAGACTACGCGACAAGGACAGCTTTCTCTGGGGGGGTGATTTTTTCATTGTACCCATCACACAACAGGGACAAAAAGAGATCGACGTGGTTTTCCCGCAAGGGGCAAAATGGATTGATTTTTATTCAGGCGAAGTGTTTAAACCCGGCAGCCACCATACTTTCAAAACTCTAGAGGAACACATCCCAACTTTCGTCAAGGCTGGTGCTTTCATTCCCATGGCTAGCAACTTGAACACGACAAAAGACTACGACAACAACAAATTTGAGCTGCATTATTACCACGATACATCTGTCGAGAAGGCAGGTCACAGGCAATATCAGGATGATGGCTCTAGACTAGCTTTTGAGCAAGGTAGGTATGAGGTGCTGGGATATACCGCTTTCGCGAAAGCGAAAAAACTCTCATTCTCATTCAACGCTATAACTGGTGATGATTTTGAAAAATCCAATAAGGAGATCAGTTTAGTCATTCACGGTTTAGAAAAAGCACCAAGAAAGTTGCAAATGAATGGCAAAGGATCTGAAAATTGGGTGTTTGACAGTGAAGAAGGCACACTGGCAATTCCCATAAATTGGGACACCGGCGCAATTCTTGAAATCAATCTCAAATTCTAAAATGAAAAACATTCTTACGACCGCCAGTATCGTTCTGCTTATTCTAGCTGTTCTCATTACCTACTTGGGATTACAAAGAGAAAACCTGTTCAATCCGCCTGTTATCACTGGACTCGGATTCCTGATGATTGCTGGCGTTTTTCTGGCCTTCAGACGTAGAATGTAAAATAATCGACCATGAAAAAAACAATTCTATCCATTTTTGCATTTGCTCTTGTAGCGACCTCTTGCAACCAAGAGAATAAAAATGAAACAACAGACCAAAAGACCACAACTGCCATGAGTGAGACCCCTAAGAAAAAAGTAGTCTATCAGGTTTTTACCCGACTTTTTGGCAATACAAATGCGACCAATAAATCCTGGGGGACGCTGGAGGAAAACGGTGTGGGCAAGTTTGCAGATTTTACACCGCAGGCGCTCAAGGAAATCAAAGATCTAGGTGTCACTCACATCTGGTATACCGGTGTTCCGCATCATGATGTGATTACTGATTACACGGCTTACGGCATCTCAAATGATGATCCTGACGTGGTAAAGGGTCGCGCAGGTTCCCCCTATGCGGTCAAGGACTATTACAACGTAAATCCAGACCTTGCTGTCAATGTGAAGAACAGACTGCAGGAATTTGAAGAGCTGATTCAGCGGTCTCATGATGCTGGTTTAAAAGTGATCATCGACATCGTCCCAAATCACGTGGCTAGAAACTACAAAAGCCTGACAAATCCAGATGGGGTCACAGATTTTGGTGCAGAGGATGACACGAGTATCGCTTACGCGAAAAATAATAATTTCTATTACAATCCCGGTGAAGATTTTCAAGTGCCGGAATGGAAAAATGGCTATCAGCCGCTAGGAGGCGAGAATCACCCGCTAGCTGATGGGAAGTTTGATGAAAGCCCAGCCAAATGGACAGGAAACGGCAGTCGCGCATCGCAGCCAGACATCAATGACTGGTATGAGACCGTCAAAGTGAATTACGGTATCGACCCAGATGGCAATAAAGATTTTGAAGAATTACCTGCTGGCTACGATCAGAAAACCGCTCAGGAACATTTTGAATTTTGGAAAGACAAAGATGTGCCTAGCAGCTGGAAAAAGTTCAAAGACATCGCCTTATACTGGACTGAAAAAGGCGTTGACGGGTTCCGTTATGACATGGCTGAGATGGTACCAGTAGAATTCTGGAGCTACATGAACAGCCATATCAAACAGGAAAATCCAGATGCTTTCCTACTTGCGGAGGTTTACAACCCGAGCCTCTATCGCGACTACATCCGCAAGGGAAAGATGGATTATCTCTATGACAAGGTTCAGTTATACGATACGATCCGCAACGTGATGCACAGAGGTGGTAAAACAGACAACATTCCACCGATTATCGATGAGTTAGCTGACATCGAGCACCACATGCTGCACTTTCTAGAAAATCATGACGAGCAGCGTATCGCCAGCACTGGCTTTGCCGGCGATGCACAGATGGGTAAACCTGCGATGGTGGTAAGTGCAACCATTACAACGTCACCCACGATG